>DASYUV010000121.1:0-56888 GCA_036000865.1 Binatia bacterium | reverse complement strand
ATACTGCGGGCACTCGGGATCAACAATCTTGATCCGGATGCGCCGGCAAAAAGCGGAAAGCAGGCCGCATAGTGACACTTGCCAAACCCCAACTCATTATTTTCAACAACTTACCGGCGTACACCGCAAACATGGGCTAGTCGTTAAAAAGAGCACTACAAAATTGCTTTCCTCGTCGTTTTTTGCTTGCATGTCACTTTGGTGTCTAGCCGAGTGCCACGCCTGACTCACCTTATGATCACGTCCTCGACCGCAGCAATGCCCGTAATCTGGCGAAGTGCAGCCGGTTTCCTACAACAAAGGCTAGGCAGCTAGACTTAAATCGCCTAGAATAACCAATAGGAGGACGAGTACATGAAACCCAGTCTTGGCGTTGTTTCGTTTGTGGCAAGCATCGCATTATCTGCGACATTTGCCTTTGCGCAAGCTTTTGGTGAGTACGGCAGAACGTTAGGGGGTGTTCCTCACGGCCAAGGGATTACTGGTTCTAAGCCGCCGGGAGGTGTGACGCAGGGAAATGCGGGCACCGGCGGCATCGGTGATGTCGGTGGACGGGCGCTGCCAAGTCGCTTGGTCGTTGCCACAAGGGACGCCAGCCTTTACCCGCGGCAGGATGAGGAGTCAGAGAAGCTACTCCAGCTCGCCCAAGGGGAGACACTCATCCCGATGGTCCAGAGCGCCGGTGGCAGCGAGTGGTATATGGTCAAGACTCAGAAGGGTCTTGTCGGTTGGGTCAAGTCCACCGATGTTAGAGAAGAGAAATTGAAAAAGTAGTGGCTAACAAGAGACCATTTCACACTCGGGCGGCCGATGAGATCGCCTAGGTCTCGATACCAGGCAAATCTGTCTCGCCCACCTTGGACGCGACGAAGCAGGCTATTTTAGCCCCATAGTTAATCGTCCTCCCATCCTGGTTTTCTCCAAAAGTCTTTTTAAAAGCTTCAATTGCTTCAGTGCTTGGGGTCCCTGACGATGGCATCGAAGATGCTTTACAGAAGTCCCCATGACGTTCCGACTAAAATCGAAGAAAATCCTAATTCCTGATGTTCCTCCTCGACCGCTGCGGGCCCACCAAGACTTGGTGATCGCTGGCATCGGGGTTTTCTGTGCGACTGTTGTCATTGCAGCCGTTGTTTTCGTTTTCTTCGGTGCCTGATCAGCGGGGCAGAAAGCACAGTCGTGTCTAGCCTTGAAGTGAAACGCATAGTCAGGGTTTTTTCACTCGCGATCTTCTTACTCCTGCTTGCCTGAATCCGCACAGCAGCGCGTCCCAATTTCGTTGCATTACATTCTCGTGGCGTGAATGCACCGCCCGGTGGAGCGGGCTAGGACTAGCACTTCTCTAGCTGCGGAGGCTCACAAGAGTTCGAACATTGGTTAACGCGCCGGCAAAAGATAGCCCGAAGTGTATCGAACCGAGTAGAGCTCAATCTCAATGGTATAGAAATTAGAAAAGGGAGAGCTGCTTGGGCGTGTCGTCGAAGACAGAACGGCCGTCCAGCGAGCGAGAGATCGCGTTTTCGTGGACAATGACCGCATCGAAGTTAGCTTCGGGTTCCTCGACCCCTCGAACGAAGCGTTCGAGGCGGCGAAAGCCGTCGAGTTTGTCCTTGTCGCCGAGCTTTGCGTCCTCGAGTGAGGTTCTAAGGCAGTTGAGGGATTCATCGTACGTTTTCAACAGCACCGGAAATGGATGACGATCCTTGCCGCCGTGCGCAAATGAAAACCGGGCGGGATCGGCGAAACGGTTCGGCGCGCCGTGGACAACCTCGGCAATCAAAGCAAGCGACTGAAGAGTGCGCGGACCGAGATTCTCCAAGAGCAGCAGTTCGGCGAACTGGTGAAGATCGCGTTCGTAGGCGACGGCGAGGACAGCGCCGAGACGCTTCAGATCGATGTTCGCCGCGCGGACCTCATGATGGTCCGGCATGCGGAGGTAGCGCGCGGCGCGTAGCGTGGTCTCTGGTTTTTCATGAGCGATGTCGAGGAGGGCGGTTTGTGCGGGCTGCGCGTGAGCGTCCACGAGATTCATGATCGTGCCCTGGTTCTCGCCGACTATGCCGGTGTGTGGTTCGGCGACGAAGTCGCGCACCGACGCAGAGTGCCAGTGGTAGCGACGAGCCATGCCGCTCCGATCGTTCAACCCCTGCTGTACCACGGCCCACTCGCCGTTCGATGTCACAACGAAGCTATGGAGGTAGATCTGAAAGCCGTCGGCGATCGCATTGTTGTCGATTTGTGCGGTCAGCCTACTGGTGCGGACCAAGGCTTCCCCATCGAAACCGCGACGCTCGGCGATCGATCGCAATTCCTGCGGCGTGTTTCGCGAGAACCTGCCGCGACCGCCGCAGATGTAGATACCGAGCTCGTCCGCTCGTGGCGCGACGCCGCGCTTCAGGGCTCCCATAACGGACGTCGTGGTACCCGAAGAGTGCCAGTCCATTCCGATCACTGTGCCCAGCGCCTGGAACCAGAAGGGATCGCTCAGGCGCGAGAGGAAGACCGAAGCGCCGTAGTCTTGGACGATGGCTTCGGTGATGGCCGTGCCCAGTTTGGTCATCCGTTCCGCAAGCCATTGCGGGACGCGGCCGCCGTGAAGACGAAGGTCGGCGATTCCGGATTGTTTCATGCTGTGATTGTATCCACGTATTTAGCGCCTTCCGTGACACAGATAGAGAAAGAGAGCTGGGGCGGAAGGAGAGCGGCCTCTATCGCGGCTCTCTTATCTGTTTCGCCGGGTGTATTTGGCAGTTTCCAATCTAGGAAAATCGAAATCTTTTGCAAGATCGATCAGGCTCGCGGCCGTCGTTGCATGCGCTGACAATCGGAGAAAAGCACTTTACTCTGTCATCCGCAGCTGAGTAGAGAGATGGTATCGCAGGCCGTCGATCTCGTAATCCAGCTCGCCGAAAAACGCGAGATGGCCTTTCTCCGGCGGAAACATCTCACCGACAATTTTCCCGTCCGACAGGGTCACTTTCTGCTCGCTCCATTTGGCGGTGCGGAAATCCGTCATCGGTGTCTGCGCAATCCAGAGCCTCGCGCCTATCGGCGCGGGCGTCGCAGCGATGGTCAGACGCAGCTTGCCGTTCACGTTTTCATGTTTCCAGCTCAACTTCGGCATGGATGTGCCAGTGATTTGATGGCGTGAGAAAGCGGCAAGGCCGTTGATAAGGTCGTTCAACTGATCCGGTTGAGGCCGGTCTTGCCGTCTCAGGTTATGGCCGGCGTTAGGAACATAAAGCACCCATTTGTCGGCTGGGATTCCGTCCCAATAAAGATTGAGGGCGTCCGTGGCCCAGTAAAAATCATTGGTTCCATTGATAATCAACTTAGGCATGGTCAACCTGTGGCGATACGCCCAGGGATCGACCATGCTCAAGAGGCGCTGACCTTCGGGTGTTTCCGGTATCGGTAGCAGTCCTCGGCTGCTGTAGGGCGTAAGCCGGGAGCTATAGTCGCCAAACGCTTGGAGCTGCCGCGGCATCTGCTCACGCATGTTGAGCGTATCGATGACCACCGGGGCAATGGCTTTGATCCGCTGGTCAACGGCAGCCGTGAGCCACGTTGTCCAACCGCGCTTCGACGCGCCCGCGACGATGAACTTATCGATCGGTTCGCTCCATTCTTTCTTGCCGAACGCCTGCAGAACGTCCAAGGCCTTGACGACTGTATTCACCATTGGAAAGAGCAGCGGCCAGTTTTCATCGTTGGTTTTGAGATAACGGACAAATGTCTCGGCGATAAGGTCGTCTTCGCGCAGGTTACCCTCGAGTAACGGCTGATTCGGAACATTATAGAGAAAAGCGACCGGAGCTCTGATCTTTCGGGCCAGCTCCATGCCCATCGCAACATATTCAGGTCTCGCGGAACCCCCCGTGACCCATAGAAACATCGTCGAGTTTGGCGCGACACTTCGCGGCCGATAAACTTGCAATTGGTGCTGCCATTTGTTCTCCTGCCAAATCTGTGACACGAACTGGAAATCGTAAATCCGGTCTCCGGACTGCTCGCCGTCGAGCTTGTTTTTCAGTTTCCACTCGAACGCAGCCTCGGGCTTATCGACATATTCTTGCAGATCAGCCCAACCCGGAGTCGCAATCAAACTGACTCCAACACAAGCACCCAACATAAGAATAACGATAAACCTGTTTTGCGGGAGCATGGACACTTTCCTCTGTCTGTAACGTTGCTCTGACGAGTATGGAACTCATCTTATCAGGTCTTACGTTGTCGCAAAGAGCTCATCAAACTGAGATCGGCAATTTTAAGTTTTTACAGATGGAGTTGATTTGGGCGGGTTTCTTTCACAGAGTGAAATATGTCCGACTTGCACTCTCTATGCGCTATGTTCTATGAGGCTCGACAATTCCCAGAGTCAGGGCGCGTCCGGCGCGCGACTCGCTAGGCGATTCCGTTAGCTTACCCATGCCACCGATCATCTCGATCTCGAACTTGACCAAGACCTACGCTTCGGGCCATCAGGCGCTGAAGCGGGTCGACCTCGATATCCGCAAGGGTGAAATCTTTGCTCTGCTCGGTCCCAACGGCGCGGGCAAAACGACGCTGATCAGCATCGTCTGCGGCATTGTCACACCGACCGAGGGCGTCGTGCTCGCAGACGGCCACGACATCGCGCGCGACTACCGCGCGGCGCGATCGAAGATCGGTCTGGTGCCGCAGGAGCTGACCACCGACGCGTTCGAGTCGGTGTGGGCAACGGTGAGCTTCAGCCGTGGCTTGTTCGGACGTGCCCCCAAGCCGGCTTACGTCGAAAAAGTGCTGCGCGACCTGTCTTTGTGGGAAAAGCGCAAAGGCAAGATCATGACGCTATCGGGCGGCATGAAGCGGCGCGTGCTGATCGCTAAGGCCCTGGCGCACGAGCCGGAGATTCTCTTCCTGGACGAGCCGACGGCGGGCGTCGACGTCGAGTTGCGCCGCGACATGTGGGCGCTGGTGCGCGGCCTGCGCGAAAACGGCGTGACCATCATCCTGACCACTCACTATATCGACGAGGCGGAGGAGATGGCGGACCGGATCGGGGTGATCAACAAGGGCGAGCTGATCGTGGTCGAGGAGAAAATCGAGCTGATGAAAAAGCTCGGCAAGAAACAGCTGACGCTCAATCTGCTGGAACCGCTGGCCGCGATTCCCCTTGAGCTGAGCGACTGGCGTCTGGCACTCAAGGCCGACGGGCACGAGCTGGAATACACCTTTCACGCCAACGACGAACGCACGGGCATTCCGACACTGCTCGAGCGGTTGAGCCAACTGGGAATTGGGTTCAAGGACTTGAACACTCAACAGAGCTCGCTCGAGGATATCTTCGTCAGCCTGGTGAGCGACCGCAAATGAGCTCGGCAGGGAACCCATTGGCATTCAACAGACACGGCGTGTGGGCCATCTACAAGTTCGAGATGGCGCGGGCCTTGCGCACGCTGTTCCAGAGCGTGGTAGCGCCCGTGATCACCACATCGCTCTATTTCGTGGTCTTCGGCGCCGCGATCGGGTCGCGCATGAGTGAGGTGGACGGCGTGGTCTACGGCGCTTTCATCGTGCCGGGGTTGATCATGCTGGCGCTGTTCACCGAGAGCATCTCCAACGCCTCGTTCGGCATCTATTTTCCAAAGTTCACCGGCACGATATACGAGCTGCTGTCCGCGCCGGTGTCTTATCTGGAGATCATCCTCGCCTACGTCGGGGCAGCGGCGACCAAGTCGATAGTCCTGGGCGTGATCATCCTGGCCACGGCATCCCTGTTTGTGCCGATCAAAATTTTGCACCCGGTCTGGATGATTACCTTCTTGGTACTAACAGCGACGACTTTTAGCCTGTTCGGGTTCATCATCGGCATCTGGGCAAACGGGTTCGAGCAGTTGCAGTTTATTCCCATGCTGATTGTGACGCCCCTGACCTTTCTGGGTGGAGCGTTCTATTCGATCGACATGCTGCCGCCGGCGTGGCGCACGGTCACGCTGTTCAACCCGGTCGTTTATCTTATCAGCGGTTTCCGCTGGAGCTTCTACGAATCCTCCGACGTGAGCGTGGGAGTGAGCCTAGCAATGACGCTGGGCTTTTTTGTAATCTGCCTGGCGGTAGTGGGATGGATTTTCCGGACCGGTTATCGGCTGAAGAGCTGACAACTGGAGCGGAAACTCTCGATTCACCCGAGCCGGTGAGCGGTTTTACTTCCCGTACCCGCCGCCGACGGTAAATCCAGGATAGTAGATCGTCTGTACGGCGCAGTAGGTTTCCTTGTCGAGCCGAAGCTTGCCAGGAAGCGAGAGCATCCGCCAGAGACAGGGACATGGCCACGGACGCCAGAAAGACACTGACGACTTGGAGGATCAGGAATATGATAATGGCCTTTCAACGTTACCTTAACATGATGGAAGGAGGGTGGAGTAGCCACTGATCCAATTAGCGGCGAGTTGACTCTATCGACAATGTAAAATATCTGGCCACCCTTGTCTCCGCGACCTAAATTCCCACGGCATGGAGCTCTAGCGGCAAGTGAGGGCGCAGCCGCAAACGGATGTAGTGAAACGCAACCTTGTATCGAGGTTATGTTCGTCCTATTTTTTTATTATCGATCGATGACTTTAGGAAGTCTGATACTTTATAAAGCGTAGTGCGATCGAAGTCATAGGACCGCTCGCTTAAGCGGGCATTCCGGACAATGCCGGTTTGATCTCTGTCTAATCTTTAAAGAGTGGAAATGACGATTCGTTTAAAAACCGAGTCTCGCGCCTGCTTGCTTGACAGCACCCAACCCGGATCTCTCGTGCACGATGTTCTCGCCGGCGCTCCCGTCATCACTAGGCCTGGCGACCCGCCGGGTGGTCTTTACGAAATAGAGTGCAGTGACACGGACTGCCAGGAGCTCATGATAGTCGCCTCCAAGCATTGTCCCGACGCCGTGCTCGAGATCGAAGCGGAAATCCGTCGTCAGACTCGCGGATGATATGCAGTACAGTTTATCGCAGAAGCGCGGCCGCGCATTCAAGATGAGCGGCGACGAACGCGCTCACGAAGACGATCACGGTATTTCATTCCATCCATTTCACGCTATGCCGAGCTACTGGGTTGTGACGTCGTAGCTCGCGAGGCAACGATCGACCAAGGCCTCCGCAGCCGCCCAATCGAAGCTGCGGAACTCGCGCCCCTGGATAGCTGCGGGCTCGCCCGCATAGAACATTTCGTACTGGAGATGACGCGAGCCGAACTCCGAGCCGAGAGCGTCCCACAAGAGCTTCAGGAGCTTCACCCGCTCGCCGCCGCCCGTTTTGGGCCAGCACACGTAACGCTCGATGTCGGCCGCCGAGCCGGGCGCGCCTAGCTCATCCACCGTCGCCGGCCATCACGCAAGCCGCCCACATACTCGTCGCCATTCCGAGTCATACTGCCCCCTTCCTCACGCCCGTTCTCCGCACCATGGCGCCGCCTCATCCTTCGTGGATGTAGTGGATTCCAATCCTCACAACGCGTTCACATTGGTGGATCGAAAGATATAAGACCCCGACTCCCGATTAGTATTGTGGGCCCCGAATTCTGTGGTCCTGTGATCGGCACGACAAATCTCGGCCCATCCGGAGCGCTGCCTCAACACCTTGGTAGTAGCCGGGAAGGTGAACGAGCGTGCGATAGCCCATACGCTTATAGAAGAGCTGGGCTCCTTCATTCCCGGCGCGTACTTCCAGGGCGACGCCGAATATGCCCGCTACGACGGCGCATTTCTCGAGCCACTCAAGAAGTTGGCGTCCGACGCCTAATCGTCTATAGGGCGGAGCCACAGCGAGAAGGTCCAAGTGTGCGTCGTCGTCGCCGTAACGCATGATCGCAAACCCGGCAATGTTCTCGTGAATGCATGCGACGAGTACGTTAACATCGGGGGCGCGAATACTCGCTGCTACTCGCATAGGTGTCCAACGCCAGCGGAGACCGTATTCAATTAAATCCCGCGACAAATCGGCAATGGTGCTAGCTTCTGCTGGTCGCGCCAATCGCAACGATAGCTCAAAACTTGTCATGAGGTATACGGCCTAACGAATAACGTTTTATCTCTAAAGGCGGGAAGCAATCAACTTTGATGATGGTGCGGTAGCAATTGACAGATAAAACGGGTCTGGTCGGGGTGATTGATCGAATGAATATTTGGATAGCCGGGCACGAGCCCGAATATTCGGCCCCGAATATCGGAAGCGAACGCGGTCGAATAGTCAATAACAGATGCCTTTACCCTTCAGACTGTTGACCCGCCAATTGCCCATCCGAACCCGACGCCCGAGATCAGGTCGTGCGTCGCCGCTACCTTTCGAAACCCAGAATCTTCCCATACTGGCGAGCCAGCCGGTCCACGGTTTGCGCTTGATTCTGATTCATCTGCAGAAGGCGCTTACCCTGGGCGTACTTGTAAGCGGTGGTGCCGGGAATAAGCGCTGACGTTTGACCGTTGAATTTTTCCCAGACTTCTTGTGCTTCCAACTGTGTAAGATAAACCGCAAAAAGATGTCCCACATTGGGATGGCGCGCGCCTTTGGGCACGCCGGCATTGTAAGTGGGCGAGATCACCGGATCCAAACCTTCCGCAAATACGATGGGCGCGCCATCCTTCTTCGCTTGAGAGATAAAGCTATCGGTGAGGGTCACGGCCAGTAAAATTTCACCGACCTGAAGTCGACTATAAAGATTCGCGAGCGTTCCCAGAATCGGATCCTGTTTTGAGATTGCGCTGACAAATTCCAAGGTTTTAGCTTCGCCCCATGGCCCTACTGCCAAACGAGATAAATGATGGGTCGCGGTCGATACACCGAGCTTTCCTCCTTTCCATTTCGCATCGAGAAGATCTTCCCAGCGTTTCGGCACGTCTTGCGCGGGTAAGATGCTCTTATTGTAAGCAGGAAGGACGAATTGGTTGGCTAAGCTGACGACTCCGTTATCATACTGTATTAATTCAGGAGCGACGCCTAGTTTCGCGTAATCGAATGGCTGATGCAGCTTTCTTCCCCACAGCGTGGCGTGGTGCGCGTCTGTGACGAGCATGAGGTCCCATTCCGGGGTGGCGCGCGAGGCCGCTCCCATCACCAACTTGGCAACGTCGCCGGTCATGTTGGATGACGGAGTGTAATTCATTTTTATATTGAGACCGTACTTCTTGTTGAAGGCGTTGCCCAGCGCCTGGGCTCCCTTTTGTCCTGTCGTGGAAGGGGCGAGAAGCTCGATCTCGCCCTCTTTCTTCGCCGCCGCCACCAAATCGTCGAGCGGAGCCGCAAGCGCTAACTGGAGATGATCGAACAGCAGAAACATTACGAGTAGGAGAATCCGCATATTTAAACCCTCTCGTGTATGACGACACAGACGTGAGATTACGAGCGTCAAGCCGACCTCAGGTAAACGGACGCTAATCAACCGCCGATCTACTTGTCAAGCCTCGATGGCTCTCGGATCAGGTCGGAAGGATCGATTCGGTTCCGCATAAGGAGTTTACACTTTCACGGTTTCGTATCGAGGGCGAGCGAGAGGTGAGCGTTGTGGAAGGATTGGCTGGGCTAGTTTATCTTCCTCATCGCAGACTTGCCTAGTTTATGTGATCTTCATATCCCAGCCGAGCACCTTCTCATCGGGTCTCATCTTCCACGCCAGATTCTTCGCTGCGCCGTAGATGGACGCGAGGTTGTAGAGTGGCACGAACGGCGCGTCTTCCATGAGAATCTTGCCCGCCTGCTGCAACAACGCGACGCGTTTCTTGTTGTCGGCGATCATTTGTTCTTCGTCGATGATTTTATCGAACGCCGGGTTGCTGTAATTGCAGCGCTTGGTCGTGCCGGTGCGAAAATACTGGTCGTAAAACGTATCGGCATCCGTTAACGATCCGCGATTGTTGTAATAGAAAGGCAGCTTACCGCCATTCACGCCTTCCGGCCCCCAGAAAAGAGCCCATTCCTGGGAGATCAACTCGACCCTAAAACCGCCTTTGACCATCTGCGCCGCCACCGCCTGACATACGTCTCTGTCTTTGGGATACCGGCCGGCGGAATAATAGAGCGGCACGTCGCAGCCATTCGCATAACCCGCCTGCGCCAACAATTCCCTAGCCTTCTTTGGATCGTACGGATAGCGTTTCAGTTTCGGATCGGCGCCGATGACGCGCGGTCCAACCGGACCATCGACGGTGTAGCCAATACCGTCAAAGATATTTTTCACGATGGCCGGCGCATCGACAGAGTAATTAATCGCCTGACGCACGAGCTTGTTGTCGAAAGGCTTGTAGGCGACATTCATCATCAGGAAATACATCTCCAAGCCCTCGATCTTGTCGATCCGGACGCGCGGATGACGCTCCAAGCGCGCCACTTCATGGACCGGGACAGCATTGATGAAGTCCGCCTGGCCTGATTCCAACGCCGCGAGGCGCGCCGCATCTTCGGTGACTTTGCGAAAGATCACCTCCTTGATGGCCGCTTTACCGCCCCAGTAGTCGTCATTACGAGTGAAAACGATATTGCCGCCGCGCTGGAAACTGACAAACTTATAGGGACCGGTGCCGATCAGGTTCTGATACAACTGATCGCCATACTTATCGCCAGCAACTTTGCTGACGATGAACCGGTTTCGCAATCGATCCAGGAAAATCGCCAGAGGCTGCTTGGTCACGAAGACAACCATCTGATCGTCGGGCGTCTGTATTTCCGTCACGTCGTTAAAGTTCGATGCTTGCAAGCTGCCGCCTTTTTCATCGCGCATCTTTTCGACCGAGAACACTACGTCCTTCGACGTTAGCGGCGCGCCGTTGTGAAACTTGATGCCCTTTTTCAGTTTGAGCACCCAGCGTTTCCCCTGAAACTCCCATGACTCGGCGAGGACGCCGACCCAAGCCTT
Organism: Binatia bacterium; assembly: GCA_036000865.1. Taxonomy (GTDB): domain Bacteria; phylum Desulfobacterota; class Binatia; order UBA9968; family UBA9968; genus DP-20. Next base: position 46,010 of record DASYUV010000121.1, on the reverse strand, counting down.
TTTTGCGTAATCCAATTCGACTAGGGGCTCGATCACATGCTGCCAGTTGCCGTAGATAGAGCCGGAACTTTGTTGATAGGGATTGATCGAATCGGCGACGGTGTTCTGATAGATCGTGACGCGGTCCCGGGAAGCCGCGTAGGCGTCGCGGTGAATGTACGGTCCGACCACGGCGCCGACACCGAGTGCCGCGCTCCGAATTAAAAAATCTCTGCGGCTGATTTCGCTGTTCAGCTTAGCCATGCCATGCTCCTGTTTTGTAATCGGACAAGTAATTTCTCATCACGAAGGCACGAAGCCCACGAGGAATTCGGATGATTCACCGCAGCGGCGCTGAGGACGCAACGGAAGCCGCGCTACATCCCGGCTACGAACGTTTTTGCGCCCTCTGCGTCCCTTCGACTTCGCTCAGTACATGCCTTTGCGGCTAAGTCCTCCCGATCATAAATCCTCTGCCGTCTCTGTGCCTCTATGATAAATAGTTCCCCCTTCTCTTTTCTCCCCCGCGACCAAGACGGTGTCGTAATGTCATCCTGCGGTGAAGTCGAAGGATCTCGACGTTCTAATCTACTGGAAATGTGAGATGTTTCGCTCCGCTCAACATGACACGCGGTTGCTTTACTGATTGCGACACAGTCTCGACCGCGGGGATGAAGGTGGGGGCGTGCTCTTCGCGTCCTTCGTGATGAAATCTCTTTCTGTTCTACGCGCGCACCAGCGCAGGCCTGCGCGTGTGCCAATCCGTCGTGCTTTGGTAGGCGAAGGCCGTGTTCAAGACAGTCTGATCTGCGAACCAATTACCGATGAGTTGCATACCGATCGGCATGCCTTCAGCATTAAACCCGCAGGGAAGTGAGCAACCAGGTAAGCCGAGCATGCTGGGAAAGCGCAAGAGATTCGAATGATTGTGGCTCGCGTGGCGGGTGTCGTCGCCATTGCCCTTGACGCCGTCCGAGAGCAGCGGCGCGACTCTGGCTGTCGTCGGGGAGGCGATGATATCAACTCTTGTGTACGTCGCGCGCAGCGCTTCGCGAATACGGTGTCGCGCCCGCTGGACGGTGAGATACTCCGAGGCTGTGATGGTCATCCCCACGGCTATACCCCGGCTCACGTGCGGCACAAAGTCTTGGTGCCGCTCGCGGAACCAGCGGCGGTTTATGCCAGCGCTCTCGGCCGAGCTGGTCATCATCGAGGTCATCGCCGCATAACTCACCTCGGGAACATCCAAGTCGATGAGCTCGCATCCTGCGCCGGCGAGGACTTTGAGCGCAGTATCAAACGCCTGTCTCACTTCAGAGTCCACCCCATCGAGAAATCGTCGCAGCACACCGACTCTGAGTCCTTTCACGTTCGCGTCGAGCCGAGCCGCGTAAGCCGGGTTTTCTTGATGCACGCTCGCCGGGTCGCGAGAGTCGAAGCCGGCCACCGCGTCCAAACCCAGCGTGATGTCTTTTACCGAACGGGCAAACAAGCCGACGTGATCTTGGCTCCAGGCGCCGCGGAACGAGCCGTGCCGGCTGATGATGCCGAAAGTGGGTTTGAAGCCGGTGATGCCGCAATAAGACGCCGGGCGTCGCACCGATGAACCGGTTTCGGTGCCGTAAGAGAGTGGTCCAATACCTGACGCAACGGCCGCCGCTGAGCCGCCGCTCGATCCGCCGGCGATGCGATCTATATTCCATGGATTGTGCACCGGTCCAAAGTGGGAGAGCGTCGATGTGCCGCCATGGCCGAACTCATCCAGGTTGGTTTTTCCGATGATGATCGCTCCAGCTGCGTTCAATCGTTCTACTAGGGCCGCGTCCGTTGCCGGAATCCAGTCGGCCAAAATTTTCGAACCTCCCGTGGTGCGCACGCCGGCCGTCTCAAACATATCCTTGATCGTCACAGGCACGCCGTGTAGCGGGCCGCGGTATTGTCCGCGCGCAATGTCTTCATCGGCTTTTTTGGCGGCGGCTAGCGCTGGCTCGCGAAGAACGGTGATGAAGGCATTGAGCTTATCTTCGAGCCGCTGCAGATGCGCGAGAGTCGCGTTCGCGACCTCTGATGACGATAGCTCGCGAGTAGCAATAAGCCTCGAAAGGTCGGTCAACTTCAATTCACATATATCAGCGGCAGCCATGATCAAACCTTTTTGTCCGGAGGCTGCACTGGCATCGCCGTCCACGGTGTGTCTCGACCGAACTCTTCCAGTTCAGCCACCACTCGCTCAAGATCCTCGATCTCGCTGGCGATCCATTCGAGATCCGCCGGAGAAAGACTTATGCCCTCTAACAGCGCCAGTCGTTGAGCTACCTTTTCCGTGTCCTTCATTCTTTCCTCCTCTGACGTGATTCGCCGAATCGCTTGTACACGCACCGATTCTGGTAGGGATTTATTACTGAATGGTGATTGATACAAGTAATGCAGTCGGATCCGAATCGTGAAGAGCCGACGCTGGGTTCGATCGTGATTCGTTTTGTGCAGGTTACGGATTCGACACTAACTGGACTTGCGAAATTTCTTGGCGCGCCTGACGAAGTAATCCCACATCGTCCCCAGCCGGTGGGGGGTGTAAATCTGTTCGTACTTGAGCACAGCCTCTTCATCGTTGGTCCATGATGGATCGCCCGAAGCGGTCGCTAAAAGCTGAATGCGCGCGGCCTTTTCCAGGAAGATCGCATAGAGCGTCGCTATCTCGATCGTTTCCCCCACCACCGTTGACCCGTGGTTTTTCATCAGCACGCCGCGGCACTGACCCAGGCTCTTGGCAACTTGAACGCCCAACTCCGGCGTCCTAATCAGCTGCGTTGTGTAGTCAAACGTCGGCAGACCTTCATGAAATATCACCCCTTCATGGCTAACCGGCCGCAAGCGTTGGCCCAGTGAGCCAAATGCGGTCGCATACGGCGGATGAGAATGGACAACGCAGTTCACATCGGGGCGCGCTTTCATGATCTCTGTATGAATGAAAACTTCGGAATGGCGCTCGAATTTGCCTTCAACTTTCTTGCCAGTTTCGATGTCCACGACGATGATATGCTGCGGCCGAATCTCTTCGAAGCCGAAGCTGTGCGGCTTCATTAGAATTCGGTTCTGCCCGGGGATGCGAAAGGAAACATGGCCGAGGATGTTGTCCCAATGGCCTTCGTTCGCGAGAATGTTGCAAGAATAGGCCAGCTTTTCTTTGAGCTCTTTGATGCTTGGGGCCATGGGTGCTCCTTATTAAGGGTCGAGGATGGAAGATGGAGGATCGCGGTCTTCCATCCTCGATTCTCGATCCTCAGTTTTTGTTTGCGCGTAAACGGAAGCGTTGAATCTTACCGGTCACGGTCTTGGGTAGGTCGTCGACGAATTCGACCCAGCGCGGATACTTGTACGGCGCTAATTTGTTTTTCACGTGGTTTTGCAACTCGTTACGGAGCTGGTCGCTGGGCTGGAATTCGCTCTTTAGCACGATAAAGGCCTTCGGCTTTAGAAGACCATCCGCGTCAATGCCGCCGATGACGCCGGACTCGAGTACCGCCGGATGTTCCATTAGCGTGTTCTCGATCTCGATCGGCGAGACCCACAGGCCGCCTACTTTCATCATGTCGTCGGAGCGGCCGCAGTACCAGTAGTAGCCCTCCGCGTCCCGATAGTAAGTGTCGCCGGTCTTGAGCCATTCGCCCTGCATCATCCGTTTGGTTTGTTCGTGCTTGTTCCAATAATAAGGCGCGTTAGCGTCGCCTTTGACCATGAGGCTACCGACCTCGCCGACGGGTACCTCGCGCCCCTCATCGTCAACAATCTTTGCCTCAAATGCCGGCGTCACTTCGCCACTACTGCCTGCTTTTGCTCGGCCTGGACGGTTCGCCAGAAAATCGTGGGTCGCCTCTGTCGAGCCGACCACGTCCAAAAGCTCTAAGCCGGTGTGCTCTTTCCAGTGATGGAATATCGCCGGGGGCAAGGGTTCGCCTGAAGATAAGCAAGCGCGCAGTGAGCTCAAGTCGTATTTCTTCTCGACGCGGAGCAGGCGGGCGAAAAGTGTCGGCACCGAGAAAAAGAAAGTCGGTTTGTACTTTTCGATGACCTGGAGAATTTTTTCCGGGTCGGGTTTCTCCGGCCAGAGGACCGTCGAAGCGCCGAAGCGGAACGGGAAATAGAGAGAATTGCCCAGACCGTACGAGAAAAACATCTTCGACGCCGAGAAACATAAATCGTTTTCGTTCATCCCCAGTACCGGCTTCACGAATAGGTCACTGATCGTGATCATGTCGTGTTGTAGATGAACGGCGCCTTTGGGATTGCCGGTGCTGCCGGAGGTGTAACCCCAAAAACAGACGTCGTCTTTGGTGGTTTTTTCCGCTTCCAGTTGGGCGGACGCTTTGCCGATCAGGCTCTGGTACGAAAGCGCTTTTCCCTTTGGCTTTCCGACGACTAGGACATGTTTCAAGAAAGGCGTGTGGTTCCAGATCTTTTCGATCTCCGGCACCGCCGACTCATGAACGATGATCGCCCGCGCACGGCTGTCATTGATCAGGTACTCATAGTCCTTGGCGAACATCCACGGATTGGTCGGAACTGCCACGGCGCCAATTTTAATCGCGCCGAAAAAACTATAGGCGAATTCGGGAGAATCCGGCAGGATCACCAGCACGCGGTTTTCGATTTCGACGCCGAGATCTCTCAGCGCATTGCCGGTCCGGTTAACCTTCTCGAACACTTCTTGGTAGGTGATTTTTTGATCTTGGTAGTAGATGGCGACTTTGCCGCCACGGCCTTGACCGATGTTTTCGTCGACGAAAGTCGTGGCGGCGTTGTAAATGTCGGGCAGTTCGACTCGCATACTTGCGATGCTCGCAATTTCATATCTCAAATCTCAGATCTCATATTTGGCATCTGAGATCTGCAATCTGGGATTCCGCGCAGCGGTCACTCGCCGCCGATAATTTCCGAGTGGGTCTCGGTGGCGATAACCACCGACTTTGAATCGGTGTAGTGCTCGATCGCTTCGTCGCCATGTTCCTTGCCGAGACCGCTTTGCTTCACCCCACCGAAGGGCAGTTCGTCATAGATGATCTGCGCCGAGTTGACCCAGGTGTAACCGGCTTCGATATTTTCCGCTCCGTACATCGCTCGATTGATATCTCGCGTCCAGATCGAAGAACCGAGACCAAAGATCGAGCTGTTGGCCTGCTCGATGGCCTGGTCTAAATTCTTCACCCGGACGATCGGCAGGGCCGGACCAAATACTTCTTCTTGGATCATCCGTGAATCAGGATTAACGTCCGCCACCAACGTCGGCTGGAGATAGAAACCTTTGTCATAGTCATCGCCCTTGGGCCGCTGGGCGCCAAAAATAACTTTGGCGCCGCGTTTCACCGCGTCTTCCACCTGCTCTTCGACTTCTTGTCTCTGCTCCTTGGTGTGGAGCGGCCCCATCAACACACCAGACTTTAGACCATTGCCGACGGTGATCTTCTGGGCTTTCTCGACCAGTTTTTCCATGAACGTGTCGGCGATCTTGTCGAACAGATAGAGCCGTTTGACCGCCAGGCAGGCCTGGCCGCAATTGAAGAAGCGGCCGACGGAGGCGGCGCTAACCGCGCGATCGATGTCGGCGTCGTCGCAGACGATCATCGGATCGCTGCCCCCGAGTTCCAACGTTACGTGTTTGAAATCCTTTGCCGCAGACTGCATCACACGACGGCCGGTGTCCGTGGCGCCGGTGAAACCAATCTTGCGCACGGTTGGGTTCACGAGCAGTTCTTCGCCGACCACGCTGCCCGGGCCGGTGACGGCGTTGAGCACGCCCTTCGGGCCGCCGGCATCTTGAATGGCCTTGTCGATAATTTCACAACAGCGGAGATCGGTCAGCGGCGTCGTGCCTGCTGGTTTTACCACGACCGTGTTGCCCGCGAGCAACGCCGGCCCAAGCTTGTTGCCCATCAAAGACACCGGAAAGTTCCATGGCACGATCGAGCCGCACACACCGAGAGGCTTGCGCAGAACAAGGCCGTGGCGGCCGCTATCGAGCATGACCGCCGCCGTGCGCATGGTTTTTGCCATGCCGCCGTAATGATCGAGGGTGTGGACAAACCGACGAATTTCCAAAATGGACTCGCGCATTGGTTTACCCTGTTCCTTCGTCAGCAACGCGGCAAGTTCTTTTTCCTGTTGGAGAATCGTATGGCCCGCCGCCAACAACACGGCGCCCCGCTTCGATGGTGCCATCGCGGACCATTTCTTTAGTGCGCCTTTAGCGGCGTCGATGGCGCGCCGGATATCTTTGACAGTTCCCTTGGGTACGGTGTCAACAACTTCTCCGGTGGCGGGATTGCGTACTTCGGTAGTCTGTCCGCTCTCGGAATCGACCGACTCACCCGCGACTAACATTTTGGCCATAATGGTCCTCCTAATCTACTTTCAGAATTTAGAGAAAAATCATGTTCATAGGTGGAAGTCAACAATTCGCGGCGTCAGCAAAGATAAGAATGATTGCCAGATAGCCACTTTGTCGCTAGTGCTCCGGGCTTTGGCTGTGATATTTGATGCAGAGCGAGGAGCAATTGTAAGGACAAGAAACGCCATGCTCCCACAGGAGGTCAAGCAAATGGATCTGTCAAAATATATCGTTAAGGCGCGGCCGGGAGTTCTTGGCGGAAAGCATGAGGAGAAGCGGCCGCTGCGCCAGTTAGGCGCTTTACCGGTGAAGCGGCATGTTTTCATCAACCGCGACTCGCACCCCGATGCCGAAATTTATGTTGCGATCCACCAAGCCAAAAATTTGCCCGACCCAGTCCCCGAATATCAGGTGCCGCATTGCCACAATACGGATGAATTCTATTATTTCATCGGCGACGATCCTGATCTGAGCGGTTTGGAAGGACAGATCATCTTTGAAGGAAAAGTGCATAAGATCGTTTCGCCGGCGACGGTCTATATTCCCGAAGGGACGGTGCACGAGTACAAAGTAACGCACGGGGCAGGGACCGTAACAGTACTGTTCCGAAGCCGCGGATACACCCACGAAGACCGCCCATTCGATCTCGCCAAAGGTGAGCGCGATTTCGCTCGGTATGCGGGTTACATTTTTCCTCCGGATGTGCGGCCGACGACAGAAATCAAATATCATACCGACGCCGCGCCGGGCGTGCGCTACGTCTTCGTCGACGGCAAGCTGGAACCGGAAGCCGGCTTTTACACTGTGGTGCGGAGCGTATCGAACGTCAAACCGACGCAGGCGAATTACGTCGACAAGCACACGCACAACTGCGACACGCAGCATATCGCCATCGGCGCCGGCCCCGAGCTCACCGGGCTGAAAATCGAATTCCAGATACGCGACGAGAAAGTTATTGTCGAGAGTCCCGTCGGCGTGAATATCCCGGCCGGAACGCCCCACTCGCAACGCATCGTTGAGGGTTCGGGCCATTTTTTCAACTTCGTGCCGAAGGGCAATTACAACGACGGATTAGCGTCTTAGCGCCATTAAGGAAAAGATCGGTATCGCGCAAAGACACAAAAGGGCGCCAAGGCGAATGGAGCAGCGCAGATGAAAACACAGCGAGCGTGGACGACTATCCGGGCCGTGATGTGATGACGCTCCCTTCCGCGTCTATGCCAATGACGAGTTTCTTTCGACTTTTCAACGACGCGCGAATGCGCTGGTTGGTGCTCGGCATCACCGCGTTTTTGTTTTTGTTTGGCCAGTCGACGCGTACCCGCCTTACCACGGATCCGGCTTTCTATGCTGCCGTCGCCAAGACCATGGCGGACTCGGATGATTTCTCGGCGCTCAGGTTTGGCGACGAACCCTATTACATGAAACCGCCGCTGCTCTTTTGGCTGGCGGCGCTCGCGATCAAGATCTTCGGCCCCAATGCGTTTGCCGTAACTCTGTTCTCGCGCATTTTCGGCTTGGGTTGTGTCCTGCTGACCGGGTGGCTCGGCGCGCACTTGTACGGCGCGCGCGTCGGTTGGGCCGCTGCTTTAATTCTCGCTACCACGCATTTGTTTTTCCGGGGCGCCGCTACGTTTCGTTTAGATCCAGCGCTGACCTTCGGCATTCTGCTTGCCCTCTATGGTTACTTCAAAGGCGAAAGAAAGTGGGGACCTGCGCTGTTCTATTTAGGAGTATCCATCGGCGTGCTGGCGAAGGGTCCCCCCGGCTTGTTGCCGTTGCTGATCGCACCGGTGCATGCCGTTTTCAGCGCGCCGACTGGGTCGTGGCTGAAACACGCTGTTCGATGGATCGCCTGGTCGCCGCTGCTGCTGCTCCCATTGTCTTGGTGGCTTTATTTGTTTTTGACTGACGGAATCGTGCCCTTCACGGCCCTCTATCAGGATTTACTCAGAACTAAAGGCGGCATGAAACCGAGCTTCGCTGGGTTATGGACGATCTACGTTAGGGGATTTTTGGAAACCTACTGGCCTTGGCTACCCTTTGCTGTGGCCGGAGCATGGCTGTTCGCGCGAGACGCGCTGAGTCCGCTGCGGGAACGCCACCAGCGCGCCGCCGCCGGCTTCTTTCTGGTCTGGGTCGGCATAGTTTTCGCGAGTTGCGTGTTCAAGAGAGCGCAGTATCTTCGCTATGTCTTCATTGCGCTTCCGGCGATCTCGGTCATGGCTGCGCACGCTCTCGTCCGTTTTGCCGGTGAAAAATTTATCGATCGGTTACCCGCAGCCGTGGCGTTGCTCGCGCTGATTGCGGCTCTCGGTTTGGCCTGTTTTCCACCAGCGCGTTCCTTGAGTGAGGTAGACCAGTACCAAGCAATCGCGGAAATCTTAGACCACCGACTCGGGCCAAAGGACGCGGTTTCACTGGTGAAGCTCAAAGCGGGAAAAAAGGGCCCAGACCCGGAACTTTCGCGCGGCGAAAGAGCCGTATCGCTATTTTACTTCGGCCGCTCAGTGCGGCTGGTCTCACTGGACGAGGTCCGCGAGTGGTCCAGCAAAGAACGCGTGACCCTGCTGGTCCGCAGGGATGAGCTTCCCAAGGTAAGCGTCGAGCTGCCCCTGGAGATGTTGATTGCGGGCGATACTCACATTTTGGCCGAGGTGGCGCACAGGTAATGGACTTTGGGCCGCAGCGCAATCCGCTTGGCTGCGTCATCAGGTTGGCAATTTATTGGATGGTGCTCTGATTTGAGCGGGATAGTTCGAGAAAGCCTATGTCGGTCGCTCGCCACTATAGGATAGCGGGAGATCCAAATGACTCGAGGGTCATCGGAGTGTCGACATGGCGATGTTTATTTCGACTTCTCACTTCAACGCGAGATCAGTCAAGAAAGGGGGGGCAAATGAGTAACGGGCAAAACCAAGTCGCGGTTTTTGGCGGCGGCTGTTTCTGGTGTACCGAGGCGGTCTTCGACGAATTGCGCGGCGTGCATTCGGTTGTGTCAGGCTATGCAGGCGGAAAGACGAAGAATCCAACTTACGAGCAAGTCTGCATGGGGAAAACCGGGCACGCCGAAGTGATCAAGATCGAATTCGATCCAGCGGAGGTTTCCTTTCGCGATTTGATGACCGTGTTCTTCGCGACTCACGATCCAACGACGCTCAACCGCCAGGGCAACGACGCCGGCACGCAGTACCGATCAGCGATCCTTTACGCCAATGAGCAGCAAAGACAAGAAGCCGCGGCGTTTATTAAAGAACTGGGTGATGCCAAGACATTCAGAGATCCGATCGTGACGACCCTGGAACCGTTGGCGGAATTTTATCCGGCAGAAGGCTACCACCAAAAATTCTACGCCAATAATCCGTACCAACCTTACTGCCAGTACACGATCCCGCCGAAGCTGAGTAAGCTACACAAGCAGTTCGCGCAACTTTTGAAGTCACACGGCAAAACGTAGGCGGATGTTGTGATCGGCAGCGAGTTCTAAGAGGCTTCGTCGGCTAAATCAAGTCCATCCAAAGCATTACCGCCGTTCCGGCCATCATGACCAGTCCAAGTGGCACACCGAGCCGCGCCCATTCGGTGCTTTTAATGTGCAGCGCATGGGCCGAGATGATATTTGGGATGTTGCCGGGGATGAGCATGCCGCCGGAGATGAGCAGCCCTAACAACGCGCTTTTAATCTGACCTTCGGCCAACGTCGGGCCAATTTCCGCGGCGGCGAGTGTCGCGTTGTCGAGCACGGCGGAAACCATGTTTACCCAGAAGAGAATCTGTGACGAGAGTTTGATGAGATATGTGTCAATGAGCGGTTTAAAACCGGCGCCAAGAAAGATCAAGGCCATGACGAAAATGTAGACTTTGCCCGCCCGCACAAATACCTCGCTCAGTTTTTCCTCTTCCTCTTCTGCCGTCAGAGATTCTTCGGTGTCTTCCGGTTTCTGACGAACGAAAAAAATTCCAACGACGCCCAAAACAACAACCGCCGGCACGACGTAAAGAGCCAAAAGTTTGAACAAATAGAAGAAGTCGGCGTGATAGGGTGCACCGCTGAGTTTGGACACGACGATAGTCGAGAGCGGTTCGCCCAATGGTGTAAGTGCCGCGCCGAGGCCGATCGAAAAACAGGCGATAACCGTAAGATTCACTTCGGCATGACGGTGTAGTGGCAACACGGTGATCAATTCGACAAGAAGCAGTGCCGCGATGATCGCTGAGATGAGACTGGATAACAACCCCACAATGATAACCCCGCTGCAAATGATGAGAGAGAGCGGTACGGTAATTAGCACCCGGCGCATTGCGTGGTCGATGTATTTGCGCAGGTAATGGAACAGCACGCCGGCGCCGAGCACGGCGAGAGTGATGTTGATCGGAGCGATAAAACCTTCATGGATGACTTCTGTGCTCCATGCATTTGCGATCGTCGAGCTGATCACGCCCATCGCGAACAAAAAGGCTTCGAGGTTCGATTCGATCTTCTTGTTCAAGAACGGACCGATCAAGACAATTATAAAAATTACAGAAAGTCCGATCGCGAGCATATTATTTCCAGGATCTCGGTTCTATGACATCGCGCGCCGAAAGAAGCAATGTGGGTGCCGTTTTTCACCATTCGAGCAGCGGATCGCTCTGTCATCTTTGTCCCGGGGAAATATCCTAGAAATCTGTCGATTGCGTTGATAAGGTGGGGAAAACTTATTCCGCGGGGGCGACAGCATCGTGTTAAACGCGAGGTACAAGAAAGTTTTTTTGATTGTTAGCTTGTTCGCGATGCTCAACGTACAGGCGGCCTCTGCCCAAGAAATGAGCTTGCGTGCGGTTTACAATGCCCTGAGCGGCGTGATGGCGCCAATCTGGCTAGGGCAAGACGCGGGACTTTTTACCAAGCAAGGAGTCAACGTTGACCTGAAATATTTGGCCGCCACGACTGCGGTGCAAGGGATGGTCGGCGGCGGCGAAGAAATCGGGCTCGTCGGCAATCAGGGTATCGACGCCAAGCTCGAAGGCGCGGATTTAACCTATGTCGCCAGCGGGCTGCCGGTGTTCGTCTTCCAGCTTTACGCGCGCCCGGAAATCAAAACGATGGCGGACTTGAAAGGCAAAGTGGTTGCGGTGACCCAGCCAGCGGCGTCGACCGATTACGCGATGCGCATCGTGCTCAAACGTAACGGCTTGGAGCCCGATAAAGACGTGCGGATACTTTATGCTCAGGATATCAACGGCGTGTTAAACTCGGTGAGCGCGGGAAATGCCGCGGCGGGAATCATGTCCGCGCCGACGTCGATCCGCGGCAAAGCGGTGGGGCTGAGATCCATCGTCGATATTACCGCTCTCAAAGTGCCGTTTCTTTTCACCGCCATGCTTTCATCGCCGAAAGTGATCCGCGAAAAGAGCGAAGCGGTGACGCGATTTCTGCGCGGCTATATCGAATCGCTGGCAGTCATTCGCAAGGACAAAGAAACCACCATGCGATCCATGGGCAAGTTTCTCAAAACCACGGATCAAGCGGTGCTCGAATCGGTCTACGATGATTACAAGGACGTGTTTCCGGTGACGCCGCTCATGTCGGTGGCCGAGGTCAAAGCGGTTCTCGATGTGGCGAAAAGCCCGCGGGCGAAAACGATGAAGCCGGAAGAATTTTTCGATAATTCAATAGTCCAGAAAATTCAGGCGTCGGGTTTCATCGAGCAAGTCAATAAACGTTAGGAATGCAGGAATTCCGCGCCGGTCGGGTGCAAGCGGACGTTTGGGAACCAGTCCAGAGCTCGTCCTGGAGATTTTTTCCGGCGCAAATTTTTCATCAGTGATTTGGCGATGACTTGCTTGACAGCGGCGGCGCATCAAAGTTAATCAGCGTGGTGCGGGAGGTAAATGCCGATGGAGCACCATTCCGAAAACATGACGCGCGTCAATCACGAGAAGCTAACACGATTCGTGTGTCGAAGTTTCGAAAAACTCGGCGTGACGGCTGGCGATGCGGAAATTGCCGCCAAGGTTCTGGTCGCTGCCGATTTACGCGGTGTGGATACGCACGGCGTGATCCGCTTCAACCCGCAGGCCTGGTACGTGAAGTGGTTAAGCGAAGGCTCGATGACCGCGCGTCCGAACATTCGCGTGATTTCTGAGAGCTCGTCAACCGCGCTTATCGATGGCGATCGCGGCATGGGAATGGTCATCGGTCATAGGGCGATGGAGTTGGCAATTCGCAAGGCGAAAGAATCCGGCATCGGCATGGTCGCCGTGCGCAACAGCCGCCACTACGGCATGTCTGCGTATTACGCGATGCTCGCTTTGCCCCATGACATGATCGGCATCGCCATGACCAATGCGAGCAGGCAGGTAGTGCCGACCTTCGGGCGCGAGGCGAGGTTCGGCACCAATCCGATGTGCTACGCCGTTCCGGCGGATCAAGAGCTGCCGTTCGTGTTGGACATGGCGACGACGACCGCCGCTGCCGGAAAATTGGAGCTCGCAGCGCGCCAAGGAAAGTCGATTCCGGCGGGTTGGGCGCTGAACGAGCGGGCGGAAGCAACGCTCGATCCGCGCATGGCCCAAAAAGCGCGGCGACTTTTGCCCCTCGGTGGCTCGCGCGAGGGCGGCAGTCACAAAGGATATGGGCTTGCGATTCTCGTGGAAATTCTCTGCGGCGTATTGACGGGAACGATGACGGCGCTCAATGCCGATCAAGATCCGCGCGGGCATTTTTTTGGCGCGATTCGCGTCGATACGTTTCGGCCGGTCGATGAATTCAAAAGAGACATGGACCGGCTGATCCGCGAATTGAAATCAACGCCGCCGATCGAAGGACAAGAGCGAGTCTACGTGGCCGGCGAGATTGAGTTTGAAACCGCCGAAGAGAGGGCGGAGCGCGGGATTCCTTTGCTCCCGTCCGTGCTCAAGGGATTGCGGGAAGTGAGCGAACACGTGGGCGTGCCGTATGATTTGGAATAAGCGGCGATTTCGAACAGGGCAGACACATAGGTGCCCCTACCTAAACATTCCTGACGCGACTAATTCCTTCATGAACCGGTCATCGACGAATTGATCCCATTTGGCGGTTTTGGCTTTGGGATTCTCTGACGATGTAAGGACGGCCTCGATGGCCGCCTGTGAGGGCATTGGAAGTCTTTCCCAGGCTTTCTCGTAGGTGTCCAGCGCTTCGTTGAGCTGGGCGGGATCGGTGATCTTGGTGAATTTCGACATCACCGGCAGAATCTCCGTTCGATTTTTCCGCGTATAGTCTAAGGCTTCAGCGGCAGCGCGCACGAAGCGGCGCACGGTATCTGAATTGGCATTGATGTACGACCTCGTTGTCGCGATCGAATGCTGGACGTAGGGAATCTTCTGCGCGGTGATATTAACGAGCTCTTTGAGGCCGAGATTTCGCGCCGTCAGCGTGCTCGGCGAGGAGATCATCGCGGCGTCGATGATGCCTTCTTTAAGCGCGGCGACCAGCGCGGGGATTTCTTTCAAGTAAGCAAACTTCACGTCGCTATCGGCAACCAGGCCGTTTTGCTTGAGGATCAACCGCGCTGCGAAATCCGTCGGCGTGCTCTTGTTCGTCGCTCCTAAGGTTTTGCCTGATAATGCCCTGACGTTGGCGATCTCCGGTTTCGCGTACAGGGAAAGAACGAAGCTGTTGATCACGCCCATGATGTAAACTGCATCAGCGCCGGAGAGCGAAGCTTCGACGACTTGCGGACCGACGGTCGTGAAATGAATCTTTCCGCCGACTAATGCTTGCATCGCTTGGTTCGTCGGGATGTGTGTCAAGTTGATGTCGAGACCATTTTTCTTGAAGAAACCTTTTTCCTGGGCGATCGCCAGGTAAACCGGGTCGGTGCTGATCACACCATAAACGGCGGTGGCTTGAAGTAGTGGCGTTTCGGCGGCGAAGCTCGACCTGAATGGGACGAATACGAACAATACGCTGGCAATAAAAGAGATTCTTGTGCCGAGAGAGTGAAGGCGCATCGTTGGGTTCCCGTGAACGGCGGCTCAGTAACTGCCGCGCGTGATGATGATTTCCTTGAGAACGACGTCCTTGATCGGCCGGTCACGCGGGTCGCGCGACACGTTGCCGATTGCCACGACAACTTCTTGTCCTTTGACGACCTCGCCGAAAACGCTATGCCGCCCGTCGAGATTCGGCGTCGCTTGATGGGTGATGAAAAATTGGCTGCCATTGGTGTTCGGTCCGGCGTTGGCCATGGAGAGTATTCCGGCCTTGCTGTGCCTTAGGTCGGGATGGAATTCGTCTTCAAAGGTATAGCCCGGCCCGCCTCTGCCGTTGCCGAGCGGATCGCCACCTTGAATCATGAAGCCAGGAATGACGCGATGAAATATGGTTCCGTTGTATAGCGGGCGCTTCACTTTCTCGCCGGTCTTCGGATCCAACCACTCCTTGGTTCCACTCGCCAGACCAACAAAATTGGCAACCGTCTTGGGCGCCTTGTCGTCAAATAATTGGATGACGATATCACCCATGCTGGTTTTTAGGGTCGCGTACACCGGCCCTTTCTTTTCCGGGGTCTCGGCCGCCAAGCCGAGGGATATACTGATGAATATTGCGGTAATAATTCCAAGTCTTTTTAACATCGGCTCCTCACTTCTGTACTCGGCCGGCAACGGCTTCGTTGACGAATTTCAAGTCCATATATTCGCCGTTTGGAAAATCGTCGCCTTAAGCTAAACAAAGTCGGCCAAGGGGTCAAGGAGTCCGGTGTCAGTTACCGGTCCCCGGTTTCACGCTAATTGAGCGATACGGCTGATGCAGAGAATTAAACCGGCGACCCACCGCCTTGGCGAGCCCGAGCGACAGCCAATTGGCAATCGGTGTTTTGACAACGAGATTCGTGAATGCTATAGGAAGCTTTGCCCTCTTGGGCATCCCAATTTTATGGCTTGGTTTGATCGAAACCCGGGTGGAAAAAAAGTCCCCGAAAAGGTGCCGGAAAAGACTCCGGAAGCTCCGAAGCCGGCGCCACAGCCGGCTCCAGTGGCTGCAGCTCCAGTTGCTACGGCTCCGGTGGCGCCTGCTCCAGCGGTCACCGCGCCGGAACCGAAATCTGCTCCCAAAGCGGAAGTTCCGCCGCAACCTGCAACCGCGGGGTTGGTCGGATATCTGTATAAAGGAAGCCGCGTTTCGGGCCAGCTCAGCTTTCAAGGTCCTGCCAGAATCGATGGAGCGGTGGATGGAGACATTCAGTGCCACGGCACATTGACCATCGGTGAAGGCGCCGAGGTTCGCGCCAAGATTTGGGGCGAAGTGGTGGTAATCCTAGGCAAGGTCGAAGGTAACGTCACCGCCAAAGAAAAGGTAGAGTTAACGGCGCCGGCGCGGTTAATTGGCAATATCGATACCCCCCGCTTGATCATCGCTGAGGGTGTGGTGTTTGAGGGTGACTGCTCCATGGGAGTGACAAAGCAAAAGGGCGGAGTCGCAAGTTCACAAAGCATGAGTGCGGACAAGGCTGCGGCAGTTCCAGCGCCAAAGCTGCAAGCTGATTCCAAAAACTAGATTTCGGTTCGCCGTTAATTCCATCCCAAGATCCTACGTTCATCACTGAAGGTAGGTTTTTTTATTATCTGGGCATAGGGTTTTGCATCGCCCAGGCGCGTTAGACACTCGCAAGGCGTGCACAAAAGCGAAAATTGACAAATGATTTCTTTAGACATCAGCGTCGCTTATCAAGTTATTCTGTTCGTCGTCTTGTTGTTAATCCTCAACAAAGTCCTATTCCAACCTTACTTGCAGTTGCTCGAAGAACGCGAGCGTAAAACCACGGGCGCGCAGCATGACTCAGCGGAACTAGGGCTCGAAGGCGCGCAACTGCGCGCTTGGTATGACGAGAAAGTCGCCCAAGCACAGGCCGCCGGATATGCAGCTAAGGAAGCGATCTTGCAGGACGGCCGCCAACAGCGCGAAAGAATTCTCAGCCAGGCGCGCGAAGAAGCGACGAGGACCCTTGAAAGTGTTCGCCGAGAAGTGGCCGCCGCGATGGAACAGGAAAAGCGGCTTGCCGCCACCGAAGCGGTTGCGGTCGCCGCGGAGATGGTAAGCAAAGTACTAGGGAGGAGAGTCGCGTGACCGCGCTTGACCTCCTCGCCACCGCACAGGCTTGGGCCTCGGCTGCAGCCGAAGCCGAACATCACGCGCCGTCGATCACCGACGTGGGTTGGCCTCTTGCCAATTTCATCATTTACGCCTTCATCATTATTAAATTCGCAGTTCCGTTGGCCCGTGACTTCCTCAAGACCCGCCATGAAGAAGTTCTCTCCGCAGTCACGCAAGCCACGGCCAAGAAACAAGCCGCCGAGACGTTGGTAAGCGAATACAAAGCCAAACTAGCGGGACTGGACAAGGAGGCGCAGTCAATTCACACCTCACTGCGAGAGGAAGGTGAGCGAGAAAAGAGCAAGCTCATCAGCGAAGCGCATACCATGGCGGCAAAAATCAAAGAAGACGCCAACTTTCTCGCCGATCAAGAAGTTAAAATTGCGCGGCAAAAGAGGCGCGAGGAGATGGCTAACCAGGCCGAGACGAC
The DNA here is from genome assembly GCA_036000865.1 of Binatia bacterium. Taxonomy (GTDB): domain Bacteria; phylum Desulfobacterota; class Binatia; order UBA9968; family UBA9968; genus DP-20. Next base: position 29,096 of record DASYUV010000121.1, on the reverse strand, counting down.
GGCTCGAGAGTTAGTGCAGCGCAATGTATCCGGCGCCGATCAGAGCCGGCTCGTGGCAGAGTTCATTCAAACGATCGGATAGGCTTCATGATAGAAGGCAGCTTAAGTCGGCGATATACCAAAGCGCTTTTTCAATTGGCGCGCGAGGCAGGCCAAGAAGAAAAAATCGGCCAAGAGATCGAACAGTTTTATGCGGCATATAACGAATCCGAACTCGAGCAGGTCCTGACCAACCCGGCCTTCGGCGTCGATGCGAGAAAACGCATTCTCACTCAGGTTACGCGGAGCCAGCGGCTTTCGCCTCTAAGCGTGCATTTCCTTTCATTGCTTTTGGACCGCGATCGTCTGACCCATTTGACCGGCATTGTTAGTTGCTATCGGCGACTGCTCAATGAAGCCAAGGGACGCGTCGACGCTAAGGTCGTTAGCGCCAGCAGTCTGGAGCCGGCGATGGTCGAGCAATTGCGCGGTCGGCTACGCAGTATATCCGGCAAAGAGGTTGTACTGCAGCAGGAAACCGACTCGGACCTACTCGGCGGGTTGTTGATCGAGTTGGAAGGCAAAGTCTACGACGGCAGCATTCGCACCCAGCTTGAAAAAATGAAACAGCGCATCGCGCGCGGATACTAAGGAGCGTCAATATGGAAATCGGCACGGCGGAGATCAGCCGAATCATCAAAGAGCAGATTCGCGATTACGAAAAAACGGTTGAGATCCAAGAAATCGGCACGGTGCTTTCCACCGGCGACGGTATCGCCCGCGTGCACGGACTCGACAAAGTCGCTGCCGGTGAGCTGCTTGAGTTTCCCCATGGCATTTACGGCGTTGCGCTCAACCTCGAAGAGGACAACGTCGGCGCTGCGCTGTTCGGCGAAACCCACATGATCAAAGAGGGCGATACAGTCAAACGGACCGGGCGCATCGCCGAGGTTCCTGTCGGCAAGGAGCTCGTCGGCCGCGTCGTGAACGCGTTGGGTGAGCCCATCGATGGTCGCGGGCCGATCGACGCCAAAAACAAAAGACGCATCGAGCTCAAAGCGCCCGGCATCGTCGCGCGCCAGCCGGTCAAAGAGCCGCTACAGACGGGCTTGAAGGCGATCGACGGCATGATCCCCATCGGCCGCGGCCAGCGCGAGTTGATCATCGGCGACCGCCAGACCGGCAAGACCGCTGTCGCCATTGACACGATCATCAACCAAAAAGGCGGCAACGTCATCTGCATTTATGTGGCGATCGGCCAGAAGCGTTCGACGGTCGCCCAAGTCGTCGATAGGCTCCGCGAGGCCGGCGCGATGGACTACACCATCGTCGTCGCGGCGACCGCATCCGAATCAGCGCCGTTGCAGTTCATTGCGCCTTATTCCGGTTGCACGATGGGCGAGCACTTCCGTGATGACGGCGGCCATGCTTTGCTGATCTACGACGATTTGTCCAAGCACGCCGTCGCTTACCGTCAGCTCTCGTTGCTGTTGCGCCGTCCCCCCGGACGCGAAGCGTACCCTGGCGATGTTTTCTATCTTCACTCCCGCTTGTTGGAGCGCGCCGCCAAGATGAGCGACGCGCGCGGCGGCGGATCCCTCACGGCTTTACCGATCATCGAAACCCAGGCAGGCGACGTTTCCGCTTACATTCCGACCAACGTGATATCGATTACCGATGGGCAGATCTTTTTGGAAAGCGATCTCTTCTATTCCGGTGTTCGCCCGGCGATCAACGTCGGCATTTCCGTTTCCCGCGTCGGCGGCAACGCGCAGATCAAGGCGATGAAACAAGTCGCCGGCACGCTACGCCTCGAGTTGGCGCAGTATCGTGAGATGGCGGCCTTCGCGCAATTCGGCTCCGACTTGGACCAGGCCACCCAGCGCCAGCTCAGTCGCGGCTCGCGTCTGGTCGAATTGTTAAAACAGGACCAGTATCAACCGCTGCCGGTCGAAAGACAGATTTTAATTATTTACGCCGGCACCAACGGCTTCGTCGATGAGCTGCCAGCGACGGCACTGAAAAAATACGAACAAGAGCTGTATTCGTTCATCGAGTCGAGGCATCCGGACATCTTCGCCGACATTCTCAAGAAGCGCGAGCTGGACGGCGACCTGCGCGGCAAGATGACTAAGGCGTTGGAAGAGTTTAAAGGGGTGTTCAAGGCTTAAGTTTCGGGTTTCACGTTTCGGGTGAACTCGAAACGCGGAACGATAAACCCGAAACGAAAATGACGCATGGCGACGCTCAAAGCAATACGTAAGCGGATCAGCTCGGTTCGCAATACGCAGCAGATCACCAAGGCCATGAAGATGGTGTCGGCGGCCAAGCTGCGCCGCGCCCAAGAGGCGGCGGTGGCGGCGCGACCGTATGCAGAAAAGATGACCGAGCTCTTAAAGAACGTCACCGCCCGCGTGTCCGGCGAGGTCCATCCGCTTCTTAGAGCTAGCGACGAAAAGAATATTGACCTGGTCCTGTTTACCTCGGATCGCGGCCTGTGCGGCGGATACAATGCCAACCTGATTCGTGCCGCCGAAGCGTTCATTCGAAAAAACAGCGGCGACAAGAAACTCGAGCTTACTGTGGTGGGACGCAAAGGAGCCGATCATTTTCGCCGCCGCCGCGCGACCATTGTCGACCGCTACATCGGCATCCTGGCTGCGCCGGCCGATGAGCTCGCGGCAGAGATCGCTCACAAGTTGATCGCGCGTTTCCTCAATGGCGAGACTGACGCGGTTTACATCTTGTACAGCCGATTTCGCTCGGCACTCTCTCAGGTGCCGACGTTGGAAAAACTATTACCCATTGCCTTGACGAGTAGTGAGACAGAACCACAGCAACTGACGGAGTATCTATATGAGCCGGGAGTGCAGGAACTTCTGGCGAGTCTCTTGCCGAGAATTACCGACGTTGCCGCGCAGCGGGCGTTGTTGGAAGCGACCGCCAGCGAGCACGGCGCGCGCATGACGGCCATGGACTCGGCCACCAGCAACGCGGCAAAGATGATCGGCAGTTTGACGCTGCAAATGAACCGGGCGCGGCAGGCGTCGATCACGCGCGAGCTGATGGAGATCGTCGGCACGGCGGAAGCTTTGAAGTGATGGTAAACCGTGATCGTGATACGTGCTCGTGTTCGGTAGAACAACAAGCACAGATTTACCACGAGCCACGATCACGAACACGTTTTTGGAGGTTTTAAAACTATGGACATGGGGAAAATCACCCAGGTTTTGGGCGCGGTCATCGACGTGGAGTTTGCCGACGGCTCGCTGCCGTCGATCTACAACGCCTTGAAGGCTTCCAATCCGGCGATCAGTGACCAGTCGTGGAATCTCGTTTTGGAAGTGGCGCAGCACTTGGGTGAAAACACGGTCCGCTGTATCGCCATGGACGCCACCGAAGGTCTGGTCCGCGGCATGGACGTGATGGATACGGGCGCGGGAATTACCGTGCCAGTAGGCGAAGAAACCCTCGGCCGGATTCTCAACGTGATCGGCGAGCCGGTGGATGAAGCGGGTCCGATCAACTCCAAAAAATCCTATCCGATTCACCGGCCAACTCCGGAATTCGTCGATCAAGAAACCAAAGTTCAAGCATTCGAAACCGGTATCAAGGTCGTTGACTTGCTCGCGCCTTACGCCCGCGGCGGAAAGATCGGCCTATTCGGCGGAGCCGGCGTCGGCAAAACCGTCATTCTCATGGAGCTGATCAACAACGTTGCGATGAAGCACGGCGGCTACTCCGTCTTCGGCGGCGTCGGCGAGCGCACCCGTGAAGGAAACGACCTCTGGCTCGAAATGAAGGAGTCGGGCGTCATCAACAAGACTTCCCTGGTCTATGGCCAGATGAACGAGCCGCCTGGAGCCCGTGCCCGCGTCGCCCTGACCGCGCTCACACTGGCGGAGTATTTCCGCGACGACGAGGGTCGGGACGTGCTGCTCTTCCTGGACAACATCTTCCGTTTCACCCAGGCCAACTCAGAAGTTTCGACCCTGCTCGGCCGTATGCCTTCGGCCGTCGGTTATCAGCCGACTTTGTCGACTGACTTGGGCGAACTCCAGGAACGGATTACCACCACGCGGAAAGGTTCGATTACCTCGGTCCAGGCGATTTATGTCCCCGCCGACGACTTGACCGACCCGGCGCCGGCGACGACGTTCGCGCACTTGGACGCGACCACGGTGCTGTCGCGGCAAATCGCCGAGTTGGGTATCTATCCGGCGGTGGACCCGCTCGACTCAACGTCACGAATTTTGGATCCCCATGTGGTCGGCTCGGAGCATTACGATGTCGCTCGTTCGGTGCAGCTGATCCTCCAGCGCTACAAAGACTTGCAAGACATCATTGCCATTCTCGGTATGGATGAGTTGTCCGAAGAAGATAGATTGACCGTAGCCCGGGCGCGCAAAATTCAGCGCTTTCTGTCGCAACCATTCCACGTCGCCGAGGCGTTCACCGGAACTCCCGGCGCCTACGTGGAATTGAAGGACACGATCCGTGGCTTCAAAGAAGTCGTCGACGGCAAACACGACGATATTCCCGAGCAGGCCTTTTACATGGTCGGCACCATCGAGCAGGCTGTTGAGAAAGCCAAGAAGATGGCGGCGGCGTAAGACGAGGCAATAGGTAGGGGCAAGGCGCGCCTTGCCCCTACATCTCACGCCTATCACATCGAAATTTGAGATGGCCGACAAAATCACGCTTCGAGTGGTGACGCCGAGTCAGATGCTTCTCGACGAAGAAGTCGATGAAGTCACCGCCCCGGGGGAATTGGGCGAGTTCGGCGTGCTACCGAATCACATCGCTTTTTTGTCGACGCTCGTGCCCGGCGAGATGAGCTACAAGCAGGGCACCAGTAAGACGACTCTGGCAGTAAGCGGGGGCTATGCCGAGGTTTTGGATAATGTTATGACCGTACTGGCGCCAGCCGCGGAGTTCGCCGCGGAGATCGATGTAGCACGAGCGCAGCAGGCCAAAGAACGCGCGGAAAATCGGCTGGCCGAGCTCAACCGGGAAGAAAAGGATTGGGACGCAGCCGAAGCGGCACTGCAATGGGCGCTCGTGCGATTGCAGGTTGCCAGCAAAGAAGCGAGACGATAGAAGAAGGAGACAAGGAGGAAGATTTATGGCCGAAGCAGCCAAACAAGAACCGGTCGTCACGATGTGGAGCAAGGAATTCACCTATGATCGGTGGATGAAAACGAAGGGGATTCCGATCCATACCGGTTATTATATTGAAGATTTACGTACCGTGGAGTTGGAGTGGTGGGAAGAGAGAGGCTGCAAAGCCGCATTCATTCAGCTGTTGGGCCAAGAAGGTGTTAGCTCGGCGCGTGTAAGTGAAATTGCACCCGGCAAATCAACGCCGCCGATCAAGTTCGCCCTGGATGAAATCGTCTACGTCTGTTCCGGTCGCGGCCTCTCGACTGTGTGGGCCGAAAACAAACCCAAGAAGAGCTTTGAGTGGCAAGAGCATTCGATGTTTTTGGTGCCGCGCCATCATCGGCATGTTTTCAGCAATATGCAGGGTGACAAGCCGGTACGGCTGTTTCATTACAGTTATATGCCCATGGCCATGTCCGCTCTTCCTGACCCTGAGATGTATTTCAACAATCCCTTTGAGCCGGCGAACGCCATCACTGAAGGGGATTTTTACTCGGAAGCCAAACTCGTCCAAGCCAAGGACTTCGACGAGGGCCTCGGCTTGCGCGGTTTTTGGTACGGCAATTTCTTTCCTGACATGCGCGCGTGGAACAAACTCGACGCCAACGAACGGCGGGGTGCCGGCGGTAAAAGCGTGTTCATGCAGTTCCCAAATTCGGAGTTGACGGCGCATATGTCGGTCTTTGCGCCGAAGACCTACAAGAAGGCGCACCGCCATGGTCCGGGCCGCGCGATCATCATCCCGGCGGGCGAAGGCTATTCGATCATGTGGGAAGAAGGCAAAGAGAAGATCGTTTGCCCGTGGCATGAATGCTCGATGGTGACGCCGCCGAACAAGTGGTTCCACCAACATTTTAACGCCGGCGGTGACATGGCGCGTTATCTCGCGCTGCATCCGCCGATGCAGTTCCACGGCCACGCGGAAAAAGTCGAAGACCGCGCCAAAGACCAGATCGAGTACCCCAACGAGGATCCATTCATTCGCAGAAAGTTCGAAGAGGAACTGGGCAAGCGCGGCATCAAAAGCATTATGCCGGAGGAATGCTACACCAATCCGGAATACGAGTGGTCGAAGGCGATGGGGAAACAATAGGCGATTCCTCCCGCGCGGAAATTAGGTAAGCTAAAGGAATCCCCGCCGCGCGCGGGGATTCCTATTATTAGGGTATGGAAAATTCGGGCGAAAAATTGAGGCGAAAGATGCACGACGACATTTATGATCACGACCATCCGGACAATTTCATCATCGGAGAAGACGAGATTGTCACCGATATCGAAGGGCTCGAGATGTTCTCGCTCAAGAGCGTGGGCATCGATATTGGTTCATCGACGTCGCACTTGATCTTTTCGCATATTACCTTGCGGCGCGAGGGGGCGTCGCTTTCCGGCAAATTCAAAGTCACCAACCGCGAGGTGCTCTACCGCTCGCCGATCATGCTGACTCCTTATGTCTCAGCGACCAAGATCGACACTGACAAGGTCAACGCCTTCATTCAAAGTGCGTACAAAGAGGCGGGCCTGACGCCGGAAGACGTCGACACTGGCGCAGTAATCATTACCGGCGAGGCGCTCAAGAAGGAAAACGCCCAGCCTATCGTTGAGAATTTTGCCAAGTACTCGGGCAAATTTATCTGCGCGGCGGCGGGCCATAATCACGAAGCGCTGCTCGCGGCCTACGGTTGCGGCGCGGTGGACCTGTCAAAGAGCGAGCATAAGACCGTCCTCAACGTCGATATGGGCGGTGGTACGACGAAGTTTTGTCTCGTAGAAGATGGCGTGGTCAGCCAAACGGCGTCGATCAATGTCGGCGCGCGGCTGATCGCTTTCGACGAAAACGACAAGATCACCCGCATCGAAGACGCCGGCCGGACGATGATGAAAGAGCTCGGCTACGATGTCGAGATCGGCCAGGAGATTACCGACAAAATGAAAGAAGATTTCGGCGCTTACATGGCGAAGATTCTCTTCGAGACAATTGAAGTGGGTCCTAACTCGTCGATGGCGCGCCAACTCATGGTCACGCCGCCGTTCGTTAACTACAAAGGCTTAAAGCAAGTCCAGTATATCGTTTTTTCCGGCGGTGTTTCCGAGCATGTTTATGATCGCGATCCAAAGGCCTATGGCGATATTGGCCCGGTAGTGGGCAAGAACATGCGGGAGCATCTAAAGAAGCTACCTAAGGGTGTCCTGCGCGAACCTATTGAGGGCATTCGCGCCACCGTCATCGGCGCCGGCGAGTACACGATTCAAGCGAGCGGCAATACCAGCTACGTCTCCAACGAAAAGGCGTTGCCGGTGCATGGCCTCAAAGTCATTCAAGCCACCATTCGCGACGGTGAGTCAGTCAGCGACGCGCTCAAGCAGTCGTTGCGGAAATTTGACCTGCAACGTTTCACTTCGGGCTTAGCGTTGTCTTTGACCGTGAGCGGTGTGCCGGATTACCAGTCGGTGAAGCGAATCGCCGCGGGCGTCGCGGAAATTCTCAAAGAAGCGGACGATCAGAAATGTCCGCTTTACTTGACGCTCGATCTCGATATCGCGAAGTCTCTGGGCGGCATACTTAGGGATGAGCTTAAAGTCGCCCGTGACATCATCGCCGTCGACGGCATCGAAGTCGGTGATTTAGATTACATCGATATCGGCGAGTGCTTGGGCATCACCGAAGTCATCCCGGTCACCGTCAAGTCGCTCATGTTTCCGACCACGCGCAGCGACTGATTCGCGGTTTCAAAATTTAGTTCAGCTCGTTTGAAAGTGCGAGGTCGTTCCGGCCGCGTTAGAAGGCTCACTAGAAAGCCGGCACTGGCCTCGGCAATTCCCGCCAGCGCCATTCACGATAAACCGGACCGCGTAAATTCGCCATATGAGGGCTGCAATGAAGCGGCCCTTTTTGTTGTCACCGACGCTCATGGCCGAATACTTCTCTTTCCAAACCGCCCTGTGTTTTTCCATCGCCCATGTTTTCGTTCGGCATGGTTTGGTCCATTCCAATGCTTTCACCGGCTCGCTGATTTCGCTCGGCACCAGCGCAGCGATCTTCTGGCTTCTGGTATTCGCTTTCGTTCCCGTTTCTATGCTGCAAATGCCGGCTGTCGGTTACTTCATTGCTGCCGGATTTTTTGCCCCCGCAATCGGTCAAACTCTCGGTTATGTCGGCATGGAACGGATCGGCGTCGCCCGCTCGTCGCCGATCGTAAACACCTCGCCCATGTTCTCCTCTGTTCTCGCGGTTATTTTCCTGGGAGAAACATGGGTATTTCAAAACATAATAGGCACATGTCTAGTGATTCTCGGCGTCGTCATACTTTCTTCGGGTAGGCGCGAGCAAGGCGATTGGCAAAAGAAAGATGTGCTTTACCCGATTCTTGCCGCAATGGCATTTGCCGTCTCCACGACTCTGAGGAAAACCGGTCTAACGACAGTTCCAGTGCCGATACTGGCGGCCGCTGTTACCGTCGGCACGGCGTTCATTGTTTTACTGATCATAATTCAATTCCGCGACGGCCGACAGATGCTGAAGCTCAATCGACAAAGCGGCAGCTGGCTTTTTGCCGCGGCGATCGTGAATACAGGCGCGATTTTATCGTTTTTTTACGCGCTCAACTTCGGCCAAGTCGTTCGTGTGGAGCCTTTGGTTGCTTGCAATCCTTTGCTGACTATTCTTTGGACCGGGATTTTTCTTCGCGAAGTCGAACGATTATCGGGCCGCATTGTTTTCGGCGCGTTGGTGACGGTGACGGGCACCCTTCTGGTCGTGACGGCAAAATAGAGTCGATGGCTGTTTATTTCGCATTTCAGGCGGCGCTCTGTTTTTCGATCGCTCACATTTTCATCCGGCGGGGTTTGGTTGAGTCAAACGCCATGACCGGATCTTTTATTTCGCTGTCCATGAGCGCTGTAGTTTTGTGGTTATTGACGCCGTTCTTTGTGCCGCTGTCGGCCCTCTGGACTCCAGCGATTGCACTTTTCATTGCCGCCGGTATCTTCGCCCCCGGCATCGGTCGCACTTTGAGCTATGTAGGAATCGAACGGATCGGCGTCGCTCGTTCCGTTCCGATCGTAAACTCTTCGCCGATCTTTGCCTCCATTTTCGCCGTCGTATTTCTCGGCGAAACGTGGATCTTGCAAAACATAATCGGGACGCTCCTGGTGATCAGTGGGGTTGTGACGCTTTCCATGTCTAAGCCGGCAGTGGGTGAATGGGACAAGCGGAATATTATCTATCCGATCGTTGGCGCCGTCGCGTTTGGCGCCTCGTCAAACTTGCGCAAGGCGGGATTGAGTTACGTCGGCATTCCGCTTTTGGCTGCGGCCGTTACCGCCGCGGCGGGCGGCGGCGGCCATATTCTCTTACACGTTGCTTCAGATTCAAGGTGGCAAGGAAGCGGTTAAGCTCACTCGCAAGAGCGCCGCGTGGCTGGTTGGTGCGGGTGTTTTCAATACCGCGGCGCTGTTATCGGTATTTCATGCTCTCAGCCGCGGCAAAGTTGTCATCGTCGATCCGCTCGTGAGCTCCAATCCGGTGATGACCTTGTTGCTGACCGCGATATTCTTGAGGGACTTGGAAGCGCTCAGTTTGCGCGTAATCGTGGGTGCGCTGCTTACCGTGGCGGGAACCATCTTAGTCGTGACTGTGAAGTAGGCGTTGCGGCGAGACTTGTTTCGGCTTCCGGGGATGATATGAGTTGAGAAACTAATTTTTTCGGAGGAACTTCGGCGATGTCCAAAGCGATGCAAGCCGAACGCAAAATGTGGAGTAAGATCTTTACCTACGATGAGTGGATGGAGACTCAGGGTATTCCCATTTACCGCGGTTATTACGTCGAGGATCTGAGGAGGTTACAGCTAGATTGGTGGGACTCGCGCCAGTGCAACTCCGCTTTTATCCAGCTCGTCGGCCAGGAAGGCGTGACTTCGGCGCGGGTGACGGAAGTTCCTCCGGGAAAAACTCTACCTCCGCTCAAGTTCGCCCTCGACGAGATCGTCTATGTCGTCGAAGGGCGCGGGCTCACGACCATTTGGGCTGGTGAGAAGCGGCCGAAGAAAACCTTCGAGTGGCAGAAGCACAGCATGTTCCTCGTGCCGCATAATTACACGCATCAGTTCGCCAACATGCAGGGCGACAAGCCGGTGCGTTTACTGCACTACAACTATATGCCGCTGACTTTATCCGGCGTGCGCGACGCCAATTTCATTTTCGGCAATCTCTACGAAGGCTCCGACATCCAGAACGAGATGGATTTCTACTCGGAAGCCAAGATGGTCTCGCAAGACACCCTGGATGAATCGTGGGGCCGGCGTGCCTATTGGTACGGTAACTTCTTCCCCGACATGCGCGCGTGGGACAAGCTCGACAGCAATGCGCGGCGCGGCGCCGGTGGGCGGAGCGTTTACATTCAGTTTCCCGACTCGGAGATGTCTTGCCATATGTCGGTATTCGACGCGCGGTTGTACAAGAAAGCGCACCGCCACGGACCTGGCCGCGTGATCGTCATTCCCGCCGGTGAGGGCTACTCGATCATGTGGGAAGAGGGCAAAGATAAAGTCGTCGTGCCTTGGCATGAAGCAAGCTGCTTTGTGCCGCCGAACAGATGGTTCCACCAGCACTTCAACGCCGGCGGTGAACCGGCGCGTTATTTGGCGCTCCATCCGCCTAGGCAGTTTCTCGGCCACGCCGAAAAAGTCGAAGACCGGGCCAAAGATCAGATCGAGTATGTCAACGAAGACAATTGGGTGCGCGAGAAATTCGAAGCCGAGCTGGCGAAACGCGGTCTAACTTCACTGATGCCGCCGCAAACGTACACGGATCCCGACTTCGAATGGAACTGGAAGCCGTTTTTAAAGAGCGCGAAGTGAGATCATTAGCAGTTCCACTTATGACGGCAAGGTTATCAGCTTGTCCGGAGCAACGATTAGATGGAATGGAAAGAACACTTCCCTTGTTGCAAGAGAATCACACCAGTGTGGCGATCAGCGTCACGCTGAAGACCGCGTGTAGTTGACCGTCGTCTCGACGGCTGTGCTGGATGGTAAGCTCGGGTTCGGGTCGCGGGGGTACACCGTCAAGGTCAAGAATGTCGAATGGACCGGCTGGCGAGATGCGGCAGCGCGAGTTAGTCAATACTCACTCCCGGCCCTCAGGCCCTTTTTCTACATCCCGATTTCATCTGAACTGAACGTGTCCAGTGATCAGCGTCCGACTCTTAAACAACTGGAACGTTTTGAACGTTTGGAACGGCTGGAACCAGTTGACTCGTAGATGGTTCGACCGTATGGAACGATTGGAACACGATCGCGTGTTTGAACGACTGGAACGTTTGGAACGACTGGAACCAGCACTAACAGACTGAGGTATGCATCTTCCTGTGAACCCGCCAGTTTTGCCGATGCTCGCCAAGCGGGTCGGCGAATTACCGTCAGGCGGAACATGGATCTTCGAACCGAAATGGGATGGGTTTCGTGCCCTGGTGTTTCGCGACGGGGACGAGATCCTGATCCAGAGTCGTGACGAAAAATCGCTGAACCGCTACTTTCCGGAACTGCTCGAGCCGCTCCGCTCACAGCTGCCCGCTCGCTGCGTGCTAGACGGGGAAATCGTCGTCGCACAGAATGACGGACTCGACTTCGATGCCCTGCAGCTCCGCATTCATCCCGCTGCGTCGCGGGTGAAGCTTCTTTCCCAAGAAATCCCGGCATCGATCGTGTTTTTCGACCTCCTCGGCGAGGGCGACCGAGATCTGCGGGGCACGGCGTTCCAAGATCGTCGACTAATGCTGGAATCGCTGCTTTCATCCGCAGCGCCGCCGATCCACCTGACGCCCGCAACCAGAGAATCAAGCATAGCGGCGGACTGGTTTCGTCGCTTCGAGGGCGCTGGTCTCGACGGCGTCATCGCCAAGCCGGTTTCGGGAACCTATGAACCTAATAAGCGCGTGATGCTCAAGGTCAAGCACGAGCGCGAGTGCGATTGTGTCGTTGCCGGCTTTCGCTGGCACAAGAAAGGTGAGCGCACGGCTGTCGGCTCACTCCTGCTCGGCCTTTTCGACGACTCCCGCGCGCTGCAGCATGTCGGCGTCTGCGCGAGCTTCACGGACAAGACGCGGCGCGAGCTCGTAGAATTCCTCGCCCCCTACCGCAAGAACGCGTTGGCCGCTCACCCTTGGAAAGATTGGGCCGAGCAATCAACAGCGAGCGGTGAAGCCGAGCATCGCATGCCTGGCGGCCAGAGCCGCTGGAGCGGGGGCAAGGACTTGTCTTGGGAGCCGCTGCGTCCCGAGCTAGTAGTCGAAGTTGCTCACGACCACATGCAGGGCAACCGCTTCCGTCACACAGCGCAGTTTCGCAGATGGCGCACGGACAAGCAGCCGAGCGACTGCACGTACGCCCAGCTTGAAGTCGTGCCACCCCAAGAGCTGGCGGTGATTTTCGCCGGCGATCCCTGAATTTCGCGGTGTTCCCACCGTCATACTCGCGAAAGCGGTATCCAGAGTATTTTTATTTGCTGGATTCCGAAGCGCGCCGGTTACGCCATTCACGGGTTGGATCCTCATCAGGGTCGGGGGTTTCTTGCGGTGGGCGCGACTCTTCGGGCACATTTCGCAGGTTCACTCGGATGCGCGTCCAGGTGGACGACCTGCCGCGCATGGAGTCGATCAGCACGTCATCCACGGCGAGAAGGGCGGCCACTTCGGGATGTTTACTCTTCCATCTTTCCAGACCGGCGAGGGCCGCATCTCTGCTCGGAGAGTTCGCGACCACCAGAAGTGGCGCCCTGCTTCGTGGCTTCTTCACGGTGGCTTCCTTCGCTGGGGCGCGGGCGCGCGAAGGGGCCACGCGCGGTGCTTCGCCCTCCATCTTACGAAAGTGTGGAGGCCAGGGTGCGTCCCCGAGACCTGCCGCCTCGTCTTCCGCCGCGAGCTCTAGCAGCTTTTCGAGCGAACCTGGCGCCGTGTCGATGTCCCCGTGCGGATCGCCGAACTCCGCGAAGCGCTTGGGAACCGTGAGCACGGTGAAGTCGGCCGGGTCGCAGTCGGGGACCTCATGCCAGTGAAGTGGCGTAGACACGCGGACGTCGGGAAGCGGGCGCACGGAATAGGCAGAGCAGGTCGTGCGGTCCTTGGCGTTCTGGTTGTAGTCGAGGAACACGCCGTGACGCTCCTCCTTCCACCACTTCGAGCTCGCCAGGGCCGGTGCGCGCCGCTCGATTGCGCGCGATAACGCGAGTGCGGCGCGGCGTACCTCGACGAACGTCCAGCGCTGTTCGATCCGCACATTCACGTGCATTCCCCGTGAACCGCTCGTCTTGGGCCAGCCACGAAGCCCCATCTCGTCGAGAAACGATTTCACCTCGAGAGTAACACGGCGCACGTCTTCCCAGGGGACGCCGGGACCGGGATCGAGATCGACGCGCAACTCGTCCGGGTGCTCGAGATCGCCGGAGCGCACGGGGTGTGGATGGAGCTCGATGCAGCCCAGGTTCACGAGCCACGCGAGCCCCGCCGTGTCATCGACGACGACCTCCTCCGCTTTGCGGCCTGAAGGGAATGACAGCGTAACGGTTCGCAACCACGAGGGCCGCTGGGCGGGCGCGCGTTTCTGATAAAACGCCTGGCCTTCGGCACCGTCGACGAAACGTTTGAGAACCAGCGGACGATCCCGGATTCCAGCGAGAGCGCCCGGCGCGACCGACAGATAGTAGCGCACGAGATCGAGTTTCGAGAGCTTCGTCTGCTTGGAAAAATACGGCTTGTCGGGGTGGGTCACCCGGACCTCGCGTCCCTCGATCGACAAAACCGCGGCTGTGTCATCCTTCATCACTGAATCAGGCTAACGCTCGGCATTGGGCCGGGCCTTTACAGCTTAACAATTCCGCTTATTTGATCTAGGTCTGTCTTAATCTGCAGGTCGAGCTGCATTGGATTCGTCGAGCGGGCGATCAGCACGCTTGACGTAGTTGTATCTTCTCTTGGCGAGAACGGCTTTGAGATGAATCGCGCTTGTACCGGTCGCGATCCTTCAAGGGCTCCGATTCCGCCTGCCTACCTTTCATTTGTTTTGGCGGAAACGATCAGCAAGCACGCTGCGTGTTTTCACAGCTCTTGACACCGCCTCGCGCGGGATGGCATTGGCTATCGGTGAATGACATCATCTCGTTCCCGAAAACCAGATTCAGTAAATAAGGACTTGAAATGCGCGTTGCCTCGATAAAACCAAATGAACTCGCGCTCGTTGACGGCGAGGAACTTGTTCTAATAGGAGATCTATTGGCGCAGAAGGGCCTTCTTTCTCAGCGATCGTCCATGATCGATTTCATCGCCCGGTACGACTCAGTCAAGAACATTCTAGAAAGCGCAATCTCAACGGCCAAAAGAGTCAGACTGGATTCCGCTCTGCTGAAACCGCCTGTACGGCCGTCAAAGATTTGGGCGGCGGCTTTCAATTACAAGCGCGGCACGAGCGATATCAAAGACGCCGCCGGCCGCGGCGAGACGTTGAAATTTACGCTCGAGCAAGCCCTCGAAATGACTTTTCTGAAACCGCCTTCGGCCGTCATCGGCCCGGAGCAAACGATCCTGATTCCCAAGGGGGAAAGAGTCGTCTACCCCGAGTTGGAGTTGTGCGTCGTCATTGGCAAGGAGGCGAGAAACGTCGCCAAAGATAACGCTCTCGATCACGTTTTTGGCTATACCGTGATGCTTGACATGACGGCGCGCGGTCCCAACCCTCCCGGAACCGGCGTCGGCTCTTGCCGTTCGGTGCGTAAAGGATTCGAAACCTTCGCTCCGATCGGGCCGTGGATCACGACCCGCGACGAGATTCCCAACCCGCATCATTTGACAATGAATCTTTGGATCGACGGCGAGTTGCGCCAGTCGGCGAATACCAGCGGCATGATTAACGGCGTCGCGGAGCTGGTGAGCTTTCTTTCGGAAGTCACCACACTATTGCCGGGCGATTTGATCTCAACGGGCAATCCGGACTCGCCGGCGTTTCAACGCAAGCTGGTCGGTGGGGAGAAGCTCAAGGCCGAAATCGAAAATATCGGCGTGATGAATCTGTTCGTCGGCAATGCGTAGTTTGCTTTCAGCCCTCGTCTTTGCACTCGCGCTGCTGGCAACGTCCAACAGACTTTTGCCTACGGCGAGCGCCGCGGCTTCTTCAAGCAAGAGGGCTTGGATCTGCGTATCGTGGTCATCCGCCCGCACTTGGCTACTGCGACCTTGCTTTCCGGCGACACCCATTTTACGGCGCAGTTTCAGACCGCTTTTTATGCGGGGTTGCGCGGCGCTCCGGTCAAAGCGTTATTTATCGTCAATTCGCGTCCCGGCTGGTATATCGTCGGCGGGCCGGAAATCAAAACCTAGGGTCGTTTAGCGGGACGCGCTAACGCGATCTTTGGCGGCGGAGAGACGACGCGTGAGATGGAAAAATTTGCCGGTGTGAAATCGCTTATCGATGATACGGAGCAAATCATCAGCTATGTGCGAAGGAGCCGCATTTATCCGATCATGCAGACCCTTGCCATGACCGAGGCGGCAGTCGAGCGCTACCCGGATTTGCCCATGAAGCTCACCGAGGCCTTCCGCGAAGCAAAAAAACTTTCGTCTCAGTACATGACGGCAGAGGAAATCGCCGGTTACGAGAGAGAGAAAGACGTGCTCGGCGAAGATCCCTACGCCTACGTTCTCGGGCCGACGGAAATGACCAGCCTCAAAGCGCTGAATCGTTATCAAATCGAGCAAGGTCTGATGAAACGCGAGCTCGATATCACTGTGCTATTTATCCGCGGAACGGTTTGAACGATGGCAGTGCAAGTTCCAGTTCTCATCTGCGGCGGGGGACCCGTTGGGCTCGCCCTCGCTGTAGAGCTCGGCTCCCGGGGCGTCGAATGCATGCTCGTCGAGCGCGGCGACGGCAACGTCACCGTGCCCAAAATGAGCCAGGTCTCCACGCGCTCGATGGAATTTTGCCGTCGCTGGGGTATCGCCGAGGAGGTCAAGAAGGCCGGTTGGTCGCAGACCCATCCCGGAGACTTCATCTACGTCACGACCATGGTCGGGTATGAGATTTTCCGGCAGCAGATTGCATCCTATGCCGAGCGAGGCGATTTAGGTTACACGCCCGAGGGCCCGCGACAGTGCCCGCAAATTTTTTTCGATCCCATTCTGCTCCGCCATGCGGCGTCGCTTCCCTCGGTGACGCTGCACCATCGCGCCGAGCTCGAGTCGTTCGAAGCCGGCCTTGACGGCGTGCACGCGCGGGTAAGCTCTCTCGAGTCGGGCGCCAGTGAAACCATCCGCGCCGGCTATCTTGTCGGCTGCGATGGCTTCGACGGACTCGTGCGTAAAGCATTGAACACGCAGTATGAAGGCTCGGGGCTACTCAGCTACAGCTTGAGCATCTTTTTCCGATCAAAGGCCCTCGGCGCGCTGCACAATAAAGGTTGGGGGCGCTTTTATCGACTGGTGGACGGTTCAGGCCACTGGTCAGATCTCGTCGCCATCGACGGCCGCGAGCTATGGCGTCTTACGCTTTTCCAACTCGATCCCGATACCGATGCGAATTCCTTCGATGTCGCGGGCGCATTGATCCGTGCCGTTGGCAAGCCGTTTTCTTACGAAGTGCTTTCGGTTTTGCCCTGGAAGCGGCGCGAGCTGGTCGCGAAAAGCTACGGCGCAGAGAGAGTCTTCATCGCAGGCGACGCCGCGCACCAGATGTCACCCACGGGGGGCCTGGGGATGAACACAGGGATCGGGGATGCCGTAGATCTAGGATGGAAGCTTGCAGCCAGGCTTCAGGGGTGGGGCGGAGCGCGTCTGCTGGAGAGTTATGAATCGGAGCGTAAGCCGGTAGCAACAGACAGCGTCCTGGCTTCCAGCGAAGTATTCCAGCACGAAACCTCCCTGCCGGCCGAGCCAACAATCACGGACGACTCGCCGGACGGTGAGAGGGCGCGGCGGCAATTGGCCGAGGCATTAAATGGCAGACGAGGAGCGGGCACTGAACGGCTAAACGAGAGCGTAAAGCTCGGCTATTGTTACGAAGGCTCTCCGGTCATTTGCCCCGAGACAGAAACGACAATACCGAAGAGCGAAACGTTTCGGCAATTGTGCCGGTCCGGCGCTCGGGCGCCGCATGCGTGGATCAGCGAGGGATACTCGACACTCGATCTGTTCGGTGGCGGCTTCGTTCTGCTGAGCTTCGGCAAAAATTCCGTCGATGCGAATAAGATCGTTGACGCTGCAGCCGCCCTCCGGGTTCCATTGATAGTTCGCGATGTCAACGATGCCAAGATTGCCGAGCTATACGAGCGTCGGTTGGTTTTAGTCCGGCCGGATGGCCATGTGGCGTGGCGCGGCGATGTTTGTCCCGACAATGCCCTGGCGCTCATCGATCAGGTGCGTGGCGCGCTAACACCATAGATGCAACTCAAACCTATGTCCAAGATCGGGAAATGGGCACTCTTGCTGGTCCTAGCCGGCATCGGCTCGGCGCAATGGGTTGGCGGTGCCGAGCCGATTTCTCCGGCTGTCCTGCAAGTTCCGTCGATCGATACAGGGACGACTCTGTTGCTGCTCTACGGCAAGCGTTGGGATTTATTCAAGCAAGAGGGGCTGGACCTGCGTATTGTCGTCGCAAGACCCAACGTCGCCACGGCAACTCTGATATCCGGCGACGCCCAGTTCAGCGCGCAATTCCAGTCGTGTTATTACTCCGGGATTCGCGGTGTGCCGGTCAAGAGTTTTATGGTCATCAACTCGAGGGCGCCGTTTCATTTCGTGGCGCGGCCCGAAATAAAAAGCTTTCAAGACCTCAAAGGCAAATCGATCGGCGTGGCGAGCCTGGCCACAGCCACCCACTACGCCGCGAAAAGGGCCATCAGCCATTTCGGTCTGAATCCCGACCGGGACGTCACCTATCTTGCCTTGGGCGCTCTACAGACCAGGCTGAACGCCCTCGAAAACAATGCGATCCAAGCATCGATCCTTTCCGCGCCGTGGCATCTGCTGGCCAAGCAGTTCGGCGGCAGAGACCTTTTATTTGTTGGCGATGTCCTCGAAATGCCCAGCGGCGGGCTGTGTTCCACAGAGAAGCTTCTCAAAGAGGACCCGCAACTGATCAAGCGCATGATTCGCGCAACCTTGAGGACGTTCCGCAAAATCAGGGAGAGTCGGCAGGATGCGATCTCGTTCTGGAGCCAGCAGCTGAAACTTGATTCTGCGCGCGCGAGCGCGGTGTTTGACGATATTCCAAAGACGACAAGCGCGAATGGAATTCTGACCGGCGAGGCTCAGAAAACCTTGATCGACGCAGGCCAGTTATTGGGCGCGTTGCAAGGGCCGATCGACCCCAGCAAAGGCGTCGATATGAGTTTTCTTAAAGAAGTCCTGCAAGAGCCGGAGTTCAGATAGACTGGCCAATCGAGGAACACCAAACGGTTCGATCCGATTGGGTCGGCCATTCAGCTTAGCTTGGAGGCCAATTAAGTGCGCGTATGCTCGTTCCCGCTTGATGAAACCGGCGCATGTCACTGTATTTTGTTTGCCCATCCTTTCCCTTTGATGGGGAAAGGCCAGGATAGGGTGCTCGGAAATCGATTAAAGAAATCACCCCTACCTTTGTCCTTCCCCGTCAAGGGGAAGGAATCACGGCTTTGGCCCGGTCGGCTTGTTGCTTAATCGGAAATTCATCTTCGGAAGGCACGATTCCGCTACCTAGAACGCGATTGGTACTCCATCCTATTCCAGCATGAAGACACGTTTACCGTCTATTGAATCGCTCGATCAAATGGCTGAGGTAACGGCCGCGGGTTTGTCGCAGGCGGGCCGCGGCTTCCGCACATGAGCTGTTTTGCGGCAAAGAATTCTGCCGAATGGCCGGTCTTGAGCGCTTGAGCCAAGCTGAGCAGGACCGGATCTTCAACGAGCTGCTTGTCGCGTTTCTCGTGCTGATCATGCTTCTGCTCGAGGCGCCTGATCTCCGCGTTCCCCGGGAGCTCCGAAACTATCTCGCCGGTCTGAACAAACGTATCTCTGAGGCGCACGTGGAACATCTAAGGACCTTAGGTGTAGAAACCAATCATCTTCGTGACTGGGAAAAGCTCATCTCCATGCGCTATGAAGAGTATGCCCGAGATAAGCACGAGGTGCGCGGGGCAGCGATGCAGATTGAGTCGGCCGAGAAAAGCCTAGATTTGGACGGTCTTTCGAGAATTCAGCTGCTTGTGCCGCTGCAAGCCGTATCGATTGGCTGTCACCACCACATCTGTCGCGGCAATACCGATGGGCAGGATGACCTCTTTAAACAGATTCTCAAATCGCTATCCAAGTTCTACGTCGAGCTCCGAATTCGGCTGGAGGGAGGCAAGATCACTCCTCTCAAACGCGCGCGAGTGGCCTTGAGGCGAATGCTTCAGCGCCTGGGCGGGAAATGAAGGGAACATGAGCCGGGAGTGGTGTCGTGATATCAATGAGCGATCTGTGCATTTTCTCCCCCGAACCGTCTCTTCCAAGATCCCTGCCATTGACTTGAGCATGACTAATCATGTGAGCACTATAGCTATAAGGATTTCTCGACCCGACAAGAAACGGCCGGTCCTAATCCTAACTAGAGATTCAGCGTCGGAGTTTCTAGGAGAAGTAACCGTTGCTCCTGTCACGACGACGATTCGTGATATTCCATCCGAAGTTTTGTTGACCAAGGCAGACGGAATGCCGAGGGACTGCGCTGTCAACTTGGATCATCTCCAAACTGTTTCAAAAGGAAAATAGGCTCGCTGATCGCGACCTTGAGCTCGAGTAAGATGCAACAAATGCGGCCAGGTTTACTCTTTGCCCCTGGGATTTTGAAGGGTTCCCGGCTTTGCATCGTAAAACAATTTGAACGAAGCGAAGCGATTGAACGCCGGGAACGCGCAAATCGCTCTGCAACGTTCAGCGCCTGATGGCGAGCAGCAACCGCGCGTCGGTGCGATCAATCTGGAAGAGATCGCTCACCGCAGCCTCGTGCGCAACCCCGATCACAGCGGGCGAGACCGGTGACTTTACACGATCGAGTCATAGCGCGTCCCCGAATCGCCGTCTATCTATCCTCACCGTGGCGCCTGGCGCTCAACGAGCAAGACATTTTCCGCCACTATGCCGAATTGGAAGAGTGATAGACGCAAAAGGGATGAAGAGCATAAAACGTTGGATCGAGCGCGGCGTCGGGAGCTTGACTCGATTCTAAATCTAGCGGCCGGGAGGCAGGCGTGGTTTAAGAACTGCGCAACAGTTTTTGAAACGGTTCACGCTTGTGGGCGTTATTCTTTGATGAATTCGCGAATTATTTTGTGCGCTGTGTCCGGATTGGCAAAGAAATAGCTGTGCCGCTCGTTTGGCAGCACGACCAGTTTTGAATTCGGAATTCCTTTGGCCAGTATATCCGACGACATGCGGTGGTTGACTTCGCTGGTCATGTTACGGTCGTCCTCGCCTACCAGGATCAGCGTCGGTTGCCGAATTTCTTTCAACCGTCCGCTGGTGTCGTGGCTCTGCCGGGCGAGGAGATGACGAAGGTAAAACTCGACCGGGCAAAGATTCTGCATCCTTATTTTTAAGTAGTGCTCGACACGCTCGGGATGGTTTTTCACGAACTCGTCGGTGAAACCAACGAGAATCGAGTGATCCCGTTCGTACTTCTCATAGCCCCATTCGATCATTTCTTTACATATCTTGAGCGGCAGCCCCTTCGTTTTAGGAAAATGAGAGCCGGTGGATGCGAGGACGAGTCGCTTCACTCGATTCGGGTAATCCAAAGCCAAGAGCTGGGCAACCCGTCCTCCCATGGAATGACCCACGACAATGGCATCGTCCGCCTCGAGGTGATCCATCAACGCGATGACGTCCTGTGCAAACATCTGGGTCGTATAGTCAATCGATGGCTTACTCGACTGACCGGTGCCGCGGTAGTCGTGAATGATGACTCGATGGTCCTTCGAAAACTCCGGCACCTGATAGATTTTCCAAACTTCTCCATCGCATGCAGTTTCGCTCAGAAATACCATGGGCTGGCCGTGGCCATGAACTTCGTAATAGATCTCTCCATCGGGCAGCTGCAAAGTCGCCACTTCATTTCCTCCGTCGACTGTGAATTCTTTCTCGGTTCATCGAACAAGCCGAAGGTAGATTTCCACTGAAAAACCTATGAATGTTTTTTCATCCTTTATCCCTCGTCCTTCATCCTTTGAGTCCGCTATCTCCACAACTGGTCGAAGAACCCCGACCGCTTTACCTCTTCGACATAGCGGTTGTCGTAGTAGGCGGTCACCGGCATTGCGGCCGCCGCTTGCGCTTCGATCAAATTGCTCTGCACCATTTGTTTTGTCGTGGAGCGTAGCGCGCCCTCCGGCACCAAGCCCTCTTTCGAATAGTTCTCCGTCGCGAAGCGGTACACCTGCTCCAGCAGATCAGGGTCCTTCATGGGCATCCACTTCATGATCACTTTCTTGGTAAACTCTCGATCGGTCTGGATCAGCTTGATCGATTCAGCCGTGAATTTAATCACACGGATAATGGTGTCTTTATCTTTCTCCGCCACCGATCGACGGCCGACGATTCCATTGGTGATAAACTCGGTGACCTTCTGGAGATCGCTAGGCGAGAATAGCTCATTATAACCCTGCTTCTTCAATTGGAAATTGTAAGGCGGCGAAAACACCGCGCCGTCCACCGAGCCGCGCACAAGACCGGCCAATGCCTCCGGTTGTCCTCCCAGTTGCAGGATGGTTACCCCTTTTAAGCCATGGCTATCGATCGCCGTTTGCAAGGCGAAATGGGTGGCGGTGCCGAGCCGGCTGACGCCGATCTTTTTTCCCACCATGTCCTCCGGTTTCCTGATCTCAGGTTTTACGATCACCGATTGCGTGAACCGCGGCACCATCGCGGTAATCTGAATGATGTCGCCGCCCCTCAGGACATTTGAAATGACGGCGGGCCCACCGGAGCCGGCGAAATTGGCCGCGCCTGACAACATGGACTGAAATAGCACGGCCGATGCGCCAATGAAGACAGGATCGAAGTCGATTCCATGCTTTTCAGAGATGCGCGCTTCCTTGGCGACGAACCACGGCAGCGAGTTGATGCCGATGGGCGAGAACGGAAACGGTACTTTTTTCAACGCCTGCGCGTGCAGTGTCGCACTAGAGCAGAGAAACAAAACGAGGGGCAGAATCATCGGCAGGTCGAGAACAGCCCGCCGAAGCGGCCGACACAACGGAAATCCCGGTGAGCCTTTCATTTCGAATTCCTTTAGTTCTTGACGATCGCCGGTCTATTACACTCGGCCCTCGGGTGTCAATGAGCCACGCCAATTCACGGGAGAGCTTTCAACCCCGCACGTGACCAAAACGGGAGCCGACCTACCGTGGAGGCGCCCCGAATGATGGCTAGTTAACAAACACGGTGAGAATGTGTTACGACGCTTGGAAAGCGGAGGTTTATCATGCCGATCTTGAAGCTCAAAGATGCAGACATCTACTACGAGGTCCATGGAAGCGGACCGCCGTTCCTCTTTCTCAGTGAGACAGCGTGTGACGGAGAAGTTTGGAAAATCTACCAGGTGCCCGAGTTTTCCCGCGATCACACCGTAGTCACTTTCGACTATCGTGGGATGGGACAGTCCAGCAAGCCGTCCACGAAATATTCGATGGAGATGTTCGCCGCCGACGCCGCCGCGATACTCGATCATCTGAAGCTCGACCAGGCGATCGTTTGCGGCCACTCCATGGGCGGAAGGGTCGCCCAGGTTCTCGCACTCGAGCACCCATCAAAGGTCAAAAAGTTGATCCTCGCCTCAAGCGGCGCTGGATATCCGGACCAGAGAGGCATCCCGCTGAAGCTGTGCATGGAAATGGTCGAGATGGGATATGAAAAATATGCCCGCGAACATACCGTCACCGTAGGTTGGACCAAGGACTACCTCGAAAAGCATCGAGACAAAGTGGAAAAATTTCTCAAAGTCCGTTGGCAAAACATCCCGCCGATGGAGTGTTTCCTACGCCATATCATCGCCCGGCACGAATGTGATACTAGAGCACAATTAAAGGACATTCAGGTGCCGACGCTGGTCTTGGTAGGCGCAGAGGATCACATCTCTGCCTCCAACCTGTCCCATCGGGCCAGCTCTGAAGAGTTGGCGAAGGGAATCCCCAACGCGAAACTCGCGCTCCTACCAGGCGAGTGCCATCACTTTTTCTATACCGAGCCGGCCGCGGCCCACAAAATCATCCGAGATTTTTTGGCAGAGGAATAAGGCTTTCTTGCCCGTGGGAGTTATGCAACTTAGGCAAGTCTGACACCGCAGAACTTCTCCAAAGGCGATCTGCTTGACGGCCCTTCTTATCTGAAATAGAAGCAACAAATTGAGAACGGGAGAGCAAAAATAAGGTGTACGTTGCGCGCCAATCTTTAGCGGCTTTCATTTTTCGGCGCTCGATCACCTGGAGAATCCTGGTCTGTTTCGTCGCCTTTGGCTTCCGTGGCATTATTTCGAACACCGCCGGCGCCGCTGAACGCAGCGTCAACATAGCGCCGGATCAGATCGACAGATCCGCAAAGAAGAGCGAAAGGATAAGGCTTGGATACTCGGGTCCCAGCATGGGCAACATCCCGTTGCTCATGGCTGCCAAGAGAGGCTTTTTGGCCGACGAGGGGTTTTATATCGAATTCATTCAGACCCGCAGCAATGTATCAATCGCAGCGGTGTTGACCGGCGACATGCAATATACGTCCGCCACCGTGTCCTCATCGAGTGCCGCCGGCAGAGGTGTTCCGATCAAAGTGGTGGCTGTCATCGTCAACAGACCTTACCAATACTTCGTCGTTAAACCGAACATACAGAGCATCGATCAACTCCGTGGCAAAATCTTCGCTGTGGATTCTCTCGGCAGCAGCACCACTTATCTGCTCGCGAGAGAGGTGTTGAAACAGGCCGGTCTGGACCCGGACAAGGACATTAAGATTATCGGTTCCGGCGATGCGTTCGCGCGCCTTGCCCAAATGAAAGCGGGAACCATCGACGGAACATCGATGACCCCGCCGCAATTGCTGGTCGCCCGAAACCAGGGGTTCCGAATACTCGGCAGCGTGAAGAACGTACCGGAATTGCCGTCGACCGGGATTGCCGCCTCGGAGAAATTATTGAAAGAGAATCCGGAACACGTCAGAAAAATGCTGCGTGCGACGGTCAGAGCGCTGGTTTTTGTGCGCGAGAACCGGGAAGAAACGATTCGTCTGGTCATGGACCATCTAAGGCTCGACCGAGCCATCGCTGAGGAATCCTATGAGCTGGTGAAAGAAGCCTATTCTCCTGACGGCAGCATGAGCGATCAAGGATTTCGCTTGGTTTCCGATCTGCAGCGCGAGACCAGTTTCGGGAAGACCGGTCCTGCGGCGCAGATGAGCGACTTCTCATTGCTCCGCCAGGTTCAAAGCCAGCTAAGATCCGAAGGCATTTTGAAGTAACTAAATTTTCATCCGGCGCTCATTTCGTCGAGGAAATCGGCGCCGAGGTTTTGAGGAGGCGAACGGATCCAATGAGACTGTCCGGAAGAGTAGCAATTGTGACCGGCTCGGGGAACGGGATCGGCAAAGCGATAGCCGGCGGCCTGGCGTGCGAAGGAGCCCAAGTAGTGATCGCCGAGCTCGACTCAGAGGCGGCCAAGCGGACGGAAGCGGAAATTCGCGACGCCGGCGGCGAGGCGGTGGCCGTGGTGACCGACGTTTCTTCGGAAGAAAGCACGCGGAGCATGGTGCAGCAGGTGATTGCCGCGTACGGCAAGGTGGATATTCTCATCAACGACGCCGCGCATCCGCCGCTTCCACGCAAACCGTGGCACGAATTGTCCGTCGAAGAATGGAGCAAGCCGTTTAACGTCGATTTGAGAGGTTGTTTTTTGTGCTCGAAGGCGGTGTTTCCGCACATGAGGGATCAGCGCTCGGGCCGAGTCATTAATTTCTCCTCCAGCACGGTCGTGGGAGTGCCTGGCGGCGGTGGCGTGCTGCCCTATGTCTCCGCCAAGGCGGCCGTCATCGGTTTCACGCGCACCTTAGCCCGACTCGTCGGTGACTTTAACATCAACGTCAATACCTTGATGCCGGGGTCAACTCTCACCGAGCGCGTCAAACGGAGACAGTCCCAGGAGTATATTGATAAGTACACGGCGCAGCGCTGTCTGAAGCGCCCTGGACAACCCCAGGATCTAATCGGCGCTGCTGTGTTTCTGTCTTCGGATGATAGCAGCTTCATTACCGGCCAGACGATCCTCGTCGATGGCGGGCGCGGCATGTTGTAAACTCTGGGTTCGCCGCGCAGTCAAAAAAAACCGAACCGATGCGCGAGTAACGCTTCGAGTAAGGAAATGACGAAATGAAATTTTTGGTAGCAGGGCTGGGTATGTTAGGTGTCAACGTCGTGGCGCAGCTTCATGCCGAAGGACACGAAGTTGAAGCGTTTGACATCGATCCGCGGCCGGGAGAGGCAAAGCTTGGCCGGTTGGGCATTTCTATTCGGACGCACGCTGCCGATGTGACCGACTTTGTGCAGGTTGCGGCAACGGCAAGTCTTGTCCGGCCGGATTTTATCATCAACACCTCCGTGTCGCGGGCAACCGATCGTCCGGCCCTGATGGCAAGCATCAACGTCATGGGCCTTATCAATTTGCTCGAGGCGGCGCGACTTTTTAAGATTTCACGCGTGGTTCACGCCAGCTCGACGACCGTTTACGGTGCGGCAAAGCGCGATCCCAAATATCAGGGGCAAGTGTCTCACGGAGAGCTCATGAGCTTCGCCGATACCTTTTATGGGGCGACGAAGCAGGCGGCTGAAGGCATCGGTCACAACTACACGCGGCACTGCGGCGTGGATTTCGTCGCGGTGCGCTTTTGCCATATTTTCGGGGGCGGTTCGACGAGCACCGGGATGGCTATCGAGAATCTGGTCAAAGCAGCGGTCGAAGACCGGCCGGCGAAGATTGAAAATCGCCGCGCCTTTTGGCAGGACCGAGAGGATTTCGTTTACGTCAAAGACGCCGCCGGTTCGCTAATCGCCGCTTGCAAGGCTCCCGAGATCGCGCACCGCGCGATGAATTTCTCGATGGGTGTGCATTACACCTTTGACGAGATCATCGGATTGGTCAAGCAATTGATAAATCCCAACCTAGTCGTAAGTCGCGAGGGCGTCCCCGACGCGCCTTTCGTGCGCTCGCCCCTCGTCGCACCCTACGATACGCATCTGGCTCACGAACAATTGCGTTACACCCCGAAGTTCACGATGGAGTCCGCCATTGTCGACTTCGCAAAATCGCTCAGGACACCATAGAAAAAGGCTTGCGGTATTGCAAGACCTGGCGCTCAGCAAGGGCTCTGTGGCGAGAATTTCGGGGACGCAATGCCATTTGTCATGACGTCCGTTTAAGTAGACGTCCCGATTTTCGTACCGTCAAATCTCGACCAGTCAACTTCAATCGACTTCACAAACGGTCATCCCCCTATAGCATTCTCCATTATCGCCAATCCCGCTCGGCGTAGAAGTCGGCCCCTGCAATTTTATTTGACACGCATTTGATTTTAATTTTCTTACTGTATAGTTTCGTGCAGTCGCTTTTTAACCGGCTGCAAACTCCACGGCTGTCGAGGCGTGCTAAATTTTTAGCGAAAGGAAAAGCTTATGAAGCAACATATCTTTCTTCTCGCAGCGATGGCGGCGCTCGGCGTCGTCAGCAGTGATAAGGGCCAGAGCATTGGCGCTGAAGGCGCCCAGGTCAGTCCTGCCATGAGCTTTTTTGTCAGTAGCACTGGGAGCAAGACGGCCAACCTGGGCGGGTTGCGCGGAGCGGATAAGATTTGCCAGGGGCTGGCGAGCGCAGTCGGTCTCGGCAACAAGACCTGGCGCGCCTACTTGAGCGCCGAGCGGGATCCCGACAATGGCAACAAGCCGACCGACGCGCGCAGTCGCATCGGCACTGGACCTTGGTCGAATGCTAAAGGCGTCGTAGTCGCGAAGGATCTTGACGAGCTGCACGCCCGCAAAGGAGACGCCGACCTGTTTCTCGACGAGCGCGGGCAGCGCGTTCCCGGCAATTGGCCGGATTCACCAAAACCCACCGTGCATGACATTCTGACCGGCTCGACGGCCGACGGTAGGATCATGGCTGGAAAGACGTGCAACGATTGGACATCGGAGGCTTCAGACCAACAGGCTCAGGTGGGTCACTCCGATGGCCTAGGACCTGGTGGTGATCCGTCCGGGAGATACTCCGTATGGAACTCATCGCATGAGAATGGAAGCTGCGCCGATACCGCTCCCCGCGGAGGCGGGGGCCGGATTTACTGCTTCGCAGCGAAATGAGCCGCGCGATTTAACGTAGTCTTTGCCCTCAAACGTTTACACGCGCAAGTGTCTACTCAGCGTCCGACTACTAACGACTGGAACGTTTTGAACGTTTGGAACGGCTGGAACCAGTTGATTCGTAGGCGGAAGACGATTTAGCAACCGCAGGCGCAAAATTCATCTCGTAGATGGATCTGAAATAGCAAACATCTGGGGGGCGACGTTAAATAATCGCCAGGCAACATTTAGCAATTCGAAAACAAGCGTAATGTGTCAATACGATTCGTCAGTGACACGAACTATTTGCCGTCGTCCATGCTGACGATGATGATAGCGTTGGCAATCAGCCAACCGTCGTCGCCTTTTTCATTCAGCACCTGCAATCCACCCTGGACGACGTTGATGTGACCGCCACCGTGCGGCAGTGTTTCCAATACCGCCTGCTTATCCACTGCTTCGGGCTTGGGTACGCCGATGGTTACATCCACCCGCATATCGTCGGCGGTCTTGCCCACCAGTCGCGGAAACCCCAAGCTGCTGTGATGAATCGCGTCGAACACCGCCCGCCTGGCGGCATTGGTGTAGTCCAATCCGTGAACATCCACGCCCATACCCATTTCTGTAACGCACCGTACCAAAGCCATACCTGTTCACCTCCACCTGCGAGTTCCAGTCGAACCGATTCTTGCCGATACTCAAATACTCATTAGATTAGACAACCGTCAAGAGCACTGCCGGCTTTGCCTGAGAAATCCTCTCATTGGTAATACTGGAGATCTCCCCGGCCTTACAATTGGAACTATTGGAACGTCTGGAACGATTGGAACAGCCTTCGTTATCTGTAAAATTGCACCCGGTCGGACCTGTGCAAGTTCTTGATGAGCACCGACACGCCAATTCATGGTAGTCCAATATAACCTCTAGACAGCAGAGCCGATGTTGGGTAATGCTTTTGACGACGGAGATCCTATGTTAACGGCAAATGTAAAAACGGACGTGATCGACGCGGACGCGCATGTGGTGGAGAACGAACGCGTATGGGATTATCTCGAGGCCGGCGAAGAAAAATATCGCCCTACGTTAGTGGCCGAGCCGGACAATCCCGAGCGCCAGCATTGGGTTCTCGACGGCGAGGATCTCGGCCCCAAGTTTCCCTCGCCCAACCAGAAGCAATCTGAAGAGCATGTCAAAAGATTCGGCCGGGAAGTGGGGACTCCGGTGCAAGCCCGGGAGCTTAGCGATGTGACCCAACGGCTGAAACACATGGACGCGTTGGGGATCGATGTGCAAGTGCTCTACAACTCGCTCTGGCTCCGGCCGCTCACGCGCCGCCCAGAAGTGGAGATCGCGCTCTGTTGGAGCTGGAACCGCTGGCTGGCGGATGTCTGGAAACTCGGCGAGAACCGCTTGCGGTGGACCTGTGTCGTTCCGGCGTTGACCCCGACCGAAGCCGCGCCGCAAATTCGCTTCGCCAAGGAACATGGCGCCGTCGGCGTCTGCGTGCGCCCCTTCGAAAGGGGTAAGCTGATGACGGACCCATTTTATTATCCAATCTATGACGAGGCGCAGCGACTCGACATTCCGGT
>DASYUV010000120.1:0-9380 GCA_036000865.1 Binatia bacterium | reverse complement strand
CGCAAAAGCAACAGGCCCGAGTCGCTGGTAATCTCACCGCCGTTAAAATCGAGAACGATCTTCGGTTGAAAACCAAGTGTAAGTTGATTATGACACTGTGTAGCCATCGCTCCTCCGCTTGCTGTGCAAGGCTGATTTGGTTGTCAACCTTATTTTTAGCATAGTTCGACGGCGCCGATGGCTTTTTTATTTGCTCAACCATGAATAATCCGGGCTAGCTGTCGCTGTCTGGACGTTGTGGCCGAAGCACGGCACAGCCATCACCGCCGGAAGGGTCGCCCCGGACATCGCCGGGAAAATTGGATCAACAGCAAGCCCTTGGCCATGGCGGACTTAAAGGGCCGTGTGGTTTTGGTAGAATTTTGGACCTATGGCTGAATTAACTGTCGAAACATCATCCCGCAGTTGCGGGATTGGCATGATAAATATCAACAAGCCGGCCTGACCATCGTTGGCGTCCATTCACCGGAGTTTCCTTGGGAGAAACGATTGGCTAAGGTGCAGGAAGCAACCGCGCGGTTGGGCATCAGATTTCCGGTTGTGCAAGACAATGGGTTTGATATTTGGAAACGCTTTGGCGTCTGGGCTTGGCCAACCATTGTCGTGGTCGACAAAAAAGGCGTGATCCGCTACAGCCATGTCGGCGAGGGTGCTTACCAGAAAACTGAATCGGTCATCAAACAGCTGCTCGCAGAGGGAAGTTGACAGACAATCTGTTGTCAGCAACCATGCGTAGATAGTAGTGGAGGACAACCCATGCTCATTAAGAAACCAGTAGACATAAAATCTTCTGAGATCACGCCGAAAGAGCTGTATCTAAACCGTCGTCAATTCATCGCGTCAGCGTCCGCTGTAGCGCTCACCGCCGGCGCGGCGTTGGCGGGAATCGACCTGTCGGCGCCAGGTGAATCTCTCGCTGGCGAAAAACTGAAGAATTTAAAAAAGGGGCCGGCGGCGTACGACACCAGTGAGAAAATCAACTCATTCAAGGACATCACATCGTACAACAACTTTTACGAGCTTGGCGTTGACAAAGGAGATCCGGAGCAGAACGCGAAGTACTTGACGACGCGACCGTGGACCGTAACCGTCGAAGGCGAAGTGAAAAAGCCAAAGACGTTGGACATCGACGGCATGATGAAATTGAGCCCGCTCGAAGAGCGGATTTATCGTTTGCGCTGCGTCGAAGCCTGGTCGATGGTGATACCGTGGGTCGGGTTTCCGCTCAGTGTCTTGATCAATCAAGTGGAGCCGACCAACAACGCTAAATTCATTCAATTCGTCACGCTCCATGATCCCAAGCGTATGCCTGGTCAGAAGCCGAGTATTTTTGGCAGCGCGCTCGAGTGGCCTTACGTCGAGGGACTGCGCATGGACGAAGCCATGCATCCGCTGACCCTTCTCTCAGTGGGCTTGTATGGCGAAGTTCTGCCGGCGCAGAATGGCGCCCCTGTGCGCCTGGTCGTGCCGTGGAAGTACGGCTTTAAGAGCATCAAGTCCATCGTCAAACTGCGCTTTGTCGAGAAGCAGCCCGCGGCGTCGTGGAATATGATGCAACCCCAGGAGTATGGCTTCTACTCCAATGTCAATCCGGAAGTGGATCATCCGCGATGGAGCCAGGCCACCGAACGGCGCATCGGCGAATTTCTTCGCCGAAAGACGCTCATGTTCAACGGCTACGGTGAGCAGGTGGCAAGTCTGTACAAGGGAATGGACCTCAAGAAATACTATTAGATAGAATTAAAAAGGCAAAAGTGAATTACCCCCAGCAAGCTGCGGGGTATCAATAGACCGTTACGAAAATGTTTCCAAAATTGTCACCCCCGAATGTTTTAATCGGGGGTCCAGTCCGAGTTTCGCCTGGATTCCCGCTAGAAGCATGCGGGAATGACGGACTTTAATAGGCTAGGAATGGCATTACGCAGCAAGCTGCGGGAATTGACCCGCAGAGATTAAAAATTCAAAAAAGATGAGAGATTAAGTCCGTCATTTTCAATTTTGCATTTAATTTTCTTACATGCTTTCCTGGCTCAAACCGTCTGTCTTTCTAGTCTGCCTGGTTCCACTCGGTCAGCTCGCCTATCGCGCCTATAACGCCGATCTCGGCGCAAATCCCATCGATACGATCACCCGCTTCACCGGGTCGTGGGCATTGACTTTCTTATTGGCGAGCTTGGCTGTCACACCGCTGCGGCGCATAACCGGCTGGCACGAGCTAATCAAATTTCGCCGCATGCTTGGGCTGTATGCTTTCTTTTACGCCTTGCTCCATTTTTCAACTTTTGTCGGTCTAGATCATTTCTTCGATCTCAACAGGATCGCCAAAGATATTGTCAAGCGGCCTTACGTCACGGCAGGATTCACTGCCTTCGTGATGATGATCCCGCTGGCGCTCACTTCGACTGCGCGCATGATTCGCCGCCTCGGCAAATGCTGGCAACAACTGCACCGCCTGGTTTACCTCGCCGCCATCGCCGGCGTGATACACTTTTATTGGTTGGTTAAATCGGACATTACCCGACCTGCTCAATACGGCGCGGTTCTGGCCGTCTTATTGGGTTATCGGCTGCTGGTGAAGTGGTTGCAACCGAGTGCGACAAGATATTCGACCAAACCCACCGTGGTACGCTCCTCAAGTTAGACAGTCCGTGATTTCTTGATGCCGAGTTTTTCCATTCGAGACCTCAGCGTGCTCGGATTGATGCCGAGAATTTCGGCGGCGCCTTTTTTTCCGTGAATCACCCAGTCGGTTTCATTGAGCGCGCGGATGATGTGATTGCGCTCGACGTTCTCGAGCTTATCGATTGTCGAACCCTCCGCCGCGTCCTCGGTGCGGAGCATGGAGTCATCGGTCTGCACGACCGGCCCGCGCGCCACCACCACGGCGCGCTCGATGACGTTCTGCAGCTCGCGCACATTGCCGGGCCAGCTGTAGTTCTTAAGCCTTTCCATCGACTTTTGCGATACGCCACGAACCTGCTTTCCCAGCTTCTTGGCGAACTTGCTCAGAAAAAAGCTGACCAGTAATGCAATATCGTCTTTGCGCTCTCGCAGCGGCGGCGATTCGAGCGGAAATACGTTAAGTCGGTAAAACAAGTCGGCACGGAAACT
Source organism: Binatia bacterium (assembly GCA_036000865.1). Classification (GTDB taxonomy): domain Bacteria; phylum Desulfobacterota; class Binatia; order UBA9968; family UBA9968; genus DP-20. The sequence continues at coordinate 6,269 of DASYUV010000120.1, read as the reverse complement.
TCCGTTCTTGACGATTTCATTCAAGTCCCGGTTGGTGGCCGCGATGACTCGCACATCCACTTTGATCGTCTGGCTGCTGCCGACCCGCTCAAATTCTCCTTCCTGAAGCACGCGCAGAAGTTTCACTTGAGTGTCGAGCGGCAGCTCGGTGACTTCGTCGAGAAATATCGTCCCGCTATTGGCCAACTCAAACCGGCCGATGCGCCGTTGAGTGGCTCCCGTGAACGCGCCCCGCTCATGTCCAAATAACTCGCTTTCCACCAGCCCGGAGGGAATCGAACCGCAATTCACTTTGACCAAGGGTCGATCCTTGCGCCGGCTCCGATCATGTACGGCGCGCGCCAGAAGCTCCTTCCCCGTGCCCGTTTCGCCGCGAATCAACACCGTTGCTTCGGTTGGCGCCACCTGCTCGACTTTTCGCAGCACGTCTCGCAACGACGCGCTCTGACCGATGATTTCTTCGAAGTTGTGCTCGGTTTTGATTTCTTCTTGGAGATAAACCGCTTCCGCTTCGAATCTCGCCTTCAATGCGGCGGTTTCTTCATGCGCCCGCAAATTATCCACGGCGATGGCGATTTGATTCGCGACTTCCATCAAAAACTGTACGTCCGCCTCTGAATACCTTGATCTTTCAAGGCTGCCTGCGGTGATCGCACCTATGCTCGTGCCGCGCACAACGAGCGGCAACGCACAAATCGAACGGAACCCATGTCCATAAGCGCGCTCTTCGGAAGCCGTTAGCCGTTCGAGATCGAGATCGCCGCGCAGGACGTACTTTTGACCGGTAAAGGCCACGCCAGCCGGGCTATCGTCTAGTATGAGCTTCCGGCCGATGGGCGTGTAATCTTCGCGTCGATACGGACCGGCATAGTTTACAATACGCAAACAGTCTTGTTTGGGATCGTATTCGGCCAGCGCCAGGCGATCGAATGGCACCACCCGGCGCACCGCTTCGCCGATCGCCGTCCACAGCTCGTCGCGGCTGAGTTTGGAGATAACGGCATTGTTGATGTCGAGCAGCATGCGGCGCTGAGTTTCACTGCGCTTGAGTGATGCTTCAGAGCGGCTGCGCTCCAGCTCTGAGCCAGCCCGGGTAGCAAAGATGCGCAAGATTCGCAGCTCTTGCTTGCCGAAGACACGAGGTTGGTTATCCATCACCACCAGGTGACCCTGCACTTTACCTTGGGAATTTGGCAGCGGCACGCCGGCATAACTCTCGGCGCCGAGCGTGACAAGACCGCGATCTTCAGGAAACAGCAACTGCAACCGGTCGGGATAAGAACAGACATTTCCTTGGATCACTTTTTCACATGGCGTGGCTATCAGCGGATACTCGATGCTTTGGGCGAATCCATTGCCATCCCAGAAGGCGAGGGTGCGTACTCGCGCGTGCGAATCGTCGGTGCATTCGGCGACGAACGCATAGCGCACATGGAGGGCATTGGCCAAATGTTGCGCCAGTGAGCGGAAGAATTGCTCTCCGGTGGCTCCGGCGATGCCTTCGGTAACGTGATGCAATGTTTCATCGCCGTCTATCGACTCAATTGGTTGAGAGTCCGCCACCGTGCTGTGACTTTTTTCCATTCGATTGATGCCAGCCCTTTGCGCCAAAGGCCTTAACGAAAGCCAGCAATTCTCATACGCCAGATTGCGACATTTCACAACCATCGCGATATTTCGCAACGGAATATCGCGATGGTACGCGATCCACTAAGTCAAAAACAACGTTATTTCCATAAGTTACGATAGTGGCACAGGCAGTGCTCTAAACACCAATAACACTTGCGAGGGAACATGCTGAGAATAACGGAAAATTTGGAAAATGGAAAAACCATCAGGCTACGCCTCGATGGCACGGTGTCAGTGGAATCAATTGCCGAGCTGGATAAAGCCTGTGCTCGCTTCCGAGACAGGCAGTTAAAAATGATCATCCTCGATATGGCGGGCGTAGATTTTATGAAGGACGATGCGGCGCGCAAGCTTGTCGAGCTTCAGAGTGACTCATTAAGAATCATCAACTGCTCGCCGTTTATCGTCACGCTCTTAGAAACATTAAGGAAAGATTGAACTGCGAAACTTGAGAATTTGGGTCTCGCGACCACGCAGCACGAGGAGATGTTCATGTCCTTTGGTCACAACCTAGCAAATAGTAGTTTTTCGATGGAGAGACGCCAAGCCGTCGCCATGCATGGTGAATTAACCGTAAAAATGCCGTTACCTAGGCGCGCGACTCGTCGTCGCAAGACAGAGAACGACGAGGCTCGAATCATCGAGCGCCTAAAAGAAGGCGATCAAGACGCGCTGGAAGCGATCTTCAATCTTTACTCCGGAAAGCTTTACAATGTCGCCCATCGCATCCTCGGCGAGGCTGCTGATGCCGAGGAAGTGATCCAAGATGTTTTCTGGACCGTCTATCGAAAGGCAAAATTTTTCCAAGGTAACTCGCAATTCTCCACCTGGCTTTACCGCCTGACCGTCAACGCCGCGCTCGGAAAAATTCGCCGCAGCAAGCGAAACAAAGAAGTCGAGTACGAGGAATTTTTACCCAAGTTTCAAGACGACGGACACCACAGGGTTCGTCCCGTGGTGGATTGGTCCGACACTCTCGACGAGAAATACGCCCGGCATGAATTGCAAGAACTTCTCGGGCAGGCTCTGAGCCAATTGAAACCCTTGGACAAAGCTGTCATCGTTCTCAGCGATCTGGAAGGCCTTTCGGACAGCGAGATCGCCGTGTCGGTGAGACTCACAGTTTCGGCGGTAAAAACCAGGCTGCACCGCGCCCGGCTCTTCTTGCGTGGAAAATTGGCCGTACAACTCGGCTACTCCGCAGCCTAGTAAAAGAAGGGTCGCGATATGCCAAAGCGAACGCGGGCCACCAAGAGGCTGCCTGACAAAACCTGCAAGCAGATGAGTGCATTGATCTTTAACTACGTAAATGACCGGCTCAGTCCGCGCCTCACGCGCGAGTTCGAAGAGCATTTGAGGATCTGTCCGGACTGCGTAAATTTTTTAAACACCTATAGGAAAACCGTGTCGGTCGCGGGCTCAATTAGTTATTCGGCGATTCCTGCCAAAGTTCGCAAGAACGTGCTCGCTTTCTTACGCAAGAAGATGCAACAAATCCTCGCCTGTTTGTTTTATCTCGCGAGCCAGTTCACTGGCTAATCAATCTTGCTTGCTTACACTTCAGCAAAATGCAAATATTGCAGGCCGGCTAATTTTTAAAAGCCGAATCGCTCCCGGGGCATCCGTTTTCCGGGACACCAACGTAGAATCATAGCGAGGAGGGAGTAGAACATGAACACTTGGGAAGCCGTTTTCAGCCAAAGTCCGGTGAATGAAGGCTATTACAATGGCGACCAGTTGCCGCAGGTTCGTTGGGCTTGGCCGCGAGCTACCTGGTTTCAGGCTCGATTGGACCAGATTCGCGACCACGAGCGTGCCGCACTTCTGAAAGGCAACAGAAAGCCAAGAGACACTCGCGAGTTGCGCACGATGTAGCTCGAATTGCGCGATCCGATCATAACTTTACTCGACGAGAGATCCAAATAATCTGGGAGCGGCGGAAAAGCGTCGACGCGGCGTAATCCGAGGAATAAAGCCTCGCGCGCGGAGGATCGGCGCCCCGCCGAGCCACGGCATACATTTAATCGTTTCTCCCGCCTTTTGACCGATCCAAACTCCGCTTTCTTCTGCCTAAGTGATTTGCCTCTTGACTGTGTAACTTTCCAGCGCGCGGGGACATCTAATCTACCAGCGAAATACTTGGGAGGGAAAACGTGAAACTAAAACCGACGGATTTGACACGAGTAGTCCGGCCAAAGACAACCTCGATCAGGACGACTTTTATGGACCTGCTCCAAGAACTTACCAACCTGACTAAAGATGACACCTTGGTACTCGCGGCGTTGAAAAACATCTTCGACTGCCACAACGTCAGGTTGGTGCGGTCGTTGGCTCCGGTTCGACTCGTGGTCACCTCGCGGTGGTCGCAGAGAAATCGACAAGCGAGTCGCTAGACCAAGCCCAGCCGACGATAACGGGATCACAAGTTGGAGATCAGACCAAGAGGAGTCACAGCCATTCGCGCCATTTCCACATTTGACCGCCGGAACCGACATCGTATTGCAGGTAACAAACCGATCGGTTCCCAAATCACGACGCGGTCACCTAGTTTTGGTAAGGCACCCAACACGTGCAAACGAGAAATTGAATTCAGCGCCGATTACCTAGCTTCCCGTCTCGATCTTGAAGAACTATCGGCGTTTGAAAGTCACCTCAAAGCTTGCAGCGACTGCGCGGCATTCTTACAAACCTACAAAAAAACCATCGAGCTCACCCGGACATTTTTGTTAAGTCCGGGGCAATTGCACCGGACGCGTCAGTCCTTGCTGCACCCGCCGCCGGGTCAATCAATGCGGAGCTAATTTCCGCCACGCATCCTTTTGCCGCTTGTCGCGCATCTAACACACAAGCCGCGGCCGAAAATGCCGATACCGGCCACCCACAGGAGAATTTACTTATGCGAGCCATCGCCGTAATACCCAAAGCAAAACAAGTCAGCCTCATCGACCAGCGTGAGCCAAACATTTCGTCGCCGTCGGACGTCAAGCTGCGCATGATCGAAGCCGGCGTCTGCGGCACCGACAAAGAGATCTGCGCTTTCGAGTATGGCACGCCGCCGGTGGACACAGAGTATTTGGTCATCGGGCACGAATCCCTCGGTGAAGTGGTTGAAGTCGGCCCCGAGGTGAGTCGCGTAAAAGTAGGCGACCTGGTCGTACCCATGGTTCGACGCCCATGCCCGCACAGTGATTGCGTGGCTTGCATCAACGGCCGCCAGGATTTCTGTTTCACCGGCGACTTCACCGAAAGAGGTATTAAACAGCAGCACGGCTTCATGGCGCAGTACGTTGTCGATGACGAGAAGTACATGAATCCGGTTCCAAATGAGCTGCGAGATGTGGCGGTGCTCGTTGAACCGCTCACCATCGCGGAAAAAGCCCTTATCCAAATGTGGGACGTGCAGCAACGTCTACCCTGGAGCTGCCCCATACAGCCGGGTAAAGCCCCAGCCCACTGCCACCGCGCGGTTGTTCTCGGCGCCGGACCGGTCGGCTTATTGGGCGCCATGGCACTTGTGAATTACGATTTTGACACCTACGTCTATGCCCGCGAGCCGATACCGAATCCCAAGGCCGACGTTTTGAAAATGATCGGCGCCAAGTACATATCGGCGGAAACCCATTCTCTCGAAGCTTTGGTACAAGAAGTCGGTAACGTCGATCTGGTTTACGAAGCGACCGGCGCCTCGCGACTAGCCTTCGATATGATCAAGCTACTGGGCACCAACGGCGTATTCATTTTTACCGGCGTTCCCGGCCGAAAAGGCCCGATCGAAGTGGATACCGATCTCATGATGCGTAACCTCGTGCTCAAAAACCAGGTCGTTTTCGGCACGGTCAACGCGGGACGTGACGCTTTCGAAGCTTCGATACGAGATGTCGGGATCTTTTCACAGCGCTGGCCTCAGGCCCTGCGCGCGACTATCACCGGCCGGTTTCCGATGGAGAATTATCAGGATCTCCTGGTCGGACGTAGCAGCGGTATCAAAAACGTCATCACACTCAATTGATATCTAACTGATCGACGAGCTCAACTAATTCGGATCATCCGGTAGTGGTTCAGTTTGGGAAAGATCTCTCACTTTGTTCGAGATGACACATGGCTTATGTAGTTGTCATTCCGAGCAAAGCGAGGAATCTTTCTCGATTTTAACAGTCATGGTGGATTGAAAATGAACCAGTACTGATCATCCCGATCGCTTGCATCCGTGGTTCACGATCGATCATCCAAAAGAGCATGATCGACGCTCTTAAGCGCCATTGGCCTGAGTATCTCATCGAAGGCGCCTGCCTTGCGCTCTTCATGGTCTCGGCATTTACCTTCGGTACGATTCTAGAACATCCCGCTTCGCTGGTTCACCAGGCGATTCCTAGACTAGTCCTTTGCTGCGACGCTTTTTGATGGGATTGGCCATGGGCGGCACCGCGATCGCGATTATCTATTCGCCTTGGGGAAAACAGTCCGGCGCCCACATCAATCCGTCAACGACCATTGCCTTCTTTAGCCCGACTTCGCGGATTGGCGGGGATCAAAGGTTATAAGTAGTTGAAAAAACAATCGGTGGGTCCCAAAGGTCTGCACTACAGAGCAGTGGTTGAGCTGGCGTGAGCAGCGCTGATCTTGGGCGGCTGTTGTGCCGG
>DASYUV010000119.1:0-62954 GCA_036000865.1 Binatia bacterium | reverse complement strand
AAGCGGTCACCCCCGAATGTTTTTATCGGGGGTCCAGTCCGAAGAATTCGCCTGGATTCCCGCTAAAAGCGTGCGGGAATGACGGACTCTGAAGGGCTATAAACCACGAGTACGTAGCAAGATCAAAATGCGAAACGATACCGTTTAGAATTTTGTCCTTTTTGATCATTTGAATTTGTTTCGGATTTCGGATTTCGAAATTCGTTTTTTTATTCGATGGCGATTTCCACTTTCCATCCGGTTAGACGCTGGTCGAGCCACTGCACCAGCTTCATCGTTATCATCGCGATGATCAAGATCGTCAAAATGACCGCAAAGAGTGAGTCGGTGGCGAAAGCCGAACCATATTGCATGATCATCGCGCCAATACCCGTCAACGTGAGCAGCATCTCCGCCGTGACCATACCCTTTACGGCCCGGCCCATGCCGAGGCGGACCCCGGCCATGATCGCTGGCATGGCCGCCGGCAAGATGATCTTGAAAAATATTTCCTTTTCCTTGGCGCCGAAGGAGCGCGCCATCTCGACAAAGACGCTGTCGACCTGTTTTACCCCGGTCATGGTATTGATGATGATGACAAAGACCGCAAACAGGAACACGACAGCGATGCGCGACTCCATGCCGAGACCGAACCAGAGGATCAGCACCGGCACGAAGGCGGTGGTCGGCGCCGACATTAATGCGTTGACGTAGAGATCCAGAAAGTGCTCAACGGCCCGAAATCGGCCCATGAGCAAACCGATCACGACGCCAAATAACACCGCCAGGAAAAAACCGGCGATCAGCGTGGCCAGGCTCGCCGTCAGGTTGGACAATAGCTTGCCGCTGGCCAGCAGCCGCCACCATGCCGCGCCGATTTGCGACAGCGGCGGAATCAGCACGGAATCCAGCATTCGTCCGGCCACTTCCCAAAGGATCGCCAGGGACAAGATAGAAAGAATGTTGACGTTGAACCGGCTATTCAATGATGGTTATCCATCGCCTTCTTGAGACTGTCCCAAATGTAATTCGTCAATTCGACAAATTTCGGGTCGCGGCGCACTTCCTCGGCGAGTCGCGGTCGCGGCAACGGTACGTCCAACACCTCGGCTACTTTCCCGGGCCGAGGAGTCATCACGACGACGCGGTCGGAAAGATAGACTGCTTCATCCATGCTGTGGGTGATGAAGATTACCGTTTTGCGCTCACGCTGCCAGAGCTCCAGGAGTTCTTCCTGTAACAGCTGACGGGTCTGAGCATCGACCGAGCCGAACGGTTCATCCATGAGCAGGATCATCGGATTGACCGCCAGGGCACGCGCGAGACCCGCGCGCTGCTGCATGCCGCCGGAAAGTTCATGGGGATAGTGATTTTCGAAATCAGCCAGGCCAACCCGTTTGAGATAATCGCGCGCGGTGTTTGTCCGATCCGCTTTTGGGAGCCGGCGGAGTTCGAGGCTAAATTCCACATTGGCCAAAACCGTGCGCCAAGGTAGGAGAGCAAAAGTTTGAAACACTACGGCGCGGTCGGGTCCCGGCGCCGTGACGTGCTTGCCATTGATTGAGATTCCTCCACTGTCGCACGGGATCAATCCGTCGATTATTTTTAGCAGCGTGGTTTTACCACAGCCGCTCGGTCCGATGATGCTGACAAACTCATTCTCGCGGATGGAAAGATTCACATTCGCGAGCGCCTGCAGCTCTGTCATGCCGTTCTTTACGGTTTTTTGAAAATTTTTCGAGACCCCTTGGATCTCAACCATGCATCCTCGCTTGTTCTGCTTCCGAGACGGTGTCGCAGTGTCATCCCGAGGCGAAGCCGAAGGATCTCTCCTTTTGTAACCCCTGGACCGGTCGAGATTCTTCACTTCGTTCAGAATGACACCCCCTCTAGTTCCTTATTGTAGTTTCGTGCGCGGTAGTTTGGCTCAATCGAGACATCAGGATTTGCCCGTGATCGCCTTATCGTCCTTGCCCGGTTCGTACGGTCGCGTATCGCGCGCGAGATCGATCCTATTCAGCACTTCGTCGGGCGCCTGCGCTTCCTTGGGAAAATTATACGGCGGTAGCGGCTTGGTGGCGTCGAAGATCAGCTTGGTCTCCATCGGTCCTTTCTCCAAGCGGTTGTAACCGTATGCGGTCGGATTCAAATGCGAGCCGATGATGTTGGGAATGATGACCAAGTCCCGATCCGCCTGGAAGCGCATCGCCAGCGCCCAGAGCACTTGGGTTTCGTTGAACACGTCGACGTCATCATCGACGACGATGACATGTTTAATATTCGGATCGGTGACAAGCGCCCCGAGCGCCGCCTGTTTCGGCTCGCCTTCGGCCCTTTTCTTCACTGAGATGTAACAGTGCGAACGGGCGGCGCCGGAGATCGGCATGTTAACGGCGGTCGTGCTCGGCACGACCTCTTGGATGCGCTTGAGCAAGCTGCCCAGCCGCGGCGCGGCGCCGATAATGTTGTGCTCGAAATGCGCGCTGTGGATGCATTGATAGATCGGATTTTTCCGCATGGTGATCGCGGTGACTTCGATGTAGGGCTGTTCGCCTTCTTTATAATAGTAATGCGGCCATTCGCCGAACGGACCTTCATAATGGCGCTTGTGCGGCGGCACGATGCCCTCGATGACGATCTCGCAGCGGGCCGGCACCATGAGACTTACCGTTTCCGCCTTGACGACCTCCAAGGGCTCGCCTAAGAAGGCGCCGGCGATTTCCATCTCCGAACCGACGCCGGCCTGTTTGCTGACGGCGGCCATATTCAGTGCCGGGTGATGCCCGAGGGCGAGAGCGACTTCCATCGGCTCGTTGTGATCTTCATATTCGGCTCGAACATAGTTGCCATGGTTGGCGGGATTGATCATCAGTCCGAGCTGCCGCTTGCCTTGCTTTTGGTGTCGGTAGATGCCGACGTTTACGGCGTTGGTGCCGCGCTCTTTACAGATCAGGGCGGCGGCGTTGATGTAGGCGCCGGCGTCGCCTTCGTTGAGGGTCAGGACGGGGAGGAGATCGAGATCGGCATCATCGCCTTTGAGGATCACTTCTTTGCACGGCGCATCTTTGGCGGGGATTTCCTTCACCGGAACCGGATGATGCTCACGGTGAGCCAAGTCTCTGACCATCTGCGGCACAGACGGCGAACCCAATGAAAGGGCCAGCCGCTCGTAGGTCGCGCCGAGATTGATGACCAGGGGAATCTTCGAGCCTTTGATATTTTTAAAAAACACCAAGGGAAATTTGTTCTCCCGTTCAAACTTCTCGACGATGGCGCTGGCTTCGTAGCGCGGGTCGACTTCTTTATCGACGACGACCACGTCCTTGGGCCGTTTTTCCAGCAATTCGTCTAAATAGCTGCGCAAATCTTTGGCCATATTACTTACCTCCTAATATTGCCTGCCAGGACTCAATCGCTTGGCCAGTCCTTTTGACTGCAGTCTCTAAATACTCACAGTTGAAATCATCTGGCAACAACCGCAACGCCGCCGGTTTCAGGCCCCGGTTGCTTGACAGTTCGGAGCGTTTTCTTAACAGTGGGTCCAGGTTCGAGACCATGGGCAAATTGCCGATTCGATGGGGCATCAGTTTACCCAATCGCGGGGCGCTGTTTGGGCTCACCAATATCGATGAGTTGATCGAAACAGCTGTCGTAGCGGAAAGCTCAGGTGTGTTCGAATCGGTTTGGTTCGGCGACAGCTTGATTCACAAACCTCGTCTAGAAGCGATCACTATGCTCGCGGCGGTGGCGACGCATACCAAAAGAGTACGCTTGGGCACGATTTGCATGGCGTCATTCCCCGTGCGCCATCCGGTTTTGCTTGCCATTCAATGGGCCTCGCTCGATCAAATTTCAAAGGGAAGAGCGCTGCTCGGCGTTTGCATCGGCGGCGCCCACGAGGGTGAATTACGTGCATTCGGCGTCAGGCGTGAAGAGCGCGTCGGACGCATGAAAGAAGGCATCGAGCTCTTGCGCCGGATCTGGGGTGACGAAGAAGTCGTGCACCGAGGCAAATATTACACGCTCGAAAGCTACAACATCGTTCCGAAACCGGTGCAAAAGCCGCCACCGATCTGGATCGCCGTAAGTCCGGAGCGAGAGCAAGCAGGTGACAAAGTCGTCGATCAGGCGATGCGGCGCGTCGGCGCACTGGCGGACGGTTACATCACGATGGGCGTGACCGCAGAAGAATTTCACAAGCGCTGGCAGGTCATCGAACAAGCGGCCGCTGGGGTTGGCAAGGACTTGTCAAATTTCGAGTGCGCCATTCACGGCATGGTCAATATCAACAACGACAAACAGGCGGCCTATGGCCAATCCAAAGACTATTTTAATCATTACTACGGCTCGAATTATCCGCCCGAGAATTTGATGAAAGTCTGGCTCGCCCATGGTCCGCCGAGCGACTGCGCGCGCTTGATTCAAGAGTGGATCGACATGGGCATCACGACGCCGGTGCTGCGTTTCACAGCGAGGGATCAGCTGGGGCAGGTCAAGAGATTTATCGAGGAAGTGCTCCCGTTACTGCGGTTGAAGTGACAGCGCGATGGTTGATAAAAGGGATCAAAGGCGAGATGCTTCGCTGCCGCTCAGCATGACACGTGCCTAGTTTCACTTGCCATTCCATAGATTGCTGTCATCCTGAGCCTTCGCGAAGGATCTCTTCTTAATGGAAATGCAATAGAGGTTGGGATCGGATTATGTTTGAAGATCTCAGAGGTTTTTTAACTCATCTCGAATGTCAGGGACAGCTGCTCCGGGTCAAGGAGCAAGTCGATGTAAAGTACGAGATCGCCGCGGGTATGCGCAAGACTTCGGACATCGAAGGCCCTGCGCTGCTGTTTGAAAATGTTAAAGGCTACCCTGGCTGGCATGTTTTAGGTGGTTTGTTCGCGACTCGAAAACTAGTGGCGCTTGGGCTCGGCGTACCGCAAGAGCAGATGCTGGAGCGCTATCTCACTCTGGAAGCTACGCGTATCACCCCTGAAATTGTTGCAACTGCGCCATGTAAGGAAATCAAATGGACCGGCGATCAGGTCGATCTGTCCAAATTGCCAATTGTCACGCACGCCGAGAAGGATATCGGTCCCTACGTTACGATCGGTGTGCAAGTCGGCAAAGATCCGGACACCGGCATCCGCAATCTGTCCATTCATCGGATGCTCGTCCTCGGCAAAGACCGGCTTTCATTGTGGGCGCCGGCCGATCACCACTTGGGGCGAATGATCTTGATCGCTGAGGAAAAGAAAAAAGGATTGGAAGTCGCAACAGCGATTGGCGTTGACCCGGCGATCGTCGTCGGTTCGCAAGCGAAAGTTCCCTTCGGCATAGATGAGTTTTACGTCGCTGGCGGTTTGCGCGGCGCCGCGGTGAAGTTGGTCAAGTGCGAAACCATCGATGTCGAAGTGCCGGCGTTCGCCGAAGTGGTCATCGAAGGCGTGACAATTCCTGGCGAACGGGTGGCCGACGGGCCGTATGGCGAATATCCCGGCTGTTACAGCGAAGCCAAACAAGCCCCGGTGCTCAAAGTGACCGCAATCACCATGCGGCAGCATCCGATCTGGCAGACCGCACTCACCGGCATGCCGGTCACCGAGAATCACACGCTAATCGAATACGGTAATGCGGCCGTCGTCTATCGTGAGGTAAAAAAAGTCGTTCCCGAGGTGAAAGCGATTAACATGACGCCGGGCGGCACCTTCCGTCATCACGTCGTCGTGTCGATTAAAAAGCGCGCCGAGAACGAAGGGCGCAACGTGATTTTGGCGCTGCTTTCCATGGGCATCGGTCTGAAGCAGGTCATCGTGGTCGACGACGACATCGATCCTTTCGATCCAATGCAGGTGGACTGGGCGATGGCCACGCGCTTCCAGGCCGACAAGGACGCTATCATTATTCCCCGCATTGCTTGCTCCACATTGGATCCTTCTTGTGCGGAGGCACGCGTCACGGCGGGACTAGGTATCGACGCCACCGCGCCGATGAAGGATCACTGGCGCTTTGAAAAAGTGGAAATTCCCGGGGTGGATAAGGTGAAATACATCTAATGTCGCGAAGTCCGGTGAGAAGTTTGCTGCGACCTAGTCGTCATTCCCGCGCACGCGGGAATCCAGTGTTTCTTCGAAGTCCTGGATTCCGGCTCGCGCTAGCTAACGCCAGCTTGGCCGGAATGACGCTTGAATTCATCTGTGAATTTGGGCGATGAAGAACTTCGATTATCTCGAACCGACCACCGTAGCCGAGGCCTGCGCACTACTCAAACAACGTGGCGGCGAAGCGAAAGTCTTCGCTGGCGGATCGCACCTGACGATCCTAATGAAGCAAGGGCTTTATGAGCCCAAGTCTTTGGTCAACATCAAAAAGATTGCGGAGCTCAAGGGCATCAAGTATGACGCGAAAGAAGGTTTGACCATCGGCGCGCTGGTGACACACCGCGAGCTGGAAACCTCGGCGCTGGTGAAAGAGAAATTTCCAGTGCTCTGCGAAGCTGAGAGAGAAGTCGCCAACATCCGCGTGCGCAATATGGGAACCGTCGGCGGCAATCTCGCGTCCGGCGAGCCGCTCACGGATTTGTCACAGATTTTCATTTCACTTGACGCTAAAGTGATGATCGTTGGACCGGCTGGGCCGCGGGCGATTTCCGTCGAAGAACTATTTGTCGATTTTTATACAACGACCCTCGCCGAAGACGAAATCCTTACGCATGTGATTATACCATCGTTGCCGCCACGGTCGGGGATCGACTATGTACGATTCTCTAGTAGTTCTGTCGTCGACAAGCCATCGGCCGGCGTAGCCGTGCGGTTGACACTGGAGTCTGGCGCAGAAGCCGTTCAAAGCGCTCGCATCGTTCTCGGCTGTGTGGGAGCGACCCCGGTACGCGCGCGTAAGGCAGAGACGATAATCATGGGCAAGAAATTAACGCCTGAGTTGGCGGCAGAAGCAGGCAGAGCCGCTTCCCAAGAATGCAGCCCGACCAGCGACCTACGCGGTTCGGAACAGTATAAGCGCGCGATCGTCGGGACGCTGGTGAAACGCGCAGCGGGGAAAGCGTATGAGCGAGCGGGTATTAGATAGTCCGAGACCCCTTATACCTTTCCCCTTGACGGGAAAGGTAAGGATAGGGGTGCAATGAAAATCAATAACACCCCTACCTTAATCCTTCCCTGTCGGAGACTGTGTCGTAATCACGAAATTACCCGAGATGTCATTCTGAACGCAGTGAAGAATCTCGACCGATTAACAGGTTGCATAAGGCGAGATCCTTCGGCTTCGCCTCAGGATGACATTAAGACACAGTCACTCGAGGGGAAGGAAACAGGAGCAGAAAACTGGTTGAGCTTAGGTGAATCAGTGGGAACTTTGCACCGTTTTGAGGGTTGAAGAAATAGAATGAAGAAAGCGATTTCACTGAAAGTTAATGGCGGCGAGCGCAACGTCGAGGTCGAGGCGCGGACGACGCTGCTCGACATGGTGCGCGAGCAGTTCGGCCTGACCGGAGCGAAGCTTGGTTGCGATATTCAAGTCTGCGGCGCCTGCACGTTGCTGGTTGACGGCAAACCGGTTAGCGCGTGCTCTGTCTTAGCCGTGGACGTGGATGGTACTGAGATCCAAACTATCGAAGGTCTAAGCAAGGAAGATGCGCTCCACCCGCTGCAGGAAGCGTTCATGGAGTTCGGCGCGTTGCAGTGCGGCTACTGCACTTCCGGTTTCATTCTCACGGCGAAGGCGCTGCTCGACGAGTGTCCGCAGCCTTCGGAGCAGCAGATTCGTGATTACTTGGCGGGAAATTTTTGCCGCTGCGGCTGCTATCAGGAGATCATGCAGGCGGTCAAGAATGTGGCGGAAAAATCGTGATCGTGTCTCGTGCTCGTGATCGGACGAACACGAACCACGAACACGGTCACGTAAGTTAAGTAATAAACGCAAGTACGATACGGAACACTTTTATGGAAGTAGCAGATATCGGAAAAACGTTTCGGCGCTTGGACTATGAAACGAAAGTAACCGGCGCGGCGCAGTATCTGGCCGACATGAGCGTGGCGGGGATGTGTCATGGCAAGATTTTACGCAGCCCGTACCCGCACGCGCGGATTACGAGAATTGACGCTTCCAAAGCGCTCAAAGTTCCAGGCGTGGTGGCGGCGTTGACGCGCGACGACATTCTGCACGACCAAGGCATCGAGCCCTACTACGGTCCGGTGTTCAAAGATCAGACGATTGTCGCGACGGAAAAAGTGCGCCATGTCGGCGATTCGGTCGCCGCTGTTGCTGCGTTAACGCTGGACGCGGCAGAAGAGGCGCTGAAGCTGATCGAAGTCGATTACCAAGAATTGCCGGCGGTGCTCAATGTTCAGGACGCGATCAAGCAGAACCCCACTCTGGTGCACGAGACGGTACGAATACCGGAATCCGGTTTTGCTGATCTTGCCGAGCTTAAGCCAGTCGACGGCACCAATATCTGCACCCACTTCAGACTCAACCGCGGCGATATCGACAAAGGCTTCGTCGAAGCCGACCATGTTTTCGAAGACACGTTCACGTTACCCGCGACGCAGCATAGTTTTCTCGAAACTCACGCCTGCATTGCCTCGGTAGAGCCCGGCGGCAGGATCACGGTCTGGGCAACGACGCAGAATCCTTTCGTCGTGCGCACACAACTCGCCAACATTTTCAAAGTGCCGGTTTCTAAAGTCCGCGTCATCGTGCCGTATCTGGGCGGCGGATACGGTGGCAAGGTGTATCCGAAGGTCGAACCGATCACGGTCGCCCTGGCAAAGAAAGCAAGGCGGCCGGTGCGCATCGTGCTATCGCGCGAAGAAGTATTTTACACGATCACCAAGCACGCCGCGGTGATTCGCATGAAAACCGGCGTCAAGAAGGACGGCACGCTGGTAGCACGAGAATGCGAAATTCACCTCGACACTGGTGCCTATGCCGAGATCGGGCCGCGGGTGGCAAAAAAATCCGGTTACACTGCGGCGGGGCCGTATCGGATTGCCAATCTTAAAATCGATTCCTATTCCGTTTACACCAATAAGCCGCCCGCCGGCGCTTTCCGCGGCTTTGGTGTGTCGCAATCAGCTTGGGCCGTCGAGTCGCAGATGGACATCATCGCGGCGGCGCTCAAAATGGATCCGCTCGAACTCAGGAAAAAGAACGGCTACGACGAGGGCGATAAATTTGTCACGGAAGAGACGCTGCGGAGCATTGGGTTTAAGCAATGCCTCGACGAAGTTGCCAGGTCGATTGCGTGGAACGATAAATCGTTCAACGGTTCAACGGTTCAAGGTTCAATCGGATCGAACCTTCGGCGCGGCAAGGGTTTGGCCTGCATGATCAAAGCGACGATCACGCCGTCGATCTCTTGCGCGGTGGTGAAGCTCAACGAGGACGCGAGTCTATCCATATATACCGGGACGGTGGAGATGGGGCAGGGTTCGGAGACTGTGTTGGCGCAAATCGCCGGGAAAGAGCTCGGGATTCCGCTGCAAACGATTCAAGTTCTCGGCGTCGATACCGACGTTGTCCCCTACGACCTAACGACATCATCGAGTCGTTCGACTTTTCACATGGGCAAAGCCGTGCAGCTGGCGGCGCAGGATATTGTGCGCCAGCTGAAGCAGATCGTTGTTAAAGAATACAACGTGCCTGAAAACAAGGTCAGTTTTGCCGATGGCAGAATTCGTTTGCCGGAGACGCAGCTCGATTATGCCGAGGTGATGTTCAAGCGTTTCGGCATGCAAGGCGGGACGCTCGTCGGCGAAGGGCAGGTCAAAACTTCCGTCAAAGACGAATTCGGCGAAAAAACCACATCGGCTTTCTGGTTCGTCGCCGCCGGCGCAGCCGAGGTTGAAGTCGACTTGGATACCGGCAAGTTCAAGCTGATCAACTACGCAACGGCCGTCGACGTTGGCAAAGTGCTCAATCCGCTCGGTTGCCGCCAGCAACTGTCAGGCGCGGCGATCACGGGGATCGGCCAGGCGATGTTCGAGGAGATCGCCTACGACAACGGCCAGCTCATCAATCCGAATCTCATCGATTACGTTTTGCCTTCGCTGGGCGATATGCCTTCAGTCATCGATCCCATTGCCATCGAGATCCCGCACAAAGACGGCCCGTTCGGAGCGAAAGGCATCGGTGAAAGCGCGCTGATTCCCGTTGCGCCGGCCATCGCCAATGCGATCTATGACGCGGTGGGTGTGCGCATCAAAGATCTTCCGATTAAGGCGGAAAAGATTTATCTTGGGTTGCAACAAAGGAAATCGTAGCCATTTTTGGACACGAGAAATAAAAGCACGCTCGGATCAGATTTCCGTTTGCCTGGATTTTTTGGCTGTTGGAAGGCTAGACGAGGTTCGGACCAAACTAAAGGTTAATTATAGCAATTAGCCGAAGAACGAATAGCGGAAATCGAATCGGAAGATGCAGCCGAAGTCTTGCCAAACAATAATTAGACTAGCTTTTTTTGTGAACGTATTCTTATCGGGCTGCATTACCGGCTACCTCGAACGAAACGCTGAACGGATGGACGCGCAAATGAAGGAGCAATCTGCTGAAATTGAGCAGCAACGAAAGGATTTGGAAAATCTGCGTGCCGGCCGACCTATTCCAGACCTAAAGAGACAAGAATGCGATCGTGCTTTTCGCGACTACTACGATAAAGCCCAGCTATCGACGGACCGCAATCAGGCTATAGAGCTTTATCGCCAAGGTCTGGCTCTGTGCCCTGATGATGATGTCGCACATTATGAGCTCGGGCGAGCTCTCGCCGACGCGGGTCGTTATGAAGAAGCTGAAAAAGAGTTTGAAGCAGCACTTAAGCTAAATCCGGGATTCGTTGATGCTAGGAATCAACTCGACGCGGTCCGGAAACGCAGATAATCTAAAAACAACGCGCAGAAAAGAACTATCGAATCATAAGCGACTGAACCTGAACTAACACGAGTGCGTCGAAGAATTAGACCTATAAGAAATGCTGGTCATCAGAATTGCTTTACTAGTTCTTACTGGGTACAGCGTCATTGGGGTGACTGCTTGTAAATCAGAGCTACTGGAACAACAGGCAGAAATGATTCGGCAGCAGAAAATTCAAATCGCCGAACAAGAAAAAGTGAAAGAGGCTCTACTGCATGAGGAACAGAAACAAAAGGAATGCGTTCGTGCCTTTCGCGAATATTTTGACAAGGCGCAGTCGTCGACGGATCGCGAGGCAGCGATTTCACTCTATCGTAAGGGATTGGCAATCTGCCCCGATGATGATGTCGGGCATTATGAATTAGGCAGAGCTCTCGCCGGCTCCGGCCGGCAGGCCGAAGCTGAGAACGCATTTGAGGCGGCACTCAAGATCAATCCTGACTTCGCTGACGCAAGAAGACAACTCGAAGCGATCCGAAAAAACCGCTAAATCCTTCGCATTGCAATATCCAATCGTTAGACTGGAGGCTAAACCATGAGAACGCTAGTTGCAGCGTCTTTTTCGCTGGTCGTGTGTGCCTTGGCCGCGCATGCCTTGGATGAAACAAAGCTCGTCGACTTAACGTATTCGTTCAGCGAAGACACGCATCACTGGCCGACCGCCAAACCGTTCCATCTCGAAAAGGTCGCCGAGGGCCGAACGCCCGGCGGATATTGGTATTCCTCATATGACTACAGTGGCTCGGAGCACGTCGGGACCCATTTGGATGCGCCGTTTCATTTTGCCGAAGGCAAATGGACGACCGAGCGGATTCCGCTTGCTCAGACAATCGGACCCGGCGTTGTCATCGATATTCGACGCAAGACGGAGAAGAACCCCGATTATCTTTTGCAAGTGGAGGACGTCCGCGCCTGGGAAAAGATTCACGGCAGGGTGGCAACGGGCGCCATTGTATTGACGCACACAGGTTGGGGAAAGTTTTGGGGCGATCGCAAGCGTTATTTTGGCACCGACGAGCCCGGCAACGTCACGGATCTTCACTTTCCGGGATTATCGAAGGACGCCGCTGAATTTCTCGTCAAACAACGCCGCGTCAAGGCAGTCGGGATCGACACGCCGAGTATCGATCACGGCCCGTCAAAAGACTTCGTGGCTCACCAAGTTCTCGGTGAAGCTAACGTGCCGATCTTTGAAAACGTCGCGGCTTTGGAGCGTGTCCCGTCCAAAGGCGCGACCATCTTCGCGCTGCCCATGAAAATCAAAGGAGGCAGTGGCGCGCCTCTGAGAATTTTCGCCTTGCTGCCCTAAAAAGACCGGTGGCGACGACGTTTTCCGTTCTCTGGCAACAGTGATGGTCAAACCTTTTCGAGATTTTGCTTTCACCCAACAAAAACAATATAGTCTGCCGCGCTAAACAGGGGGTAACTGTATGACCTGGTCGAAATTGCGTCTTGTTGTCCTGCCGATAGTTTGCTGGTTTTTGTTTGTGATTGGTATGACAGCGATCGCTCCCGCTGCCGAAATTCAGATGCAAGTTCAGGCCGCGCCGTCAACCCAGAGCGCAGTATCGCCTACCGGCATGCTGTTGACGATCGAAGACGCGGTCCGTATCGGTTTGGATAATCATCCCAGGATCAAGTCGGCAAATGAGAGAATCGGTTCGCAGCAAGCCGTTTTAGGGCAGCAAATGTCTGCGTATTACCCCACGCTTAATCTGACCAATCAATATCGCACCACTCAGAGTAGCACTAACGGCGGCGCCCCCGACGCATCGGAATCTTATTCGAGCCAAGCAAATTTCAACATGACCCTTTATAATTTTGGCAAACGGGAAGGCAACGTCCAAGCAGCTCGTGATACACTGGATGCGACGAAACAGGATTACGCAACCACCACCCAAGATATCATTCTCTCCATCAAGCAGGCCTACTATGTCTATTTAGGAGCTCAAGCGCTCGTTAAAGTGCGTCAAGAAACCGTCCGCAGTCGCGACTTGCTCGTGCGCCAAGCCCAGGGATTCTACGAAGTCGGTACGCGAGCGAGAATCGACGTCGTGCGGGCGGAAGCCAATCTTTATTCCGCACAGGCCGATCTCATCGCGGCCGAGAATGGGGTAAAGGTCGCGTGGGTAACGCTGAGAAACGCGAT
The DNA here is from genome assembly GCA_036000865.1 of Binatia bacterium. GTDB lineage: Bacteria > Desulfobacterota > Binatia > UBA9968 > UBA9968 > DP-20. The sequence goes on along the minus strand of DASYUV010000119.1, from coordinate 49,909 downwards.
GGGCTCACCACGGCTTCCCGAACAGCCGGTCGCGGAAGATTCACCGGAAGTGCAGTTTTCGATGAACCTTGCGGGCGCGAGAAATGTCGCCTTCGACGCGCGCACCGAATTAAAGAGCTTTGACGCCCAACGGAAGGCGGCGGATCAGCTCATCGCTACCGCGCGACGGGGACACTTGCCGGACCTGATCTTTGATGCAAGTTACGGCCGCCGCCACGTGAGTAACGAACCCGCGGATAACCCGACCGGGGGTAGCAGAAATACCTTTCCATTGCAGCCAACCTGGTCGGTGCAATTGAGTTTCAACATCCCGATTTTTGACGGCTTCCGTACCACCAATCGGGTCGAGGAAACTTTGCACAACTATTACAACGTCCGGGCTCAGGAAGAGGACCGTCGCCAGCAGATTGCGCTGGAGGTCGAGCAGAGTTACCTTAGGGTCGTGGAAACTCAGGAGCGGATTAGAGCCACCGAATCGGCAGCCAGGGCTGCCAAAGAGAACCTCGATTTGGCCCAGGGACGCTACCAGGTGGGCGTCGGGTCGATTATTGAAGTGACCGATGCGGAAACGCTTTACACCGACGCGCAAACGACATATATACGCACAATTTACGACTATAAGATTGCCGATGCCCAGCTAGCCAGGGCGATGGGGGACACCCGAGTCGGAGTCCTGAAACCGGGATCGATCAAATAGACATGGGGAATCTCCCAGAAAGGGCTGGTACCGGTCCTTACTACTTATGAAGCGTTCTCTCTGGATCATCGCATTCCTCATCGTGGTTGGCGGATTCGCCGGGATTCAACAGTACACGTCATGGTCACTCCACGCGCCGCAGGGCGACTCGGCGGCCAATCCGGGAGAAAGATCGCAAGGAGGCGACGCCCGCGCCCAAGGCCGTTCTGATGGCGGTCGGGGCCAGGGTCGCGATGGTGGCGGCAGGGGGCGGGAAGCGGTGCCGGTACTGGTGGCAACGGCAGTCCAGAAATCCGTGCCGGTACAAATCCGGGCCGTTGGCAATGTCGAGGCTTACACTACTGTTTCCGTGAAAAGCCAGGTCACCGGCGTGCTTACGCAGGCGCACTTCAAAGAAGGGCAGGACGTTAAAAAAGGCCAATTGCTTTTCACCATTGACCCTCGTCCCTTGGAAGCGGCACTGAGACAGGCCGAAGCCAATCTGGCGCGGGACACCGCCCAAGTAAAGAACCTGCGCGAACAGGTCCGGCGTTATGCCGAGCTGGTCGAAAAACAATACGTTTCCCGCGAGCAATATGATCAAATTAAAGCCAACGCCGATGCCGCGGAATCGGTAGTCGATGCGGACAAAGCCGCCGTCGATAACGCCAAAGTCCAGCTGAGTTATTGTTACATCTATTCTCCGGTAAATGGGCGGGTTGGCAGTCTGTTGATCAACGAAGGAAACTTGATTCGGCTTAATGACGGCGCCGCTCTGGTGGTCATCAACCAAATTAACCCGATTAACGTGAGCTTCGCCGTGCCCGAACAGCATTTGGCCGATCTTAAACGACATATGGCCGGGGGTAAATTAAAGGTCGATGCGCGATTTCAATCGGATGAAGGCCGACCGGAACAAGGTCTCTTAGCCTTTGTCGATAACGCGGTCGATCGGTCCACGGGCACGGTTAAACTGAAAGCCGAGTTCAGCAACCAGGAAAGACGGCTTTGGCCCGGTCAGTTTGTCAATGTGGCGCTGACGTTGACGACCCAAGCTGATGCCGTGGTCATTCCCTCGGAAGCGGTCCAAGTCGGTCAAGAAGGGCAGCATGTTTTCGTCGTCAAAGCAGACAAGCGCGTTGAAGTTAGACCGGTAACGATTGGCAGCACGAGCGAAGGCGTGGCGATCATCGCCAAAGGCCTCGCCGCCGGCGAACAGGTTGTGCGTGAAGGCCAGTTCTTGCTCGGCCCTGGATCGCGTGTGGAAGTCAAAGATCCAACCAACGTTGCGGAGGGGACTAAGGGCGAAGCGAAAAGGGGCCGCGGTGATCCAGACAAGAAAGGCGGGGAGAAGGTGGACGAAAAAAAAGGTGAATCATGAACATCTCCGCGCTCTTCATACGCCGGCCTGTGACCACCACGCTGGTGATGCTAGGGATCCTCATCTTCGGCATCCTGGGGTATAAGTCCCTGCCTGTTAGTGACCTTCCGACCGTTGACTTTCCAACCATCACCGTCAATGCCAATTTGCCTGGCGCCAGTGCTGAAACCATGGCGTCATCGGTCGCTACTCCTCTGGAGAAAAACTTTTCTACCATCGCCGGGCTCGATTCCTTGAGCTCGACCAGCACCTTGGGCCGGACCCAGATCACGCTGCAGTTTAACTTGAACCGAAACATCGATGCCGCGGCTCAAGATGTTCAATCGATGATCGCACGTTCGTCTCGCGATCTGCCGCCGAATATGCCAAGTCCCCCTTCGTATCGTAAAGTCAACCCGGCCAACAATTCTATTTTTCTCTTGGCCCTGACTTCCGAAACGCTTCCCCTATCGACGGTGGATGAATTCGCCCAGACGATTCTGGCCCAGCGCATTTCGATGATCAGCGGCGTTGCCCAAGTGGACGTTTTCGGCTCGCAGAAATTCGCAGTCCGCATTCAGCTGGATCCCAACCAATTAGCGGCGCGGCAAATCGGCCTGGATGATGTGGTCAATGCCATTCAGAGGGGCAACGTAGACTTGCCCGTGGGTACCCTGAATGCTCCCAACCGCGCCTACACGCTAGTTTCGGAAGGTCAGCTTGTCAACGCCGACGCCTATAAGCCGATGGTCGTCACCTATCGCAATGGCGCGCCGGTACGCATCCAGGATATCGGCAAGGCTATCGACAGCGTCGAGAACGACAAAGTGGGCAGTTGGTTCAACGGTAGGAGGGCCGTCATCCTCGGAGTGCAGCGCCAGCCCGGCGCAAACGTCGTCGACGTCGTGGACGCCATCAAAGCGATCCTCCCAGATCTCCGGGCTCAAATTCCCCAATCGATCAAACTCGATGTCTTTTTTGACCGGACACAGTCGATTCGCGAATCGGCGCACGACGTCCAATTAACACTGATGGGAACCATCGCGCTGGTCGTTTTGGTGATCTTCCTATTCCTCCGCAACGTGTCTGCGACCATCATTCCGAGCTTGGCGCTGCCCATGTCGATCGTCGGCACCTTCGCCGTGATGTATCTGCTGGATTACAGTTTGGACAATCTGTCGCTCATGGCGCTTACCCTGGCAGTCGGATTCGTGGTGGACGATGCCATCGTGGTTCTTGAAAACATCGTGCGCCACATGGAAGAAGGTGAAAAGCCCTATGATGCCGCGGTTAGGGGCGCGCAGGAAATCGGATTTACGATTGTCTCCATGACGATTTCTCTGGTAGCCGCCTTTATTCCGGTGCTGTTCATGAGCGGCATGTTGGGGCGGATCTTGCGCGAGTTCGCGGTGACCATCTGTGTAGCGATCCTTGTGTCGGGCTTTATTTCGTTGAGCCTCACCCCGATGCTTTGCAGCCGCTATCTTCGTCCGCCGCGCGACCAGAAGCATGGCTGGTTTTACAATTTTCTTGGACGTTGTCTGGATCGGATGAATAAGGGCTACGAAATCACTCTGGCGTGGGTAATGCGCCACCATGTGACGACGATGGTGGTCTCGGCCGTTGTCCTGGTCGCCACCGTGTACATGTTCGGATTAGTGCCCAAAGGCTTCATTCCCAGCGAAGATACCGGTCAGGTTCTAATCAATACCGAAGCCGCGCAAGGCGTTTCCTATGAACAGATGGTGCAATACCAGCAACAGTTAGCTGCCATCGTTGCCAAGGATCCGAACGTCGAGTCTTTTTTCTCAAGCGTTGGCGTGGGTGGTGTGGGACTGACAGGCAATACCGGCCGTATCTTCATGAAGCTCAAGCCTCGATCCGAGCGGCCTCTCAGCGCGGAACAGCTGATCCGGGATTTGCGGCCAAAGTTAACTCGAGTGCCGGGAATTCGTGTTTCCCTCCAGAATCCACCGGTCATTCGCGTCGGCGGGCGGCTGAGCCGAAGCCTGTATCAATTTACATTACAGAGCCCGGATGCCCCGGAGCTCTATCGCAACGCCGCCATATTCGAAGAAAAGCTAAGGGCGCTTCCCGAGTTCAGGGACGTTGGTAGCGACCTACAGATTAGAAACCCTCAGTTACAAGTCGTCGTCGACCGAGATAAGGCTGCGACGATGGGGGTCACGGCTCAAGGGATATCGCCGCGCCAGATCGAGGAGGCCTTCTGGAATTCCTACGCCACCCGGCAGGTCTCGACCATCACGACACCGAACAACCAATACCAGGTCATTGTAGAATTGGATCCGAAATTTCAAAACGACCCGTCAGCTTTGTCGATGCTGTATATTCGCTCGACAACCGGACAAAACGCCGCCGTCCAGCCTATGGTACCGTTGGGAGCATTGGCGAATCTCAAGTATACGTCGGGACCTCTATCGGTGAATCATTCGGGCCAGCTACCCTCTGCCACGATTTCTTTCAATCTCCGTGAGGGGATCGCGCTTGGCGATGCCGTCGCTACCATTAACAAACTCGCTCACGAAACTTTGTCGGCATCCATCAGCACGAGCTTCCAGGGTACAGCTCAAGAATTTCAATCTTCCATCAAAAGCCTATGGGTACTCCTTATTCTGGCGGTATTCGTCGTCTATCTCGTTCTCGGTATACTCTACGAGAGCTTTATTCATCCGCTGACAATTCTTTCGGGTTTGCCTTCCGCCGGTCTGGGCGCGCTGATCGCGCTGTATTATTTCAATATGGATCTGAGCATTTATGCCTTCGTCGGTTTAATCATGCTCATCGGTATCGTCAAGAAAAACGCCATCATGATGATCGATTTCGCGCTCGACGGGCAACGCAACGAAGGCAAGAGCCCGGCGCAAGCGATCTATGAAGGTGCCTTGGTGCGCTTCCGGCCGATCATGATGACGACCATGGCGGCGATCATGGGCGCGGTGCCTATTGCGCTGGGTTGGGGCGCGGGCGCGGAGGCGCGGCAACCTTTGGGCATTGCCGTGGTTGGCGGTCTAGTGATTTCCCAGGTCCTGACTCTTTATATTACACCGGTCGTCTATCTGTATTTAGAGAAGTGTCAGGAGTTCATAGTTACATTGCCGGCGAGACTGCGCGGCGCAGCCAAGGGCGAGAAGGCTGCGCCCGAACAGACGCTCGCGCCGAAGCTTGGAATGGAAAACTCCGCTCCGCACAAGGCCCCTTAAGCGCTCAGTCCGAAAAATATTTTCGCGTGTGCTGCGTCGGGCTACCGTTGCGAGCTTAACGGTAGCCCGAAGTTTTTCATAAATTCCCCGTGTTCAAGGCCGAGTTTGTTTTTGCGTACCACCGCGATCTAAACGATGATTCGGCCTGTGGTTTTGTATGAAGCGTTTTTGTTGGCTGATAGCAGCGGTCCTTACCGCACTGATAGCGACCGGTTATTTTTTTTTGAGAATAGACCCTAACGCACTGCCCAATTGGCGCAGCGGCAACGACGCAATCGATGTAACAATCGCGCCGGTACGGCGCGGCTCAGCGCTGATGACTGTGCGGCTCACGGGCGAGCTCGGTCCTGCCAGGGAAGCCACCATCATCTCCCGTTTGGCGGGCAAAGTTACCGACGTGCGTTTCAACATCGGCGACTCTGTGCCGGCCGGAGCCATTGTTGCAAATATTCATTCAGCCTCGGTAGCTGAGCGCATGGCAGAACTCCAAGCCGCGATCGTTGCCGCACGGAAGGATTTTGGGCTAAAGGCGAAGATCGTGGCCGAGGCGGAGAAGCGACTAACAAAAAGCCGAGAATGGCACCAGCAGGATCTCATCGCCCGGCGCGACGTCGCGCAAGCCGAAACGGTAATGCAAACAGCGCGGGCACAGGCGGAACTCGCGCGCGCGAATCTCGCTCAGCAGGAAGCGATGCTTGCGCAGTTACACACGTTGCAAGGTTTGGCTCGACTCTCGGCCCCAATCGGCGGCGTGGTCACCGGCCGATGGGCGGAGCCCGGCGCGACGATTGCCGCATCCGCACCGATCCTCACCATTGCCAATCTCCAAACGCTAAAAATGATCGCCAAAATGTCCGGCGTTCATGCGAACGATGTCCGCAAGGGGTTGAAAGCTGAAATTTCAAGCCTGGAAGCGCCTGGGGCGATTTCACAGGGGACGGTAGTCCGAGCAGATTCATTGAAGGCCACGGAGGGACCGATTTCGGAAATCGAGATTCATGTTGATAACAGCGAAGGAATTTTCCGCCCGGGAATGGCGGCTACGGCGGTGATTTCCTTAGAACAGCAGGAAGAGATTTTGTTGATTCCTCGCTCCGCAGTCGTATCAGCACGCGGCCAGGATTATGTTTACAAGCTTGCCGGCAATCGCGCGCTGAGACAGGAAATCGGGCTGGGTAAACAACGGGGCGAGGAAATCGAGATCAAAACCGGGCTCAAAGAAGGCGACGCAGTGATCACCGATCAATTAAGCTTATTGAAAGCGGGCAGCCTGGTTCGCGTGTCGGCTACGAAAGCACCGCCGTCGATTGGCAAGTAACAAGGTTACTCAATTTCTTTCCGGTGTGTTTGGCGTGCCGCTTACCAACGGAAAGGATTGAGCACTTTGCTGGCGTTCTCTATGTCTTGGCGCATTTGATCGAACACCCCTTTTGGCTCGTCATCCTGATTGGCAGACGGTTTTTTCGGCTCTGCCGGTTTTGCTCCCATCGCGGCCGGTTGAGCTGGCACCGGTCCCTTGACGAGAACTCTCGACGCCGAGTCTTTGCCGCCATCCCGGCTTTCGTCTTTGCTATCCGACTTTAACGATTCTCGGGACGAGTCTGGTTTCTCCTGCGCCGGAACTTCCGCAGGGCTCAAGAAGAGCGGCCCCTTTTCTATGGCAAGCTTCGGTTCGAGTTCGACACTTTTTGCTTGTGATTTCTGCTGTGCTGCCGCGGCCTTCATTTCTTCCGCAGTGGGCGGTTTTTCGAACCGCGTCGATTCTACTCCTTGGGCTTTGAGTTTCTGGTCAATGCTGCTCAGAATGCCGCTGGTTTGAACGTCTTGCGGCGCTTGACTCTGGGCTGCTGCTTTGGCCAGTCTTTCCTGCGTGGCCGCGATATCTTTAAAAGCCTCTGCGGGCTCGGGTGGTTGCGGCATCTCGCCGACGTTCGTGCCGCCCTTTTTCAGGTTAGCATCAATGGAACCGAGCAGCGCCGCGGTATCGGACTGCGGCTTGGGGGTTTCCTCTTCCTTAGGCAAGTCCGCGGGCGGTGGCTTTAGCGTGGCTTGGCGTGCCGCAACATCGATCCCCTTTTGTTTGAGTGAGTCGTCAAGCTGGGTAACTAAACTGCTCGATTTGGCATCGCTATTTGGCGCAGTTTCGTTAGATGTTTTTGTCCCAAAGGGCCAAAGCGCCGACATTATGCCGCCGGATTCTTGTTTTTGCGCTTGATTTTTCTTCGACACGAGCGCAAGACCGCTCTCGCCTTTGTTGTCGTCCTTTTTGCCGTCGTCCGAAGAGGAAAACGGGTTTAGCTTATCCGCGACCCGGCGCAAAAATCCCTTCTCGTCTCCCGGCTCTTCATGAACCACGTCGGTTTTCGCTACCAGATTAAGGTTCCTCAGCTTCGCCAGTGCCGGATCTTCTTTGACCTCAGGCGGCGCGACCGTGGTCGGGCGCCGATCGCGCATGAGCAGCAACGCCAAAGGGTCGCGTTTTTCTTTTTCAAGCGTCGCTAATTGAGACTTCGCTTCCGCGGCAAATTTGCTTTGCGGATAATATTGGATCAAGGCCTCGTAGGCGAGGGCCGCTCTCACGCCATTCTTTTCGCTTCTATAGCTCTCGCCTAAATAGAAGAGGCTCTTTACAGCCGTCGGCGTATCTTTATATTTGCGCACAATTTCTTCGAATCGGTCGCGCGCGGCGGGATATTTCTCTTGCTGGTAATAGAAATGGGCGACGTTGAATTCATGCTCAGCGAGATAATCGAGGCATTTTGCGAGTTTCTCTCTCGCCTCCGCTGCCTGGGGCGAATTTGGATACTTGGATATGACGGTTTCAAAATAGCCTTTGGCAATTTCGGTGTTTTTCTGATCGCGATCCGCGCTGGTAAATTGATCAAAATGAGCCTGTCCCAGGCGTAGAGTCACAAAGGGAACATTTTCGTTGGTTGGATGCATCGATTGGAATTCTTTGAAGGCGGTGATGGCATCGGGAAACTGCTGGTTTAAGTAGTAAGCGTCGGCGATTTTTAATTCGACTTGGGTGATCATCGGGCTGAAAGGATGATCGGTTCGGATCTTGGAAAAACTATCTATGGCGCGCACATACTTCTTGTCATTGAAAGCGCGCATGCCCTCGTCGTAAAGCGCTTCGGCAGTGGGATCAGCCTTCAGCGAGCTGCTCGACCAAGGAAGTGACGGCAGTGACGGCAGCGATGGGAAAGAACAGGCGGAACAGCAGGTCAGTAGCGCGGACAACGCAATAATAGATCTCATTATCACCTATCTCACCGGAGGGTTATTTCGCTCGATAATATATGTCGACCCAGTGCCGAGTCAAGTTTTCGATGGCTAAAAATTGACAATGGCGGACGAAACTGACGAGCTGCGACTCCGGCTGCTGGCGACAATTAATCATCGATCTTGTGTGGTGGCGGCTTGATTCCGCACCCTGGTCCAGAACCTCGGAGCCCGTCCCGAGCTTGCCGAAGGAGCGAACCAAGCAGTGTAAATCATAGGACAATTTCTATTCTCCATGTACCTGTCGAAGCATGAGGTTGACGCAGCATGAGGCTCACAGCAGGAGAATCAGTTTTCAGCCGCCTGATAGGCTTCTTCCGCGCTACGCCGTCACACCGGTAAGTTTGCCGGTGATATTTGCAACACACGCACCCGCGCCACTATGCCGCGGCGATCACTTGGGAAGCTCCTCACTCGGATTTATTTTCGGCAACACGCGCAATTTAAACTGTGTCTGATTCGAGCGAAAGACGAACGGCCACACAGGCGGAAAAACCACGTACGCCGTGGTTTCCAAGAAGGAGTACACCAAATCACCTGGCGGCCCCTTATCATCGTGAATGGTCACGACATATTCTCCCGGCGAGATGTCCGGGATTTTGAACTGAAGAAACTTATCTTCAATCCAAACCAACTCCTCGCCTGGAATGCTACTTCGTTGCGGATCCATCGCGATGAGTTTGAGCTGGGGCCAGTCCATCATCTTGCCGGCGATCTCAACACGCGGCCAGCCGACTAAGTACTCCATCGATATGCTAACGACATTTCCGGGCGCTCCCGCTGTCGGATTCACGCTGACGATTCGAGGTGCGCAAGCAGAAGATGACGTGACCGACAGACAGGCGACGAAGATCACGCGGAACATCTTCAATCGGCGGACAAAGTATTTCATGCAGGGTTCCACAAACTCGTTAATGGCACAAAACAAGTCTTTATCCAAAGGCCCGCAGATCGACTAAACGATTATCCGGGCATATTAAAGGCAGCTGTATCTTTGGTTCTATCTGAGTCGGAATGTTCCAAGGGTCACCAAAATTAGCCACAAACTCCCCAATGCTAGGACCGAAGTCGTAGAAAACGCTGCAATAACTCGCATAGCTCGCGAAAAATCCTACTACTCGCGTATTGATGGGGACGGCACTATTCAAGTACAACCGTCAAGAAAATCGGGGGCTATGCGCCCTGCGGGTTTGTTTTAGAATCTGCCGAAAAAGAAGACCAAAAAAAGAATAGAAGAATTCAGGAGAACAAGGAGGCAAAATGAACAAGAGGTTTTGGGCGTTGAGCGTGCTAGCTGTTTTCCTTTTAGCTGCGGGAACAGTGAGAGCCCAGAGCGTCGATGATAAGATCAAGTCGCTCGAGCAAGAGCTTTCGCAGTTAAAAGATCAGCAAATCGAGCTGAAGAAAGAGGCGACGGCGGCGGCGGAGGCAATGCCGAGTTTCAGTTATCGTCCGGGTAACGGACTGAACATTGAGGCGGCGGACAAATCGTGGGGTGTGCGCTTCACGGTTGAGACCCATTTCCGTTACTTATTTGAGTCCGGACGCGATCAGATCGGGCGCAGTAACGGCGAGATGATGGGGCGGCGGTTCCGGCCTGGAGTCATTTACTGCGTCAACAATTGTCTCTGGGAAATCGAGGCAACCCTCGACCTCGACGGTTTCGGCACGGGAAACGCCAAGAACTCGACTAACACCGGCGGTAGTTCGATTTTACAGCGTGGCGCGGTAAACTTTCATGCGGAGAACCTAAACCCGTGGTTGCCGACGGTGCAGTTCGGCATGGAAGTTCAGAACGCAGCCGGCGGCAGCTTGGCCAGACAGGGTTCCGGCAGCGTCGGCGCCCAGGCGGAATATGATCTTCACACCCGTAACAACGGCTTCAATACGGGTCGTGCGGGATCGGGCATCGTGCTCAACTGGGACGATCGGTCTCTTTCCAGCATTGGCATTCCTGGGCGAATCGGCAAGTTTCAGCTCGGTATGTCCAGTATTGCCGAAGGCGACGACGGTCTAGCCAGCTTCACGGACAGAAAAGATTTCAATACTTATCTGAGTATTCAGCCTTTCTCGCAGGTTAAGAACAAATGGCTCAGCGGTTTGACCTTTGAATATGGCGCGTGGTTCTGCAATGTCGACAACCGCGCCAGAGAAAATGGCTGCGATCGCTACCGCATTCAAGATCACGGCGACGGGGCCCGGCAGACTTTGTTTGACACAGGTGCCGGCAGTATCGGTGACGGACTGCACGTCGCGCATGGACCTGGCATCGTGTACAACGTTGGGCCGTACACAATGCGGGTTATGGGCTCCTTCCAGAGGAGCGAGGACCGTGGTGAAACTAGAGGAAGAAAGAAAGGCCAAAACTTCCTGATCGGCCACGATCTGTTTTTGTGGAGCCCGAAGGGTTTCCTCACGGGATCTGCGACTACGACTAATTCGATTCTGGTTGGCACCCACTTCGAGCGCGTGGACATGTCGGTTGGATGTAACGGGTCGACTGGGATTCCATGCAGCGCTACGGGAATCGGCGGGCATATTACGCAGTTCCACCGTAACCGTATCATGCTGCGTGAGTGGGACCTCTGGTATTTCATCGCGCCGCGCATGAGCGTGGGCGGTAGCGTACTGTGGTATGATGCGTCGAACCTGCGTATTGGGCGGAACCAAGCGGCGCACAATCTAAACGTTTGCAGCACGGGCGACATAAATAACGGTAACTGCGGAGCGGGCAAAGGTGGCGACTGGGTGGATGTGATGCTCAACTGGAGATATACGTTCTAGTTCGAACGACAGTTGGATCAGAAAAAAGGGGGAGTCAGAAATGACTCCCCCTTTTTTATTAGTTATTAAGCTTGCGGTGAAATCCTGAGAAAATCCAGCCGGCACCCACACCTTCTAGATACAAAAAACAACCGGTGCGCTTCATAGCGAGCGCATTATTGCGTTACCAATGCCTTCTTGCTAAAAATCAGAGCTATTACTACCTCGGAGCTAGTGACCAGGTTGCGGTGAAGTATATTCGCTGGTGAGGAAAACTATGGCAAACACAGTTAAGATCTCTCGTTGGTCATCACTGACTTCAGCGATGTTGCTGATCATCCTGTCGATCGCCTGCAGTCATTATGTTCCTCGATTCGGCATCGGTGGGCGATATGAGGAAGGGAGGGAACAGTTTCTCCGTGGGCGGGGAGGCGATATGGACACCGCTATCGTCGCTCTGGAGTATGTCGTGAGCCAAGACCCAACCTACAAATACAGCCTCACCTATCTCGGCCGTGCGTATTACCGGAAGGGACGATACCAAGACGCGTTTGCCGTCTTGCAGCGTGCCGTGGCGGTGAATAAGGACGACGAGCAGGCTTGGATGGCGCTCGGTCTCGCGCAATTGCGTATAGGTCAGAACGACAAAGGGATAGAGTCGCTAAAGGGCGGCATCACGCTGGCCAGCCGAGTGATGGTCGACGGCTATCACAATTATATCTATTGGGACACCCGGGGATTGATACGTGCGTCGATGAGGCGTTCAGCTTTTTTGCTGACCAAAGGCGCGGAGGAAAAAGACAATATTATTCAAAGTACCGATCGGCTGCTCGCGTTGATTGACGACGAAGAAAACTTCCAGAGAAACACACGCATTCAGAATACCAGACCGCTGTACGGGGGTTAGAACTGTTGGACTCCAACACTGTGCGGTTGTGTCAAAAAAATTTCCCCCGGAATCGTTATTCCGGGGGAAATTAGGTTCGATGAAGACGCCCAATGAACTAGAATCCGATTGACGTCGTTTCAAAATCCGTAAGGAGACGAAAATTTACGGCTGGCTACCCTTACCCTCGCTGTCGCGGGCCCGCTCTCTGGATTCGTCGCGTCGAGCCAAATCACCCTCTTCTTCCATTCGAATGGCTATCCATTCACCGTCTGTGATCAGCTTTTGCCAGTCGAATTCTCGGGCCGAAATCATGGTGAGATCACCTTGAATCTTAGTTCTTATCTCACGTGCGGGATCCCAGAATTGGCCGAAAGAAAACCGATGAGCTTCCGTGACCCATTCAAGCCAGTCATTAATGCCGCGCATTCCACCCTCGATCTGCTTTAAACCGGTCTGGCGGTCGCCGCTGCGGGCCAACGTCAAGCCGAGGTAAAGTCGGCCGATATCTTCATCTTTGTTCGCGGAAAGTGCCTTTTCGAGCGTCTGGCGGGCCTGTGGTAACTTACCCGTCGCGTACTCGGATCTGCCGACGTAAGTCCAAATGCCTTGTTTCAGGGCAGTTCCGTACTTGTATTCCGGATCTTTTTGAGCAGCGCTCTGAAAGTAACCAAGCGCAGCTTCGTTGTTGCCCGTAAGAAGCGCGTGCCTACCAGCGGCAACCTCGCTGCCAACCTGTAAGCTCGTGCAAGCGGAAAGAGAAACAAGTAATGAGAGCAACGCCCCTAGAGTGTTGGATTTCATGACTCCCTCCTATTTTCCAGGCGCAAGCATAATCACGTCGGGCCGGAAATTCAATAGTAATCAACCGGGACAACAAGGGCGATGCTCAGTACGCATCTAAGCGTCCAAACCTAAGCCAAAACGCGATCCGTAGGGAAACCGACGCGGTGACTCGCAGAGTCCGAGTCGCGCCGAGCGCGATTTCATCAGCGATGCCAATTTTGGACACAATCAGATCAGAATATCGCCAAGAGTCGCGAGAAAGTAGCCGATACTGACGTAGGCGTTAAGATTGAAGAAGGCGCGATTGATACGCGATAAGTCGTTGGGGGTGACGATGCGGTGTTCCCAAAACAACACAAGCGCCACCGCGACAAACCCGAGCCAATAAATCAGGCCCATTTCTGCCCTGAGGCCGACCAGCGCGAGAAACGCGATCGTACACAGATGAAAGATCGTCGAGAGGCGTAACGCGGCGGCAACGCCGAAACGGACAGGTATCGAGTAGAGCCCATGGGCACGGTCGAATTCACTGTCTTGCAAAGAGTAAATGACGTCGAAGCCGGCCAGCCAGAAAACCACTGCTAGACCGAGGTAAAAAGGCACGAACAACTCTGCCAGATTAATCGGCATCTGGGCGACAGCCAACCAGGCGCCGATCGGTGCTATGGCGAGCGCGAGACCGAGGAATAAATGAGAAGCCCAAGTAAAACGTTTCGTTAGGGAATAGAAAAACACGATGGCGAGGGCCACGGGCGATAGCACAAAGCAGATCCAATTAAGCTGGTAGCTCGCAAATATAAAAACTAATGCGGCAATGGTCGTGAGCCCGACCGCTTCCGAGACGCTCACTTTGCCCTGTGGTAGCTCCCAGCTACGAGTGCGCGGATTGAGCGCATCGAATTTTTTGTCGACTAAGCGGTTGAAGCCCATCGCGGCCGTGCGGGCGCCAATCATGGCAATGAGAATCCATAGAAGCGCTCGAAGCGTTACCGGATGTTTGGGCCAGGCCAGAGCCACCGAGGACATTGCAAATGGAAGGGCGAACACGGTGTGGGAAAATCGAACGAGACGGCCGTAGTCGGCGATTTTGGATTTCAGATTTTGGATCGACTTCACTCCTTCTACTTCGCAGGTTTTCGACTGAGCGGGCGGTTGAACCTTCATATTCCAAGTTTGTCCCAAATCGAATCGATGTATTTTTTTGTCTTATCATCCATCACGATGGCGTCGGGCCACTCGCGTTCAAAACCCTCGCTGCGCCATTTACGGGTCGCGTCAATGCCGGCTTTAGAGCCATAGCCGAGACGCGGCGCGGCGTGATCCAGCACGTCTACCGGTCCCTCGACGAATACCGTGTCCCTTTTGGGGTCGATGTGGTTGCCAACGATCCAAGTCACTTCGCAGAGATCGTGGACGTTTACGTCGTGGTCCACAACGATCAAAGTTTTGGTGAACATCATTTGGCCCAAACCCCACAACGCATGCATGACCTTGCGGGCATGAGCAGGATATTCCTTTTTGATCGAGACAATCGCTAAATTATGAAATACGCCGTGAGCCGGCAGATTCATATCGACGATCTCCGGCAAAGTCACGCGAACTAGAGGCAGGAACAGCCTTTCAGTGGCCTTACCGAGATACACATCTTCCATCGGCGGGCGGCCGACGATCGTCGTTGGATAAATCGGATTTTTCCGACGCGTGATGCAGGTGACGTGAAACACCGGATAATCGTCGGCGAGCGAATAAAATCCCGTGTGGTCGCCGAACGGCCCCTCGCGGCGGAGGGGCTCAGTGGGGTCGACATAACCCTCGATGACAATATCCGAATTTGCCGGCACCTCGACATCTACTGTGACGCCTTTAATCAGTTCCACGCCTTTCTTGCGTAGGAAACCAGTGAACAAGATTTCATCGATCTGATCGGGCAGCGGCGCGGTGGCGGCATAAATCATCGCCGGGTCGCCGCCCAGGCAAGCTGCGAGTTCAAGCCTGCCGGCGTGTTCTTTTTGGCGCTGATAATGGCGCGCGCCTACTTTATGGAGATGCCAATGCATACCGGTTGTGCGCGAGTCGAACACCTGCATGCGGTAAAGACCGACGTTTCTTGTGCCCTGAGCGGGGTCTTTCGAAAAGACCATCGGCAGCGTGATGAAAGGGCCGGCGTCGCCCGGCCAACAGGTTAAGACAGGCAACATGCTCAAATCCGGCTCACGATCAATGACTTCTTGGCAGGAACCTTCCTTGACGATTTTCGGCGGGATGCCGGCCAGTTTGATCAATTCGCCGAGTAGGTGAAGTTTTTCTTTGAACGCTCTCGGCGGCTTGGTTTGTATGAGCTTGGCAATGTCTCGGGCGATTTCTTCGATATCGCTCACGCCGAGGGCAAGCGCCATTCGCTTTGCGGAACCGAAGGCATTGATGAGCAGAGGAATTTTCTTGCCGATGATATTCTCGAATAGCAGAGCTGGGCCGCCGTGCTTCATCACTCGGTCGGCAATCTCGGTGATTTCGAGTTCGGCATTGACCGGATGCGATATTCGCTTGAGCTCCCCTTCTCGGTCTAAAACTTGAACGAAATCTGACAGGCTGTTATATGGCATGTGCTTGCCGTCAAGTCCTGAATGAACAGCAATAATCCCAGTCGAAGCAAGAAGTCAAGAAAACCTGCCGAATCATTCGCGAACGCTGTTTTTGCCGAATGGGTTATCCCACTGACCGTCGGACTAACCACCTTTGGGGTCTTCCTGCCCGTATTGCAGAACCAATTCGTCAACTGGGACGACTACGAAACGCTAGTCGATAATCCGCGCTATCGCGGCTTGGCTTGGCCGCAGTTGCGCTGGATGTTTACGACTTTTCACATGGGACCGTATCAGCCATTGAGTTGGATGACGTACGGGCTGGATTATTTGATTTGGGGAATGAACCCGATCGGATATCATTTGACGAATCTTATTCTTCACGCCGCTAATGCAGTTTTCTTCTATTGCGTCTGCCGCCAGCTGATCGCGCGCGCTTTGTCGATGCTCGACCATGGGTCTTGGCGGCTTACCACGAGCGCTACGTTTGCCGCTCTTATTTTTGCGATTCACCCGCTACGAGTCGAGTCTGTGGCGTGGGCCACCGAGCGACGCGACGTACTATCGGGTTTCTTCTTTCTGTGGACCATTTACTGTTACTTGAGGGCAAACTCGAGCACCGATGACGACATCCAGTCGAAACGATGGCTGGGTACCGCTCTTGTTACGTATGTTCTGTCGTTGCTTGCCAAGGCCACAGCGATGACGTTGCCGGTGATACTTCTGCTCTTGGATATTTATCCCCTACGCAGATTAGAGCGAGCTTGGTGGACGACCGCTCAACGTGAAGTGTTGCGAGAAAAGATTCCGTTTGCCGTCCTGGCCATTGCGTTTGCCATCGTCGCGTTGATTGGACAACGTCACGCGTCTGCGCTCAAGTCTTTAGATAGTTACAGCGTCGAGTCCCGATTAGCTCAGGTGTTTTTCGGAGCGAGTTTTTACCTGTGGAAGACTTTAGTACCGGTCAGGCTCTCCCCTCTTTACGAGATTTCGCCTCACTTCAGTCTCTGGAACCCTGAGATTCTTGCCGGTGCCGCGGCAACCATCATCATTACGCTAGCGTTGTACAGATTGAGAAAGCAGTTGCCCGCGGGCTTGGCTTGCTGGGCCTACTCCGTCGTGACGCTGGCGCCGGTTCTGGGAATTGTTTCTATCGGGCCACAGCTGGTGGCGGAGCGGTACAGTTATTTATCTTGCCTCAGTTGGGCAGCATTAGCTGGAGGGATGTTTTTCTCTATCTTGCAGCAGCCGGTTCAACAAAAGGCTCGCGTGAGGTCCGGTTTAATCGCTATTAGTGCCGCCATCATCGTATTGATGGTGTTTACTTTCTTGACCTGGAAGCAGACCGCGATTTGGCAAAACACCGCAACGCTTTGGAGTCATGTCCTCAAGTTGGATCCAAATTCAAGTATTGCGCACTACAACCTCGGCAGGTTTTTGGCAAAGCAGGGAAACCACGCGGCAGCGATTTCGCATTACCGAGAGGCTATAACTATCCGATCCGACGACGCCGACGCACATAACAACTTGGGGTTGTTGCTCGCTCTGCGTGGCGATGTTGAGACCTCATTAAAGGAGTTCCGCAAGGCTGTTCAGATTGATCCCAAGTATGGCAAGGCCTATTTCAATATGGGAAGAATCCTCGCTCGGCAAGGTGATTTAGACAACGCCATTCAAAACTATCGGCAAGCTCTGAAACTCAATCCGGATGAAGTAGAAATTCTCACAGAGCTCGGTCACGCACTGGTGCGACAGGGCCGACCGGATGAAGCGGTTGCTTACTTCCAAAAAATTGTCGCGCTCAAGCCGGAACTGGCCGACGCACACGTAAACTTGGCGCGTGCGCTCGCGGCACAGGGTAAGAAGACTGAGGCAGAAAAACATTATCAGGAGGCGCTGCGACTGCTAAAATCACCGAAGCAGATTCAGCCGCTGCCGTGATAACGAATGGAGAGGAAGCGGCGAGCAAGGAGATGATCATAGGATGGAAGAACGCGCTAAGATGTTAACGGCCGCCCCTGTCTTGGGAGAGCGACTGTAACAGTCGTACAGCTTCTTGGTATTCCTGAACCGCTTCATTTCTTTTGCCCTGACGCGCAAGAGTGCGCGCCAGGTTTTCGTGGATTTCAGGCACGCCCGGCTGAATCCGCAGGGCCTGCTGAAAGTTCAGGACTGCATCATCGAGGCGATCTTGTTGTGCATAGACCTTGCCCAGATTGAAGTACGCCTGAGCATAGTTGGGATTCACTCGTAAGGCTTGGCGAAATCGCACCGTCGCTTGGTCCAAGCTGCCCTGACCTAGGAGCAAGAGTCCTAAATTGTTGTGGACATCAGCATCTCCAGGGTCGATCTCTAAGGCGCGGCGGTAGTGAACCATTGCCTCTGCCTTATCTCCTCGCTTGGCAAGTGCTCGTCCTAGATTGTAGTGTGTCATGGCTAACTCTGGATTCGTTTGCAGCGCTTTACGAAAATGCTCCACCGCATCGTCCAATTCGCCGCTATCAGCCAGAACGTTGCCTAAGGTGTTGTGAGCGCTAGCATATCTAGGATCAACTTCCAGGGCTTGGTGCAGGTGAGCGATCGCTTCCTGGCGCGCACCCTGCGCCGCGAGAAAATTTCCCAGATTGGTGTGGGCCTCTACGAATACAGGATCAATTTGCACGGCTCGTCGAAATTCGTTGATCGCGCCTCGCAACTCGCCCCGTTCAGCGAGAACTAGCCCCAAATTGTTATGAGCAAAACTTGATTTTTCATCGACTGCCAGCGCATGTCGCCATAGTTTCTCAGAGTCATGCCAGACCTGGGTCTGAGCCCACGTCAAAGCACCCAGAACGATTAAGAGCAGCCCAGCAAACGAATGTGAGAAAACCAACGTTCGCGCACCGATACGGCCGTTACCCCTTGCGTGCCAGCAATAAGATAGACCCGCTCCAGCCAACACCGCCCAGCCCAGGCACGGCAAATAGCTGAAGCGATCGGCGACGATATAGGGACCGAAGGCAACAACGCCGCTGACCGGGATCAGTAACAGCACGTAGAAGCACCAGGCCGCCAGACCGGCAGGCCAACGGCGCCTGGCAACAAAAAACCCTCCACTAAGCGAAAGGAATACGACACCACTCAATAGTAACGTGGAATTCCACAATCCGGTAAAAGGATGCAACGGGTACAGCGGAGATAATTGAATCGGGATGAGTGTTTTCCACGGGTAAAACGCCAAACTGTATAGCACCTGAGCAATTCTCGGCAGTAACCCATAGCTTGCCACTGAATATATCGTCCCCGATTGCTCCTTTGCCAATACTGCCTTCACCCCGGCAGCCAGGGCCACCAGGAGAAAAGGTAACTTGTCCCACCATACTCGGCGGACCTCTGCTCCGAACCATTTCCCCGGACCGCTTCCGAGTCTTCTCAAGGGATAGACGTCCAAGACCAAAAGCGCGAAAGGGAGAGTCAGCGCGGCCTCCTTGCCCAGAAGAGACAGCGCGTAAAGAATCCAGGCCGCACCCATCCATCCCCACGGAGACGAACCAGTCGATTCGTTCTCGGCGGACCGTAGGTAACAAATCAAAGTTAGAAAGAAAAAAAAGCCAGCAACGGCTATCTCCCGACCCAATGTCCAGGCGACCACTTCAACTCGCAGCGGGTGTAACGAAAATAGCAGCGAAGAAAGGCCGGCTGCCAGTCGGATTGGCAGTTGCGACGAGTTCGCTAAAGATAGCGTGGTAACCCGCAACAATCGCAGGCTGAGAAAATAAAACAGCACTGCGTTGGCGGCATGAAAAAGTGAACTGGTTAGATGATATCCGACTGGGTTCATTCCCCAGATGACATAATCCAAGCCGTACGTGACGTAGTTCAAGGGCATGCAAGAACCGAGATAGCAGGTGGTAAACATCCAGCGAAGCTGCTCCCAACCTAGACCTCGGTAGTGAGGATTTTCGAGGAGAAATTCCCCATCATCCCAATTGACAAACCCATTTTGGAACGTCGGGAGAAAAACGACAAAGGTCATAAGCCCGATGAAAGCTGGGATGAGGAAAGAGGCAAGCCGAAGCTGGATCCAACTGGGTTGGGAAAGGCCCGGCGCACTTGCTGCTTCCCTGCGTGGTTCTGACTTTTTCTTTTGTCTCGACTTCGCGCTCACTGTAAATTTCCTACCGCTGTTATGACCTTTGGTCGAACCCTGCCACACTTTATGGTTTGAGCGAGGAGATCCTGAACTTAACATGGCTGTAAGGTTTGTCGCCAGCCAGAGACTCCTTGAGACAGATCATGACTTGTCAAAAATCGAGCTGCTCAGTTTGGGCACCCTTGTAACCTGAATGGTGATTGGCTACCTGTTTCTTTAGACTGGTTTTCCTCTGCCCGATTGCGATTTGCTGATTCCACGCGGAACAGTGCTGCTTGAAACGCCGTTACCGACTTGCCCGTGCTGCAAGATATTGGTACTTCCAAGATTGCCAGCAGCAAACTAACCGCGTAAAGACGCCAGAAAGAGATTCCGGCGGCGGTATTGTACATGGTCGGTTACAGGCGAAAATCGGAGTGTCTCCGCGTACGTCGTTGCCCAAAACCCGGAAAGCGGTTTGGGCCAGCGGTTGGTCGAGCAGTCGAGTTCTTATAAATGACAGAAAATTGGGATGTCGAAGACGGGAGCAAATGCGCTGATTCTAGCTCAGAGTCGGTTCCTTTGGTCGTAGATTTGGATGGCACCCTGCTTCGCACCGATCTCGTGCTTGAATCCACTTTACGACTTATCAAGCAGAAACCGTGGCTTGTCTTGTTGATCCCGTTCTGGCTGCTGAAAGGCCGCGCTTATCTCAAGCACAGAATCTTCCAGCAGATCCAGATGGACGCCTCACTCCTACCTCTGCATGAGGAGTTGTTGGCATGGCTGCGAGATGAGAAGGCGCGCGGCAGACGTCTCGTTCTTGCCACGGCTTCCGATTATCATTTAGCGTGCTCCGTCGTGGAACCGCTCAGTCTCTTCGATATCGTGCTGGGAAGCGACGTACAGCGAAATCTGAAAGGGCGAGACAAACTGAAAACCGTCGGGGAAGTATGTGGGGAGAAATTTGACTATGTCGGCAATTCAAGTTCGGATCTGGCGATTTGGCAGGGCTGCCGCTACGCCGTTCTGGTGAACGCGCCTAAAGGAGTGGAACGTTCAGCGCGCCGTGTCGCGAATGTGGTCCGCGTGTTTCAGCCATCGCCCACCGGTTTCCGTGATTCCCTTCGCGCGATGCGTTGTTATCAATGGGTAAAGAATCTTCTGCTCTTTGTTCCAGCGATCACCTCCCACACGATTTTCGATCGGTCCATCGCCGGTACCACTACGCTGGCATTTTTCTCATTCGGCTTTTGTGCCTCCGCCGCCTACATCCTGAACGATCTACTGGATCTAGAAGAGGACCGTCGCCACGGCACCAAGAGGCAGCGGCCTTTTGCGTCAGGCCGGTTGTCCATCGGCTTCGGGACCTTACTCGCACTTGCCTGTCTTTCGGCTAGCGCAATGATAGCGGGATTCATTTCTTATCCTTTCGTGACTACGTTGATTACCTACTTCATACTGACTTCGTCGTATTCACTCTATCTAAAGCGTCTCCTTGTGGTGGACGTGCTGGCTCTGGCTCTTCTCTATACCCTGCGCGTCGTCGCCGGCAGCCTCGCCACGGGGATTGTTCTTTCCCTGTGGTTGCTGTCCTTTGCATTTTTTCTTTTCCTCAGCTTGGCTTTCTCAAAGCGGGCAGCCGATTTAGTTCAGCACCGGAAGGATGGCCGACAAGTTGTGCCGGGACGTGGGTATGTGACAACCGACCTGGACGCCGTCTCCATTGCCGGAATATGTAGCGGATTCCTTGCCTCCCTCGTGCTGGCGCTCTACATCAACAGCGACAGCGTCCAATTGCTCTATCGCCGTCCGGCTTTCCTTTGGGGCTTACAGCCCATCCTCTTGTACTATATCACCCGTCTCTGGGTGATCTGCAGGAGAGGTGAACTGACGGAAGACCCGATTGAGTACACTGCGAGGGAACCTTCGACTTATGGCGCGGCGTTCCTGGCCCTCATGGTACTACTGGCTGCTACCTTTGATTTCAGAGCGTTCGGACCGTGACGCAAGGCTATTCCATCTAAAAATATTTACGGAGTCTGTGACGACGACATCGCCATTATGATCATTGTCCTATTCCCCGGTCATACCCAGGGATTCATCGTCCTGGAACAGCGCGGAAAATGGCCTGTGTTGCCGGCCTGTTTTACTCGCCACTGCGGCGCGCCGCCCGTTGTTCGAAGCTTCGGTTTACTACAAGGTCCGGCTCATCAAAGCGGCGAAAAATGATCAAATCTCTAGTTACGGGCGGAGCGGGTTATTTTGGCGAGCTGCTTACCCGAAAGCTCTTGGAGCGCCGACATTCGGTCCGCATCTTAGACGTCAATCTACCCGCCGAGACTTATACAGACACCCAGGTGGTGCAAGCCGATATCCGCGACGCTGATGCTGTGCTGGCAGCCTGTGAGGGAATCGATCTCGTTTTTCACAACGCAGCGCAAGTGGCCATGGCCAAAAACAAACACTTGTTCTGGAGCGTCAACCGCGCCGGGACGAAGAATCTGCTGGAGTCGTGCCTGCGACGCGCAGTGAAGAAAGTGATCTATACCTCTTCGAGCGCAGTTTACGGCATCCCTAATTCAAATCCGGTGACGGAGGAAACCACACCAACCCCTGTTGAGGAGTATGGCAAAGCCAAGCTCGCCGGAGAAGCCCTGTGCCGAGAATATGCATTGAAGGGTCTGGATGTCTCGATTGTCCGGCCTTGTACCATCATGGGTCACGGTCGCCTGGGCATCTTCCAGATCCTCTTCGAATGGATTTACGAGGGCAAGAACGTTCCGGTGCTCAACGACGGCAAAAACATCTATCAGTTTGTGCATGCGGATGACTTTGCGGAAGCCTGTATTCGAGCGAGCGCTCTGAAGGGCGCGGACGATTTCAACTGTGGCACGGACCGGTTCGGGACCATGCGGGAAGTGCTGGAGCATCTCTGCCGTCATGCCGGTACAGGATCGCAGGTGAAGTCCTTGCCCATGTGGCCCATCATTGCGGCGATGAATCTCTCCTCGGCTCTGGGAATCTCGCCGTTAGGTTCGTACCACGCTTCGATGTACGGTCGATCCATCTACTTCGACATCTCCAAGGCGCGCACTCGGCTGGGATGGGCGCCGCGCTACTCGAACAACGAAATGTTTGGAGAGAGCTATGAATGGTATCTTAGCCATCGCCGCGCTGTCCTCGCCGCCAAAGAGACCACGAGCCGCCATAGGTCCGCAGTGGAGCAGGGTGTGTTGAAGCTGTTGCATTGGTTCCTTTGACCGGATTGCGAAATGCCTGGACGCGGCACAGCGGCATCCTTATTCTTGTGTTCCCCACGACTTGTCGACGACCCAGCCGGATATCGATCTATCTATTATCATTCCCGCATACAACGAAGCCGAGAGAATTCCCAAATTTCACGACCCATTCCTGTATGGATGAAAGCTTAGGGTGCTGGCGATGTCTGAGTCAATTTTTCGCGCGGATAATCTAGAATGAAAACGAGGGATAGTCACGCTACCAACCGCTTGCGGGTCCGGCGACGACGTTTAGAATCAACTCGATATGGTGAATCAAAGCTGTCGCATGATACGGTTTGGTTCCTGGTCATTTTGGCTGTCGCCTCTTTATTGCGCCTAATTTATCTTTTTCAAATTCAGTCCATTCCTCTCTTTGATCACCTCGCCGGCGATGGCCGGACCTATGATGAGTGGGCGCAGCGGATCGCCGCGGGCGATTGGTTGGGACAGGACGTGTTTTATCAGGCGCCGCTTTATCCGTACTTTCTCGGCGTCTTGCAGTTCATCTTCGGGCACGACCTTTGGCTGATCCGATTCATCCAGATCATTCTGGGCTCCGTTTCCTGCGCTGTGATTTATCTGGTTGGTGAGAAATTGTTTTCACGCAACGCTGGGATCGCCGCAGGTCTCATCCTCGCTTGTTATGCGCCGGCGGTTTTTTTCGACGGCCTCATCGAAAAGAGCATTCTCGATCTACTACTTTTGACCGTGCTGATCTATCTTCTGCTGGGACTGAACGGCACTCGACATTGGGCGAAGTGGTTGGGGGCCGGCGCCGTACTCGGGCTTCTCGGTCTTTGCCGTGAGAATGCGCTCATCTTGGTGCCGGTGGTGGCACTTTGGATCGCGCTTGGGCTTTCCAAACAGCCATTTCTGATGCGCGCTCGTTGGCTCGCCTGGTTTTTTGCGGGCTTACTACTGGTTTTATTGCCGGTAGGTTTGCGTAATCTTAGCGTCGGCGGCGAGTTCCAATTGACGACTTCACAGTTCGGGCCGAATTTTTTTATCGGCAACAACGCCGCTGCCGACGGCACGTATGGATCGGTCAGAAAAGTCATACGCGAGGCGCAACTCGAGGGCCCGGATGCCAAGCGTTTGGCTGAAAGAGCCGTGGGTCGCGAGCTCAAGCCGGGCGAAGTTTCTGGTTATTGGTTCAATCAATCACGTGATTACATTAAATCGCGACCCACAGACTGGCTGCGGCTGTTGGGATTGAAATGGCTGTTAGTCTGGAACTCGCGCGAAATCGAAGACTCCGACGATTTTTACATTTATCAGCGCTGGTCATCGTTGCTCGCCTTGCTGGGCCGGATCAACCATTTTGGAATTCTGGCGACCATCGCTGCTTTGGGCGTGATGTTGACCTGGCGCCAGTGGCGTCGGTTATGGCTGCTTCACGCGATGATGCTCTCTCTGGCTGCGAGCATCGCGCTCTTCTATGTTTTCGGCCGCTATCGTTTTCCCCTCGTGCCATTGTTGGCGCTATTCGCTGGCGCCGCGATTTCTGAAGCAGCGAGGCTTTACAAAGACCAAGCGTGGGCAGCGTTGGTGCCGGGCGTAGCCGCGTTACTCGTTGCCGGAACGATAGTCAACTTACCGCTTCAAAGTAGCGACGGCCCGGGCGCCGCCGGATATAACAATTTAGCCAATGCTTACTTGAAGCAAGGCAAAGTCGACGAAGCGATCCAGACGGCGCGCCACGCGATCGAAATCGAGCCTGGCTACGGAGTTGCTCACTACAATCTTGGAAATCTATATGCCCAACAAGGAAAATTCGCATTGGCCCAACGCCACTTTGAAGAAGCGTTGCGACTGTATCCAAATTACGCTGATGTCCATAGCAACTACGGACAACTCCTCGCGGAACGGGGAGACATCAAAAGCGGCATTGAGCATTTTCGCAAAGCCATCGAGCTAAACCCGGCGCTCAGCCGCGCGCACCTCAATCTCGGCGTTGCGCTGGCGAAGCAGGGACGACTAGACGAGGCGCTTAGGCCGCTTGAGCAAGCTGCCCGGCTGACCCCCGAGTCTGCCGACGCAAGGTATTACCTCGGCAGCGTCTACGCCGCGCAGAATCGTTTTTCCGAGGCGGCGGAATATTTTCACCAGGCCTTGCGCGTCCAGCCGGAATTCGTACCGGCACATCAGAGCCTGGCACAGTTGTTGGCGGCGCAGGGCAAAAGAGCAGAGGCGACCGAACATTACCAAGAAGCTCTTCGACTCCTGAAGCAGAGCGAAAACATTCCCGTCAGACGATAAATTCCATCGAAGCGCTCGGAGACAGGGTACGGCGATCACGCGATTACGATCCGACGCGCAATGTCAGAGCCGGGGGCGGCCCGATGATCTTGATAAACGGAATGGGATCATCGGCTATGTTGATCGGAACAATCTTCGCCGCTGGATCGGAGCTAAGGCCATCGATCCAATGGTACTTCAGGATGACTTCATCGCCTTTCACATTTGACAGCTCAATTCGATTGAACCCGGTTTTCACGTTGCCTTGTCCCTTTAAAAACCACGTCAGCGGCTGATTGACCTTCATTAGCTGCACAGGGCCCATGCGCTCTGCCGCGGTCACCAAGCCTGGAATCGATTGCAGACGCTGAAGCGATGCCGGGTGAAATGCCACGACGGCGCCGATGTTGTAAAGGCGCAAGTAATTTCGCAGCTCTTCGTCGGAGAGAGTTTGGACGTCCTTTTTGAACAATCTACCGGAGTGAAACTCGGCAAAATGGTGACGATCGTTGTAGAGATTAATCGGTCCACCGATCAGCTGACGGCCGGTCAGATATGGCAGCAACGAAGAAAGATAGACTCCGTCATAGACGAAACCGGTTTCGTCGCCGGACTCTTCAAACAGCACTCTTCCGGCGAGTGACGTATCGTGCTCGATCCACTGAGCGATCCCGTTCAACCCAGGATTGATCCGGGAACGCAGTTGCAACTTGCCGGTCGATTCAGTTTGAAAAAGATTGATCACGAACGCGACCAGAGCGCCGCTGAGCAGCACCGGAACCATCCGCGAGAGCGGCGGCACGCGATGATTGAACCATTGGCCGACACTGTAAGAGGCGCCGATCACGAGAAAGACATCGTACGGGACTTTGAAGCGCAACGGCTGCCACGAGCTCGTAAACGGCATCAGGGCGCCGAAATAGGTGATGACAAATAGCATTGCCAAAGCGCTTGCGAGAGTGATGCCGAGATGGCGTTTGTCACTCCGAATCAATTTCCAGGTTCCGAGCGCACCGAGAATCAGCAGCACGACGCGAAATCCTTTCTCCAGATAAGACGAACGAAAAGTCCAGTATCCCTTCGATCCGAGGTAATCCTTGAGGAAGGTCAACGGATCAGAGCTGGCGAACAGCGGTAGCTGACCGACGATTTGCTCGGATATGTCGTCCCCACGATGGGCGATTGCGGGAATAAGCCAAGGAGAGTTGCAAAGCAAGGAAAGTAGCGCTGCTAGGATGACACTCGCCAGCAGACGGACAGTCAATAAACGCGGCTCAATGATGAGCAATGCCATGACCGGCGGCAGTAACATGACCAGACTTTGAACGTGGAGCGGTAGAATGGATACTGCGAACATGAGCAAGCCAAGTTGCACAGGTCCAAATGATCGTGCCTGTTTGGCAACCCGGTAGAAAAGTGAGACTCCCAAAATGCTTAGATAGGATGCTGCGGGAAAACCGATCATGCCGTAGAAAAACATCTCTCTGGGCAATGAGTTCCACCAGTAGATCGCTCCCAATAAAGCCGCCGTTGCTGACGTGAAGTCGCGCGAATCGTCGTCGAAGAAAAAATTTCGCGCCGCACAGTACATGATCCAAGGAATGCTCGCCATGGCCAGAAACGCGCAGACTTTGAACCATTGGACCGGTGACAGGACGACAGCTGACAGAGCGAGGGAAAAAAATTCAAAGAACTTGATGCTTAGATCTTGAATCGTGTTCGACGGAAAACCGGCCATGAAAAAAGGGTTGTAGCCCCACAAAGAATGATCCTGACGCCAGAACGCTTCGAGGGATTTCAAATGATGAAAGTGGAGGCCCCAATCCTGGTCAACTATTGGCTGGCTGTCAAACAAGCCAACGACCGGCGAAAACAGCGAGGCCAAGCCCAAGGAATGAAGCACAAAGGCGCTCGATACTAAGATGAGCGCAGGCTTGCCGACCCGTCGATGAGTTCGCACCTGACCTTGAGGTCGCGAATGCTCCACTGAGCTTCGAGGTTTCGTCTTGCGCCTTGGATTTTTCCGTGCCATGCGGATAAATTGAGATTGAGGTCTCAAACGAGACTATCTATCAGCGAGCATGCATATCAACTTTGAAAGGCACATGGTCCATGCGAAAAGGATTCACCGGATCATAGATCGCGAGCCAGACTTCGACGATTATATAAACCAGAAAGAGCGTGATCAGCGCTGCCATCAAGCAGCGTATGAGAAGGGATAGCAGGCGGGAGTGATCGGCCCCTTCCATGCCGGCGTTAAAGGCCAGCAAGAGCGGAAAAAAAGATGGAAAGAGAAGGCGTCCTTGAAAGACGCTCCATACGTCAGAGGTCCAGCCGACCGCGACGATCAACAAGAAGTTAAGCAAGAAAGTCAACAAAAGAATCCCTTCATAATCGAGCCGATTACGAGCGTGGGCGCTTTGCGCGGTTTCAGCCCAACCACGGATTCCGAGAGCCGCCATTGCGATTCGATTCGCTCCGACCAGCATCGACAGGGTAGGGCCGAGCGCGGCGAGATAAATCATCGATCCGAGGCGATTAAAGGGCGATACAAGATTGCTCCGGAAGGTCGACTCGGGGATCAGAGAATACCAGAAAGAGCCGTAGATCATCAGTGAGTAGGAGTGGACGGTGGAAGCGGAGATGACCGGGTCGCGCACCAACTTTAGCAGATTGAAATCGAGCAGTGAGGAGATTCCAAGCCAAGTCGGTTGTTGTTCGCTCGTCCAATTCCAAAAATCGAGATTGCTGACCGTCGGATTGCCAAAGAGAATAAAATTTTCCACGTATTTGTAGCAGCCGAGGAGGCCAGCGGTGAGGAAAAAGGAAGCAAGCCGTGAGAGAAGCTGCGAGCTGGGCAAGGTTCGTCGATGGCCAATCAACCAGATGAATAAGATTAAAGGGATTACGAACACCATGAAGACGGCCTTGGTTAACAGTCCCAATCCCAGGCAAATCCCAAGCGAAAAACAATTGGCCAATGAAGGGGACAGCTGGACGCGCCAGCTTTGATAGAAGATCAAGGTTGCCAAAAAAATCGCCAGCGTGTCGTTGGAAACAAACAAGCTAAACAAGACAAATTGAGGTTGAAACGCGGCCAACGCGAGGCACCAGGGCCGAATCTTTTCATGTATCCAAGGCAGCTGGCGCAGCAAATGGGCGATCAGCAGAAATGTGGCCATCGAAAAGATGAGCGATAGTCCATGAACCGCCGTAACGCCGCCCAGACGCAGCAATGGCGCGGCGAGAAAGTAATACAGCGGTGGATGGTACGCTTGATTGAATTGGTCGGAGTGCGCAGGAATCCAGTAGCGGGCGACATAGTCGATCACCAGCAGATGATTATCGTTATTGAAAAAACCCATGTAAGCGAACACGACAAGACGCACGATGACACCCGCCGCCAGCACGAGCATGAATGCGCGATAGTTGAAAGAGACGGGCAATGGGCCCTCTGGCGACCGATCGGGAGCGGAAGCAGGTTTTGATCGATCGCGGCGGCGCGGGGTCGTCCGACGGTTTTTCCTGGCTGCCATATTAGCCCCGTTTCTTTGCCTGCAAGCTCATAGCACGGCATTGCTGGAAAGCAGGGCTGGTCTTTGATTACTTGACGGTCGGTGCATCGGTTACCGGAGATGATTCGAGCGTGTTTTCACGGTGTAAAGTCGCCACAGAGAGAAGCGGTTCCTGATAAATATTGCGGATCTGTTTGATAGCAGCGGCGGGATAGTTTCTTTGAATTAAATCCGCAAGCTGTCGGTCCGAGCTTCTAAAAATAATCTTTGCCGGCCCGCGCGGCGTCAAGTTGTTTGTTGCGACCATGGCGCGCTCGACAAAATAAATATCTTTCGGGTTGGTGAAATTGCTCGACACAGTTTGACTCGGGTCGTAGCGGCCGGAAAAATTAATCACTGCCAGTTTTCTCGCCGCCGGAGGCAAAATCAGCGCTGGATTCGCGTTGGCGTATTTCTCTCCGGGTCTTGGATCAACATTGCTAGGATCGAGTATCTCCCGGCCAACCAAGATAACCGGCAGTTGATCCTGAGCTATTTCCAAACCGATAAGGCGCGGCTCGTAAGCCATGATTCGCATGGCGGCGGTGTTGTGCGGTTCCAGGCCAAAATAGAAGTAGAGATTCAACCCGATGATCAGCATGAACACTGGCCAGGTTACAGCCCCGAAGTACTTTGATAACCGGCGTTCGGCAAATTTGGATTCCGCCTTGTCGATTAGGAACTGCGCGCCAATACCTGCGATCAGAAACGCAGGAATCATCACTGCCGCCGTTCGGTAGACATACGGGGCGCCTTCCTGGCTGACCGAAAATACGCCCGTGGCAAAATTCAGCACAAGAGTGCAAGCGATCAATCTGGCCGATGAAGTATTGACGGCCCCAAAAAGAATCACCAAGCCAACCACGAAAAGTAGCCCGGTCAGAGGATCCATCATGGGCAGGCCGGGAAAGTTGTCTCGAGCGTAGGCGCCGCCGATAACAAAAAACATGAAAGCATGTCGCCAAATGTTGTCCAGGATCGCCAGGAGTGGGCTTTGACTGTTGAAGACATTTAGCTCCGCGGTTCTTACCCACCAAGCGCGCGGCTCAAAGAGGTAATAGCAGAGAAGCGGGTAGACAGCCATTGCTGCTCCGGTTGCGAAGGCAATCCCGTGCTTAAACGATCGGCGGTGTGTCATCGCGCACTCCAACGCCAAAAAAAATAACAAGGATAGCAGGCAGACTCGGGACGCCAAATAGCTGTAGAGACATAGGCCGGCGGTTAAGCCGGAGGCGTAAGCATAGAGCGGTCGGCCATGCTGCATTGCGAGCAGCAGCAGCCAGATCGCCAGCGAAAACGCCATGATCATGAACGAAGCATCCCAGCCGTATCGGCTGAGCCGAACCGGCCAGTGGGCGAACGTGAAAAGAAGGGTCGTTAGAAGAGCGATGCGCCGGCTGAAGAGAAGCTGGCCGATTAGAAAGACGGCGCCACAAGCGATGACTCCGGGTATCACTGAAAAGAGTTTCATGCTCCAATAGCTAACGCCGAACAGTTTTTCGATCAGCAGGTTGAAATATAAGTAGAGATTAGCGGTTTCCACCCAGCCTTCCATAATTAGCGGTGTGTGGCCGAAGAGGTCGAAAGGTCGATGGAGGAGCCCAAGACTATTGTTGAGAGTAAATATTTCGTCTGGGTACGGACCGAGCGGAAGCTCAGCGATTCTAAACAGTCGTATGACGCTAGCCGCTCCCAGGACAAGCAATAAGCGCGGGAAAGAAAACGACGTCGATGTCAAGGGGAACGCTTCGACCCTATCCCACCAAAAGTAATATGCCCAGATGGCTATTCCGAAAAGCCACGGCAGTGGCGTCCAGAAGGAGTGCAAATTCGCCAGGATCAAAAGACAGATTATGGCGCTTAACGTAACGAGTACGACCAGTCTCTGTGGGGTTTTCGCCGGGAGGAATTTGCCGTCTATTTTCCTAGCTGGACTTGCCGGGTGTGGATTGCGGGCTCTTGCGGGTCTTTTCTCTGCCACGACTCTTCTTCACCCAGATCGATCAGTGGATCCAACACGTAAACCGGTGGGACATCTCTAGGCGGGCGGCTTTCATCAATTGTCGTGCGTCGCATAGCTGGAGAGTCACAGAAGCTATCACGTCCGGTATTTCAGTCCGTGAGCAGAGTTCCCATCCAGCTGACAAGGAGGCCGACCGCCAAAAATACCAGCGTCATCGGGTTGCGCTGTTCGATGCGGTGAACTTGCGGCAGAATGTCGGCGGTGGCGATGGCCAGGAACGTTCCGGCCGATATGCCAATGGCAACCGCGATATTTTCCGCAGAAAGGGCGCGAAAAAAAAGATAAGAGACAAGCGCGCCGATAGGGGTGGTCAGCGAGAAAAGTAAGCTCAGCAGGCCGACCTGACGCCGGGGCCAACCGGCGGCAAGCAAAATCGAAGAGATCGAAATGCTGTCGGGCATTTTGTGAATAATCACAGCGAGCAAGACGACGGGGCCGAGTTCCGGCAGGAGCAAGCCTGCGCCGAGAGCAATGCCATCGAGCAGACTGTGAAGCGATATGCCGAGAAAGGCCGGGATCCCCATTTGATGAAAATCGCAATCGAGCTCTTCGCAGGCGTGCACGAAAACGAAGCGCTCCATGACAAAAATCAGCAGAAAGCCGGCCAAGATCGGCCAACCGATGGTGCCGGTGAGCACCCGGCCGATTTCCGGCAGCATGTGAAAAAAAACCGCGCCTAACAACACACCCGCGCTGAAGCTTAGCAAAAGGGCTAACGCTCGCTGCGAAAGTTTGCGCAGGAGCGGCAAAAACCCACCGACCAGAGAAATGAAAATGACTGTCGGTAAATAAATTCCTAATGCGGCCATATAGATTCGATGCGGTCCGAAGCTAACATAGGCCCAGAAGTGTGGCAAACTTGGCGCGAAATCAACGGAGGAGAAATGCGCAATGATCGTGGTTGGATTCGCTCACGAAGAGCCGGCCGCGTGACTCGAGTGGTTATGTTTCCGATTCACTCGAGATCGCGTAGTGCAGCTTGACTCGTCCAAGACCCAGGCTCTCCTCGGCATTTTTGATCCGCTCGCTGGTGCCAAGGTCCTGCCAAAAACCTTCGAAGCAAAATCCATAGAGCGCTTCGCCTGCCAGCAGCATTTTGGGATAAGTCTCCTTGGTCGTGCTGAATTTTTGCCGCGCTTCACTGGCATTCATGTAGTCGAAAACCTTGGGCTCCAAAATCTGTACGCCGGTAAACATCAGCTTGCGAATCGGCCCAGACGGGCCAATCGGCGCTTTGCTTTGCAGAAAGCGACAGATTTTTCCTCTGTCGTCCACGTCCATCGAGCCGTATTGATCGGCATTTTCGTCGGGACGAAGGACCAGAGTTGCCGCGGCGCTCATTTTTTTGTGAAAAGCGATGGCTTCAGCAAGATTCAAATCGATGAGCGCGTCCGTATTGATGACGATGAAAGCGCCGTCGCGCAGAAAGGGTTTGGCTTTGAGAAGCCCGCCGCCGGTATCCAGCAATTCCGGTTCGTCGGAGTAAGTAATCTCTACGCCAAGCTTTCTGCCGTCACCGAGATACTTTTCGATTTGCTCGCCGAATTGATGCAAATTGATGATGATCTCGCGAATCCCGTAGTGGCGCAGCAACAGCAGCGGATACTCGATCATCGGCCGGCCGGCAACGGGTACGAGGGCCTTGGGTAGGTTGTCGGTGATCGGGCGTAAGCGCGTTCCCTGGCCGGCGGCGAGCACCATCGCCTTCATGCCATTGCCTCAAAATGTTCCTCGAGCAGCGGCAGGACATCCCTCGCTTGCACGACTTGCGCGAGATTGCGTTTCAAGCGTCGCACGGTCGGCGGAACGAATTTCATGTAGCCCGACTTTCCCTTCACTTGGTCGAGATAATAAAAGCGACCGACGACCTTTAGGTCCCTTTGAATCGCCGATAGGCGATAGATTTCGAAAAATTCATCTGCCTGGATTGTGAGACCTTCGAGATCGGACTTCTGGTCGATGTAATAACGAACCAGATGAACTTCTAGAGACGGCTGAATGATGCTGTCGGTGACGCGATCATTGAGCAGCGACGCGAGATCGTATTGCGGCGGTGCCAGCAAGGCATCTTGGAAATCGATGACGCGCACCGCTTCGTCATGAATCAATAAATTCCAGCTATGATAATCGCGATGGTTCAAGCAGGCGGTTTGGCGGTCCAATATTTCGGCGATTTTCGCGAAGGTTTTTCTCAGCTCATCGATGGCTGTGGCCTCGACTTGCGCGCCGGGACGCTTCTCCAAGCCGTACTCGATAAAATGTTCGAACTCCCAATTGTAAAGCTTGAAGTCGAAACGCTGCTGGAAGGCGATACAAGACTCGTCTCGTTGTTTGCTACCGCGAACCTGCAAGTTCAAAAGTTCATCGATGGCCTTTCGGTACCAAGCGAGGATCTCGCGCTCCGGCAGTCCTTGGACGCGATCCCATAGCGCGGTGTCGCCCAAGTCTTCGAGCAAGAGAATGCCTTCACGTTCCCATTGGCCGTAGAGCTTGGGAACCTTCACCCCGATGTTGCTGAGAAAGCGATGTACGTTCAAGAACGGCAATTCGCTGGGGCTTTCTTTAAAAATTGCCAATTCTTCGCTGGAGAGCGGCAACCCAGTGCCGGAGGGTAGCTCCATCACGACGACGGATTTGGGCGCGCCCGGTCCGCTAAGGTGAGCGCGATAGTAGCGCCGGCTCGACG
Source organism: Binatia bacterium (assembly GCA_036000865.1). Lineage (GTDB taxonomy): Bacteria > Desulfobacterota > Binatia > UBA9968 > UBA9968 > DP-20. The sequence continues at coordinate 16,454 of DASYUV010000119.1, read as the reverse complement.
CATCACCGGCGAGCGGTCGGAGCGAATCCAGCGTTACACCGGCGCCAAACAGGGCGTGGATCTTGTCGGCGATGCGCTGAGAAATCTGCTCGATCACCTTCGGCCTTTGCTTGGGCTGGTTGACGATTTGGCTGGATGGAAGCGCGATCCGTTCGTCATGGCTCGCCGGCGACCGCCGGCGCGCTAAACCTCTCAGGAGCCACCGAAGCCGATGGTGACCTTACCGGCTTCGACGATGACGGGAACATTGCGGCGGCCATTGGCAAGTTGCAACATTCGTGCAAGACCTTGCTCGTCTTCCAATACGTTGACGTACTCGACAGGAATTTTGCGGCGGGCATAAGCCTCCCGGGCGCCCGAGGTGTAGGGTCAGAGGTCTTTTCCAAAGATCAGAACTTTTTCGTCCATTTTTTGCTTAACGAAGAGCCTTTAACAGCAAAAATAAGCGCGCGTCAGCTAAATTGCAAGTGAACCGACCCCTATGTTACTTTCGTAAAAATTTCTTTCACTTAATTCGAAGACGGAGCCCAATCTGTGTCGATCCGCATCGCCATTGCTCAGATCAATCCGAAGCTTGGAGATCTCCAGGCCAACCTTGCCCTTTACGAAGAAAAAATTCGCCAAGGCATCAAAGAGCGAGCCCAGTTCCTGCTTTTTCCCGAGCTAAGCCTCACCGGTTACTATCTCCGTGACACGGTTCCTAGTGTCGCGCTGACGATGAAGTCAGCGGAAATAACCAAGCTCAAACAGCTTAGCCGCGAGCTCTCCTTCGTCGCCGGACTGGTCGAAGAAAGCGCAGACCACCGGTTTTACAACGCTGCGGTCTATTTCGAAGACGGTGAAGTCCGCCATGTGCACCGCAAAGTCTATCTGCCGACCTACGGCATGTTTGACGAGCAGCGCTATTTTGCCGCCGGCGACCGCCTTCGGGCGTTTGATTCAAAATTCGGCCGCCTGGCGCTCTTGATCTGCGAAGATCTATGGCACCCATCGACGATCAATGTGGCGGCGTTGGACGGCGCGCTCGCCGTGCTGTGCCCGTCAGCGAGCCCGTTGCGCGGCATCGTTGACGCGCAGGTGCAGGACGACAACGCCCGTTATTGGGAGATGATCAACGCGGCGTATGCCGAGACCTACAGCCTGTTCATGATCTACGGCAACCGCTGTGGCTTCGAAGACGGCGTTGGCTTTTGGGGCGGCTCGGAGATCGTCGATCCGTTCGGCCAGCGTCTCGCCAAGGCGAAGTACTATGAGGAAGATTTTATTGTCGCCGATCTTGCGTTCGAATCGGTCCGCCGTAAACGAACCATTTCGCCGCTGCTGCGTGATGAAGATATCGATTTGACGATCAATGAATTGATGAGAATTCGCGAGCGGCCGGCAGGGTCGAAAGTTGTTCAAAAGTTCAAGGGTGCAAAGGTCGAACGAGTGGTGAAAGCCAAGACAAGAAAGCGCCGGCCGCCGGCCGTCAGGCGAAAGCTTCGATGAGTCAAATTCCCACCAACACGGCTCTTCTGCGTGAAATTTTGACGGGATTTATTCGCAACGAAGTACAGAAGACCGGGATGACGCGAGTCATCGTCGGTTTATCCGGCGGCGTGGATTCCGCGCTGAGCGCCATGCTCGCAGCCGAAGCCCTTGGCCCGAGAAACGTTTTGGCGATTTTGATGCCTTACAGAAGCTCCCATTCCGATAGCCTGGCGCACGCTGAAATGGTCGTACAGAAGAGCGCCATCGAATCTCTATCGGTCGACATTTCGCCGCAAATCGATGCCTATTTTGAGCACTTCCCGGACGCCGATTCCCGGCGTCGCGGCAACAAGATGGCGCGCGAGCGCATGACGATTCTGTACGATCATTCGGCGCGCTGGAACGGTCTGGTTCTGGGGACGAGCAATAAGACAGAATTGCTGCTTGGCTATGGGACGCTCTACGGCGACATGGCGTCCGCGATCAATCCCCTCGGCGATCTCTATAAGACCCAGGTCTGGGCCTTGGCCGAAGCGATCGGCGTACCCGAGGTGATCGTCAGCAAAGTGCCATCGGCAGATCTTTGGCTGGGACAAACTGATGAAGGAGAACTGGGATTCACGTACCTCGATGTAGACAAACTGCTCTACCTGATGGTTGATCAACGCTATACCAAGCCGGAGCTGTGCGCTGCCGGTTTTCCCGAACGATTTGTCGAAGACGTCGCCATGCGCATCATGATGTCGCAATTCAAGCGGCGCCTGCCGGTGATCGCCAAGGTCTCGCAAAGAACCATCGACCGGGACTTTCGCTATTCGAGGGATTGGGGGAAGTGAGGATTGAGGATCGAGGATAGAGGATAGAGAATGAAAGGTAGAGATCGAGGCTAGCGCGATCCTCCATCTTCCATCCTCGATCCTCGAAACGGATTCATGCCATGGCTGGGGTCCTTTATATCGTTGCGACTCCCATCGGCAACCTCGAAGACGTTACGTTACGCGCGATTCGGGTTCTCAAGGAAGTCAATCTAATCGCCGCCGAGGACACGCGGCATACACAGATTCTGCTCAGCCGCTACGATATTCACACGCCGCTCACCAGCTATCACGAGCACAACGAACGGACTAAAGCGCAGCCGCTGGTTGAGCGGCTCGTCCGCGGCGAGAGCATCGCACTGCTTTCCGATGCCGGCACTCCGGCGATCTCCGACCCCGGTTATCGGCTGGTTGTCGAAGCGGTTCGCGCCGGCGTTCGGATTATTCCACTTCCCGGGCCGTCGGCAGTAGCGGCCGTCTTGAGCGCCAGCGGTTTGCCTACGGATCGCTTCGTTTTCGAGGGCTTCCTCCCGGCCAAGAAGCAAGAAAGACGAACGAAGCTGCAAGCGCTTCGGAACGAGACCAGAACGGTCATCCTTTACGAGGCGCCACACCGTCTGAAAGAATCGCTGGTCGATATGCAGCTGATTCTAGGCGACCGCGAAATCGTCATCGGCCGCGAGGTCAGCAAAGTTCACGAAGAGTTCTTGCGCGGCATGATAGCGGAGATCATGGTTCAGCTCGCCGACCGAGACGTAAAGGGCGAGATTACAATCCTTGTGCGTGGCTCTACCGAGGGCTTGCAAGTTGCCGAGGAAGAACTTAAGGCGGCGATCCGTCAACTCGCAGCGGGTGGGATGGGCGTTAAACCCATCTCGGAATTTCTCAGTCAACGATATCAACTTTCGAAGCGAAAGATTTATCAAATGGCGTTGCAGATGAAGCGCTCGACGGAACGTTGATCAGGGCATTCACCTAGTGCTTGATCGTAAAGCCGCGAAAAGCATGTTGCGGAGTTTCCCAACGAACATCTACATGGGTCACGCGAGCGCCGGACGGGCCGTGGCGACACCACGCGATCAATTCCTCGAGCTTCGCCCTGGCGCCTTCGGCGATGGCCTCCACATTGCCATCGAGACAATTCATGACCCATCCCGTCAGCCCGAGGCTTTGCGCTTCTCGGAGCGCCGAAGCGCGAAAATAAACGCCTTGGACTCGGCCGGCAATTTTCAAATGGACGCGGGCCGTTTCGGAAGCACTGTCCATACTGATTTCCTATTTTATCTAGCCCACGTGTGCCCACGCCGCAAGCCCGGTATTGAGGTCCACAGCAGACAGCAAAAGATTTGACAAGCGAGGCGCGACTTTTGTAGGCTGGCGCCGTTTTCGGAAGGGTCTGGTTACCGAAGAGCGTGCCGAGAGAGTGGTTCCCCTCATGAGACCCGTTTGCGGCCTTGCCCTTTGGCTAAGTCGATCCCGACACAGTGAGCAGTCGTTGGTCCAACAAGGAGGGCCGAGATGGGAGCAAAGCTATACGTTGGCAACCTTTCCTACAATGTGACCGAGGAGAGGCTCCAGCAGCACTTCGCGCAGCATGGTTCGGTGGTCAGCGCGCGGATCATCACGGACAAGTTCAGCGGCCGGTCGAAGGGTTTCGGCTTCGTCGAAATGAGCTCCGACCAGGAAGCCGAGAAGGCGACCAATGCGCTGAACGGCACGGACTTCGAGGGCAGGAATATCGTTGTCAGCGAAGCGCGCCCCCAGGCACCGCGCTCGCCACGACCGGGAGGCGGGGGTGGTTACGGCAGCGGCCGACCGCCGCGGCGCGATCGCTATTGATTACCGCGTAAGCAATTGCAAGAAGTCATCTTCGCTGAGGACCCGGACTCCGAGCTCCTGGGCTTTTTTTAATTTGGAGCCGGGATCGGCGCCCGCCACGACATAGGTCGTACTGCGGCTCACACTCGAGGTGACCCGCCCGCCCAGCGCTTCGATTCGTTTCTGCGCCTCCGGGCGCGACATGCTCTCCAGCCCGCCAGTGAGAACGAAACTCGCGCCGCTCAACGTGCCGCTTTTCTTCGGCTCGGTTTTGAACTGCAGTCCCGCTTCAAGAAGTTTGTCGATCACTTGACGATTCGCATCTTGGGCGAAAAAGTGCGCGATGGTCTTGGCTACTTCGGGGCCGATCTCCCGCACTTCCATTAAATCCTCTTCGGATGCATGCTCGATCTTTTTCAAGTCGCCGAAATGGTCAGCTAGCAGTTTGGCCGTCGCTTCGCCGACATGGCGAATGCCCAACGCCGTCAAGCAGCGCGCCAGCGTCGAGCGTTTGCTTCGCGACAAAGCATCGAGCAGATTCTGCGCCGACTTCTCGGCCATTCGCTCTAGGCCGGCCAGCTGCGGCTTCGTCAGATGGTAAAGGTCGGCCACGTCGTGAATCAGCCCGCGCTCGACCAGCTGGTCGATCAATTTCTCACCCAGCCCTTCAATATCCAGGGCGCCGCGCGAGCCGAAGAATTTTAGACTCTCTTTAAGCTTTGCCGGACAGGAAATGCCGATGCAGCGGTAGGCGGCTTCACCTTCTTCGCGGAAGACCTCCGAGCCGCAAACCGGACAGCGCTCGGGCATGACGAATTTCTTTTCTTCTCCGGTGCGTTTCTCTTCGATGACTTTGACAACGTACGGAATGACATCGCCGGCACGCTCAACGAGCACGGTGTCGCCGATGCGGATATCCTTGCGGGCGATCTCGTCCATATTGTGCAGCGACGCGCTTTTAACGATAACCCCGCCGATCGGTACCGGCACCAAGCTCGCCACCGGGGTTAGCGTGCCGGTGCGGCCGACGTTGGGCTGGATGTCGAGAATGCGTGTAGTGGCCTGGCGCGGCTTAAACTTGTAGGCAATCGCCCAGCGCGGCGAGCGGGCGATCTGGCCCAGGCGTTGTTGGAGTTGGATGTTGTTAACCTTTACGACCAGCCCATCGATCTCATAGGGAAGCTCGTCGCGCCGGGCTTCAATTTCGTCGCGGTAGCGAAAAACTTCCGCAAGGCCCCGGCACACGCGGCCGAGTGGCACGGGCTTCAGTCCCCACTGCTGAAGAGCGTCACGAAACTCCCAATGGGTGGAAAAGCTTACGCCCTCGATAATACCCGTGCCGTGGCAAAAGATGTCCAAGGGCCGTTTGGCTGTGATCGTCGAATCTAACTGCTTTAACGATCCCGCAGCGGCGTTTCGCGGGTTGGCAAAGACCGGTTTACCTTCTTCTTCACGCTCGCGATTCATTTTTTGAAACGCATCGAGTGGTAAAAACACTTCCCCTCGCACCTCGAGGCGTGGCGGGATAAGGCCCCCGTCTCCGCGCAAAGCTAACGGGATCGAGCGAATAGTCTTGAGGTTCAACGTGATGTCTTCACCATTGACGCCGTCGCCACGGGTCGAACCAACGATGAATTTGCCGTCGACGTAAACGAGTTCCACTGCCAGGCCGTCGATCTTGGGGTCGACGGCGTACTCCAGAGCATCGCGGTGCTTGAGAAATCGCTGAATTCTTTCCTCAAACTCCTCGAGTTCTTCCGGGCCGGTGGCGTTGTTGAGCGACAGCATCGCCATCGTGTGCTGGACGGTGGAAAATTTCTCCAAGGGCGGCGCGCCGACCTTTTGCGTCGGTGAGTCGGGCGTCGCCAGTTCGGGATGCTCTTTTTCCAGCGCCACCAGCCGGCTAAATAGCCGGTCGTATTCGGCGTCGCTGATCAGCGGATTGTCGAGAACATGATACTGGTAGTTGTGGTTGTCGATCTCTCGACGCAATTCGAGGATTTCATTCTCGGCGGGGTCGCGGGATGTTTTGGCCATAGCGTTTAAGCGTTTGAAAGGTGTAAAATAACACTTCTAAACGGCCTCGAAAAAAAAGCTATCATAGTTAACCAGCCGAATGAAGCTAACTAGCCCGCTACGTTGACCCCCTACAGCCGTTATGTTAACCATCCAATTAATGGGTATGCGCTCGATTCGGACGGTGGTTTTTGTTTTTATTTTGTCCGGGTGCGCCACCGCCGTACCCGAGCCAAAACCAGCCATTGATGAACTAGCCTGGATTCCGGAACCGCCCTTTCGCAATCACCAAAAGATCGAAATTCCCGCCGAGGCGCAAGCCTACAGTCATTTTCTCAAGGCGCAAATGCTGCTCGGCGACGGCGAGTTCGAAGCGGCGCTCAAAGAATTTGAAGCCGCGGCACAGGCCAACCCGGGCGACGCGTTTTTGCGTTTTCGCTTGGCGGCGCTGTACCTGCGCAAGGGCGATCTCAAGAAAGCCTTGGAGGAGGCGGAAGCCGCGGCCAAGCTGGACCCAAAAACCGTCGACCATCACCTGCTTCTGGCTGGCCTGTATTCGTCCTTGGGTGACAACCAAAAGGGACTCAGTGAATACAATGAAGTGCTTACGCTCGACCCGAATAATCAGGAAGCGCTGCTCTATCTCGGTGCCTTGTACCTGCAAATGGAAGATTATGCGCGGGCGACGCAACGGTTAGAACAGCTTTTGAAGAGCACTCCGGATTCGGTTCTTGGTCACTACTATCTTGGCCGTGTGCGCGCTCGCAGCAAGCTCTACCTTGCCGCCGAGCAGAGCTACCGCAAGGCGTTGGAGCTCAATCCCAAGTCCGAAGCCGTGTTGCTGGATTTGGCCCTGGTTTACGAACTCGAGGGTAAAACCGAGGATGCGATCCAAACCTACCAGCGTTTGTTGCAGGTGAATGCGCAGAACGTTTGGGCACGCAAACGCCTAGGCGAACTCTACGTCGGCCAAAACAAGCTCGACGAAGCCTTGCGCCAGTTTGAATCTCTCGAAGGCGCCGAGACCGACCCGCGCGAGACTCGGATCAAGATCGGGCTGATATCGTTCGAAAAGGGCGATTTTGAACGGGCGGCAACGGAGTTTAATCTGGTCTTGGCGGGCGACCCGGACAATGATCGCGCGCGCTATTATCTCGGCGCGACCTACGTTGAGCTAAGGGCCGACGATAAGGCGCTGGAAGCCTTCGAGCGCGTGCCGGAGAAGAGCGAGCTATTTATCGATGCTCGCGTTCAAGCCGCGTATCTTTATGATCGCAAAGAGCAAATCCCAAAGGCCATCGAGGTTTTGCAACCGGCCTTGAAAAAGCGCAACGACCGAAAAGAAATTTACGCGTTTCTAAGCGCGCTTTATCGCAAGACCAAGGAGTATCCCAAGGCGATCCAGTCGATGGAACGGGTCGTCGTGCTCGATCCCAAGAGCGACGAGGCACATTTTCAACTGGGCGCGCTCTACGATGAGAACAAAAATAAAGACAAATCGATTGCCAGCATGAAGAAAGCGATCGAGCTCAACCCGAAAAATGCCGCCGCGCTCAATTATCTCGGTTACACCTGGGCCGAGATGGGCGTGCAACTGGAGGAAGCCGAAGACTTGATTCAGCGCGCGCTCAAAATTCAACCCAACGATGGGTTCTATATCGATAGCTTGGGCTGGGTTTACTATCAGAGGGGCGATTATCCCAAGGCCGTCGAGCAACTCGAGCGCGCGGTTGAGATCACTGTCGATGATCCGACGATTATCGAACACTTGGGTGACGCTTACGAAAAGGCCGGCAAGCCCGATCGCGCGCTAACGCGCTATCGCGATGCGTTGAAACGGACCAAAGAAGACGACCAGATCAAACGCATCCGCGAAAAGATCCAGCGCCTGGAGAAAAAAGTTTGAGCCCGCTCTTTCAGCGGCCATTGGTCGTCTCCCTTGAACCACTCAAACTTCTAATTCTGGCGGCGGTCGGTTTCGCGCTGGCCGGTTGCGCCACGATCGTGCCGCCGGCCTTACAGCTCCCCGCACCAAAGTGGGAATCGGCAGAATTGATCAAGTCGATCACGCAACGGCGCGAACAGTTTCGCTCGCTGCGCGCACTTGCACAGGTCGACTATGCCGGCCCGGAGGGCAAACATGGCTTTCAAGAAGCCGTGGTCATTCAACGGCCGGATCGCTTACGCCTGGAGACCCTGAGCTACCTCGGCGCGATTCTCATTGTCACCGCCAACGATAAAGAACTGATCGGTTATCATCCGCGCGAAGGAGTCTTTGTGCGTGGCCGGCGGTCGAAGGAAAATTTGCTCCGTTATACGCAAATACCGTTGGAGCTCGATGAGATTACCTCGCTTTTGGTTGGATTGCCGCCCGTTGAAGCAGCCGCTCCCTGGAAACAAGAAGGAAATACGTTAATATTCTCGCCGAACGGGCGCAAGAAAGATGCAGTCTCGTTCGAATCTCAACAAGCCGTGCCAACGAAATGGGAACGCTTTAACGAGAACGGCGCGCTAGAATTGACCGCGCAGTTCTCCGACTACGTTTCGACTCCAGCAGGCCTGTTTCCAACGAAAATCAACATCGAAGCTCATCTTAAGAAAAAGAAGGTCGAGATTCGCTATCAGGAGCCCGAGTTCAATTCCTCGATCCCGTCCGAACTCTTTACCCAGCAAAAACCGGCTCATGCCAAGGAAGTGCCCATTGAGGCGATCGGTAGTTGATGATGTCCTGGCGGGCTTGGCGATTCCTTTTAGCTCTGCCGTTGCTAATTGGCTGCGGCGATAAGACCGAAGTAAAAGTATCCGACGCGCCCCCGGCGGCGGAACAAGTTTCTGGCAAGCCGGTGACCGGAGACTGGCTGGTCATTCATAGTCTTAGCGATCCCGAACAGCTCAACCCATTGACCTCAAGCGATGCTTCTTCGAGTGAAGTGCTTGGGTTCGTCTTTGAAAGTCTGCTGACGCGCGAACCCAAATCATTAGAGCTTAAGCCGCTCATTGCCGAGGCGCGTCCGGAGATCTCGCAAGACAAGCTCACGTACACGTTCAAGATTCGCAAAGATGCGCTATTTCAAGATGGTAAACCGCTTACCGGTCAGGATGTTCTGTTTAGTGTCAAGGCAATCAAGTGTCCTTTCGTCAACGCGCCTTTTCTCCGCGTGTACTTCAACTCACTGATCAACGCCGAACTTGTCGATCCCTATACGATTCGATTCGTAACCAAAGAGCCCTACTTTCTAAACGAAAGTGTTCTGGGTGGTATTACATTGATGCCGCGCCATTACTACGATCCGGAAAACCTTTTGCAGCGAGTGACAGTGCGGGACTTAACCGGAGATCCGGCGAAGTTACCCCCGGAGGTCAAGAAATTTGGCGATCAGTTCAACCGAAACTTCAATCGCAACCCTCTGGGTTCCGGACCGTACAAGTTCAGTGGCTGGAAAACCGGCAGTGAAATCGAATTGACGCGCAATGTGAATTATTGGGGCAACGGTAAGGAGGGTCTCGATCAACCCCGTCTAGACCGTCTGAAGTTTCGCGTGGTGAATAATATGGATGCGGCGTTGACCAGGCTCAAGAGCGGCAGCCTCGATTACATGGAAGCGCTACAACCTGTGCAGCATGTCAGAGGCACCAGCAGTGACAGATTTAGGCGGGAATTTAAAAAATACGAATACTACGCCCCGACCTATACCTACATTGGATGGAACAACGAGCACCCGATTTTTCGCGACAAGCGTGTCCGGCGGGCAATGACCTATTTAACTGACCGCAAGCAAATCGTGAAAAGCGTGCTGTTCGGTCTCGGTGAAGTGGTGGACAGCCCCATCTATTTTTTTCGGCCAGAATACGACAAGACCCTCCGAAGTTACCCGTTCGACCCGCAAAAAGCGGTGGCTTTACTCAATGAAGCAGGCTGGCGAGACACCGATGGGGACGGCGTACTGGATAAGGTCATCGACGGTAAGAAAGTTCCGTTGCGTTTTGAAATCAAAGTTAACAGCGGCAACGCAGTCCGTAAAAGTGTCGCACTGGTGCTGTTGGACGAGCTAAAGAAGCATGGCATTGCCGCGAGTGTTCGAGAGCTGGATTGGACCATTTTTCTCAATGACGTTAAGAACCATCAATTCGATGCTGTCGTGTTGGGCTGGCAGATGTCGACGACCGAGCCAGATGCGTATCAGGTATGGCACTCGTCTCAAGCGGCCAACAAGGGTTCGAACGCAATCAGTTACAAGAACGCTCGCGTGGACGAGATATTGGAAGTGTACCGGCGCGAGTTCGATGCGCAAAAACGAATTCAGCTATACAACGAACTTCAGCGAATTCTACACGACGAACAACCTTACACGTTTCTATACGTCGGCAAGCGGGTGTCCGCGGTGCATCGTCGTTTCCAAGGGGTCGAGGTTTTTCCCGACGGGCTTCGCCCGATTGACTGGTGGGTTCCCGTAGCACGGCAAAAATACGTCAACACGGTTACCGCGCAATAGCCATCACATCATGGGCGCTTACTTACTCCAACGAACATTACTGATGGTTCCGACGTTCATCGGAATCACGCTTATTGGCTTTCTCATCATGCGATTAGCGCCTGGCGATCCCGCCGAGCTGCGAGCAGCGGGCGGTCTCGGCGCAGCGGCTGGCGGCGGTATCTCGGTCGAGAAGCGTGGCTCCGTGGACGAAGCGATGGCCCAGTGGCGCGCACAATACAGTCTCGATAAACCGCTCTATGTGCAGTACGCGGTGTGGATGAAGAACCTCTTGACGCTCAGCTTTGGCGAATCTTTCAAGGACAATCAGTCGGTCTGGGGAAAGATCGCCGAACGGTTGCCGGTGACGGTCAAATTGAATTTTTGGTCGATCCTCGTGGTCTACTTGGTCGCCATCCCGCTGGGGATCTATTCCGCGACTCATCCGAATTCCTTCGCCGATCAGGTGACGACTTTAGCGGCTTTTGTTCTTTTCGCGGTGCCGTTAGTTTGGGCGGCGACGATGGCGATCGTTTTTATATGCGGCGGTGATTTCTACTATCTGTTTCCTCCCGGCGGGCTTGAGTCGCTCGACTTTTCCGATAATTGGCCCATCTGGAAGAAAATCACGGACCACGCATGGCACCTGTTCCTGCCGGTCGTCTTGCTTTCCTACGACGGCTTCGCAGGCTTGTCGCGCTACATGCGAGCGAGCATGCTGGAAGTCTTGCGTCAGGATTATGTTCAGGTTGCCCGCGCCAAGGGGCTCCAAGAGAAAATCGTTATCTATAAACATGTGTTGCGCAACTCGTTAATCCCGCAGGTGACGCTTTTCGCGTCGATTCTTCCAGGGTTGATCGGTGGTAGCATTATTATCGAAACGGTCTTTTCCATTCCCGGTTTAGGCCAACTCGGATTCGAGTCCGTGCTCGCGCGCGATTATCCCACCGTGATGGCGCTGTTTACGGTGAGCGCAGTGCTCACGCTTATTGGCATCTTGATCTCCGATATTCTTCTTTCCGTGGTGGATCCGAGGATCGTCTTTGGTCGAAGACTGCAATGAGTACGGATCCATCCAGCGCTGCTTCTTTCGATTCGGCCGCCTTAGAATCATCGTCGGAGGCCGCTGCAACAACCACAGGCGGGCTGTGGTCGGATGTATGGCGACGATTCAAGCGCAATCCGATCGCGTTAGCGGGTTTCTGCGTTGTCTCTTTTCTGGCGGTGATGGCGTTGTTCGCCGATTTCATCGCTAACGATAAGCCGTACTACCTGGAATACCGAGGCAAGACATATTTCCCGATCTTTCATAGCTACATTGTCGGCGCCAAGCTCGGCCGCTGGCCAACGGAGTTGCTGAATGTGGACTTCAGGAAGCTCGAAGGCGCCGCGTCATTTTTTCCACCGATTCCGTATCGTCCGAGCAACATCAATCTACTCGAGCCTCTCGAACCCCCATCCGCAAAGCATTGGTTCGGCACTGACAAGTTGGGGAGAGACGTCATGGCCGGTATGGTTCATGGCTCGCGGATTTCGCTTTCCATCGGATTTATCGCTGTTGGGATCGCGGTCATGATCGGCGTCATCCTCGGAGCCATCGCCGGTTACTTTGGCTCGTGGGTCGATCTTGTGATTTCCCGTTTATTCGAAGTCATGCTGTCGATTCCGACCTTTTTCCTCTTGATCACCATCGCGGCTCTCTTGCCACCGAGTATTTATCTTACGATGCTCATCATCGGGATGACGAGTTGGGTCGGCATTGCGCGTTTCACGCGCAATGAATTTTTGCGGATCAGAAATTTGGATTATGTCACTTCGGCAATCGCGCTCGGGGTTACCGATCGCAAAGTGATGTTTAAACATATTCTGCCGAATGCCCTAGCTCCCGTGATCGTTTCCGTTGTGCTCGGCATCGCCGGCGCGATTCTAGTCGAATCCGCGTTAAGTTTTCTCGGCATCGGCGTGCCCGCCGAGCTGGTCACTTGGGGTTCGATCTTACACGAAGCGAGCACCACGACCTTTGCCTGGTGGCTCGCGGTTTTTCCGGGCTTTGCGATCTTCATCACTGTCCTCGCCTATTATCTCGTCGGCGAAGGCTTGCGCGAAGTGCTCGATCCGCGCCTGCGGGGCTTGCGCTAGTCGCGTTCTTTCTGTTAAGTCGGTCCAAGCTAATTCACAATCGGTTTCGGGAGAAGTTTATATGAAGCGCTGGAACTTCCTTGCCTTCGTGCTGGTCGCTTTTTTGTTGCCGATCGCCTCATCCGCGCAGTACAACAAGCCGGTCTATGTTTCCTTGCCAGGCCCCGGTAACGTGCAACACCTGGCGTATTACGTGGCGAAGGAGAAGAAGTTCTATGAAGAGATGGGCTTGACCAATGTCAACATCGTCGTGCTGCGTGGTAACGCGATGAACGTGCAGGCTTTGCTCTCCGGCAGCGTCCATTATTCGTCGGCTTTCGGTCCGTCGATGCACGCGATGTTTAAAGGCGAGCAGATTCGCGTTCTATTGCAGATCTTCAACCAGATTCCGTTCGGCTTGATCACGCGTCCCGACGTTAAACGATTGGAAGATCTAAAGGGCGCGAAGATTGCGGTGACCTTCGGCGGCTCGACCTACAGCGTGTTGCAAGCGCTGTTGGTTAAATACGGCTACAACGAGAAATTCGCCGAGTACCTAAACATCCCCGACAACGAGGGGAAGGCCGTCGCTTTGGTTCAAGGAAGAGCTGCCGCGGCATTATTTGCGCCGCCGACGGATCGCCCCTTGTTGAAGGCAGGATTCAAACGGCTTATCTACATGGGCGACGAATTCAAAAACGTTCCCTTCAGCGCGTTGCAGGCGATGAACAAACAGGTTCAGGAGGAGCCGGATGTGACCCAGCGGATGGTCAACGCGGTCATGAAGGCGCTTTACTGGATTCGCGCCAACCGCGAGGGCTCCATCGACATCATTATGAAGGCCGGCAGGATGCATGAACGGGAAATCGCCGCGTCGCTCTACGATCTGGTGCGCGACGCTTATGTTCCTGCGCTTAGCGCTGAGGGACTCTACAAGCGTGCGGAGTTGGAATTCGCCATTTTGAAGGAAAAGCCAAATTTTAAGCCCGACCAGTTCATCGACGATCGGTTCTATAAGGTGGCATTGAAGGGTCTCGCGAAGGAACCCGGCGCAAAATCGTAAACAGGAGAGAAATCCATGGCGGAAAAAACTCTCGAAGAAATCAAAGCGGACATTTTACATCGCGCTGGGAGAATCAATCCGTTCGAGCGGGTAAAAAAAGAAGACGTCGAGCGAGTCGTCAAAAACATCACCAGCCTCGATCCAGACCTGTGGGGGCGGGAGTGGGGAAAAGTAGGCTTGAAGTATGAAGCGTCTGCCGAGGAGCAGGAAAAACTGGGGAAGAAAAAAGAAGCCGGCGAGACGTATTATCTGGCCTATGAATATTACCGTATCGGACGCTACCCTGTGCCGAGCAGCCCGGAAAAAATGAATTGCTACAAAGGCGCGCTCAGGACTTTTCTAAAGGCCGCGCCGACCATGGACCCGCCGCTGGAGCGAATCGAGATTCCCTTCGAAGGAAAAAAAGTTGTCGGCTACCTGCAGGTTCCCAGAGGCGTGAATCGACCGCCGGTGGTGATGCATTGGGGTGGCGTTGATGGATGGAAAGAAGATCGTCGCACGAACAACGATGTCTTGCTCAAAATGGGCCTCGCTTGTTTCACCATCGACATGCCGGGCGCCGGTGAGAATCCTTGTCTCGGTAACGATCCGCACGCGGAGCGAACTTTTTCCGCGGCGATGGATTATCTCGAAACCCGCAGCGACATCGACGGCAAACGGATCGCTTGCATGGGTGGTAGCTTCGGCGGCTACTGGGCGGCGAAGCTGGCTCATACCGAGCCAAAGCGCCTCCGCGGCGCGGTCAACCACGGGGCAGGCGTGCACCGGACGTTTCAGGAAGAGTGGCTGCGCCCGGCGCTGACGTTGACGGCGTCGCAATATCTGATGGGGCCGGCGAGCCTGCTCGACGCGCGCTCCTACATCTTCGGCGTCAAGACGCTCGAAGAGACGCTTAAAATCGCGCCGAGTTTATCTCTGGTCACTCAGGGCTTGATCGACCAGCCGTGCGCGCCGCTCCTCTGCCTCAATGGCAAAGAAGACGATCAGCATCCGATCAGCGATCTCTACTTGCTCGCGGAGCATGGCAGCCCCAAGGATTTGCGCATCATTCCCGGCGCCGGTCACATGGGACGGAAGCGAGGTCAGTCGAACGACGAAGTGGTTGACATCGTGACCCAGTGGCTAAAAGAAAAGCTCATGTAATCACGACCGGAAAATGAAGACCGGAGACCGACATGGCACGCATTGTTACCATCGATAAAAAAGAAGACTTAGCTCCACAAGATCAGAAGATTTATGACGCTATCGCTCAGAGCCGTGGCGCCGTGGGCGGGCCGTGGCTGGCGCTGCTCCATAGTCCGGAGCTGGCGGCGCGCACAGCGCACTTAGGTAGCTACATTCGCTTCGAATCGAGCTTGGATCGCAAGATGCTCGAGCTCGCGGCCCTGACCGCAGCGCGCGAGCTCGGCTGCAAGCATGAGTGGGCCGCCCATATCGTGCACGGCCAGAAGGCCGGCATCGGAATCGAGACCATTCGAGCCATCCATCAGAAACAGGGCGCCGAGCATTTTTCTACTGAGGACGCTCAGGTGATCAGCTATGTCCGGGAGATCGTCAACGCGCACCGAGTCAGCGAACCGACGTTTCAAGCGATGTACAACCGGCTCGGTGAAAAGGGGCTGGTTGAACTTTCGGCGACCATCGGCTATTACGCCATGCTGGCGTGCACGATGAACGCTTTCGATGTCTACACGGCGACTCCACCGGAAGATCTCAAAATTTGATTTTGGTGCACGGGCTAGACTCTGGCAGATAAGGCTCTAGGAAAGGAACAAGAGACGTGAAGCTCAAAGGGCAGGTAGCACTCATTACCGGCGCGGGCAGAAATATTGGCAAGGCGATGGCGAAACTGTTTGCAACCGAGGGAGCTAAAATTGCCGTTGTTGAAATGCACGAAGGGCGCGGCCAAGCCGTGGTCGATGAGATCAACAATTCCGGGCAGGAGTCGATGTTGGTTTTGTGCGACGTTGCAAATTCCGCCGACGTGAAGGAGATGGTCAAAGAAGTCGTCGCCAAGTTCGCCGGTATCGATATTCTCGTCAATAACGCTGCGCTCACTGATCACGCTACTCTTCTTGACAGCACCGAAGCGGAATTCGACAAGGTCATCGCGGTCAGTCTGAAGGGTCCGTACCTGGTGACCAAGTACGTCGCCGAGCAAATGGTGAAACAGGGACAGGGCGGCAAGATTCTCAATTTCGGTTCAACCTCCGGAATGATCGGGCGTCACGACGGCATCGCCTACGCTGCGGCCAAAGCTGGCGTGATCAACATGACGCGCGCCATGGCCGTGCAGCTTGCTCCTTACAAGATTCGCGTTAATTGCGTCGTGCCTAACCGGTCCGGATCGCCCGTCGGCTATGACGATGATGTGACCGGTAGTCGGACATTTCAAAATCTCGCGGGACGATTAGGCACGGCGGACGATCAGGCCAAAGCAGCGCTGTTTCTTGTTAGCGACGATTCCGATTTCATTTACGGCCATTCGTTAGTCGTCGATGGCGGCGTGATGGCGACGGCGAATTTTCCCAGGGAGCAGTTTCAGAAATAATACGTTCCATTGGTTCCAATCGTTCCAACGGTTCCAATCGTCTAATCTCTTCGGATTTGGTTCCTCTCGGCTTGCTGCGTGACACCGATTCCTAGTCCTTAAGAGCCCATCATTCCCGCATGCTTTTAGCG
>DASYUV010000118.1:0-26706 GCA_036000865.1 Binatia bacterium | reverse complement strand
CGACGTGGCAACGCTTACCCAATCGCTGAGCGAAGTCGACCGGGCCATCCTGGACGGCGAAACTGATGGCTTCGGGCGGGTTCACTACGACAAGAAAACTGGTAAGATCCTCGGCGGCACGATCGTGGCGCGCCACGCCGGTGAAATGATCGGCGAGTTAACGCTCGCCATGGTTGCGAAACAAAGGGTCGGCGTGCTTTCCTCAACGATTCATTCCTATCCGACCCAAGCCGAAGTGCTGCGCAAAATCGGTGATGCTTACATGCGGACCAAGTTGACACCGACCGTGAAGAAGATTTTCGAGAAATGGTTGGCGTGGCGGCGATAGGGGAGCACGGTAAGGGGTGAAGAGTAAGGGGTAAGGAGTTTGTGATCCAATTCACATTGGTTCGAGCGGTTGTAGTTGTTGCGATGATGCTTGCACATTCAATGGTGCATGCCGCGCCGAAGGCGGAGCTATGGGCGCGCTGGCAAAAGCATGATCCGACGAGCACGCAGAAGATCGATCACAGTTCTTGGGATAGATTCCTCAAGCAATATGTCGTGGCGCCCCATCCGTCGGGGATCAATCGCGTTCGCTATCCTGTGATGACACCGGAGGATTTAAAAAATCTAAAGGGCTATTTGCAGTCCATGCAGGGCGTCGCCATTTCGAACTTCAACCGGGCCGAGCAGAAAGCGTACTGGATCAATCTTTACAATGCCTTTACGGTGGATCTGATTCTGTCGCGCTTTCCGGTTGCGTCGATTCGCGACATCAACATTTCGCCGGGCTTGTTGGCGCGCGGGCCCTGGGGTGCGAAGCTACTCACGGTGGAAAGGGAAAAACTCTCGCTCGACGATATCGAACATCGTATCTTGAGGCCTATTTGGAAAGATAACCGTGTTCACTACGCAGTGAATTGGGCGAGTTTGGGTTGTCCCAATCTGCAACCAGTCGCCTATACAAGCGGCAACACGGAAGCGTTGTTGGAACAAGGCGCTCGCGAGTTCATCAACCATCCGCGCGGCGTGGTAATCGACAAAGGGCGGCTCCAGGTGTCGAGTATCTATATTTGGTTTCAAGAAGATTTTGGCCGCGACGCCGAAGACTTGATGGAACATTGGCAAGCGTATGCCGATGCGGCGCTGGCCGAGGCGCTGGAAAAATACAATGGCGGCTTGGCCCATGACTACGATTGGCGACTGAACGGAACGGAGTTGAAACCCTAGCTGAAATAAATTGCGCTGCGGGACATTGGCAACGTCATTCGTTCCCTAGACGCGATCAAACGTAGGGGCGACCGGCCGGTCGCCCCTACCCGGAATGCCGTAGAACATGGCGATGGAAACGGAAGTCCACCATAACGACTGGCGATGAACATCTCTGTCATCATTCCCGTCCTCAACGAAGAAAAAAACATCGCGGCGACGCTGCAATCGCTGGCACGCTTCGCGCCCTTTGAGATCATCGTCGTGGGCGGCGGCAGCACGGATCGGACGGCTGAGATCTGTCAGCAATTCGGCGTAAAAGTCACGGCGTGTACGCCTAGCCGGGCCCGGCAAATGAATTCTGGGGCGAAAGCGGCGAGCGGCGACATTCTGTTGTTTCTGCACGCGGACACGACATTACCCAATTCCGCGTTTGATGACATTCGACTGGCGCTCGGCGATTCCCGCTACGTCGGCGGCCGCTTCGATGTCGAGCTGGACGGCGAGCATTGGATGCTCAAAGTCATTGGCGCGATGATTAACTATCGCTCACGTCTGAGCAAAGTCAGCACGGGCGACCAGGCAATTTTCGTCAGGCGTTTCGTGTTCGAGCAAATCGGCGGTTATCCCGATATTCCTCTGATGGAAGACATCGCCTTCTGCCGCGCGCTTAGGCGCACAGGCGAAATCGCCTGTTTGAAGAGCCGAGTGATGACCTCGGCGCGACGCTGGGAGATCGATGGGGTGTGGCGGACAATTTTAAGGATGTGGGCGCTCAAGCTTCTTTATCTTGCCGGTGTCTCGCCCAACCGACTCAAACAATACTATGCCGACGCGCGCTAACGCGCTGGCCGTCATGGCCAAAGCACCGATTGCGGGCGCGGTGAAAACTCGCCTGGTGCCGCCGCTGACCCATGAGCAAGCGGCGGATTTGACGCGAGCACTCTTCCAAGACCAATTGGAGCATTTAACGGCTCTGGGAGACGTCGATCTCTACGTGGCATTTACACCCGTTGACGCGGCGTCGCTCGTGCAGAGCATGGTGCCCGCGAAATTCCAATGTTTTTGCCAGCGCGGCGAGAGTCTAGGCGAACGTATGAAAGAAGTATTCGCTGAGCTTTGGCACCGTGGCCATAAAAGATTGGTTCTCATCGGCAGCGACCTGCCAGCGGTGCCGTTGAATTTTTTTCAGGACGCTTACACCGCGCTCAATTGCGAGGATAAGCAGGTTGTGTTCGGCCCCAGCCAAGATGGCGGTTATTATCTGGTCGGCATGAATCAGCCGACGCCGCAAATTTTTGAACGGATGACCTGGAGTCACGATCGCGTCTTGGCGCAAACCACTGAGAAGCTCACCCGCCTCAGAATTGCCGTCAAATTGCTGCCGACCTGGTTTGATATCGATACGATTGAGGATCTCGAACGGTTACAAACCATTGCAGATCCGGCAGTCCGAAGCGCTATGAAGAGAACCTGGGCTTTTCTAAAACAGCTCAATAATGCAGCCTCTCCGTGACGGGCCCGCTTCATACTTGAGCTCCTACCCCACGTAGGCGCCGTGACAGTCGTTGGGCACGCTGTCAGAACGGCTATAGTCAGTGGCCAAACTTTCCGCCCAGATACATCTTCGCCAATAGCTGGTGATAATTTTCATAATGGTGCTGACGTGGGCGGGTGAAAGTGCTAAAAATAATTATAAAGCTCAACCATCAGGACCGGGCGCGCTCCGGTTAGAACAGGCCAAAGATATGGATCCATCGATGGACCAACTGTGTATCAACACGATCCGCACGCTATCAATGGACGCGGTGCAGCAGGCGAACTCCGGCCATCCGGGCGCGCCGATGGGTCTCGCACCAGCGGCGTATGTGTTGTGGACACGCTTCCTCAGACATAATCCGAGCAATCCTTCTTGGCCGGACCGTGATCGTTTCGTCCTTTCGGCGGGCCACGGATCGATGCTGCTTTACAGCATGCTCTATCTTACCGGCTACGACCTCCCGCTCGAACAGATCAAACAATTTCGCCAGTGGGGAAGCCGCACCCCCGGCCATCCCGAACGCGGGATGACGCCCGGCGTGGAAACGACAACCGGTCCGCTCGGTCAGGGCTTCGGCAACGGTGTCGGCATGGCGATTGCCGAAGCTCATCTAGCAGCGCGCTACAACCGGCCGGGGTTCGAGATCATCAATCACTTCACGTATGCCATCGTCAGCGACGGTGACTTGATGGAAGGTGTGGCGGCGGAAGCGGCCAGCCTCGCCGGTCATCTAAAATTGGCCAAACTGATTTATTTGTATGACAACAATCGTATTTCGCTCGCCGGCGCCACAGATCTTAGTTTTACCGAAGATTGCGCGAAACGGTTCGAGGCATACGGTTGGCACACCGAGACCGTGGAGGACGGCAACGACGTGGAAGCGATCGACCGCGCGCTGGGCGCGGCGCGCGACGAGACCTCCCGGCCTTCGCTGATTTTGCTGCGCACTCACATAGGTTACGGATCGCCTGGAAAGCAAGATACTTTTGAAGCGCACGGCTCGCCGCTCGGAGCAGAGGAAGTCAAAGGCACCAAGCAACAGCTCGGCTGGCCGCTCGACCCACCTTTTTTTGTGCCGGATGACGCGCTGGCGCATTTTCGCGCTGCACTTGGCAACGGCCAGAAGGCCGAAACCGAGTGGCAAAAGCGCTTCTCCTCCTACGCCGAAAAATTCCCCGCACTCGCCAGAGAGCTCGAGCAAGTCATCGGCGGCGCATTGCCCGCCCGATGGGAAGAGTCAATTCCCCAGTTCCCCGCCGATGCCAAAGGCGTCGCTACACGGGCTGCATCTGGGAAAGTTCTCAACGCGATCGCCACAAAGCTACCGACGTTGATCGGGGGTTCGGCGGATCTGAATCCGTCGACGTTCACAGTGCTGCCGAAGCTCGGTGACTTCGAAAGCCCGCAGCGAACGTTCACCGACAGCCAGGGCTCGGCGGGCGGCGCTTGGGATTACGCCGGGCGGAATTTGCATTTCGGTGTCCGCGAGCACGGCATGGGCGCGGCGCTTAACGGCATGGCGGCGCACGGCGGTATTATTCCGTTCGGCTCAACCTTTCTCATCTTCTCGGATTATATGCGTCCGTCGATTCGACTCGCGGCGCTGATGGAGCTGGGCGTGATTTACGTTTTTACCCACGACAGCATCGGTCTCGGCGAAGACGGGCCAACGCATCAACCGGTAGAACAATTGGCCGCCTTGCGCGCCATACCGCGCCTGATCGTGATTCGCCCCGGCGACGCCAACGAGACCGCGGTGGCGTGGCGGGTCGCGATTGAAAGTCGCGCTTGTCCGGTGGCATTGGTGCTAACGCGGCAGAACGTGCCGGCGCTTGACCGCAGCCAATTTGCGCCGGCTAAAGGATTGCGCCAAGGCGCTTATGTGTTGGCCGACCCGCCGGGCGGTAAACCCGATATTGTCTTGATCGGCACGGGGTCGGAAGTATCTCTGGTCATCGCCGCAAAAGAAAAATTGGCGGAGCAAAAGATTCAGGCGCGCGTCGTCTCCATGCCCAGCTGGGAATTATTCGATCAACAGCCGCAAACATACCGCGAAGCGGTTTTGCCACGGTCGGTACGCGCGCGGCTGGCAGTGGAAGCCGCGCTGCCCCAAGGGTGGCATCGTTATGTCGGGGATGGCGGCGACGTTGTCGGACTGGAACGGTTTGGCGCGTCGGCGCCGGGGAATGTGGTGATGGAAAAACTAGGTTTCACCGTGAGTCACGTCGTCGAGCGCGCCACGGCGCTGGTGCGAAAGTAGAACCATGCGCATCGTCGTAGGGGCGGATCACGCCGGATTCGAGCTAAAGCAAAGTCTCGCGGCCTATCTGCGTGAGCGCGGCCACGAGATTATCGACAAGGGCACGGACAGCACCGCGGCGGTCGATTATCCGGACTTCGCCGAGGCGGTGGGTAAGGCGCTGATCGATGGCGAGGCGGAACGAGCCGTGCTGATCTGCGGCAGCGGCGTCGGCGCGTCAGTATCGGTCAACAAGATCCCGGGGATTCGCGCGGCGGTATGCCATGACAGCTATTCGGCTCGTCAAGGCGTCGAGCATGACGATATGAACGTGCTCGTGCTTGGCGCGCGCATCATCGGCATCGAACTGGCTCGCGAGCTGGTGAATTTTTTTTTAGCGGCCAAATACAGCGACGAGGAGCGCCATCATCGCCGCGTCGAAAAGATCAAAGCCCTGGAGCGGCGCTACGGCAAAACAGTTTAACTTGGAGACCGTGTGGCAAGCGCAGACTACGTGGGGATGCCGTTCTGAACCTAGTGAAGAATCTCGACCATAGGTTGCAAAAGGGGAGATCCTTCAGCTTCACCTCAGGATGATATTGCAACACCGTCTCTCGAGGGAGAGATCTGATGAATCCTTTGAAAGAGCTGGCGGCACAAGGACAATCCATTTGGCTGGACTATATCCGACGCAGTTTAATTTTAAGCGGCGAGCTCAAACGCATGGTCGACGAAGACGGGCTCAAGGGCGTGACCAGCAATCCGACGATTTTCGAAAAAGCGATCGTCGGCAGCGCCGACTACGATGAGACGCTGCGCGCCATGCTCGCTAAAGATCCAAATATCGAGGTGGGTAAACTCTACGAGCCGCTTGCCATCGAGGATATTCAGATGGCGGCCGACGTGCTGCGCTCGGTTTACGATGCGACCAACGGCGACGACGGCTACGTGAGCCTCGAAGTTTCGCCCCATCTCGCCCACGATACCGAGGCGACGATCAACGAAGCGAAGCGGCTGCGCGCCGCGGTGAATCGTCCCAATGTCATGATCAAAGTGCCGGGGACTCGCGAGGGTGTGCCAGCATTCGAGCAACTCATCGCCGACGGCGTCAACGTCAATGTCACGCTGATGTTTTCCATGGCGCACTACGAAGCGGTCGCGCGCGCCTACGTGAATGGCTTGGAGCGCTGCGCCAACCCGTCTCAGGTGGCTTCGGTTGCGTCTTTCTTCGTCAGCCGCGTCGATACGGCGGTCGACAAGGCACTGGAAAGCCTGGGCACGCCACAGGCATTATCGCTGTTGGGAAAAATCGCCATAGCCAATTCAAAAATAGTCTATGAGCGTTTTCTCCAGATCTTTCACGGCGAAGGGTTCGCGGCGTTGCGCCAACGCGGGGCGCGGGTCCAACGGCCGCTCTGGGCAAGCACCGGCACTAAGAATCCAAAGTACTCCGATGTTCTTTACGTAGAGAATCTCATCGGCCCGGAGACGGTCAATACGCTGCCGCCGGAGACGCTCAGCGCGTTCAAGGATCACGGCAGAGTGATCCGTGACGCGGTGCGCGAAAACCTCGATGAAGCAGCGGCAGCGCTGGGTCGCTTGAAGGCGGTGGGCATCGATTTGAATGCGATCACGGAAAAGCTGCAGCAGGATGGTGTCGCAGCATTTGCTGCGTCGTTCGACCAGTTGATGGCGGCCCTGGAGAAAAAGCGTAAGTCGATGGTCGGCGACCAGTTGGACCGACTGGAACTCCATATCGGACGATACCAGCGCCGGGTGAATCGTCGTGTGAAGGATTGGCAAGCGGCGCAGTTCGCCAGCCGCGTGTGGCAAAAAGACTACACGCTCTGGTCGAAGGAGCCGCAACCGGAATTGACCGATCGCTTGGGGTGGCTCGAATTGCCCGAGCATATGGAAAAACAAGTCGCCGGGCTGCGCGCTCTCGCCGACCAGGTAAAGGCGGACGGCATCGATCACGTCGTATTGCTCGGCATGGGCGGATCAAGCTTGGCGCCGGAGATATTTCAACAGACTTTCGGCAACACTGCGGGTTACCCCAAATTGCAGGTGCTTGACAGCACGCATCCTGCGGCTGTCAAGGCAGTCGAGGCGGGGATCGATTTAGCGCGGACGATTTTCTTGGTATCGAGCAAATCCGGCACGACCACGGAAACCCATTCCTTCTTCTATTATTTTTGGGACAAGCTCAAACAAATCACTGGCAGCCCCGGAACGCACTTTGTCGCCATCACCGATCCGGGAACGCCGCTGGAAAAACTCGCCAAGGAAAGAAACTTCCGCGCCACCTTCAATGCACCCGATGACGTCGGCGGCCGTTACTCGGCGCTGACGGTTTTCGGTTTGGTGCCGGCGGCTTTGATCGGCGTCGATGTCGGCGAAATTCTTGCGCGCGCACGGCGCATGTGCGAAGCCTGCGGTCCCAGCGTGGCTGATGCTGATAATCCGGGCCTGATCCTTGGCGCGGCTTTGGGAGAATTGACTCTGGTAAAACGGGACAAAGTCACATTTCTTTGCTCGCCGTCGCTGGCGGCTTTTCCCACGTGGGCGGAACAACTCATCGCCGAGAGCACGGGCAAAGATCGCAAGGGCATCGTCCCGGTGGCCAACGAGAATGCCGCTGCGGCGGAAAAATACGGTGACGATCGCTGCTTTGTTTACTTGATGCTCGAAGGGGATCAGAACCATGTCGTCGACCGCCAGGTGGTGGCGCTGGAAGCAAACGGCTACCCCGTGGTGCGCGTCGAATTGCATGATAAGTACGACCTTGGTCAGGAGTTCTTCCGCTGGGAATTTGCCGTGGCGGCAGCCGGCGCGGCGATCGGTATTCACCCGTTCAATCAGCCCGATGTGCAGTTGGCGAAAGATTTGGCAAAGAAGGCGATGGAATCGGCGGGCAACAAGGGTGGGAAAAAACCTCGAGAGGAATTTGCGGCCGAGGACGGCGATGCTTTACGCGAAGCCGTGGCATCGTGGCTGGCCAAGAAAAAAGCCCGCGACTACGTCGTCGTGCAAGCCTATATCGATCCCTCGGCTGACCACACAGAAAGACTCAAAGGAATTTGCGCGCTGATTCAAGATCGGCTGGGCGTGGCGACCACTCTGGGTTTTGGCCCGCGCTTTCTCCATTCGACGGGACAGCTTCATAAGGGAGGACCCAACTCGGTGCTGGTGCTGCAGATCGTCGATCGACCTGCCGATAACCTCTCTGTGCCGGAGACCAACTATACCTTCGACGCGTTGATTCAAGCGCAGGCGCTGGGGGATTTTGCGGCTCTAAAGCAAAGGCGGCGGCGCGTGCTCAGAGTCAATCTCGGCAACGACACTACCGGCGGATTGAATCTATTGGCTGATAGTTTGCAATCATAACGGAGATTCTCCGCGAAAGGAGAAACGGCGATGGAACTGGGCATGATTGGGCTAGGCCGGATGGGCGCCAACATGACCGAACGGCTCGTCATGGGCGGTCACCGGGTGATCAGCTTTGATCGCAGTCCGGAGGCGATTCAACGAGTCGTCGATATTGGCGCAGTGGGCGCGCATTCTCTGGCTGATTTCGTCAAGCAGCTCGCGCTGCCGCGTGTGATCTGGCTCATGGTTCCGTCCGGCGATCCGGTCGATCAAACCATCGAGCAATTATTAGCAAGTCTTTCCAAAGGCGACATTCTCATCGACGGCGGCAATTCCAACTACAAAGACTCCATTAGGCGGGCGGAGAAACTCAAGCAACAGAGTATGCACTTCGTCGACGCCGGCACCAGTGGCGGCATTTGGGGACTAAAGAACGGCTACTGCATGATGGTCGGCGGTGAAAAAGAAATCGTCGAGCGGCTGGGGCCGATATTCACAACACTCGCTCCAAAGGATGGCTATCTCCATGTTGGACCCAATGGCGCGGGTCATTTCGTCAAGATGATTCACAACGGAATCGAGTACGGCATGCTGCAAGCGTACGGCGAAGGATTCGAGTTGCTCAAAGCCTCGCGATTTGATCTCGATCTCGAAAAGATCTCGCATCTCTGGAACCAGGGGAGCGTGGTTCGATCCTGGCTGCTCGAACTCGCCGAGAGCGCTTTCGAAAAAGATCCCAAGCTCACGTCGATCAAGGGTTACGTCGAAGATTCAGGCGAGGGCCGCTGGACTGTCGAGGAAGCGATCGAGAGAAGCGTGCCGGCGCCCGTACTCATGCTTTCGCTATTTGCCCGCTTTGCTTCGCGCCAAGAAGACTCGTTCGCCGCCAAAGTGATCGCGGCGCTGCGCAACGAATTCGGCGGTCATGCGGTGAAAAAAGGTTAACGATGGCCAGTGACCCACATGAATACGTGCCGGGAGGTTTAGCCCAAGCAAAAAAACCGCACGCTTGCGTCGTGGTGATATTCGGTGCCTCCGGCGACCTGACAAAGCGCAAGCTGATTCCGGCGCTTTATAATCTCGCGCTGGAGAAGCGCCTGCCCGAGCGCTTTGCCGTAGTCGGCTATGCGCGCAGCGACATGACCGATGATGCATTTCGCGACAAAATGCGCGAAGCGGTAAAAGAATTCTCCCGCACCGGTTTGAAGAATGAAGAGACCTGGACCCAGTTTGCGAACACCCTCTATTACGTGCGCGGCGGCTATGATGGAGAGGACGGATTTCAAAAACTCAAAGAGTTCGTCGACGGCTTCGATCGCGGCAGCCGCGTACTGCCAGCTAGGGTCATGTACCTGGCCATACCGCCAGACCTATACGGTACCGCCATCGAGCGAATTGCAACCGCTGGTTTGGCGACAAAGGAAATAGACGGAGAACTGCGCGCGAGAGTGGTGATCGAGAAGCCGTTCGGCACCGACTTGCAAACGGCCCGCGAGCTCAATCGGCGGATCCACGAAGCTTTTGACGAGAGGCAGATCTATCGGATCGATCATTATCTCGGCAAAGAGACCGTACAGAACATCATGGTTCTGCGCTTCGCGAACGCGGTTTTCGAGCCGATCTGGAACCGCCGCTACGTGGATCACGTGCAAATCACCGCGGCGGAAACCGTCGGCGTGGAGAACCGGGGAGGCTACTACGAAGAGGCCGGTGTCGTGCGAGACATGTTTCAGAATCATCTGCTGCAGTTGCTGTGCATGACTGCGATGGAGCCGCCGGTGGGACTCGACGCCGATGCGGTTCGCGACGAGAAAGGAAAGCTGCTCAAGTCCGTGCGTCATGTAGCGGCCGAGGAAGTCGCCACAGCGGCCGTACGCGGCCAGTACGGACCCGGCAGGATGGATGGACAGGAAGCACCCGGATATCGACAAGAAGCTGGCGTCGCCAAGAATTCAACGACCGTGACCTACGCGGCGATCCGGTTTTTTATCGACAACTGGCGCTGGGAGGGTGTGCCCTTTTACTTGCGCTCGGGCAAACGCCTACCGAAGCGTCTGACCGAAGTCGCCATTCAGTTCAAGCGCCCGCCCTTGCTGTTGTTCAAAGCCCACGCGGTCGAAGATGTCAATCCCAACGTGTTGGTCATGCGCATTCAACCGGACGAGGGCGTGTCGTTGACGTTTGAAGTTAAACCGCCGGGCCATGACATGGTCATCCGTCCGCTCAGCCTGGATTTTAACTACGAAGAGGCCTTCGGCAATAGCCCGCCGGAGGCGTACGAAGCGCTGCTCGAGGATTGCGTTGAGGGAGACTCGACGCTGTTCACGCGCCACGATTGGGTGGAGCTTGCCTGGTCCCTTGTGGATCCGATCATTCAGGTTTGGAACCTGAGCAAACCGAGGAATTTTCCCAACTACGATGCCGGTTCCTGGGGGCCAAAAGAAGCCGATGAATTTATGGCGCGCGAGGGACGGCGCTGGCGCCGGCCTTGAGAATCGTCGGCCAAGGTGACGCGGGCTCAACATGGCGGCTAGAAATCTAGTTCTCGCGGGCGATATCGGCGGCACTAAAACTAATCTCGCGCTCTACTCGGTGCACGGCGACAAACTGCGCTCCGAGTCACTGCATACTTTTCAGAGCAAACGCTATTCAGGTTTAGTGCCCGTGCTGCAAGATTTTCTTGCTGGCACGCATCATGCCATTGATTCCGCGTGTTTCGGCATTGCCGGCCCGGTGGTCGACGGCAAAGTCAAAACGCCCAATTTGCCGTGGATGATCGATACGGCCGAGGCGCGCCGGGCCTTAAAACTCGATTCGGTCACTTTGCTCAATGATCTGGAAGCAGGCGCCTATGGCATCCTCACTCTGGAGGACGATGAGTTCTACACCCTTAATGAAGGCACGATGCGCCACTCCGGTAACAAAGCGCTGATTGCCGCCGGCACCGGCTTGGGGCAAGCGATTCTGCACGACGACGGTCGGCATTTTCATCCACTGGCTTCCGAAGGCGGCCACGCCGACTTCGCGCCGCGCAATGAATTGGAAATCGAACTGTTGCGTTATCTCATCGGCCGTTTCGGTCATGTGAGTTATGAAAGAGTCTTGTCCGGGCCTGGCTTATTCAACGTCTATCGGTTCCTCAGGGAAGTTCGCCACATGGAGGAACCCAAGTGGTTAACCGAGCGGCTCGCAGCGGAGCACGATCCGAGCGCCGTGGTTTCCAAAGCTGCTTTGGCCGGCGAAGCAGAAATTTGCTCGAAGGCACTCGATCTTTTCGTTTCGGCATACGGCGCCGAAGCGGGAAATTTGGCGTTGCGCGCGAAAGCAGTGCGCGGTCTTTATGTTGGCGGCGGCATCGCGCCGAAGATTCTCGAAAAGCTCAAAGACGGCACTTTCATGCGCGCCTTCGTCGACAAAGGCCGCTATACAGATCTTTTGGCGGCGACTCCTGTGAAAGTCGTGTTAAACGAACAGGCGGCGCTGCGCGGCGCCGCCTACTATGCGGCGTTTCTATCCAGTGACTAGCCTAGCCTAGCAGGCTGCTGAAAAAAACTCATATGCTTCGTTGCGCTCAATCGCCTCGCTCCAACGTACTGGCCAGTACGCCTGCGCTCGTCGATTTTTCGCGCGCCTCGCCTCTGAGATCTTTTTGAGCAGCCTGCAAATAGAATTTTTTAGTGACCCGCTGACGCGCTCAGTACGAACGAATTTACCTCGATACCATTCATGGTGAGCCTTTTAAGTTCACCCATGACAGGCTTGTCGAACCATGAACACTAGACGTGAATCAAATGTTACAGTTCACTGAGCGCGAGGTGATCATTTGCCGTAATGTAGATGAGCTGAACCGCGAAGCGGCGGAGCAGTTCATTGGGCTCGCGTGTAACGCGATTGAACAATCCGGACGATTCGCTGTCGCGCTTTCCGGCGGCTCAACGCCGAAAGGACTATACGCATCGCTCGCTGATCCCGAGTACCGAAATCGCCTCGACTGGTCCCGCGTTCATCTCTTTTGGGGCGACGAGCGCTGCGTGCCGCCGGATCACCCGGAGAGCAATTTCCGCATGGTGCAGGAAGCACTGCTCTCGAACATCAGTTTGGCGCCCGAGAACATTCACCGGATGCCAGGGGAAAAAACTCCTCAAGACGCGGCGGCGGATTATGAAAATGAACTGCGAACGTTTTTCCGATCAGCGGTGAATGTTGTTCCCCGGTTTGATTTGGTCTTGCTGGGCTTGGGTGAAGACGGGCACACGGCGTCGCTTTTCCCCGGCAGCGCGGCGCTGGACGAACACGATCGTCTGGTCGCGACAGTCTATGTCGAGAGATTGAAAGTCCATCGCTTGACGCTAACCCTGCCGGTTATTAACGCCGCCGCTCAAGTCACTTTTCTGATTGCCGGCCAAAGCAAGTCGGCCATCGTGCAAAAGCTACTCGGGGTCGACTCGGGTGATGCCGAGCTTCCGGCAGGTAAGGTCAGGCCGGCGAATGGACATGTGACTTGGCTCGTCACGCAAGATGCCGCTGCAGAACTCGCGCCTGGATAGTCGCTCGATTGTCCGGTGATAAAGTTCACCAAAGTGTTGCCTTAACAGATCGACAAGTTCGGCGTCCGCGGTTCTCGTTCCAGCCACCTCTGCTATTTGATCTTCGCCAGCTGTTGGCGGATCTGTTCGTTGGATGCGCGTTTCTTGTAGTCGACCTCGATAAACTTCCAGCGCACGGCTCCCTTCGGGTCGATCACGAAGGTCGACGGATGAGGCCAGCCGCGGCCGTCGGGATTAAAAATCCCGTACCGGTCGATCACTTTGTGCTCTTTGTCTTCGAGGAGCGGAAAATCAAACTCTCCGTCGAAACGCTTGCGTAGCATGTCGCCGAATTTTTTCGATTCCTCAAGGTTGTCCGGGCTCACTGCTAGGATTTGCACTTTCTCTTTCTGCTCTTTCGTCAAAAGGCTTTTCAGCTTCCCGAGCTATTCGAGACAGAAGGGTCACCAGTAGCCGCGATAAAAAACCAATACCACCGACTTCTTGCCGCGGAAATCCGACAACGTGATCGGTTTGCCATCGGCGTCTTCGAGGGTAAAGTCCGGCGCCGGCTGCGCCACCTTGACGCGGTCCAACTCAGTGGCGATGAGGCCGACGCCATCCTTCGGGCCCAATTGGGCAGGCGCTGGCGCTGTCGCGATCAGCACGGCGAAAACCGCCGCTACGCCATGTCGTACTCGGATGAGATTCCTCCTCTAGCTACAAATGTCTGTCGGTTTTATGGGTTCCGGTAGTCGTCAATCGGGTATCGTTTGCCAGCGGCGCGGTAATGTATTGGCGAAACTTACGCTGCGCGAGCGCACGAAACAGGTTGGGCATAAGGCGCTTTGACGCGCACAGGAATGCCAACCAGCGCGGCGTGATCACTTCGAATTTGTCCTTCTCGATGGCCTTTATGATCTCACGAGAAACCACCTCCGGCGTTACCAGTAATCGAGGCGGCGATTTAGGTTCCGTATCGCGGAAATCGCGATTAAATTCAGTCCTAACCGGACCAGGACAGACGATTGAAACTTTGATGCCAAGCGGCCTGAGCTCATAGTAGAGGCTTTCCGACCAGCCATTCAGGGCGAATTTTGAGGCGCAATACGCGCTCATGTTGAGCGTGCCGATTTTTCCCGCGCCGGAAGAGATGTTGACGATATGGCCGCTCTTTCTCGCGATCATCGATGGAAGCACGGCGTGAGTGCAATAGGCCGCGCCCAGGAAATTGACCCGGATCATGGCTTCGATTGTATCAAGCTCGGTCTCAACGAAGGGTTTGCGCATGCCGACGCCGGCGTTGTTGATCAGGACGTCGATCTTGCCGTAATCGGCGAGCACCTTGGCGACCATGCCCCGAACTTGTTCGGCATCGCTCACGTCGCAACCGATCATCGCAGACGACGGACTATGGCGACGGACTTCCTTCAATGATTCTTTGAGCCGCGCAATGGATCGACCACAACCGACCACGATCGCGCCACGCGACGCAAAATCGACTGCCAGTTGCTTACCGATGCCGCTGGAAGCGCCGGTAATAAAAACCACCTTGTCTTTGAACTCCATGGTTGCTTCTAATCGATTTGAATGAGGCAGAGATTAATTCGGTTAAAGCGGCATACTTGCTCGAAGAGCCTCTTCGAGATTGGGATAGCGAAACTGAAAGCCCAATTTTTGCGCGGCTGCGGGAATGACCCGCTGCCCGGTGAGAAGCATCTCGGCCATTTCACCTAATAGGAGCCTCAAGGCGAATCCCGGAACAGGCGCCCAACAGGGACGTCGTAGCGCTTTGCCCAATGCCTGGCAGAATTCCTTGTTGCGCACCGGATTAGGCGCGGTTGCATTCACGGGACCACTGAGCTGCGTATTCTCGATGAGCTCAAGAATCAAGCGAACGTGATCTTCCAATTGGATCCACGACATCCACTGCTGCCCGGAGCCGAGCGGGCCACCGGCAAAGAACTTGAATGGCACGACCATCTTTGCCAATGCGCCTCCACCGGAACCAAGCACAATACCGGTGCGTAGGCGCACGACCCGCAATCCCAGTGGCTCGGCCTTTTTGGCTTCTTCCTCCCACCCACGGCAGAGCAAGCTTAAAAAGTCCTCTCCCGGCGGGGTTTCTTCAGTGACGGCTTCGTCGCCTCGAGGACCATAGTAGCCCACCGCTGAAGCGTTAATAAGAAATTTCGGTCGTGATGCAGTCTTAGCTATTCCCTGAATTAGACTATTCGTACCGTCGATACGGCTCGTCTCAATACGGCGGCGCTGTGTGTGCGTCCATTTTTTCGCCGCAATGGGCTCGCCAGCGAGGTTAATCACACCATCCACACCGTCCAACGCGCTGCCCCATTCTCTTAACGCGCCCGGCGTCCAATGCAGCCATCGTTTCGTCGCTGAACCGCTATCCCCCGGCGATCCATGCGTCAATAAAGTCAGCGTATGGCCTTGCTCTAGTAGCCGCGCGCATAGGACCTTGCCGATAAAACCCGTTGCACCCGTGACGACCAATTTCATCAACTCGCCTCCGCGCCGCCTGCACCTTAACGGCCTCTAGCCTGGATGATATGCTTTAAAAATGAAACTATTTCCGCTCTGAAGAGTCAAGATGAAGTCGCAAAAGAAACACCCGATGCCGCGGCGAGTCGTCGTCACCGGCATCGGTGTTGTGGCGCCAAACGGGATCGGCACGGACGCCTATTGCTGCGCGCTCCGCGACGGGGTCAGCGGCGTGGCGACGATTACGCTATTCAAGGCGGATAAGTTCGAGTGCCACGTTGCCGCTGAAGTCAAGAATTTTTACTCTGAAGATTCGTTGAGCCGGCAAGAAGCGCGTAGAGTCGGCCGTGCCGTGCCGTTGTTACTTGCGGCAACTCAAGAGGCATTGAAGCAGGCGGGTATCTGTTGGCAGCGTTTGCTCCTCGAAGAAAAACAATCTTGGGGTGTCGTCATCGGCAGCGGTGGCGGCACGCCTGATTTCACCGAGGAACAATACCGGCTGTATTTTTCCGATCAGTTGCGCCGCGTGAGCGCCTACAATGTCTCCAGCTCGACTCCCGGAGGTTTGTCGAGCGAAGCTTCGTTGCGCTTTGATTTGCGCGGGCCGAGCCATCTTGTTTCCACCGGCTGCACCAGTTCGACCGACGCTCTCGGTTATGCGTTCAACATGATTCGCTTCGGCCTTGCGGAACAATTGGTCAGCGGCGGTGTGGACGCGACGATTACGCCGGGGATCATGCAAGGCTTCTGTGTCATGCGCGTGGTTTCGACATCGCGCAACCAAGAGCCGGCGCGCGCATCGCGGCCGTTTGATCGGACGCGCGATGGGTTTGTCCTTGGTGAAGGCGCGTGGGTTCTGATCCTGGAGGAGCGCGAACGGGCGCTAGCTCGCGGCGCCAAGATCTACGGGGAAATCCTGGGCTACGGATCGACGTGCGACGCCTACCACCGCGTGCGTCTCGATCCGAGCGGCGAGGAGCCGGCGCGGGCGATGACGTTGGCGATCGAAGACGCGGGCGTCGCCAAGGACGAGATCGGCTATCTCGCGCTGCACGGAACTTCGACGATTTTGAATGACAGAATCGAAACGCTCGCGACAAAGCTTTGCTTCGGCCGGCGCGCTTACGACATACCGATGAGCTCGATCAAATCCATGATCGGTCATCCGCAGGGCGCTTCGGGAGCCGCGGGCGTGGTAGCCGCGATCCTGGCGATGAACTATGGTTTTCTGCCACCGACGATCAATTATTTCGAAGCCGACCCGGAGTGTGATCTCAATTACATTCCCAATCAGTCGGTAATCCGCGCGGTCGACGTGGCTCTGTGCAATTGCATCGGCTTCGGCTCGAAGAACTCGGCGCTGGTCGTCGCTCGCGGAGGAGCGCTATGAAGCGTAGCACCCAGAAAGAAATGATGGACCTACCGGGCCAGCCCAAAGAGCTCCTTGCCGACGATTTGCACAATTTGAGAATCATCAACCGTTACCTCGGCAGCTATCGAAACGTGCTGCGCGGTTTGGCACGGCTGGTGGCCGAGCAAAAACTGGATCGGTTCACATTGCTCGACATCGGCACAGGGAGCGGCGATATTCCCACGGTTATCGCCCGCTGGGCACGGCGGCAACAAATCGCGGCGCAAATCAGCGGCCTAGAACTGGAAGCAATCACGGTTGAAGAGGCGGTCGAACAGACCCGAAGCTTTCCCGAAATTACCATCGTACGGGGCGATGCCACGGCGCCGCCATTTGGCGCAGCTTCCTTCGATTTTGTGCTCGCGTCGCAATTGCTGCATCACTTCAAGGATGAACAGATCATTGCGCTA
Source organism: Binatia bacterium (assembly GCA_036000865.1). Classification (GTDB taxonomy): domain Bacteria; phylum Desulfobacterota; class Binatia; order UBA9968; family UBA9968; genus DP-20. The sequence goes on along the minus strand of DASYUV010000118.1, from coordinate 9,518 downwards.
CTCCGGACTTGGGCGAAGCTGGCGCGCCGCGCCATCATCATCGCCGATCTCGTGCGCCATCCGGTCGCCTATCATGGCATTCGCTTGCTCACCCATGGATTCACCCGCAACATGATGACGCGCACCGATGCTCCGCTTTCCGTGCAGCGGTCATGCACGATCTCCGAGTGGAGCGAACTGCTGCGGCGGGCTGATATTGGAACGCTCCGCATCCAATCGATGTTTCCGTTTCGCGTCTTGGCGTTGATTTCGCTCACGAACTGGCTATGAAGGATTTCGACGTAGCTATCATCGGCGCCGGACCCGCCGGATCGAGCGCCGCCATCGCCTTAGCGCGCAGAGGCTATGACATCGTCCTCGTCGACAAACAACAGTTCCCGCGGGAAAAGCTCTGCGGCGATTTCGTCAATCCGATCAACTGGCCGGTTTTCGAAAATTTGTCCGTCGCAGAGCGGGTCCTGGATCAGCCCCATGGCGAAGTGAGCGGCTTTCGCATGACTGCGTGTTCCGGTGAAGCGGCAGAGACGTCGTTCAAGTCAGCGCCACAGCAGCGAGCCATCGGTCTCGGTTTGCGTCGTGCGCTGTTGGATCAAGTGTTGGTCGAACGAGCGGCGGAGCTCGGTGTATCAATCCGGTTAGGTTCCCGAATAGTAGGTCTCGTTAAGGCCGGGCGGGCATGGCGCGTAACACTCGGCACGGCGGAGATTTTACGCGCTAAATTGATCATCGGCGCCGACGGTCGCAACTCCTGGATCGCCCAGCAACTGGGTATGAACACCAGTTCATCAACTCACGGTCGATCGATCGGGTTTCAGACACGATTAAGATCTCCTGGCGCCGCGCAAGGGAAAATCGAGATACACCTATTTCCCGGCGGCTATGCGGGTCTGGTCGCGCTTGGCGATGGCACGGTAAGTCTCGGCCTGGCCGTCGATAGAGCAACGCTTCCACGGGCGAGGATCGAGGATTTCTTGCTGGCTGAGTGTTTGCCGCAAAATCCCCATCTCAAAATAATTTTATCGCGCAGCGAGCGGGTCACCGAGCTCCGGGCCGCCTATCCCGTCTATTTTTCCAGGCGGCAATGTTACGCAGACGGCGCGGTTCTTGCCGGCGACGCGGCGCGGGTAAGCGAGCCGATTAGCGGCGAAGGGGTTTTTTTCGCCATGCAGAGTGGTCTGCTGGCGGCCGAGATGCTTGACCAGGCATTGCGCAGCGGAGAAGTCGCGGCCGCTTATTTGCGGCGCTATGAGCAAGCGTGCGCGCGCGCCTTTCGCCGGCGCTTCGTTCTGAATTCGCTGTTGCGCATGGCGATCTACCGACCGTCTTTGCTGACGCCATTGATTCGTCTTTCAGAAAACAATAGCCGCATACTCAGCTCCCTCGTCGATAGAGTTTGCCAACCGCAAGCGGTCCGTTAATTTGTTCACATCAACAGTAAAAATCGATCTTGTTATTATCCCGGAAGTGAATAGAATGGCGCCACCTGAGCATTTAGGATGATCGAAGCATGACCGCGGAGTTCACCGCTGACGAACAAAAACGGCTCGCCCCCTTTTTTACCAATCTCGATCGATCCACATTCGGTCTTAAATTGCCGCAAGAAGTTGCCGGCGCGTTGTTCTCACGCTATAGCCGCTCGACGAAAAGTTTGCGGCGCACTTTCCTAGATGAATTTCTCGGTGATCCGGCGCTTGGATTGAGCGATCTCCTCGGTGGGCAAACCGATCCAGCCGACGACAGCGCTGCTTTGAAAAAGGCGCGGGCGTTTTATGAACGCGTCCTGGTCGGCTACGGCGACGATTCGGTCGCGCAGCTGGGCGGCGCGCATATCGCGTGCGAAAATATTTCGAACGTCGCCGCCAAGCTGCTCGAAGACGCGCGCATTGGCATTGCACCGCTGGAAAAATCGACCCGCTATGTGCGCTTCGATCACAAAGATGCGGCGGGCAATTACCTTTTTTACCGCGAGCCGAAAATCATCGCCTCGCGCCACCGCGACGCTTATCTCGAAGTCATGAATCTGCTCTTCGAGACCTATTCGAAGCAGATGGAGCCGATGCTCGATCACGTCGCCAAATCGCTGCCCATCGAGCAATTGGAAGTGCGCGACCCGAGCAGCGGTAAGTCACTAAACTATGAGGACGCGAAGAAAGACGACAGGCTTCGCCGCTGGGCGGAGACGGCCTATCGCGCGACCGTGCGGGCGCATGCCTGCGACGTGCTGCGCAGCTATTTACCGGCGGCGACGCTGACGAACGTTGGAATGTTCGGCGTCGGTCAAGCATTTGAATATCTTTTGAGCAAGTTCTACTCGCATCCACTCAGCGAAGCTAAAGAATTAGCCGCCGCCATGCACACCGATCTCAACCAGCTCATTCCGTCTTTCGTCAAGCGAGCGCAGTTCAATGATTATCTGACCGGAACAGCCGTGTCGGCGCGGACACTAGCTGACGCTGCGTTGACGGTTGCGCCAGCAAAATCAGCTGAGCCGGTGACACTGATCGACTACGACGACCAGGCTGAAGAAAAGACCATCGCGGCGATTCTCTACTCCCACGCGCGACATCCGCTCGCGCAATTGCGCGAGCTTGCCGGGGCCATGAGCCAAGAGCAGCGGCGAAAAATTCTAGAAGATTATTTCGGCAAACGCCGCCACCGCCGGGACAAACTGAGCCGCGCGTTTGAAAATGTCTATTACACTTTCGATATTCTGGGGAATCTCGGTCTCTATCGCGATCTGCATCGCCACCGCATTCTGACGCAAGAGCGCCAGGATTTTACAACTGTTCATGGCTACGACACGCCAAGAGAGATCGAAGAAGCCGGTTTCAAAAGTGAGTTCGAAAACTGCATGAATCGCGCTGCGGAGTTGTACGAGCAAATTTACCGAGACTTGCCATCGGAAGCTCAATACGTCGTGCCGTTCGCTTACAAGATTCGCTGGTACATGAAGATGAACCTGCGCGAAGCCGTGCATATGTGCGAGCTGCGCACCATGCCGCAAGGACATCCCGACTACCGTTTCATCTGCCACGAGATGTGGCGCAAGATTCAGTCGGTACATCCGACGCTAGCCGAAGCAGGAAAATTCGTGGACTGGCAGAAGTACCGTTTGGGGCGGTTGCAGTCGGAGATGCGGACGGAGCTTAAGAAGTCGGCGCTGGAGAAGGAAGAGTAAATTTAGTCGTCATGGTGGATATCTCGATCGCTTGTCATTGAGAGATACATTTTGGAGGAAAAGTAGGGAGGCTCATGCATGTTTCGCTGAAAGCTATTGTCATCATCGGGGCTGTCTTACTTCTTACTTGGACGAGCGCGACGCAGGCCCGCGAAGCCGTCATTGGCTACTCGGGCAGAACGATCGCCGAGATACCCTTCGCGTGGGCAAGTAGAAAGGGATTCTTCAAAGAAGCCAATTTGGACGTGAAGATGATCTACATGTCCACGAGCATTGCCGCTAAAGGACTGATGAGCGGCGATGTCGATTATTCGACCGCTATGGGCGGCGCATTGCGAGCAGCGATCGCCGGCGCGCCGGTGATCGGTGTTTACTCGATGTTCAAGGCGCAGATGTACCTGGTCGCGCAGCCGCGCTACAAACAGGTCGCCGACCTGCAGGGGAAGACCGTCGGCATCAGCGTCTTTGGCGGAGCTTACGACCTTGTCGCGCGGACGATTCTTAAACATCACGGGATCGATCCGGAGAAACAAGCGACGCTGTTGCAGATCGGCGACAGCCGCACGCTCTACAGCGCGTTATCGGCAGGCACCATCGATAGCGCGATCCTAGGGCCGCCGTATGACATCAAGGCGGAATTGGACGGTAACAATCGTCTGTTCGATTCATCCGAGATTTTCGATATGCCGTTTTCTGGTTTGGCGACCAGCAAGAAGAAACTCCAGCAAGATCGCGCCGAGGTGAAGGCGATCGTGCGCGGCCTCGAGCGTATCCGCCGTTACATCGCCGCGAACCGCGCCGAAGCGGAAGCGTTCGTCAAGCAATTTTTGAATCTGAACGACAAGGAAGCGCGCCTCTCAGTGGCGCAGATGGTGAAATCCTTTCGCGACACCGGCCGCACGACCGACGAAGCGGTGGTGGATTTTATCGACACGACCTTGCGCAGCACGAAGCAGAAAGTCGGCATTATCAAGCCCGGCGACATCGTTGACTGGAGCGTGACGACCGAAGTGGTTCGAGAGCTGGATAAAGAAAAAAAATAAGCGACTGCTAAGACGTGGACCGAGAAGTTGAACCCTTGGAGAAGTCTGATGAATGGGACGCATCTGATGGTTATTGGTCTCGCCGCTGCGGCGGTCTTGGACCTGCACGCAGGCGCGGGATCATTGTTCCTGGTTATGGCATCCGCGGCACAGACTGCTAGCCCGCCGTTCGCGGGCTATGCGGATCTCCCGGGCGTGCGCCTCTGGTACACGGACAGCGGCGGTAGCGGCGTGCCGCTCGTACTGCTCCACGCGAACACAGGCAATGCCGATAGCTGGCAGTACAGCATTCCGGGTTTCGTCGCGGCGGGATATCGGGTTATCGCGTTCGATCGTCGTGGCTGGGGCCGCAGCACTGCGAATCCGGATAGTGGTCCACAGCCCGGCACCATCGCGGAGGATCTGCACGCTCTGGTAGAATATCTGAAAATCGACCGATTCCATCTCGCCGGCGTGGCGGGCGGCGGGTTCGCGGCCTATGACTACGTTCTCTGGCATCCGGAGGGGCTTCGCAGCATGGTCATCGCCGCCAGCGGCGGCGCCATCGTCGACGAAGAAATGCGGAAGCTCCGAGAGAAGACGGCGCTTCCGGGATTTGCTAAATGGCCGCCGGAGTTTCGCGAAGTGAGCATGGGGTACATGGCGACCAACCCCGAGGGCCTGCAACGCTGGCTGGAGATTCACCACCACTCGCGACAGAAGGGCGCGCCGGCGCAGCCCCAACGCACGACGATCACCTACGAGAAGCTCGCGACGATTCGAATGCCGACGCTTTTGATGCCCGGAGATCAGGACCTGCAGACGCCGCCCTGGGTCATGCGGCGGCAAGCCCATATCCCCGGCGCCCAGTTCATCGTGCTGCCCGAAGCCGCTCACTCGATCAACTGGGAGCAGCCCGAGGCCTTCAACCGCAATGTCCTGGAGTTCATCCGCAAGCATTAGCCAACAACGGCACGAAGATTGTCATTCTAATTAATTTGAAAGCGATGCCATCCGCTGGAGTTTAAGAAGTCGGCGCCGGAAAGGAATGACTAAGTCGGAAAGCTAGCTTTGCCTGATTTGTGTTTCCGACTCGCCGCAGAGTCCATTTCTGAGTTTGGTTAGTAGTCGGTATAGAGAATTGGGATTTCTCGTACCATAAATCGACTTAGAGACCCTGAAATCAATTCCACAGTTGCGAATTTGCGCAATTGAGCAAACATGCGCGTTCTGAACGAGAGGAGTGTGATCGTGGATGGTAGCTGCCTAGTGACAATTGCTTGTTGTCACTACCGGTGTTAGATTGGCGGCGTGATTCAAAGCTTCAAGCACAAAGGCTTGAAACAGCTATTTGAAAAAGGTACGGCGCGAGGGATTCGCGCCGATCACGTCGCCAAAGTGGAAAATATTCTCGCCGTTCTGAATCGCGCTCGCAGACCCACCGACGTGGACTTGCCCGGTTTTGGGCTGCACCCGCTAAAAGGCGATCTCAAAGACTTCTGGAGCGTAACAGTGCGAGCCAACTGGCGGATCATTTTTCGTTTTAAAGACGGCGACGTGTACGACGTGGATTTGCTCGATTATCACTGAAAGGAGACAAAATCATGCGCATGAAGAAGCCGCCCCATCCTGGGCGCGTTGTCCGCCAAGAGTGTATCGAACCGCTGGGGTTAACCGTAACCGAAGCAGCCAAACGTCTCGGAGTGACGCGGCAAGCCTTGAACAATCTAGTAAACGGCAAAGGTGGCGTCTCAGCCGAGATGGCCGTGCGGCTTTCCAAAGCGTTCGGATCAAGCCCGGAAGTGTGGCTCGGCATGCAGATGGAATATGATCTCGCTCAAGTTGAGAAAGAAGCGCACAACATCAAGGTCAAGCGGGTCGCGTGACCGTCGGGAACAGTGTCCTATCCCAGAAGTTCGCGATATAATTGTTGCGTGTCCGAAAATCTCCCCAACGCCTCTTTTCCAAAGAGGGGTTAGAATCGCACGAGAAAAATTCCCTCTTTGAACAAAGGGGGACAAAGGCGGATTTGAGTTCGACTTCAGCTGCTGCCATCGTTGGACTTCTTGAACGAACTTCTGAGACGCCAGACTAGCTTAATATGCGCCTGCCGCCGGCCATGAACGCCGGTAAGCATCAGGTTCCTTATTTCTTTTGTGTCCGCGCAAGAGCCTGTAAGATCTCTCGCGCGAACTCGGCGGGTTGAGTCAGAAAACCGGCGTGACCGCCGGGCAGCTCGATCAATTCCCGACTGAGCTTCTTGCCCAGCTCCACGTTTACTTCATAGGTTGGATACCCACGCGATTCCCGCCCGGCCATCAGCATGATCCGATCGGCATGCGCTTTGAGCGCGTCAATATCGAGCTCGACTGCCGGATACTGGCGCAGCTCGTGCTCGAACCAATAGGTGGCATTGGCAAGCACGTACTCGTTCTTGGGCGCACGGGTCATGGCTTGCCGGTCTGATTCGGCGAACGCTCGCTCGCGGAACTTCTTCAGCGCCGGCTCTATCCCGGATTGGCGGTAGAGATCGTAGACTTCAAAGAAGAAGGCGATCCATTTCTGTCCATCGGCCACTAGCCTCATGGCCGGCGGCTCGTGTGGAACAAGGGTGCGAACCACGGAAGGGTGGCGAGTGAGAACTTCCAAGGCAACGATTGCTCCGGAGCTGCTGCCGAAGACGGTCGCGGGCTCGTCGCTCAAGCGCTCGATCAACTGCCGCACATCATCGGCATCGGTCGCGAGCCGACGATCGTAGTCCTGCGGCCCATTAAGTTGGCTCCGGGAAAAGCCGCGTCGATCGTAGATCACAACCGTGTAGTGCGCCGCCAGATGCTCCCTCACGTTCTTGAAGCTGTCGGCTGTGCCACTAGCCCCCGGGATCATCAGCATGACCGGGCCGCTGCCGTGGATCTCATAATAGAGACGAGCGCCGGGAAGTTCGAGAATACTCGTTTGGATCTTGCGCTGCGGATGGGTCTGAGTGATCGCGCCGCACCGCGCGGCCAGCGGTAGAACGGCCATTGCGGCAAGCCCGCGGCAGAATGAGCGCCGTGTAACGGATGACAGCGTCGTCGTCATCATTTCTCTGTTTGCTGGGACTTTCCTAGTTGGGATCATCGAGTTGGTGGCGCGGCGCCGCAGGGATCGAATGCGATTCTTTGCGTTGCTCGTGCTGCTTGCGTGCCCCATACCAGGTCATGCCCCGCGGCTTGTACACCGACAGCGTCGTGGTCACGAGCAACACCAACAGGCCACCTCCAGCGTGGACGAGTTCGCCGCGCAGCCCGCCGAGATTGACGCTGTCCGTCTCTGCCGCTATGCCAGCGAAGTAGCTTACTGTCGGCATGTGCAGCAGCAAGATGATGGTGGCAAGGACGGTGAGCAGGAGTTTCACCAAGACCCAATAGTGCCGGAACAAGCCCCACGGGGTGCTCAGTGACTGGACAATCCCGATTAGCAGCGAAGCGAGGGACAATGGGACGATGACGAACCAGCCGGTCAACTCCATCGCGATCCAGGCAGCACGCACCATCTGAGCATCCTGGCTGGTCAGAGCGGCGACGGCGAGAGCTAGGTAAGCGACGACCGCGCCGAGCCAGCCTACCGAGGAAGTGACATGCGCGGTGAGCACGAACTTACGGAGGCCGGGCGTCATGGCCATGGCTGTTGCACGCCGTGTTTGGGCGGTGTGTGGCGCCCAAGGTCGCTAGACTGAATATGGCGACCGGGGCCGTGACGATCAGGGTCGGCAAGGTGCAAAATGACAAACAGCAGGACCAGGATGAGGGCGACGATCCCAAAGACCTTCACCCAGCGTGGTGTGCTGGTGTTTGATCCGCCGTCGGGCTCCACGTGAGTTTGTGACATGGTTGTTTCTCCCAATATAATTTGAGACGTTTCACGCAGAGACTACGGCCTTTCGCGAATGAACATCAATAATCAAAGCGCGGGATTTGTTCGTTTGTGAACAGTGTGAGCGAGTTGTTCAGAAACCTCACTCTCTGCCCACACGCGGAGGGTACGATTGCTCATCTGAGGAGGATGCCTCGTGACGAAGACTGACCGGCGGGTGCAGCGCACGCGCGAACTGCTGCAAAAGACGCTGATCGATCTGATCAGCGAACGCGGATATGATGCGGTCACGATTCAGGACATCGTGGATCGCGCCAACGTCGGACGGACCACCTTCTATCTGCACTACAGCAGCAAAGACGAATTACTCATGGGCTGCCACAAAGCCGTCGTCAGCGAGTTCCATTCATTCCACCCCCGCGCCCGAGAAGACCTGCTGTCGCCGGAAGCGCCACCGGGGATGATCTCGGCATACCGCCATCTTCTAGATGCGCGAGCGCTGTTGTATCCCATTTTTCAGGGCAAGGATGCTCCGCTGATCCTGCGGCGAATACGTGACCGAAGCGCGAAGGAAATCGAAGTTAGCCTGTGTGCCGCCTTTGCCGAAGCCGACAGCGCCATCCCGTTCGACCTGCTGGCGAACTATCTAGCGGGAGCGCAGATCGCGCTGGTGCAATGGTGGCTGGAGAAGCGCCAACCCCACAGACCCGAAAACCTAGCGCAGGCGTTCCACCGCTTACAGCGCGCGGCAATCCGCGATGCGTTCGGGCTAAGGGATGGTGAGTAGGCACCTTTGGCGCCGCGTCTTGCACTAGTGTCATAATCTTCTTTGTGCGCTCCCAGTCGGTTTGACAGGTAGAAACATAAGTGTAATGAGTTCAGCCAAGATCGAAGCTATCTTCACAGGAGGGCGGATTGATGGAAAAGCAAACAGCGTCAACGACGAAGAGCGATCCGATTATTATCGAGCAGGCGGGAATGCGCATGACCGTCGCTCATCGACAAGGTCTCGGTGGCAGCGATGAAGGACTGACGTTCGACATCACGACCGCCGGTCCAGAGGACGAGGGAAAAAGAATTCTGCGCTTCGATTGCTTTTACAAAAACCCTCATTATCACGTCGGTGCCTCCGACGAACATGCGGCTCACAACATGAAAGACGAAGGCGTGGAAGACCCCGTCCGCTGGACTCTGGAGCAGCTCAAGACCCGGTTTCCCGCAATGGTTAAACAAGCCGGATACGAGGAAATCGCCGAGAGGATCGACCAGCAAGCGATTGCCGATCATCTCACCCAGTTAGAGCCGGAAATAATCGCTAAATACTAGCCAAAGATATTTGAAATTTTTCTGAGGTTGATCATGGGCGGTCGATTTGATCATGTTGTGGGCCTCACACGAACCAGCGAGAGAGGATGGCCCATGGAAACGTTTATGCGCCTGTATGGCAACCTGATCGTGTTTGT
>DASYUV010000117.1:0-62232 GCA_036000865.1 Binatia bacterium | reverse complement strand
GATGTGGCGAGACCATAAGCCTTATGATGAAAACTACCACTTAGCGAACATCGCCCGACAGAAAATGCGCCAGGCGGCATAAAAAAATAAACGAGGCACTTGACAAGCCTCATAGAAAGTCTCCCCCGCAACGCGGGGGAGAAAAGAGGTGGGGGCGCTCAATGTTTCCTAGAGTGCGCTCGGCGCACCGCACGGTCGTATTTCGTAACCCGGATGGAGCGTAGCGGGATACTGGGATTTGCGTCTTTGATGGCAATCCTAGCGCTAGTTCTTTCGGTCTCCGCTATTAGCTTGGCTCAGGAAAGAGCCAAATTGCGCGTCAGTTCCGCCACCAAGACGCTCGGCTACGGCCCGCTTTGGATCGCGTCGAAAATGGGTTTCTTCGAAAAGCACGGGCTCGATGTCGATCTGGTGGTCATTCGCGCGTCCGACGTGGGCATCCAAGCTCTTGCAGGAGGATCTTTAGAGATCGCCGGTAGCGCGTCGGACGCGCCCATAGCGGCCGTCGAGAAGGGCCTCGATTTAGTCATTGTTGGTGGCATCATTAATGGACTCACGCAGTCCGTCATGGCGGCAAAGAAGTTCAAAACCTACAATGACCTGCGCGGCGCAACCTTCGGCGCCATCAGTCTAACGTCGGGTGTAACGTTCGCGCTGCGACAAGTACTCAAGGTCAAAGGACTCGAATACCCACGAGATTACAAACTCCTGGTCATCGGCGGGTCGCCGCAAACCTATGCCGCCTTAGCCGCCGGCTCGATCGATGCGGCCGCGCTTTCGCTTCCGCTCAACTACGCCGCCGAGGAACAGGGTTTCAATGAGATTGGCAGATTCGTGGACGTTATTCCCAATTACCAGTTGGCCGCTCTATCGACGAAGCGTTCGTGGGCGGAGAAAAATCGTCCTGTCCTTGTGCGCGTCATGAGAGCCATGGCGCAAACGATGCGCTGGATACATCAAAATAAAGAGCCTGTGGTGGATTACTTAGCCAAGGAGATGAATCTCAAACGCGAGCACGCGCGCCGCGGCTGGGAATTCTACACTAGCACCCGCATGTGGCACCCGGATGGCGATCTCAATGTCGATGGACTGCAAATCGTCACACAGATCTACTGGGATCAGACCCAGTCAAAGGGGCCGGTGCCGAGCGCTGCGAAGTACATCGACCAGAGTTATTTGCGCGAGGCGTTGAAGGATTTGGCGAAACGATGAGAATTTGGCTACAGCTAAAAATAGTGATTAGCTTCGGCGCGCTTTTGACATTCACGCTTCTCTGCCTTGCCTGCGCTCCGGCTTCTTACGCAAGCAGTCATGATTTCTACAGCGGCAAAACGATTCGTCTCATCGTCGGTTACGCGCCTGGCGGCGGCTACGATTTCTATGCCCGCACGATTGCGCGGCATATGGGTAAACATATTGTGGGAAATCCCACCTTTGTCGTGGAGAACATGCCGGGCGCCGGCAGCTTGGTCTCAGCCAATCACCTCTATAAAATCGCCAAGCCCGATGGCCTCACGATCGGCCACTTCAATGGCAACTTATTCCAGCTGCAAGCGATGGGACAGAAAGAGATAGATTTCAATGCCGCAAGGTTTGAATACGTCGGCGCCGTGGCCAGGGTCGAAATCGCCTGCGGCCTTTCCAAAGCGAGCGGCATTGACAGCGCGGACAAATGGCTGGTCTCGAAGGTTGCGCCGCGAATGGGCGCCACTGCGCCGGGGACAGGGGCCTACGATACGTCTAGGTTGCTAAACTCAACTCTCGGTTTCCCGCTGCAGTTGGTGCTGGGCTACAAGAGTACGGGCGAAATGCGCGTGGCGGTGGAAAGGGGAGAGCTCCACGGGGTTTGCACGGGATGGGAAAGTTTGCGTTCGCTATGGAAAAATTTCATCGAGAGCGGAGAACTGGTGATTGTCCTGCAAGCGCTGCCGAAACCCCACGTGGAACTGCCAAAGGTTCCACTAGCGATCAATTTTGCCAAGACCGAGGACGCCCGCCAGTTGTTTCAGGTCGGCGTCCATGACGTCAGCGCGGCGAGCAGGCCGTTTATGCTTTCTCCCGGCACGCCGAAGGACCGCGTGCAGCTCCTGCGCAAAGCCTTCACGACTACGATGACCGATCCGGGCTTTCTCGCGGACGCCGAAAAGTCCAACCTCCAGATCAGCCCGCTCACCGGCGAGGAGTTGGAGAAGACCGTTCATGGATTGCTCAAGACAAGTCCGGCCATGCTGGCGAAGCTGAAGCAGATCCTCGCGCCGCAGTGAAAATAGGCACGAGGCATGAGGCATGAGGTGCGAGTAGGGGCAAGGCGCGCCTTGCCCCTACACCGTTGCGCAATCTCTTGAATAATTTTTCTCGCGACCTTATAACTCAGCGAACATGAGGAGTTAAACCTTCGACGAGTGACAAACCCGCCCACAACTCTCAAAACCGAACGTCTACGACTGAGAAAAGTAAAACCGGCCGATGCTGAGGCGATCTTTCGAGAATACGCGCAGGATCCCGAAGTCACCAAGTACGTTAGCTGGCACGCTCACAAAGATATCGAGGAGACGCGTGACTATGTGCGCATGTGCTTGCTCGCGTGGGACGTCGGCAAGGCGTTTCACTGGGTCATCGAACGATTGGAAGACAAGCAGGTCATCGGTATGATGATCGCGAGAGTTGCCGGCGAAAAATGGGAACTGGGCTACGTCTTGGCGCGCGCCTACTGGGGACGAGGGTACATGACCGAGGCCGTCAAAGGAATTATCGCCTGGGCGCTGCGGCAAAAAAATATCTATCGCATTTGGGCGGTGTCCGACGTCGATAACATCGGTTCGGCTCGGGTGATGGAAAAGGCCGGCATGCAGCGCGAAGGTATTTTGCGGCGCTGGTCGGTGCATCCGAATATCAGCGCGGATCCAAGAGACTCGTACTGTTATGCGATCGTTAAGTAAGGACTGGAATGATGGAGTAAGTAATGGAGTCTTGGAGTGTTGGGAAAGAAGCGAGGAGGATGATCGCAGCATTCGTGCGCAGCGCGATCACGATTCTGTTCTTGCTGGTCAGCGCACCGATGATCTTCGCCCAAGACCGCGCCCGTGTTGGGTGGGCGGCGATGACGGCGTCGCATACGCCCTTGTGGGTCGCTCAAGACAAGGGCTTCTTTAACAAGCAAGGTCTGGTCATAGAATCGATCTTCTTCGGCGCCGGGCCGCCGGCGATGCAGGCGCTGGTCGCCGGTGACCTCGATATCGTCGTCACCTCGGCGCCCAATGTCGTGAATCCCCGGCTCGGCGGCGTTGATGCGGTGATGGTCATGTCGATCATCCCGACTTTCATCGATCGCATCATTAGCGCGCCGGGTATAACCAGCCCCGAGCAACTGAAAGGCAAGATCGGCTCGGTCAATCGCTTCGGCAGCATCTCCGATATGGGATTGCGACTCTCGCTCCGGCGGCTTGGCATCGACCCCGAAAAAGACGTGAAGATCGTCCCGGCGGGAGGAAATCCTGAGCGGCTCGCGGCAATATCTAAAGGAATTTCTCAATTTACCATCATGAATGAGCCATTTATTAAAGAAGCCGAACGCCTCGGCTTTCGCGATTTGGTCAACATGGCGACGCTCAAAATTCCCCTGCATGGCAACGGCGTCGTTACCCGCGAAGCGATTATCAAGGCCAAGCGCCCGGTCGTAACTAAGTTTGTGCGTGCGCTGACTGAAGCGATTTATTTTATCAAAGCCGATAAGGAAACGACCAAAGCGATTATCGGCAAGTACACCAAGCTCACGGACCCAGAAGGGCTCGAGCGAACGTATAAAAACTACACTTCGGTGCTTCCGGAAGCTCCTTATCCCGAACCTGCCGGCATTAAAACCTTGCTCGACGACATGGCGCCGCGCAACGCCAAAGCAGCAGCCGCCGATCCCAAATCCTTCGTCGACGTGAGTTTCGTACAGGAAATGGAAGCGGCAGGGTTTATCAAGCAGTTGCAGAGAAAATAAAGATCGTTAGGCGTGAAGGGTAAGGCGTCAGGGGTTAAGAGCAAAGACCGGAGAGCTTCAGCTCGGATTGGGGCGCGAATGAAAATCACACGGGTCTGGTTGGCAGCCATTCTTCTGAATTTAGTTCCTCTCGGCGCGCGAGTTGCACCAATTTTCGCTGCCGAAAAACTCGTCGGTCTTCAGTCCGCGCCGAGCATCGCAATGGCGCTGCCGTGGTTTGCCGAAGAGGCGCGGCTCTATCCGAAGTACGATCTCGATTTTCAGTTGGTGTATATCGCTTCGTCCGGAATCGTCACAGCGGCGATGAGCGGCGGCAATGGCGCGGTGGCGTTGGTCGGCGGCGAGGGGCCGATCCGCGCATTTATCGGCGGTAATACCGATTTCGTTTTTGTCGGATCGGTGAAAAACGTTCTGACGCACAGCATCATGGGCAGGCCGGACATCAAAAAGCCGGAAGACCTGAAAGGCAAAAAAATCGGCGTCGGGCGTATCGGTGGCAACTCGCACTACTTTGCAGTCTACGGCATGCGCCAGAAGGGATTGGACCTGCAGCGAGACACGAACTATATCCAAACCGGCGGCGCTCCCGAAACTTTTTTAGCTTTGACTTCGGGCGCCGTCGATGCCGCCTCGATGACGACTCCGCAGGACACCCGCGCCGCCTTTGCGGGATACAATTACGTTATCGACGGCCGAGAATTGAAGCCACCGTATGTTGCGACAGGTTTCGTGACGCTGCGTTCTGTCATTGCCAAACGTCCTAAAGTGATCAGTCAATTCATGCACGCAATGGCGGAATCGTTGAAACTCATGGTGACGGATCGCGAGCTCGCTTACAGACTGATGGCCAAAAAAATCAATCTTACGGATCGAAAAGTCTTCGATGCCGCTTATACTCAGGAGCTGAAAGTGTTGGAACCGAAGCTAGACATTAAAGCCGGCGCGATCCAGGCGACCCTCGACGAGATCGCCAGGACCGATCCGCGCGCGACAAAAGTGTCGCCGCAGCAGCTGATCGATCGGCGTTTTCTCGAAGAGATGGAAAAGGACGGGACGTTTGAGAAGCTGGGAATGAAGTAGGACGGTCGAGGATTGAGGATGGAAGATAGAGGATCGAGTCTGAGACTTACGACCCTCCATCCTCTATCCTCGACTAACTGAGTTCCAACCCCACCACCCTCGCTGGATTCTTCGTGCAGACCGTGTGAAGCTCGTCCTGATTGAGACCGAACGCCTCCATGTAGCCGCGCACCAGGCGCATCGCTGATCGAGTCAGGACAGACCAAAGCGCGGAAAGGTTTGCCGACAACCGCTGGCGAGGTAGCCAAGTCAAACGTCCTGCGGCGGATCGGCTGTTTCCTTTGGCGAGCTCTTGGCGCGTTGCCGGCGCTCGCGCTTTTCGGCTTTCTTCGCAGCAATCTCCCGCGCTCGGTCCTCGATGGAAATAACGCGATCAGGTTGGGACTTGCCAAAACGTTTCCGATAAATCTGTTCGATGAAGAGCGGAAGAGGAGCTTTCCAAGGTTCCTGCTTGTGGTTGTCCAGTGAGCCCAGCTTGCGGGGGTTCATGCCCAATTCACGGGCCATCTGAACATGCGCATGGGACAGATGAAAACGCTTGCGCGCATCGATCCATCTTTGCATGTCTTCAGGTATTCGCGGTTTATTCTTTGTCACTGTCGCTCCTGATTTTCGGATGCGATTCGGGCCAGTTGTTAGAGACGCCGCAGTTCCACGCGAAAAGTATCCTCGCCGAAGCTGTCAAAGATACGGGCGCGCAACTCGTATGTGTGTTCGTCGATCTTCACGCGTTGCTTCTTCTTGGCCAGGGCGTACAAGTCGCTAAGGAGTGATTTCGCTTCTGGGCTGGAACTGCGAAAGCTCGCGATTCCTAGACCGAACCCTGATTTCATTGCGAAAACTTCCTCACACCTGTCTTTATACTCGACTTCCAATTGGTCGGCGCCGAGGCTAATCGCCTTTGCCAGCAATGGTTCGAGGATTGCTCCCTTCTTTCGCGCCATGATTGGATCGAGCGGTAAAGTGGCGTCGATTTACAGTTAAGAGATTTCCAAAATAAATCTGCTGTCAAAGTTCATCTGACGAAGAATCTTGCATGCGTCAGCCAATTTTTCTTGGTCCACGCTCGAGACGTCGAGTTCGTAACGGTGATATTTGGAGACGACCGTAACCATGTTCTGAACGATACAGATTCGGATTAACAGATCTTCGTCGGCCTCGGAGTCGGGCTGTTCGCCGTAAGATACGCTGACACCACGTTCATGGTCTTCGAATACTGACTCGTATTTCGGCGTCCGCAACAAGATCAGGCTTTTTGTGTCTTCGAGTTCGGTGTCTTCGATGGCAAAGGATACGATGAGGTCATCACCTTCCTGATTGTTCATGAGTAAGACACGTTCCATAGATTATTACTTAAAGTGCCTCGACAGGGTCGAGGATGGAAGACGGACGGTCGATGATCGAGGATTGAAGATAGAGGATCGACTTGCGCTTGGCGATCCACCATCCTCGATCATCAATCCTCGACTAATTAAACTCCAGCCCCACAACCTTCGCTGGATTCCTCGTGCACACCGTGTAGAGCTCGTCTTTATTCAATCCGAACGCTTCCATATAGCCGCGTACCAGCCGCATCGCTTCGACGGAATCGGGGAAGAGCGGCTCGCCGGCATCGCTCGACAACGTAAAATGCTCGGGGCCGACTTCGCGGATGGTGTTGTACATGATCTGCGGATCGACGCCGAGCAGCGGCGACAGCTCGTCCCAAGTGAAGTTAAATAGAATGCCGACAGGGGAAAGTTCCTTCATCATCTGTGGCGAGACGTTCAAGAACGGACTATACGGATGATCGATCACCGCGCGCTTCAGGCCGACTTTGCCGGCTTCCTCGGCGAGCTTGTAAATTTCCTTGTGGGTAGCGTGGCCAAAGAAAAGCGCGACGTTTCGATCCGCGCAGATGCGAACAATTTCTTTGACCTCCGTCTTTAACTCACCGTTATCGTTCAAATTATAATGTCCGAGCGTGATAGCTTCGTCCCAAGGCAACGGACCGTGCCAACCGTTGGCATTGCTCCCTTCGATGGTGCGGCGATAGGTTCCCACGGTGCTGAGCGTGATTGCGTGGTTGAAGACCGGCAGCCAAATTGCCCTGACGCCACCATCGATCATTGAGCTTACGGTCTTCGCCGACACCGGCGCCGTCTGCCTGCCGCAGACGTAGCCCGCCCAACACATGATCGGCTTCACACCTTCCTTATCGGACCAACGGTTCACATCTTCCTGAACGTCGCGCACCGCCTTAGCCGGATCTTCACCGGGAATGCTCTTGAACAGCAGTCCCTTCATCTCCGCCAGTGATGCCCGGCGGGCCAGGTCAAAAGCATCTTGCTGGCCCTCGTGAGCGTGGCAGTGAATGTCGATGGCATCTTTGACTTTGATATGCGGCGGATGAACTGTGCCGGGCTTGTACTGCGTGCGCGCGGCGTAGGAAGTGACGCAGCGTTCGTGGGTCGGCGTGGAAACAGTATTGGTGCTCATGGAATTACCCTCCGTTTTAGGGCCAATCGCCAGTCGAACCTTATGGATTTCCTTTTATCAGTCGGCCGGGGATTTTTAAAGGGATTTCTTGCTTGACGCTTCCTATTCATCTGGCTTATTTTTCGCCCAGCGTGAAGCGCAGATTTTAGCAGCGAATTTACGCCGGCGATGAGAGGAGCCAAATATGGTAATAAAGCGCGGCGGGATTAATAAGGGATCAATGAAATCTGCTATCTCCATTTTGTTGTTTATCCTCTCTGCCTGCTCGGTTCCGCCAGCGCAAAACCAAGGGGCTTCACCGTCGGGTTCCGTTGGCGGCCACGAAGCGAAATTTATCGATGTCAACGGCGCCCGCACGCGCTATTACGACGTCGGCAGCGGCGAGGTGATTCTGCTCGTGCACGGCGCGCGTCCTTCGGGAACTTCGAGCGCCAATACCTGGGTTCCGATTCTAACGGGCCTCGGCAAACGTTTTCGTGTGCTGGCTCCGGACAGGCTGGGCCATGGCATGACGGAAAATCCCAAGGGCGATTACAGTGTGACCGCGGAAATGGAGCATTTATACGGCTTTCTCAAAGTAATCGGCGTCGACAAATTTTACGTTATCGGGCAGTCGACCGGCGCCTATCATGCGGCGCGGATCACGCTCGAACATCCCGAAATGGTCAGGACATTGGTTATTTGCGACAGCGCGACGCTGTCGCCGCCGGTAGGAAACGTCGAGGAGCGGCGCGCCGCAATCGGACTGGGAACGGGAGCCGGCGGACAGCGCGGCACCTCCAGTGACCCGAAGGAGCAGTTTCGTTTTGCCATCCAGCAGCTATCGAAGAATCGCGAGCATGTCACAGAAGAATTCGTCTCGGCAGCGGCCTTCATGGCGAGTCAACCCGGGGGGCAGAAGACCGATGCCGCGATGCGCGGTGAAGCTGCCAAACAATATGAAGCGATCATCGCCAAGGGTGCTGAAGAAATGCGTGGTTGGGTCAAACAAGGAAGATTGCAAACTCCAACTCTGCTTTACTGGGGCAAGAACGATCCCTCGGCAATCCCGGCGGTGGGCCTGGCGCTCTTCGATATGATTTCAGAGAAAAATTCGCGCGCTCGCATGCTGATCGTCAACAACGCCGGCCACTTTCACTACCGCGAGCATCCAGATGAGTTTGCCCGCAACGTGATTAATTTTATCACGGCGTGGTAACGACGCTGATGACTGCACGTGTGTAGGAGGGCAACAATGAAGTCGACCACGGTGAAGGGTTATTTGGCGTTTCTCGTTTTCTTATTTTTCGGTGCTACATTTCACGGTCGTCTCGCCATCGCAGCCGATAAACTCAACTTTATCTACACGGCGCGCGTAATGTCGCAGTCTTATCCATATATCGCTCAGGAAGCGGGACTCTTTAAAAAATATGATTTAGATGTACCGGTGGTTTTCGTCACTCCGGGCGCGCCGGCCGTGGCTGCGATTCTATCGGGCGATAGCGAGGTGGCTCAGATCAGCGCCGCAAGCATTACCCGGCCCTTTGTGCAGGGAAACAAAGACCCGGTGTTTATTGGCGGGATCAAAAGCTTGTTGACACATAGCATCATCGCCAAGCCGGATCTCAAGCGGCCGGAGCAATTGAAAGGAAAAAGAATCGGCGTCTCGCGCATTGGCAGCAATCCGCATTACTTCGCGGTGCAAGCCCTGCGCCACTTCGGCATCGACTCGCGCGAAGTGAATTACATTCAGACTGGCGGCGCGCCTGAGACCTTGGCCGCGCTCGTCGCCCAAGCGATCGACGTCGCGGTGCTGACCGTGCCGACGGATGCCCAAGCATTGAAACTCGGCTATCATTATTTGATCTACGGTCCGGACTTGCGCATCGCTTACTTGGCTACGGGCTACAGCACGCGCCGCTCGATCATTTCCAAGCGGGGGCCCGTGATCGGGCGTTTCGTAAGAGCGATGGCCGAGGCAGCGAAGATCATGCACACCGATAAAGAATTCACGTTCAAAGTGCTGCAAAAGTATTTGCGCGTCGATGATCGCGGTCTGCTCGAATCGAGCTACAATGTCGAAATCAAAGCGCTGGAGCCACGGCTGGCGATCAAGCTCGAAGGGATTCAGTCGACCCTCGATGAAATCGCGCCGACCGAGCCGCGCGCCAAGATGGTCAAGCCACAAGAGATGGTCGACACGCGCTACCTCGATGAGATGGAAAAGAGCGGATTCTTCGAACAGTTGTGGGGAGGAAAGAAATAGCGATTGACGACAAAGGGCACAAGGTTCACGCCCCCACCTTCATCCCCCGCAACGCGGGGGAGGAAAGAGGAGGGGGACATTTTGCCGCACAGAACGCAAAGGACGCAAATTAGAAGTATAAGTTTGGTAGGTGCGCTCCGCGCACCGTCAGTTTGTAGTTCGTAGCCCGGATGTAGCGTAGCGGACTCGGGGTCTTCCGGCCGGACAAAGTTGCGCGCCGGCTGCGATAACTTGTGACGAAGAGCACAAAGCTGATGAAGAGAGGGATAGATTCTTAGGTAGGGCGACCGGCTGGTCGCCCTTCTTTGAGATCGTCCGGACGAACAACGCGATTGTGCCAACGGAAGCGGATGGTTACCCGCGACTCTGCAATGAACGATTCCGTGGAATGTCCAGGAAGGCAAACTTATGATTCACAAGACTGCTAGCGTCGTTGGGTTGATGGGTTTCTTGCTGGGCCTGTTTGTCGTTGCGCCGGTTTGGGCCCAAACCAAAATCACCATCGGTGTTGCCGCGATGAGTCCGCGCACGATCCCGCTATTCATAGCGCAGGAGCAGGGACTCTTTGCCAAGCAAGGCATCGAAGCGCGCATTGTGCTCATCAAGGGCGCGCCCATTTTGGTCGCCAGTCTCATCTCCGGCGATCTTGAAGTCGGCTACACCGGCGGCACCTCGGTGCTCGGCGCGGCAGCGTCGGGACCGTATCTAAAAATTCTTTCATCAATCTCCAGCAAGCTCACCCACACGATGCTAGCCCATCCGAGTCTCAAGAGCGCCGAGCAATTGCGCGGCAAGCGCTTCGGTATCCAAAGCATGGGCGGCACCACGTGGATGCACACCATCCTCGGGCTCGAACATATTGGTCTCGACGTCAAGCGGGACAACATCAACATCCTAATTATCGGTGACTCGGTGCTGATCGGCCAGTCGCTGGAGGTAGGCCGGATAGACGCCGCGGTGCTCGATGGCGCGCTGGCGCGCCGGCTGATCAATAAAGGTTTCTCGGTCATCGTCGATCTCACGCCCTTCAATATTCCCATGGTCAATCAAGCCGTCGTCGTCACCCCAGATTTTGTGCAAAAACGCGCGGAGCTCGCCGAAAGGATTCTCATGGTGCTGGTGGATAGCCTGGCGTTTACGTTGGCGCCGATGAACAAAAGCGTCGTGGTTAAAACTATCATGCGCCGCCTCCAGATCGACGACCCAAAAGTCGGCGAGGAAGGTTATCAGGATCTCATGACGAGCATCGAGCGCAAGCCTTTTCCTTCGCTCGAAGGGCTGCGCAATATCCGCCGGCTCATGGCGACGCAAAATCCTAAGGCCGCGAATGTTAAAGTCGAAGACCTCATCGATGCCCGGATTATCCGTAAGCTCGATGAAAACGGCTACATGGACAAAATGGCCGCCGTTTACGGACTGAAGTAGTGTCGGGCAACGGGAGCTACCGTTAGGCAATTAGAGCAAGTTGGGCACTGCTGGTGTTTCACCGCGTTTCCGCAAGACCAGTAAATCAAGAGTGTCAATGACCGCAGTTGGTTTTGTTTCATCGGCCGCGGCTCGCTCGACCGCTTCCTGGCGAGAGATGAATTCGGGATCCGCCATCATCGCCAGCGTTGTGTCGGCACGCAGCCGGGTGCGGGCGGCCAATTCCTTGAGGCTCGAGCAGGTTTGCTGAACTACTCGCTCAACAGTTTCGAACTTAAAACCACAGTCGGTGAACGTCTGCACCGTTTCTTCCATCGTTGGAAACTGCTCGCATACAGCTTTCGCTTCCGGGAAATGGTCAAAGAGTGTGATCTCTCCGAGGCGTCCGGCGAATGCGCCTCGAATTAAAACCTTACCCTCCGGTTTCAAGATCCGGCGGAGTTCCGCAGCACAAGATGGCCTATCCGTGACGTGGTGATAGACGTTTGACAGAAGGGCTGCGGCTACTGAGTTCTCTCTGAGCGGAAGCTGCTCGGCGCGCCCGCCAACGTAGAACACATTCGCATGTTTCCCCGAAGCCCCTGCCACCTCGCGCATTCCCCGCGCCGGCTCCACACCAATCACAGGTGTGCCGAACCACTCAGCGATCAGCACTGCGAAGCGGCCGGTGCCCGAGCCAAGATCAAGGACGTTGCTCGCTTGACAGATATACGGCTGCAAGGCGGCGCGCCACACCACCAGCGAATGAGAAGAAAGGGCCCGGCCGGAGTTGAAGCCGCGCGACATCGGACCATCGTAATCGACACTTCCCGGGAAGAATGAACGCTGCATGGCTTTGGTTCAACTTTTGCCGGCGAGATTGAATTATGCCCCCTGATGTCGGGCAAGATCTTCGCGGCGTACCGGGAATTTCTTGCTCGCTATACGGCACGCCGCGTGAAGGAAAGAAAGTTTCTAGGCTTGTTGTACTGCGGTTAGCTTCCAGGAATTCGGACCGACGGGGCGGTTGAAGGTCCAGTATTCTTCGAACTGGATCGGATCAGAGTTGCTGCCGCTGACCACCGCGCCGGTTTTCGCATCGACGTTATAGTCGAGCAGATTTGCCAGTAAGCGCACCGTGATGTAATCCTCGCCGTTTTCGGTCCAAACTTCGGTGATTTGACTGTCGCGCAGAGCGATGTTTTCCATCCTATTTTGCTGTCCGCGGGCGCGCAGCGAAGTCAATTCCTCTTCCCACGTTTTCATGAGCTCGCGGCCGCACAATGCGGTGAGCGCTTTGGTGTCTTGTTTGTTCCACGCACCTTGAATTTTGAAGAAACTATCTTGAGCGGTCTTGAGGAATTGGTCCGGATTGAAGCTTCGGTCCATCAACGTTAGAGACCGGTAGTCAATCTCGTTGGACGAGGCTGTTTCTTGCGCCTGCGGGTTGGACGAAGTGTACGACGTGTAAGGCTGGCTGTTTTGGTATTGCATCGAACCGTAACCGGTCGCGAGCGCCGGGCTGCGGAACTTGCGATAGATGAAATATCCGATGCCCGCGAATAACAGAATTTCAATCAAACCGAAGCCGCTGCCGCCAAGTCCGCCGAATCCCGCATTAGCCAGGCCGGAGAAAAGCATCGAGCCGAGAAAACCACCGAGCATGGCAGTTCCGAAGGTTCGCATAAAGCCGCCGGGTTGAGGCGCCATGGGACTAGGCTGTTGCGACGGATTGGTCGCTTTGCTGGGTTGGGCCGGACTACTTGGCTGCGTCGGCCGGGCCGGCGACGAGTAGCTTCTCGATCCGCGGAAACCGCCGGAGCGACCTCCGCCGGCGCGAGCGTCTGCATAACTTTCGAAAACGATCTGCGCGAGTGCGACGAAAAAAAGAATACTCATTGTGGCGAGCAACATTTTCGCCGTTGAAAATCGCATAGGCTAGATTCCTCCTCCTATTGTTGGATCCTGATTTAAGTGAGTCTACTGGAAACCACTGGTGCATTCAATGTCCGTGCAACTAAAGTCTTACCAGCCAGAGTGGTTCGTCGCGGAGTTGTGGAACGAACCGAAAGTCGTTCGACGCCTCTACGCGCGATCATCCAAGACGGGCGCCTGATGGTTCGGATTGACGGCGTCGTAAGTCTCTTTGAGGTGATCGCCGGCGAATAGGTCGACAACTTGATATTCGATCTCGATTTTATCGGCAGCAGCCAGCAGCCATGATCGGTCGGCTGGTCGTCGATACGGGGTGATAGTAAAGTTTCATCTACGCTCCTCAATTCCGGGTATTCACTCCAAATATTGTCCCACAGGGGAAAACCAAAATCGCTCCTTTTGTTTAACAACAGTTAGAATGACTTATTAAGGAAATACTTTAGCTGAGTGTAATTTGAAGTTTGCGCTTAAACGCCGAGTTGATCAGCTAGATCCAACATGTCGGCCGCCACAAAATCGTATCGCCCGGCTGGTGGTATTTCTGAAGCTCTACCTGGTCCGTGCTCCTTCGGTCGGTGAAGAAAAGCAGTTCGCAGCCCGTGCTTTTGCGCGGATTGGAGGTCGTGCTCATGGGCGGCAACCATCATGACTTGCTCGGGCTTTAAATCAAAAAGTTGCGGAACGAGAAGATAAACCTCCGGGTCAGGCTTGTAGTGATGGACGTTTTCCGCGGAAAGAATGCAGTCCCACGGCAGACCGGCGTGTTTCGCCATGTTCGTGAGCAACGAGATATTGCCGTTTGATAGCGTCGTGATAACGAATCGCGATTTCAAACGGCTAAGCCCCGGTACGGAATCCGGCCAGGGCCTGAGTCGTTGCCAAACGCGATTGAAGTGCTGTTTTTCGTCTTCGCTAAGATTGTTAATCGCAAACTTACTAAGCGTTTCTTCAAGCATTTGTCGATGAAGGTCGTCCAGCTTTGTCCATGGCAGTTTTCCTGTTCTCACCCGATCCATGTACGGTCGATAGATCGCCCGCCATGCATCGGCGAAAGCCGCCCAGTCGATATTCAAACCTTTTGCCTTGCCCAACTCTGCGCCTTCGGCGATCACGCTCGAGCGCCAGTTGACGACGGTGCCAAAGACGTCAAAGGCGAGGACCGATACGGAACCGATAATCGATTGAGCCATCTTACACCTTCTTTTGTGGTCGCCGTTTGATCCCTGTTGAGCGCCGTCGGCAATAACGGTTCAAACGTTTTGAGCTCACCCGCACACCGGAAACTTGAATGGATAGTTATGCAGCGGTTCGCCGCCGTTTGGTTTTACCGCGACCGCGGCGCCGAGCTGAAGTCCGGCTTTGAAGTCTTTGGTGATCGGGTTGGGCTGGATCACATGAACCATGTTTTTTTGCAGCGTCCACGGTTCGAGCGGGTGGGCCGCCGACTTGGTGCCGAGCTCTGGGGATTTACCGGCTTCGCCGTGAAAAACGCTGTCGTAGGAAGTCAAGCCGTCTTCTTCGATGACGTTACTCGCTGCTACAATCTGTTCGCTGGTGGTGCCGGGTTTGCAGATCATTCGAATGTTTTCGTAGCACTCAAGCGCACTATCAAAGAGCTTGCGATAGATCGGCGCGGGTTCCTTTCCGATCGCGAACGGCCGATGAATTTGCGTCGAGTAGCCCCAGTAACTTACGGTCAACTCGGTGATCACGACACTGCCTTTCTCGAGAACTCGCGAAGTTTGCTTCTGCCACGGAACGAAACGGTCTGGGCTGTCCATGTTTGTCGACGCGATGAAGTGAATGCCCGGGGCGCCGCCGTTTTTGATGTAGGCGCTGTAGACGATCGACAAGACGTCTTGTTCCGTCAAGCCGGGACGCAAATTATTTTCCAGCGCTTCACAGGCAAGATCGGTGAGAAAACCGCTGTTGCGGAGATACACCAATTCTTCTTCGCTGCGCACTCGGCAAATGCGGCCAAACTGCGGACCAAACTCGACCAACTCTGCGTCGGGAAACTGGCGCTGCAGCTCGGTCACGTGGCCATAGGCCATGGCGCGCATGCTGACGAGGCCGATTCTACTCTTAGCGAGGTTCCTACGGCGAATTTCTTTCACCAACGTGGGCATTGGCGTCGGTCCGTACCAGCGAACGTCCTCGATGACCGATTGTGCCTTGGCGCAAGGCTGGTGGTTGAAGAAGTGGATGAAGACCGTTGCTTCTCCTTCGCGTGGAAAGAGCAGCCAGCAGGGGGATTGCGCTAAGTAGTTCGACAAATAATGAACTTCGGAGGATCCGCGCGCACCGAAAATGAGTATCGCATCGAGATTGTCCTTCTTCATCGCATCGCGGATCGCGCTGTAGCGCCTCGCGTATTCTGCGTCAGAAAAGCGGGGAAAGAGTTCTTTGTCGTTCATGATGTTCCCATTGGCCGTACTAGCCTAGCAGGCTGCTGAAAAGCTCCGTCGGAGTCCTTCGACGGTGCTCAGAGCCAGTCCTGAGCTTGACGAAGGAACGAACGGAGGGGTTTTGATATCATTGGGGATTTTCCGTTCATGCTGAGGCCCTCGAAGCATTCCGAACCTTTTTCAGCAAGCTGCCAGATGGTCACCGAGATTGTTCGAAGCATAGACTACGTTCTCTCAAGCCACACTTCGGTGTTGTAATCGGGCTCGTCTGAAATCGCGTCGGTTCTGCGCGAAACAAGCACGTTCGCTTCCGGCCAATAAGCGTGCAGAGTGCCGGATTTGACCGGAGCAATTCGGATGATCCCGTTCATCGCGCCAATGTCCGAGCGGAGCGTCGCCATCGCGCCGTCCTCAAACCCCAATCGCTCGGCGTCTTCGGCCGAAATGAAAATGATATCGCGCCTTTCAGTTCCCAGGGGGCGATCAGTCTTGGCGAAGATCATGCTGTTGGACTGTTTGCCGCGCCTTGTGGCTAGATAAAATTTACCGCCCTCTGCTCTGCGGTCCGGTGGATCGAGCACGGTGAAAAGCGCGCGGTTGCCGGGCATCGCCGTGAAGCCATCTTTGTAGAGATAGGGGCCGCCCCATTGGAGCTGGTCGCCTTCTTTGTGCAACTTCTCGACGCCTTGGTAAATCGGCATGACTCGGGCCATTTCTTCGCGGATGGCTTGTGTGTCGTTAAATGGGAAGAGCTTATCGTTGTTGGGCATCGATTTACGCCCGATTAAAACCGGAATTTCCCACTCGGGCTTGGTCTCGCCGATGCGATGACCGGGAATCTCCGGTGTGAAGCGAATTCTTCGTTCAGTGCTCGTCGAGGTGCCGCCGCTGCGTTGCTCGTAACGGGTTTGCCCCGGAAGGATCACCACGGCGTCGTCGGGGTCGAGCAGCATCGAAGCGTTGAGTACGGTATCCTGGTGCACACGCAAAGGCACCTTGGCCAATGCGTCGGCGATGAATCTCGGGTCGGGCATGGTCTCAAGCAGGTTTCCGCCGATGGAATAAAGAAACTTGATGTCTCCGCGATGCGCGGCTTCGATCATCTGCACGACTTTCAAGCCCGGATTGGACGGCACCGGGTGATGCCAGAGATTAGAGAAACGGCGGGCGGTGTCGTCGTTGACCGAAAATCCGCCGGGAAATTTATCGGGCTCCAACCCGCACTCGTCTCCTCCTTGCACGCCGCTATGGCCGCGGATCGGCATGATGCCACACTTCTCACGGCCCAACATGCCGCGAGAGAGAGCGAGATTGACAATCGCCTTGACGTTATCGACGCCGAATTCATGCTGCGTGAGGTCGATGCTGTAGACGATCACTGCCGTGTGCGCACGCGCGTATACAACAGCGAACTGTTGCATTTCGCCGCGCGGGAGCCCGGAGCGCTGCTCCAACATTTCCCAGGATTGTTGCTCCAGCGTCGCTTTGAGCTCGGCGAATCCTGCCGTCTGTTTGTCGACAAACTCCTGATCAATGCGCTCCAATGCGATCAGCGCCTTCAGGACGCCGTTGATGAAGGCGATATCGCCACCGACGCGCACTTGAAAAAATTCATCCATGAGTTTGGTGCCGAACAGCGCGCTCGTTGTGACCGACGGCACCCAGTAGCGCTCCAGGCCGTATTCGCGCATCGGATTGACAACAAGAATGCGTGTGCCGGCCTTCTTGGCGTAGTGCATGTATTTGGTCGTCACCGGCTGGTTGTTGGCGAGGTCGGAGCCGAAAATGACCAGCAGATCGGTGCCGATAAAATCCGATAAGGAGCAGGTTGCCGCGCCGATGCCGAGCGTCAGTTTCAAGCCGGAAACGCTGGCCGTATCGCAAAGGCGCGAGCAGAGATCGACGTTGTTGGTGCCGAGCACGCGTGCGAGTTTCTGAAACACGTAATAAACTTCGTTGGTGAGACCGCCCGAAGTGGCAAAGAAGCCCATTTCGTGCGGCGCCACATTGTGGATCGACTTACATACCACGTCGAGCGCCTCTTGCCACGAAACGCGCGAAAACCCGCGCTCACCTTTGCGGCGAATCATCGGGTACGGCAAACGTCCAAGCGAGCACAGTCGCTCCGGCTGCAGGTTTCGCAGGCGATTCGCATCGCTCATGACCGACATGTCAAGCGCGCTCATCGTATTTAACTTGAGTAATTTCAGTCGCTTCATGCACAGATGCACACCATCGAGCACGTTATCTTTTAGACCGTAAGGACCGAGGGAGCAGCCATCGCAGACTCCGTGATTAAGAACTTCCCACGCGTAAGGCAGCTCCTTTCGGTTTTTCCACAAGACGCCGAGCATCTCCCGAAAATGATGCGGTTTGGTTTGCCCAATCAAACCGAAAGGGACAAGGCGTGAAAGCCGGCTGTCGTTGGATTTTAGATTAGCCATCAGTTTTGAGCGCAATTCTTAGCGCTACGCAGTTCATTGAGAATACTTTCGAAAGCTTCAGGTTGGCTCTTTGAAACCGCTGTCTTGTACAGAGCATACCGCTCGTGGTCTTGCCAGCGGGTCCATTCCGCAAGGGTTACTGCGGGGGACATCCCGGCGCTTTTTTGCAACACCGGGTCCGGTACTTCCGACGGGTCCCAGAGTGAGCTGTTCATGACGTCGGTCGTTGTCATCGGCGCGCCACGATATTTGTTAGAAAGGGAATCGAGGTAAGAACAAAATGCCTGTCTCTCATCGTCGGTATCGATCGGTAGATGACAGAGCACGGTCCGTTCTTCGACGCTGAACGCGAGCCAATCCTTGAGTGATATTTTAATCCCGGTTAGGTCGAGCTTCATACGCACATGGAGCGGTAGCCGGCTCAACGCCGGATAAAATTCTGCTTCGTATCCAAAGCGATAAAACATAATGACAATCGGTTGCCTTTTTATCCGTCGAGACGTACTTTTCCCTATGGTAGTCGGCAAGTCAACCACGGAAACGGTTGGGATAGCCAGCACCCGCAACGACTAGTCTAGCAGGCTGCTGATAAAAAGTTCGGAATGCTTCGAGAGCCTCAGCATGAACGGAATCTTCAATGATATCGAAAGCCCTCCGTTTGTTCCTTCGATAAACTCAGGACGGGCTCTGAGCTACGTCGAAGGACTCCGAAAGAGTTTTTCAGCATCAGCTCGCGGACTAAGCTACGGGAGGCGATCATGCCAGCAGAGTATTCAAAGGCATTTATGCCGCTAGACAAGGTCAAAGAGAAGGAGTTTATGTCTCGCCCGATGGGATGCAAGGGCGTCGGCTTTAGCTTCGTGCGCTGCAAACCGGGGGAAGGGGCGACCTACGTGCATCGCCACAAAGTGCAGGAAGAGGTTTTCGTGGCACTCAAGGGAGACGGTACGATTATCCTCGATGGGAAAAGGATCAAGATGCCCGAGGGAACGATAGTGCGGGTCGGCCCGAGAGTCTGGCGGGCGCTCGGCAACGATTCTAAAAAAGATGTTGTGTATATGGTGCTAGGAGCGGTTCCACCAAAAGGTTTTCCGCTGGGTGGACGAACGCTGCTGGGTGATGGCATTCCCAACCGCAACAAAGTGCCGCGTTGGAAAAAGGCGTGAGCAGAGGCGGGATCGAATTAGCTCCAGCCAAAACCTATGGCGTTTCGGCGAAACGTCCGGTTTTAAGATTTTCTGTAATGTTGGCATCAGCGCTCCTGATAGATACCATCGGTAAAGCTGTACACGACTTTAATATACGGCCGTGATTGCGCGGCTATTACGCGATTCAATGCAGTACGATCCTCGACATTCGACTACGCCACCTTCACCAATCGAGCCGACGGGATTCTTCACCGGAATCCAGTTTCGGCCCATCATTGGCGGTGTGATCGTGGATACGATCGCATCCATTGCGCTGACGACCCTGTATTATTCATTTTTCATTGCTAAAGAGTTGGCAGCACAAGGTGACGCCGCTGAAGACGCTTTATCTCAATATTGGAGTTCCAGCGAAGGTTTGATGGCGAGTCTGTTGCTCGGTTCACTGGGCACGGTGATCGGCGGTTTCTACGCGGGCTACAAGGCTGGCACATTGGAGATGAAGCACGGCGCCCTGGTTGGCATCGGGTCCATTATTCTCGGCTTAGTTATGCAGGCAGCGGACATGTTGGGCGAGTCGCCCGAGTGGTTCATGGCTCTCTCATTTGCCGCGGCGGTACCTGCGGGCGCTCTCGGCGGCTTTTTCGCGGAAATGTTCAAGGGCGCTATCGGCGGAGGTCGTTCGCCTACCAGCGGAGGTTGGCCAGCGCCTCGGTAAATACCGCTGAAGTTCTTTAGAGCTTGATGCGTTCGTACCGAGAGATAGTAAATTTCCTTCTCATCCGGGAACAACTGTCGCTAGGGTGGAAGATCGGTTTCCTCATCGTTTGCGGCGCGCTCGTGTATGGGGCGCTGACGCTGCGTCACATTACGATTCAATCCATCGACTTGTCAGGCACAGTGGTGAACGACCGAACTGATGTGAAGGCAGGGGCCTCAGTGGACTACCTGACCGTCCAACTCGATAGCGGTGATACCGTGCGAGCAAGCAGCGCTGGAAAGATTGATTATCGTCCCGGTCAGCGAGTGCTCGTTAAAGAAAAGAGCACTAACTTTTTTGGTATCAGAAAGCACGAATTCAAGAAATATCTCGATGAACGCCATCGGGAGTGACGAAAACCGAAAGTTCTCGTCCAGCGATATTGGGATCCATGTCTGCTATTGAATATCGTCGAGCAAAGCCAGCGGACTATGGTGATATCCTGCGTCTTCAGTCCGCCAATTACATCGCGAATCTTTCCGGAGAGGAACGCAAGACGGGGTTTCTATCGGCGCAATTTACGCCGGAGCAAACTAGTCAGATCGCGGAGGATCTTGGCACGACCGTCGCCGTCATTGATGATCAGATTGTAGGATTTGTTTGCGCATTTCGGAACGAATTCGAAACTGGGTCGCCGGTCATTGCGAAGATGCTGGCATCTTACGATCGCATGACGTTTGAGGGCCGCCCGCTGAGTTCGTTCAACAGCTACATCTACGGTCCCGTGTGCATCGCGCGCGAGTTCCGTGGTCGAGGCTTGCTGCGCGGGCTTTTCGAAGCGCAGAAAAAGAACTTGGCCGACCAATTCGAAGTCGGCGTGGCCTTCGTTTCACGGAGTAATCCGCACTCTCTGCAAGCGCATGTAGACGGTCTGGGCATGAGCGAAGTCGGCGATTTTGAGTGCCAGAGCAATGTCTATGTGACCTTGGCCTTTCGCGTTTGAGGGGGAAAACTACTCAGAAGAGTGCTTTTGTGCAAGCCGGGTGAGGGCAAGCGGAGAGCCTGAAGTGCTTTCCTGACAAAGTACCGGTTCCCTGTTGACGCTTCGCAATCCCTCCCATAGAATCGATTCATCGATGCGGAAAACGCCGCGGCAAATCCAGAATCAAGGGAGAATTCGAAATGGATGCTGATGCAAAGAAGACCGCGTTACGAATGATTCCCTATGGCTTGTATGTATTAACTGCGGAAGACAAAGCCGGTAAGGTAGCCGCGGCAACAGTCAATTGGGTGACTCAGACGGCATTTCAACCGCCGCTCGTCGTGGTCGGTGTGAAAGCCGATTCCGGCGCCCACGCGATCATCAAAGAATCCAAGACTTTTGCGCTAAATATTCTCGGAAAAGATCAGAAGGATTTGGCATTCACTTTCTTCAAGACACTCGAACGAGAAGGAAACAAAATCGGCGGGCAATCTTTTCGAAAAGGCTCTTTGGGTGCTCCCGTTCTGGAGAACACTCCGGCGTTCGTTGAGTGCAAGCTTGTGGACACCATCGAGAAAGGCGACCACTCGATTTTCGTAGGTGAAGTTCAAGACGCAGGAGTCAAAACGCAGCCTTCAGGACGCGCCGACGACGTAACGTTAACATTGAAGGATCTGGGCGACAAAATGTTTTACGGCGGATAGTTCCGCACCGAAGCGGTGCTCGCGTTCAAGGTTCAAGGTTCCAGGTTCGACGGATTATCAAGACAGGTTCATTGAGGACAAAAAGGGGGAAGACGATGGCTAAGATAAGACACATTGCTTACCGAGCAACCGACGTCGATGCTATGGCGAAATTCTTCGTCGACGCCATGGGCATGAAATTGATTCAAAAGCGTAAGAACAACGCCATTGATCTGAGCGATGGGTCGGTCAATATAACCGTCCTGCCGCTGCGAGCGGGTACGCCTGACGGCGAGCCGACCAAACAGCCAGGCATCGACCACATCGGTTTTTCGGCTGAGAATGACCAAGAGCAGTTTCGCATGATGGAAGCGGCTGGCGCTAAGAAAGCCGGAACGCTCAATTTGGGTACGGCCTACTACGAAGACAAATTTGTCGGCCCCGAGGACATCATCATCGACGTCGGCCATTGGCAGGGAGCCGCGCCGGTTGGGAAAGAAGGGCAATAGGTATTTCGGAGAGAACGGATTTAATCGCAAAGAACCTAGCGCGGCAAGGCCGCAACCAAAGGAGAACAATCCTTCACCACGAAGCGCACGAAGGTCACGAAGGTATTCGTAGGGTGCGCTTCGCGCACCGGTCAGTTCGTAGGCCGGATGTAGCTTAGCGGAATCCGTGGTCTTTAGGCCGGAAAAAATTTGCGCAAACCGCGAAAACTTTCATGCATAGTAGTGCAAAGTTCGCAAAAGCAAGGAACGGTTGCCGTTCCTTGCTCGGGTTCAACCGATCGTAAGAAAACGGGTGTCTTCCCCTGTAAGTAGAATTTGTTTGCAATCTCATCCTAGGACTTAAGCAGAAGGATTGCGACTGGAAATGCGCCATGCTTCGCTTTGTCTGCCCTGACCGGCGACTAAGCTAAAAAGACGACCGTCTGGTTAAATCGCGAAGCGTATTTCTCCACTTCTCTTCGAGCTTATCGATCTGCTCTGCCGTTAGCCCCTGCTCGGGATACCAACGCTTGAAACCATAATCCTTCGTGGGATTGCCGTATTCGTACTGCTCGAGCACTTTCTGTCCTCCCTCACCGAGGATAAATTCGGCCATCAGCAACGCGGCATGGGGATGCGGCGCTTTCGCCGAGATTGCCGTCGAGCCGGAGTTGGACGGAACGACGTCCATCGGGATCCACGCAATCGGGGCACCGACTTTCAACGATACCTCGACGTGATTGCGGAACGTGGTGGGCGATACGCCGACTTCGCCAGAGATTACCAGGTCGAGTAGGGCTCGCCCCGAGACATTATGTATTGCCGGGCCGAGTGCTTTGAGTTTTTTGACGTATTCTTCGCCTTTGAACTTGAGCATCGCGCCCACGACAGTCACGCCCGTGTCACTGCCTGCGAACGCGATCTTATCTTTCAACTCCGGTCGCAATAGTCCTTCATAATTTTT
Source organism: Binatia bacterium (assembly GCA_036000865.1). GTDB lineage: Bacteria > Desulfobacterota > Binatia > UBA9968 > UBA9968 > DP-20. Next base: position 39,288 of record DASYUV010000117.1, on the reverse strand, counting down.
TGGCGCCAGCTTCTCCGGGACGGCATTCTTGTTGTAGGCGAGACCGATATGCGACTCCCGGTCGATGGCCCAGAATACTAAACCCTTGGGGCCTTTTTCTTTGACGTTGTCCGGATATTTTGCTTGAGCGGAGAAATAATACGGCACCAACATGTTGTTGTCTTTGAGAAGCTTGAGAAGCGGAATGGTGGTTTCCAATGTGTCGACAATATGGCGTTGCGCTTGCGCCTCGGCCAGTATACGCGCGCCCATTTCCTGGCGGGTGGCACGGTAAGTTTCAACTTTAACCCCGGGATACCTGGCTTCGAATGCGCCGTAGAGCTGTTTGTAGGATTCGCCGGCGAGCGATGTGTACCAGGTAATCTTGCCCTCGGCCTTGGCGCCGGTGTAAAGCATCTTCTCGCGGTCCGGCTTGTTGTAACCGGCCAACTGCTCTATCGACATTTTGCTCTGGGTCCAACCGGCACTTGCTAGAATGAGGCTGGCGAGTAACGCTCCGGCGATGGCTTTCATCCGGTTTCTCCTTTGGACGATTCTTCAGGCTAATAACCCGTTTCCATGAGCTGATTGTAGTACAGCTTGATGAATGGTCTCAGTCTATCGGGTCGCTTATAGTGCGCGAATTCTTGCGGCACTTTAATTTCTTTTTCAATTTGCGCCAGACTCTTGCCGGTGGTGATCATCTTGGCAACTTCGTCACGCATCACAATGAAATAACGTTTTTGTTCCTCGAGATCTTTGACACCGCGTTCGATATGCACGGGCCCGTGGCCTGGCACATAGGTGTCGACCGGTAAGTGACGCGCCATGATGCGGTCAAGAATTTCGATCCAACCTTTGACGTTGGAATAGAAAATGTCCCCGGATTCGCCTTGGCCAGGGTGGACTTCGGTATCCAGAAGGTCGCCCATGAGAAACACGCGCTTCTGCGGAATATAAACGGTGAGGTCGCCGGTACTGTGGCCTCTGCCTTCGGCTGTAATCTGAAACGTCAGCCCACCGAAATAGAGCGTCATGTTACCGTCGAAACCGATGTCAGGCTTCACCAACTTTTTCCCTTTGTACGCAGCATTGCGGGGATCGTTCGATTCCTTGCGCTCGTTAAAACCAGCCAACTCTTGCATTTGGAGGTCGTGTACCTGGTTTTTGGTAGCAATGTAGGTGGGCTTGTCGTCGCGGAAATACCACGCGCCTGAAGCGTGGTCCAGGGCGCTGTGCGACGAGATCAGGTAGCGAACTTTTTTATCGGTGAGCTTGCGCAGTCCCGCCAGGACTTGGTCGGCAGTAAGGATGTTGAAATCAAAAACCACGACACCTTCGTCGGTGATGACCACCGTAGCATTGCTGGTGCCACTGGTATTTTCAAACATGTAAACGCCGTCGGCAATTTTCACCGGCCGCATTTGCTCCGGCGCGGAAGCGCCGATGCTCAGGCACCAAACCAACATGAATAGCGCGGCAATCTTGGCTTTCATTGCATCACTTCCCCACAACGTGGATTTTCTCTGACTATTTTAAGATTCCTAATGACCTGGCCATTTCGATCGTGCGCCGCGCGCGCTCGACGATCGGCCGATCGATCAGCTGGCCGCCGAAGGCGATGGAACCATCGCCGCGGGCATTGGCTTCTTCGAAGGCTTGCAAAACTTTTCGGCAGTACTCGATCTCTTCGGCGGTCGGACTAAATGTCGTATTGATCGCATCGACTTGCGCCGGATGAATGCAGGACATCCCGGAAAAGCCGAGCTGGCGCGACTGTTTGGCAAATCCCAAGAGCCCCTGGCTGTCGTTCAGATCGACCCAGACGCCGTCTACGGCTTGCACGTGAGACGATGCGGCAGCGATGACCATGGACGAGCGCGCGTAGATAAGATCGCGCGCTTCGCCCTCGCGCACGGTCGGCAAGCCGATCTCGCGGCCAAAATCTTCGGCGCCAAATAATAATCCGGCAACGCGCGATGAGCTGGCGGCGATCGCCGGCGCGTTGAGCAAGCCCCTCGGGCTTTCGATGGCGATCAAGAGTTTAATACTGCTTTTCTTCAAGTTATTTTTCGCTTCTTTATCATTCAGAATCGCGTCGATCTTGCGCACTTCGTCCGGCGTGTCGACCTTGGGACATACGAGACCTTCCAGCCCCGGCCGGATGACGGCTTCTAGATCGGCGTCCATGCGCGCATGGCCGATGGCATTGATGCGCACGTAGCGCGCGGGAGAGCCAGGCGCTTTTTCCCGGCCCAATGATTCGGCGATATTTTTACGCGCGGCGTCTTTCTCATTCGGGGCCACGCCGTCTTCGATATCCAACATGATCGCGTCGGCGTTGAGCCCGAAAGCTTTGTCAATCATTCTCTGCCGGTGCCCCGGCACGAACATCCACGAGCGAATTAAGTCCATCGCAGAAATCTCCTCCGCCGTTTCCTTACCTGATGGACGGGCAAATGTCTAACATGTCGAGACAGAAACAGGGCGCAGCGATCGATCCGAGGCTATTAGCCAAGGTCGAAGAAAGATTTCTCGCTCCGCTCGAAATGACACTTTCGTAATCTTCTTAATGTCTCTCTCGGGATGGTTGAAATCCCTCGCCTTCAGGCGAAGCGAAAGTTCGTCATGCCCGCGAAGGCGGGCATCCAGGTTGGTGCGAGGGAATGAATGAGGCACAGATGGATTCCCGCTAAAAGCATGCGGGAATGACGGAGTAGGGAGAAAGTCGACTTCAAGTCGACAGGTTTGGGATCCCTCGGCTTAGAGCCGAGGGATGTTCAATTCTTTATCTGGCATCGCAAACCCTTCGGCTGTGCTCAGCCCTAAACTCGTGAGAGGTCTTTTCGTCGATTCGGTTGAACCCGCGCAGTTTTTAGAGAATAAGTGGAGGGATATGAAACGCAGCACGTTAAGACTCCTGGTGCCGATCGTCGCCGTGACGATCCAAAGTAATTCGGCATCGACGGTGATTCCGCCCTACCTTGATCACATGCGCATCCCCGTCGTGCTCATCGGCGCGCTCGTCTCTTTGGGACCAGTTTTCGCACTCCTTTCGCGGCTGCCGGTGGGGATGGCGTACAGTCATGGGCGTGCCCGCATGCTCTTGTCGAGCGCAATTCTCGCCATGGGAGTCACCAATTATCTTTTCAGTTTCGCCACAGACAGCTTGACGTTTGCCTTCGTGCAAGCACTGAACGGCTTCGCTTACGGCGCAGTGACGACACTTTACATGGCGTTTTACGTTGACTCGTTGGCGGCGGACGAAAATCGCAATCACGCGATGGGCTACTACGTTGGCACTTTGGCGCTCGGCTATTCGACGGGAAATTTTTGCGGCGGGCTGATCGCCGACCATTGGGGCTATGTTTGGACATTTCAGTTGGGAGCATTGTTGTCGCTGGTGTCGGTCGGATTACTCTGGTTGCTACACCGCCCGCGCACCAGCGGCGAAAGCAAAGTGAAAGGAAAAGGCGGCGATAAATTAACGTCGAAGGAATTATTTCGGGCGCTGCTCGAACCTGAGCTTGCCACAGTCGTCCTTGTCGCTCTTTTTCTCAATCTGCTGCATCAGATGGGCGGCGTGTTTATCTCCCTCTATGCGCTCGCCGTGGGCATGAACCTGACCCAGATCGGCATCATTCGCGCCGCCTATGCCGGTTGCAACGCGATTACTCGTCCGATCAGCGGCCATGTGGTCGATAAAGTCGGCCATCGCGGCCTGTCTTATCTCGGCTTGCCGCTACAGTCGTTGATCCTCATGCTCGTGCCGCTGTTCAGCGGTTTCGGCACGATTCTCTTTGTGTACGTCGCGTCTGGCTTGTTGCGGGCAATCGTGGTTGTCGCCAATGCGGTTGGACTGGTGCAAGACGTTCCCGAAAGCCGGGTGCGGCGCGGCCTCACGTCGGGGGTGTACAATGCAGCCGGTGATCTCGGCAATATTTTGGGTCCATCCGTTGGTGGCTTCATCGCCCACGCGACGGGAATTGCCAGTGTTTTTGTCGTGGGATCCTTGGGGTCGACGGCGCTGTTCCTGATCGGCGTGTTGTTGCTGCGCCGCTTGAAGCGGCCTGCCGAATCTTCCGGTTTGACATTTGGAGGGTAACTACGGACGCCAACCGCTTTGAGTTAGTTCGCGGTCGGCGGCGCGAGCCAAGCCGAAGTCGTATCCCCGCGTAATCGCCAAGTTGGGTGCCGGCGGCGCACAGGGTCGGTATTCAATGCTGCCCTTGTTGCAACAGTCAAAATTAGATACAAGTATCGCCGGCTTATTATGAAATGGAAACGGATACAGAAGCGCGTAAGAACTCGTCTTATAGCTATGTTGGCGTCCGGCGCGTACTATGCCGATCGCCTTGGAATCTTATCGTCGGATCGATGGCTCCGGATGGACAAGCTCCGACAGGCCCTTTTGCCAATTCACATCGAAAAGGGTACGAACGAATCTGTCTTGATCATCGCTTTTTCCGGCGATGCTCAACAACTATTATAACAATCCCGGTCCATCAATTTTTCGAGCTCACCCAAATGTTGGGATACAGCCGCCCCGCCATCCAATAGTAACCGTCGACATCCTTTCGCGCGACGTCTCCCGTGCAAAACCAGCCGTCATCCAGGACATGTTCGCGCGGCGTCCAAGGTACGTAATATCCGTAAAAAAGTCCGGCGCATCGAATCTGTATCTCGCCGACAGTGGCCGATGGATCATCGTCTTCGTCTTTCAGACGAATGTCACAACCAGGAGCCGCAATTCCGACGGAGCCGCGTTTGCTCTTGTCTTCGTTTGTATTAATCAATACCGGACCAGTCTCCGTCAGTCCATAGCGCTGGACAATCTCCCTACCAAAACGATCTCGAAATGCCTCAGCGATGCGGTCGGGAAGGGGCGCGCCGCAGCTCGTGATGTACTTGACCTGGCTTAGGTGTTCGGCTCGGAGACTATCTGCGGCGAGAAGCATCGTATAGAAAGTCGGTGCGGCTTCGATGTGAGTGACGTTGTGGTCTCGAATGATCCGCGCGATGGCATCAATCCTGTTAGCATCCGCGACGACTAATTTGGCTCCCTTTAGTATTCCTGCCGTGACTTGGCAAAAGATGTGAGGCATGGAAAGAAGATTGAGTATGCAGTCACCTCTTTGAATCGAATAAACCTCAGCGAATCGCTGGGTACTTTCGAGCAGCGACATTTGAGGGAGAATGACTCCCTTAGATTTGGAGGTCGTTCCCGAAGTGAAACGGATGAGAGGCGCTCCAAGCTGCGCGAGTCGGTGACGATCTGAAGCCGTCGCATCTTGCTGCGAAGACCGCCCGATCTCGAGGACGAGGCTGACTGCCTCCAGATTGAGCTCGTTCTTTCGGCGACGTGGCGGAAGTTGATTGCCGAACTGCGGAATGTAGCAGTGGGCGTCGAGACTCAGGTCAGTAGCAAGCGTAGCAATTTCCCGCTCCGTTAACCCGGGAAAGATCGGTACGACGACCGCATCGACGAGAAATAGGGCAAACGATCCTATGATGTATTCGGGCCCATTGGGACACATGAGACCGACTTTGCAGCCGGACTGGATATCTGATTCCGCCAGCTTCGATGCCAGTTGCTCCGCCGCGATTTTGAGTTGCTTGAAAGTGAAAGTATGAGTTCCACGCACCAACGCGACATCAGTCGGCCACTGCCTGGCCGCGTAATCGAGTAATGGGAAAAGCCTATCGTTATTAAATTGCTGTACGGAGACGGGGTCTGGAACGATGCTGCCGCACCGCATAGACCGGCTATACTGCCTTAAAAGGGTAATTCAATACAACACTCTACTGTCTGGCTAGTCGGAAATTAGCGTGTCGGCACTCTGGGTAGAGGTAATTACTTGCGAAGAGGTGGATTATCTGATTTTGGGTATCAATAGGATTTCGGCATCCCCAAAACATGCTGCCCTAAATACGCCAGTACCAGGTTGTTGCTGATAGGCGCGACGGTCAATAGGCGGGTCTCTCTGAACTTGCGTTCCACGTCGTACTCCGCAGCAAAACCGTAGCCGCCGTGCGTCGTCAGGCAGGCATTCGCTGCTTCCCACGCCGCTTCCGAAGCGAGGTATTTGGCGAGATTCGCTTCGGCGCCGCATTTTTCTTTGCGGTCGAACTTCGTTGCCGCTTGGAAGCGAACCAAGTCCGCTGCCTCAATATTGGCGTACGCTTTGGCAATAGGAAATTGGACGCCTTGGTTTGAACCGATCGGGCGGCCAAATACGTTTCGTTCGCTGGCGTACTTGGCGGCGCGCTCGACAAACCAGCGGCCGTCGCCGATGGCTTCGGCGGCGACCAGGATGCGCTCGGCGTTCCAGCCGTCGATGATGTAGCGAAAGCCCATGCCTTCTGCGCCGACCAAATTCTCAACCGGCACTTCAACTCCATCGAAAAATAGCGCGTTGGTATGATGATTAATCATTAAATCGAGAGGCTTGACTTCCAGTTTTCCTTTAGCTTCACGCAAATCGACAATGAGGACGGAAAGGCCGCGGGTCTTATCCTTTAACTCGTCATAGGGAGTGGTGCGCGCGAGCAAAAGCATGAGGTCGGACTGCAGCACGCGCGAGATGAAGATTTTTTGACCATTGATAATGTATTTGTCGCCTTTGCGCGTCGCCGTCGTCTGAATGCGCGTACTTTCAGAACCTGCGTCGGGTTCGGTAACGCCGAAGGCTTGTAGGCGGAGCTCACCGACGGCGATCTTGGGTAGATAACGTTTCTTCTGCTCTTCGCTTCCGTGGCGCAAGAGCGTGCCCATGGTGTACATCTGTGCATGGCAAGTCGTAGCGACGCCGCCGGAATGATTGATTTCTTCCAGGATGATGCTGGCTTCGGTGATGCCGAGTCCCGTGCCACCGTATTCCTCCGGGATCAACGCCGCGAGCCAGCCCAGCTCGGACAGCTTGCGCACAAAGGCTTCCGGGTAGGCTTTCTTGCCGTCGATCTCGCGCCAGTACGCGTCGGGAAACTCTTTGCAGACTTTCTTGATCTCCTCGCGGATCTGTTGCTGTTCGACGGTTAGGTTGAAATCCATTAGGTCCTCCTATAATTGGCTTATGGCTGATAGCATATGGCGTATAGACAAAACCCGTAAGCCATATGCCACATGCCATACGCCAATTACCGGACTATAACGTAATGCTTTCAGCGCCAAAAGAGGAGGAACATCATGGCCGTAAAACCGGGGTGGGAAGGCCGGTTCTTTGAGGATTTCGAAGTTGGCGATGTTTATCGCTGCCGTCTGGGACGGACGGTTACCGAAGCGGATAACATCTGGTTCACGTTGCTGACCAACAACACCAATCAAATTCACTTTAACAATGAGTACGGCAAGCGCACGGAGTTCGGCAAGTGTCTGATCAACAGCGCTTTGACTCTAGCTATCGTCGCGGGCATGGGTGTGGCCGACGTGAGTGAGAATGGTTTCGCGCTCGGTTGGGACGAAATCAAACTGCCCAATCCGTTGTTTGCCGGCGACACGCTCTATTCGGAATCCGAAGTGCTGGAAAAACGCGAGTCAAAATCGAAGCCGCAACTTGGCATTATCAAAGTGCGCACCCGCGGTATTCAGCAAGAAGGGAAAGTTGTCATTGACTACTCGCGTAGCGTGATGGTTTGGAAGAAAGCCCACGCGCCGAAGGTTGACTTATTTCCTCAAGTGAAAGAGGACAAGAATAAATAAACTAACGAGTTGTTTGGAGCGAAGCGTGGCCACGAAGGGCGGAAATCGAGATGCTTCGCTGCGCTCAGCATGACATTTAGAAGGGGTGTCATCCTGAACAAAGTGAAGGATCTCTTCCCAAAGAGAAGTGAACGCGAAAATTATGAGCGAGAATAACCTCCCACAACGCGCGCTGGATGGAGTGAAAATCGTCGCCTTCGAGCAGGTGCTGTCAGGGCCGTTTGCGACCTGTTTGCTCGCAGACATGGGCGCGGAAGTGATCAAGGTGGAGCGGCCCGGCGTCGGTGACGTGATTCGCTCGTGGGATTCGGTCGTCAAGGGACTCTCTTCCGGTTACGTCTGGCTCAATCGGAACAAGCGTAGCTTGACCGTTGACGTCAAAAAAGAAGAAGGCCGCGAGATTCTACAGGAGCTGGCGAAGAAATCCGATATTTTTTTCGAGAATTACGCCCCTGGTGTCGCGGCGCGTTTGGGCCTCGGTTATGACAAACTCAGTGAAATTAATTCACGGCTGATTTACTGTTCGCTTTCCGGCTACGGCCAAGACGGACCGTACCGTGATGTAAAAGCCTACGATCTGCTGATTCAAGGCGAGGGTGGCATCATCGCGACAACCGGATATCCCGACAAACCGGCTCGCGCAGGAATCGCGATCGCCGACATCGCCTCCGGTATGTATGCCGCCATCGGCATCCTACTTGCCCTCTATCAGCGCGAGAAAACCGGCCAAGGCCAGCTCATTGATGTTTCGATGCTCGACTCGATCGTCTCGTGGCTCGGATATTTTCCGCACCATTATTGGCACGCGGGTGAAGAGCCTGCGCGGGTCGGCATGCGCCATCACTATGTGACTCCCTATGGTCCGTATCTCGCCGGTGACGGCGAGTATGTGAACCTGGCAGTGGCCAGCGCGTCGGACTGGGAAATCTTCTGTAAGAAGGTCATCGAAAAACCCGAGCTGCTCGACGATCCTCGTTTCGCCACGGTAGAAGGCCGGCGGAAAAATCGCGGACTGTTGGAAGAAACGATTGAAAATATCTTTCTCGGAAAAGATCACAAGCACTGGCTGGAACAATTGAAGAAAGCCGAGTTGCCGCACGGCATCGTTCGCGGCATCGCACAAGTGCTCGCGCATCCGCAAGTGGTCGCACGCAAACTCATTCGCGAAGCCGAGTCGCCAGTGGGAAAAGTGCCGGTGATCGCCAATGCGCTCAAGATGTCGCGCAGCGAAGCGCGCTATAATCGAATACCCGCGCTGGGCGAGGACAATGACACGATTCTGCGTGAGCTCGGTTACGATACGAATGCTATCGAGACGTTGAAGCGGAACAAGGTAATTTAGTGTCTTGTCTCAAGAGTTCGTCAAATATCTCTTTCGCCTTTGCCGTCATGCATGCCCATTTGGTAGGGGCAGGTTTGAAACCTGCCCCTACAGCTTTGTCGGACGTTTGAAATAGCTGGCGAATTTCTCAGGCACGTTATCGTCATTTCGCCCGCTTCACAAAAAGTTCGTCGAACAGTTTGGCGTAGTAACCCGTTCGGGCCTCTTCTTCGGGAGGAATCATACGAATTTTATCCCGGTCGATGTTGATTTTCGGCGTAACGTCGCTCCGCGCGGGGACCTTTCCCAAGTTTCTCAACAGCTCCTGTCCGTCGTTGGATAAAACATAATCGACGAACAAGCGCGCCGCGCTTGGATGCGGCGCTCCCGCCATGATGCCGATTGGAACTAATTCACCGTAAAGCGGGTCAGCAAGGCGCGCCCAATCGATGGGCGCGCCTTTTAATTTAAAATTCTCCACGTTGTTTTCATTGATCGAGAAGGCGATGGGAAACTCGCCGGCAGCGACCAGGGTCGTGAGCAGGGTGCCACCACCACGGACTTGAGGCGATTGCGCGGCAAGTTTGTGCAAAAAATCCAGACCGTTCTCTTTCCCGAAATGGCTCATCATCGCCGCCAGAAACATGATGTTGTTGCTGTTCATTCCCGCTCTACCTCGCCACTTGGGCAGGAGCAGATCCGTATATCGAACCGGAAGCTCCGCGGGCGGAAGCAGCTTTGGGTTATAAGCGATGGTGTGCACGATCGGCATGACGTTTGTCCACAGACCTTCATTATCGAGAAACTGGGCGACGTAATTTTTCCGTTCGGGCGATTCGTATTTTGCGAGCAGCTTCTGCTGCCCGAGCTCGTAGTGGATGAAGCCAAAACCGAGGACGACGTCGGCCAAAACTTTACCGCCACGATACTCGGTCAAGACGCGCTGCAGCATTGCCGGCGCACCGGCTCGGACGAGATCGACTTTGATTTGCGGAAACTTCTTTTCAAAACTGGTCTGAACGGTTACTGCGTCCGCGGCGTTCATCGCCAGATAAGCGACGAGCTTTCCTTCTTCCTTTGCTTTCTCGGCCAATGATACTTCAGCGCAATAACTCGTTGCGAATCCGTAAATGATTGATAGGATAACGGCCAGGCTAACACCATTTGCGATGCTTAATTTCATAGCGCGTTTTTGACGATTATTCGGGCGCAAAATATCAGATGGCCGATCGGTGTCAACCAGTTGCTGCAGGAGACTCGATGCATGCGTAAACCGGTTGTTGGAGTGATGGGCGCTTCGGCCAACGATGCGCTGTCAGAAGCGGAAGCGAGCCGCCTCAAAGCGCTGGCCGAAAAGCTTGGCGTGGCGGTCGCGAAGCAGGAATGTATTCTGGTTACAGGCGCGACGACGGGACTGCCGGATTTGGTCGCCAAAGCGTTTCGCATGAACGGCGGCTTCGCTCTGGGAATTTCTCCCGCCGAAAATCGCCAGGATCACTTGGCTCGATTTGGATTGCCCGAAGACGGCGCCGATGTGATCATCTATACCGGTTTCGGCTACAAAGGACGTAATGTCATCAACGTTCGCTCATCGGATATCGTGCTGATCGTTGGCGGCGCTACGGGCACGCTCAACGAATTCACCATCGCCTACGATGAGGGAAAGATTATCGGCGTGCTCGAAGGCAGCGGCGGTGTGACCGACCATATGCGAGAAATTATCAAATTTTGCAATAAACCGATCGGGACGATTGTGTTCGACAGAGATCCGGTCAATCTGGTCAGGCAATGTGTTAATGCGTATGCCGGTTCCCTCGGAGAGGTTTGAAATCCCTCGCCTTCAGGCGAAGCGAAGCTTCGTCATGCCGGCGTAGGCCGGCATCCAGGTTCGCTTGTTTCAGTCACAACGTAAAAAGACTGGATTCCGGCTTGCGCCGGAATGACGGATTCGAGAGCCGGCGTCTGGTCGACAACGAATCCGTCGGCTTAGACCTGAGGGATCTTCAATTCTTAGGGCAAACCCTAGATTGTCTCATCCAGGTCGGCAGCTATTACATCGTCTTCTTTTTCTTTCGCGCCAGATAATCTCTTGCAAATGTTTTTAGCTGGTCGCCTTTCAAACCGCTCCGAGCAGCCTCGTCGACGGCCTTTTCTTCGCTCCAACCTTGTTCCGTGATGCGGAATATCATCATGAATGGAGCAACGCGCTCGGCGAAGGCGCAGTTGAGAAGCATCGGGTGATTGGCTTTGTCTCGGACCAACCCGAGAAACTCATCGACTTGTTCGGGGCGAGGCAGTTTGGCGGTGCTCGCGATATTGAAGTAGCGCATCTTGCGCTGCTCCACCATGAAACGCTCGCGCGAAATATCGACGCTATCCTTGTTGGCTCTCAAGGTTAAGACTGAACGGTAACCGTTCGCAGCGGCCTTGGCGTACGCCTCGCCAGAAGGTTGGCCGCCCGGGGTGGGCTTGTCGTCTATGCAAAGCACTACAGGAACGTCGACGTTCTTCGATCGCTCCGGCGTGGTAGAGGAGAAGCTGCTCTGTTGCGCGACGGCGACCGTGGGGGGCGCGAATGTCGAAACGGCGACTGTTAGAATCGCAATCCCTACGCGCATGGTCAAGTACTCCGATGAATTTCTGCGCAGAGACTCTCCGAAACGAAGCAACAAGGAAGGATTGGTCAATCTTATCTCCGCGGTGCGGCTCCAAAAAAGCTCATCGCCTACTTGAGATGAAATAACCGAGCTGCGGTTTCTCCCAAGATCGCTGTCTTTTCGGCGGCGGAGCACGGCGCCTGGCGCACCATCTCGAGCGATTCGATCAGATTTGCTGCGGTCTTGCATTCGAGCGGATAGTCGCTGCCAAACATGATTCGGTCCGGCGTAGTGATATTGAAGGCGGCAGCCATAGCAGGCAACCATGCGCCGGTTCCCGCCGTGTCGAAGTAAAGACGCTGAAAGAGTTTTTCGAATCGTTGCGTGAGGCCGAACTTCTTCTGCTCGGATTGAGTTTTTAGGTAACCCCTCATGTCGGCGGGAATGTCGGCGTCGTCAGTCTCAAAGAAGGCCATCATTCGCCCTTTGAGGGAAGAAGTGCCGCCGCCTAAGTGCGGCATGATGAAGCGCAGTTCCGGGTAACGCGGAAGGACGCTGTTCATGACGCGCACGATCGCTTGAGTGGTTTCGAGCGGTCGGAAGACGCAGCGGTCGAGGCTGTAAAGCGTGTCCGAGCCTGTCGGTTTAGACTGCGGATGAATGACGATGGGCAGGTTGTTTTTCTGAATGATCTCGAAAAGCGGGTTCATGATCGGATTGTCGAGCTGGACGTCGAGATGGCAGGCGAGGAGTGCCACGGCGCGCAGCCCCAGCTCATTGATGCCGCGCTCAAGCTCTCGCTTCGCAGCTTCGGGCTCATGAATCGGCAAGTGAATACAGCCGCGGAAGCGCGTCGGGTGGTTCTTTTCGACTTCGGCGATGCCATCGTTGAGCGCTCTGGCCACCTCGGCGCCCATCACCTGGACTTGATCCGTGAGAATACAAACGCTGATGCCGGCCTCGTCCATGCACTTGATGTGTGATTCAAGGTCCTTTCGCGACGGATGGAGGGTCAAGCTGATCTCTTTAGTGACGATGCGTTTACCCCCGGCCTGAGCGGCAAGACGGTCGAATAAAATAGCGGGCATGTAGTGGTGGTGCACGTCGACGATAAGCTCTGCGGAAGCCATGATTTCGGGTGAACTCCTAGCCTTTGGGTTTTTGTGAACTCAACTTACGTCACGCCGCTTGTGACTGCAAGAGAGTGTTGAAGAGGTATATTTTCGCTAATCTGTAGCGTGATTCGGCGCGCGACGCGGAACTAAGTAGGAGACCCAAAGAATAATCACAGGCAGGAATGCGGCGTGCACAAACAGGTCTGCGGGAGTCCAAGCGTAACTCGCAGCCTGCGGCGATGTGCAGGGGGGACAAACCCACATGGGCGCTCCGGCGAAAAAAAACGAGTCATGAACGCCACCGAACATCAACCGTTCACTAAACAAGGCGATGGCTCCGCCGAGCGCGAAGGTACAGGAAACCAACCAGGCGCGGTCCAGATGCTTATTTGAAAATCGAAAATAGATGGCGCCGAGAAAAAAGACATAAAGAAAAAACAGCAAGACGACAAGGTGAAATGGCTCGAACGGGGTTACATGAAAAACCGAGTGTAATCCAAAGCTTTTGAACACTTCTATTTTATAGGGTCGATCCCAGCGAAAGAAAAACGCCTTGGAACCGAAATCGACCAATAAGACTCCAATAAGTAGACGGAAGTATAGATTCGCTTCTTCCTTGGTTGGCTTGCGCCATGCTCCGCGGACCGCAAAGCCGCGCCGCTTGGTGATCAACAACCAACAGCCGAGCAGAACCGCAGTCCAGATAAGCGCGTCGTGGAGCGAGGCAGATGCAGCCTGGCTCGTCACCGTGAAAAACCAAAGGGGTGCCAACAGGGCCAGTACGAGGCCTAAGGCGTAGTAGCGGTTCAGATAAGCGATCATATGAAGCCTGAATCGTTTACGCTGGATCTTTCGCCAGCGAATCCAAGAATTCCAGGGTGATCTCCGAGAGCGACGCGCAAATCCGAGTTGCCTTGGAAAAATCATGATGCCGGGTGTGCTCATTGGGCACAGCGATACAGCGCATTCCGGCATGATAAGCGGCCAGCACGCCTTTCTCGGCGTCTTCTAAGACCAAGCATTCCGACGGCTTTGCGCCTAATTGGCTGGCCGCTTTCAGAAATATATCGGGCGACGGCTTTACTCTCGCCACGTCCAAACCACTGACGATGACTTCAAAATAGTGGGCGATGTTGAGCCCGCTCAAAACTCCGTCCACGGCATCGCGATAGGATGACGAGGCCAGGGCGATTTTCTTTGTGCCGTGAAGCGCGTTTAGGAGCTCCAGCGCGCCGTCCATCGGGCGCAGCGACGAGCGAAGTAAGGTTAGATAATGCTCCGACTTGCGCGCCCGCACCGCGTGGGGATCTAGGTCTGAACAATGCACACCAACCCACTCGACAATGCCTTTGCCAGAGCGAACCCAATGTTCAGCATAGTCAGTTTCGCTCAGGCTAACGCCATGTTCCAACAGCGCCGTCTGGTAAGCTCGGCAGTGGAGACGTTCCGTGTCGGCCAGGAGGCCATCCAGGTCAAAAATTACCGTGGTGATCATGGTAGCAGGATTAACCCGAGATATTTTAATGGAGTTTTGCGACGTTTTCATCTGCCGCGTCGGCATCCTTAGAAGATCGTCCGGATAAAAAAAAGGGCCCGAACTCATGCGAGTCGGGCCCCTTGAAACACGCGGAATTGGAGGGTTAGGACGGCTGCCCTGGCTGTTTGCGGAACTGATCGTGGGTGGAGCGGACCAGACTCTTAAGCTGGTCTTGTTGTTGGGCGGTTAACACGGACCGGCCGTTTTCGAGCGCCTCGACCCGCAAGTAGCGAAGTTCGGAGCGGTACTTCTCGGCCTCTTGGATTTTGGCTTTGATCTGAATCAGGTTGGCCGGTGTCTGTTGCGTGAGAGTGGCGATTTCCTTTTCGATCGCCGTTAGTTGCTGTTGGGGCGGGGTAACTTGGCTCTGGTAGTGGGTTCTAATCTTTTCCAAATTGCTTACCTGCTCAGTCGTCAATTTGAGCTCGTCTTTGTGCTTGAGCGCGATACTGATCAGAGGCGCCCCGGCAAATCCGCCTAGCATGCGATCACCATGGGTGAACGGCCTTTTACCAGGTCCCTCCTGTGCCGCTGCCATCGGGGTGTTGAAGACGGTAACCGCGGACATGGCGAATAGTGTGGTGCCGATAATCAGTTTACGGACTTTGTTCATATACCCTCCTCAGGGTGATTGGTTTTGTTTGATTGATTAGACGAAGTTCGCGACAAAAAGTTTACGACTGGGTCAAAAGCTGAAAACATTGGGCAATACGAGGCGATTCCGACCGGATTTCAGGTTTGGCGGCAATAACGCGAATGGTCGAGCAATGGATAAGGAACAAATTGAAAAAAAAATGGTATCCTACGACCAAACGATATCACCAATGGACGGTTTTTCGTTTTACTAAGGAGAGATCTATGGAAATCGAAAAAAAGCTAAATGAGCTCGGCTACGAGCTCCCCAATCCGCCGGTGCCGGCAGCGAATTATATCGGCTTTGTGCGCGTCGGCAACTTGCTTTTCATCGGCGGAAATATCGGTCGCATCAACGGCCAACTCAAGTATCGCGGCAAGGTGGGCGATGCGGTGACGCTTGAACAAGCCTACGAAGCGGCGCGCAACTGCGCGCTCAACCATCTCTCCATTATGAAAGCGGCACTCGGCGACTTGGATCGCGTCGAACGTATCGTCAAAGTGCTCGGCTATGTGAATGTGGCGCCGGGATTCACCGACATGCCCAAGGTAGTGAACGGCGAGTCCGATTTGCTAGTTCAGCTCTGGGGCAAAGAGGGGCAACATACGCGCGCCGCAGTCGGCGTGGCTTCACTCAGTCAGGATTCTCCAGTTGAGACAGAAGTGACCGTGCTGGTTAGGGAATAGGCGTCCAGCACCTCCCTTTGACGTTGCTCGGGGCATGCTTTTCTCCCACGCTTCGCGGGCAGGATGGCGGCGGTGGTAAAGTTCTAGCATGATCGTCGAGGATTGATGATAGAGGATAGAAAATGGCGATCTTCGATCCCTTCGGCTAAGCTCAGGACAGACTTTCGAAATCAATACCTAATACGCGTTTTCATGACTTGATCGGCCTTAATCCAGCCTAATTTGGCGAGCTCGCAGACGTCGAGCCATGGTAAATTTGACCTGATGCTCGAAGCCGCTAATAGGAAGAAAAAGGTACTGACCGAAAGATTAAGTCTGTTCGATCAACAACCGGTGTACGATCGTCGCGCTTGTAAGCAGAAGCGTGCCGCTCAAGATAGCGGCGCCCAAAGGAGCGAGAGTAATGAACTGGAGATAACCCACAACTGTAACGGCTAGAATCGCCAGAATCAGCCGCAGACAAAATCTGAAACTGCCAGGATCCTCCTTGGGACGTTGAAAAAGCATCCGCCGATCGTTCTCCGTGACGATCGGTAGATTGCGTCGGTAGCGGCGGTACTGTACCAGCCTGATGGCAAACCAAATCATGAAAAAAAATACGGGTGCTTCCGATAACAGGTATCCAATTCTATCCATTGTCCGTCATTGCGTTCCCGTTCGGGAGCGGCTCCTTTGATGTTGTATTTTCAGCACTGGCACCCTAATAAATCTTTATAAGAACTGTGGATGCGTGTCAAAGCCATTCAATTCGCCACGAAGATGACAATTCTTCGTCGATCTGGTGTTGGAGCCGATCACGGTCCAAAGCAAGTGGCTGGCGAGAGCGGCGCAGCGCTCAATCGGAGCAAACTCATTGGTACTGCTGGATGGCTGCCACGACAGCGGTGACCGTCGGACCGGGATCGGTCTGATCTTTGAAACCCGCAAGGCGCTCGCAAACTTCTGCCGCGGCCTTGTGAAAACCTGACGGCAGACCGGCAGCCTCGAAGGCCTCAGCGATCTCGCGCATCTCGCCGACGTATCGCCACGCCTTCGGTGCAGCGACGGCGGCGGCTCGCACGCATTTATTTTCCAGCGCCGGTTGGGAGATACTCCATTCTTCGAGCAACGCTTGGTCCACGCCTTGATGGGCCGCCAGCGCGCGGATGGCGAGGATAAGAGCGTCGGTACCCTTGGTCCACGCGGCGTAGACGACTTTAAGTGCGGATGCTTCGCCCGGAGTGGCGCCGATGCTGCGCGCGTCCAGCATGCTTGCTGAAAATAGCTGCGCGATCTCGTCGGCCTTTTCGCCTGAGAGATACAGTCTTGTCGTGCCCGCTTTCTTCACTGGCGATCCGATGATACCGCCGTCGACAAAACTTGCTCCGGCTTTGGCGACGATGTTGCCGATCTCTTCCGCGGTGGCGCGCGACACGGCGTTGGCATCGACGTAGATGCCTTTGAATTTTTGCGCGGCCACACTCACCGCGATTTGCGTCGCGAATTCCGGCGGACAGACTGAGAACACGATCTCGCTCTGGGCCACGGCTGCGGCTAAGCTTTCCACTTCGATTAAACCGGCCTGTTTAGCGCGGGCCCGCGATGCGGCGCTTCTTTGTTCCGAGGCCCAGAGCACGCGCGCGCCACTGGTGGCGGCGCAGGCGCCGATGGTCGAGCCCATGTTTCCCGGATGAAGCAGAGCGACGGTTTTCATGGTGAAATCCTCCCCCATTGGAAATTAGTCGAGATAATCTCTACGAGTCAAGAACAGTTTGCCGGCCAGGTTGTATTGACGATGGCAAGCCTCGTTGATATTGCAACAACCATGCTAATACTCAGCAACGAGGAAATCGAATCGTTTCTGTCTATCAACAGCTGCATCGACGCTCTGGAGAAGGCTTACGGTAGCTGGGACAAAGGCACGGCGATCAACCGGCCGCGTACCGATTTGGTTCTGCCGTCGTCGAACGAGGCGGGCGTTTACGCTTTCAAGTCGATGGAAGCCGGCCTTTACGATCCGCCGATCGTCGCCATGCGCATTAATTCGGATATTATCCGCTGGAACCAGCAGGGCGATAGAACGATCAAAACGAAAATTCCCGCGGCGCCGGGTGACAAGTACGTCGGACTCGTCATGTTGTTTTCGACCATTACCGGCGAGCCGCTGGCGATGTTTCCCGACGGCGTCGTGCAACGCATGCGCGTCGCTTCGAGCAGCGCAATCGCCGCCCGGTACCTTGCGCGCGAGGATGCCAGCACGATGGCGCTCTTCGGTTCCGGTTGGCAGGCCGGCAGCCACCTGCCGGCGATGTGCGCCGTGCGCCCGATCAAAAGAGTCAACGTGTTCAGCCCGACCAAGGCCAACCTCGACGCTTTTGTGAAAGAACTCCAGCCCAAAGTCAGCGCCGAAGTGCGAGCGGCGGAATCTCCCGAGGCGGCGGTGCGCGACGCCGACATTATCGCCACCACGACGAATTCTCTGACCCGCGTCGTCAATCCCGATTGGGTAAAACCTGGACTGCACCTGACCTGTGTCCGCGTTCCGGAGCTCGGCGACGAGACGATCCGGCGAATCGACCGGCTAGTAATTCACGCGCACCAGCACGCGCCGCAAAACTACGTCGCCGGATTCGGTGAAGAAGGCATCGCGGCCCACGATGCCATCGACATCATTCGCAAAGGTCCGGCGCATGCGCGCGAGGTAAAAGTCGAGCATCCCTTTTGGCTGTCAGCTCCGGCGCTAAAGGAGCTCGTCACCGGTAAAGTGCCCGGCCGCGCCAGCGCCGACGAGTCGACGTGCTTTCTCAATAATATCGGGATCGGCCTGCAATTTGCCGCCGTCGGCGCCGCGGTTTTCAATGAAGCCAAGGCAAAGGGAGTCGGGCACGAAATTCCCACGGATTGGTTTTTGGAGACGGTGCATCCGTAGTTCGGCTGGCGATTCTTGTGGGTTCGAAACGGGAGAAACACCAGCGCCAACCTCGCGTTCTTAGTTGCTCGTTTTGGCTTCGTTAAAACTTGGTTACCCTATCATTGATCGGATTGACGAACGCTTGGAATCGCGCTAGCGGTAAGATCCAGAATACTAGTGCTGAAAGGAGACTGAATTATGGCTCTTAGATTAGGTGACGTAGCCCCGGATTTTTCCGCGGAGACGTCGGAAGGCAAGATCAATTTTCACGAGTGGATCGGTAACGGCTGGGCGATTCTGTTCTCGCATCCGAAGGACTTTACGCCCGTCTGCACCACCGAGCTTGGCTATATGGCCGGCCTCAAGCCCGAGTTCGAAAAGCGCAACTGTAAGATCATCGGATTGAGCGCCGATCCGGTGAGCGATCACAAGGCCTGGGCCAAGGACATCCAGGAGACGCAGGGACATGCGCCGAACTACCCGATCATCGGCGACGCGGATTTGGCGGTGGCTAAGCTCTACGACATGCTCCCGGCCAGCGAGACCCCCGGCAAACGCACCGCAGTGGACAACCAGACGGTCCGCTCGGTGTTCCTGATTGGGCCGGACAAGAAGGTAAAAGCCATGCTCGTGTATCCGATGAGCACCGGCCGCAATTTCGACGAGGTGCTCCGCCTGCTCGATTCGCTGCAGCTGACCGCGAAGCACACTGTCGCGACGCCGGTCAACTGGAAGCCGGGCCAGGACGTCATCATCCCCACATCGGTCTCCGACGAGGATGCCAAGAAGAAGTACCCGCAGGGTTACAAGACACTTAAGCCATACCTGCGGGTCGTTTCGCAGCCGAATAAGTAATCGTTTTTCGCTTCCGGGCAAGAATCGAACAAGCGAGTGTCGACCGGCAATCCTGCCGGCGCACTCGCCTGTGCGCGTAATTTCGCCTCTATTCTTTGCCCTGTCTAACTATGAACACCTATATTTTTACGATTGACTCTCGCGGGTTAGTCGCGTTATGTTTGCGCGCCTCTTGCGCCATGAAGACCTAGAGGGTTTTTGGATACGGGAGCAACCGTGTATGCTGATCGATCGTTTCGCAAGCATCATCGCCGCTGTTTTAGGATTGACGGGAGTGATGTTCGTACTGAAGGGTGTTTCTCGCCTTTCGCCCGACTTGATTGCCAAAGTATCACAGACTTATCTCGATTTTAATATTACCCAAATCCAGAACTTAGCGTCACAGAAAGCCGATTTCGTGACAGGCGCCGTGCTCGTTTTGATCGCTTGTTTAGTACAGACGGGTGCATTGCTTTTTATTCGTGCGCCATTCCCGATCTTTGAAGATTACTGGCAAGCCGCAGGCCTGGCAGTTGCCACTAGCGTACTTATTGTGATTGTCTTCTTCGGGGTGAACCGAGGAATGTCCAAGCATTATCAAGAACGCGCTAAATTCAGCCTGGCAAAATCGTATTTTCAGGCCGTACTGAAACAAGATCCTATCTTGTCGCAACATTTGAAAACTACCGAAGACGTGGCATCGTCATTATTTGGTATTGAAAAAGAACCGGATGAGAGCGGCAAAGAGTTCCTGAGCAGATTGGCAAAAAGGTTTGAAATTTCTCTTCCGAGAGAATTGCATTTGGAAGAGGAACAGTCTCCGGGATAACCCGCCTTTAAGCTCACTGGGTCACGTATAGGGTAGCCAAACCTTATTGCTAGTTTGCGGCAATTAGGGGCAGGCAATCTTTAGAGACGATCAGCATCGGGAACGCGATCCGGTTTTTCTGAAGCGACCCAAAGCAATTTTGCTGCCCGTTGTATCCCTCTGTGTTGATGGATCCATATTATGAAGACACGGTAATCGACAAATCGTTGAAGATTTGAATCTTCCGGTCTCAAGATGCAGCTCTTCGGTAGCGGATTTGTTTATTCTCCCTCAGACCTCGCAAACTTCATCGCCTGCGAGCATCTGACCCAGCTTGACCTCGCCGTCGCGCGTGGCGAAATTACACGTCCAGTCTTCCAGAACGCGTACGTTGATTTGATTGCGCGCAAAGGTCTGGAGCACGAGCGCGATTTCCTCGATTCGCTCCGTACCAAGAGCCATATCGTTAGAGAGATCGGCCTCGGCGTAGATCGAAATTTCGTGGCTGCGGCTGAGGCAACCACGGCGGCGATGCGGGCTGGGTCGGAGTACATTTATCAGGCGGTATTCGCTTCAGACGGCTGGCATGGGATCGCCGACTTTCTCGAACGGATCGATCGGCCGTCCGCGCTCGGCGCCTGGAGTTACCAGGTCCTCGATACGAAGCTCGCCCGCCATCCTCGACCCGAGCATGCGCTGCAACTCTGTTTTTATAGCCATGCGCTGGAACAAATTCAGAAAGTCGCGCCCGAGATGGCCTATGTCATTCTCGGCACACGCGAGCGTTTCCCGATCAGGCTCGCGAACGTGGCGGCTTACTTCCGCCGCTTGCAGAGCCGCTTTCGTGAGACCATCACTGTTCAAGCGCAATCCGCTCCGTACCCGTGCGAGCATTGCGCGTTCTGCGGCTTCCTATCCACCTGCGAAGCGCGCTGGGAGCGCGAGGACCATCTCGCGCGTGTGGCCGGCATCCGCCGCGACCAGGTCACCCGCCTTCTAACTGCTGGAATAGAGACGCTGACGGCTCTGGCTGAGGCAAGGCCGGACACGCGGGTTCCGAAGATTCCTGGCGCGACGTTCGAAGGATTACATGATCAGGCCGCGTTGCAATTGGAGGCTCAACGTGGCGATACGATTGTGTGGCACGAGCTTCTGGTTGAAACCGGGCGTGGATTCGCAGCGCTCCCGCGACGCTCCACAGGCGACGTCATCCTTGACCTCGAAGGACATCCTTTTTTCGAGCCGGCGCGGGGACTCACCTTTCTCTTTGGTGTAGTCGCCGTTGACGGAGATGCGCCCCGATATGAACCGTTCTGGGCGCACGATCGCGACGGAGAACGACGCGCTTTCGAAAACTTTATCGATCTCGTCCATGCGCGACTTACGCAACACCCCGATCTTCACGTTTACCACTTCGGGGCGTACGAGGAGAGCGCTATCAAGCGATTGATGGGAGAGTATGCGACACGGGAGTCTGAGGTCGACGACCTGCTGCGACGAAAAATATTCGTCAATCTCTACACCGTCTTTCGCCAAGCCTTGCGCGCGGGCGTCCCAAGCTACTCGCTCAAGAAATTGGAACCTCTCTTTGAGTTCACGCGCGTCGCTTCCGTGCGGTCCGGCATGGAGGCCATCGTCGACTACGAGCAATGGCGCGAAAGCAACGACAAAACGTTCCTCGCCCAAATCGCCGCTTACAACGAGGAGGATTGCCGGGCAACGCTGGTGTTGCTCGACTGGCTGCACAAGTTGCGCCGGCCCGAACTGCCTTGGCCCGAACTTCCGCAACCGCGTGCCGTTTCAGAAGAAGCGGCAGAGGCGCTCGATGCCCGTCAGCGCCTGAGGGAGCAGCTTCTGGAGGGCGCCGAGCCTGGGACTTCTCGTTGGCTTGCGGCCGAGCTCCTTGAGTACCACCGCCGCGAGGCCCGGCCGGCTTGGTGGTGGTATTTTGAACGGCTCGGAATGAGGCCGGAGGAGCTTGTCGAAGACGTGGAGTCAATCGGTTGTCTGGAAGCGGATCCAAACATATCGCCCGAGCCGCTAAAGAGGTCACTGGTGTATACTCTTAAGTTTCCTCCGCAGGACCACAAGCTCGGACCGGGGTCGGCTTGTGACGCGGCAACCGGGAAGAGCGCCGGCCAAATCCTGGAAATCGACGATGCGACCGGAACACTGAAGCTCCTCCGCGGTCCGAAGCTCTCGAAGTCGCCTCTTCCCAACGCGCTTATTGCCGGCGGCCCCTACGATGACCGTCAACAAAGGAACGCCGTCTTTAGAGTCGCAGAGTCGATCCAAAGAGGGGGCGGGCGGTACCCTGCACTCGAAGCAATCCTCAGTCGGGAGAGGCCCCGGATCCACGGTTTCACCGGCGGCGGGCAGCTTCAGACGACCGATTTAGCGAAGATAAAAGAGCTCGCGCTCGGGCTCGACGCGAGCTATCTCTTTGTGCAGGGGCCACCTGGGTCCGGGAAGACCTCGACCGGCGCCGAATTGATCGCGCACCTTCTCGAGAACGGCAAGCGAGTTGGCGTGGCGGCACAGAGTCACAAGGTGATCCACAATCTGCTGAACAAGGTCGAAACCATTGCGCGTAAAAAGGGCTTAGGTTTCCACGGTCTCAAGAAATCGATAGCCGACAATCCCGAGTCCGAGTATGAGAGCGACTTTTTCAAAAGCGAATCGGACAATTCAAGGTTCATCGAGTTGAGTCGTCAAGGCCAGGTTCTTGCTGGCACAGCTTGGCTTTTCTCGCGAAACGAACTCGACGGTCAGCTCGACTATCTCGTGATCGACGAAGCTGGACAGGTTTCGCTCGCCGACGCACTCGCGATGGGGACCTCGGCGCGGAACGTGATACTACTCGGCGATCCGCTACAACTCGCGCAGGTCTCACAAGGACTACATCCGCCGGGTACCGGCGCGTCAGTTCTCGAACATTTGCTCGGGGAGGCGCCCACAATTCCGGAAGATCGCGGCATCTTCCTTGAGCGGAGCTATAGGATGCACCCTGATGTCTGCGCTTTCATCTCAGAGATCGTCTATGCGGGCCGGCTACACTCCGACGATTCCGCCGCGCGGCGCAGCATCAGTTTCGGTACTGGCATCCGCTTCGTTCCTGTCGAACACGAAGGGAATCGCTCCGCTTCTGACGAAGAGGTTGCAGAGATAGCGAAACTGATTGCCTGGTTGCGACAAGGAACGTTCACGGAGACCGATGGCTCTACCCGCCAGCTCCGCGAGGACGACTTCATGGTAGTTGCTCCCTACAATGCTCAGGTGCGCCGGTTACGCGCGGGATTGCCAGATGGCGTGCGTGTCGGCACCGTTGACAAGTTCCAGGGTCAAGAGGCGCCAATTGTTTTCTTCTCCATGGCGAGTTCCAGCGGCGAGGACGTTCCGCGCAATCTCGCATTTCTTTTTTCCCGCAATCGCCTTAATGTCGCGATCTCGCGCGCGCAGTGCCTCGCTTTTCTCGTGTGCTCGCCGCGACTTCTCGAAGCGCGCTGTAAAGCAATCGAGGACATGGAGCTGGTAAACGCGTTGTGCCGGCTCGCCGAGTATGCAGAGCGCAGGTAAGAGCGAGAAGGGCGAGTCATTAGGGGTCGAACCTGCGCAGTATTTTGATCTGTAGGTATAAGGCCGCGGAGAAGGCGTAATTCAGACGTTTAGCGATTGTCCTTTTCGAGTGGAAGACATCTTCTAAGAGAATATAGGTTGGTATGTCAACCCTCATTGGCTGCCCGGTGACATGATGCATTAAAGCTCCTGGCCCGGCCGGATGAAAGTGCCGAAGCTGAGGTGGACGATTAAAAGCCTTCGATGGGACCGAGTCAAACTCGGGTTATTACGGTGTCGTTCCGCGTTTCCGTCGCGCCGCCCATTCTTTCACCAATCGATAGACATGCTCCCAGGAATCAGCCCGCGGTTCGGCAATATTTTTGTTGGTGCTGTTGGCGAAGCAGATCGTGTGCAGGCCCTTAGCCCGCAGTTGCTCGACGTTGCCCGGGCTGTCGTCGATGTAGACATCCGCGCCCACCTGTTCTTTCTCTTTCATGAAGCACAGGTCCCAATAAGGGATGCCGTGCCGGTCGAGCCAGTCGATGGTCTGTTCCACCGCGGCCTTATGAAAAAAGTGAATGTAGAGCCGATGGGTGATGATGCGGATGCGGGCGCCGTCATCGGAGAGCTGGCGCAAGTATCTGCGCGCGCCGGGTATCATCGGCGCGGTTTTGAACAGTTCGCGCTGGGTTACCGCGAAGCGGTGCAGGCTGTTGTATTGCTCGATGTCTTTGATGCCCCACTCGCGCAATCCATAGGACACGTCCGGCGTAAGTTCTTTGACATCGCGCTCCAGCCATTCGGCCGCGACCTCGCGCATGCGGCCGAGAAAATCAGCGCAGACGCCGTCCAAGTCCACGCCAATGATAATATTCCTTAGTGGTGCGTCATCCATAGAGAGCCCCGTATAGCTTTGCTCTACCTCGCGGGGACTATCCCAGTATAATCCCAGCGGCGCGAAAAGTCCTTCTCGTGGCCGGTGAGCAGATGATGGCTCCGTGTCGCTCAAATTCCCAGATGCTGATGCAATAGTTCCGGCTGCGCGCGGAGCTCATTTCCGGTGCCTTCGAAGACAACGCGGCCCTTGACGAGAATGACGTTTCGATCAGTGAGCGCCGAAACAGCGTCGAAGTTTTTGTCGACGATGATCGCTGCGATGCCGGATTCCCGAATGGTTCGGATGATGCGCCAAATTTCTTGGGCAATGAGCGGCGCGAGTCCTTCAGTGGCTTCATCAAGGATCAGCAACGTCGGGTTGGTCATGAGCGCTCGTCCGATAGAGAGCATTTGCTGTTCGCCGCCGGAGAGTTGCTGTCCGCCGTGGGAAAGGCGTTCAGCAAGTCTTGGAAACGTTTTCAGGACACGCTCGTAATCCCAGTCACACTGTCCGTTCAGTGCCGGGCGAGCCGCCATGGTAAGATTTTCTTTAACAGTTAGATTCGGAAAGATCCCGCGTCCTTCGGGAACGTAGGCGATGCCTTGGCGCGCGATTAGATGAGCGGCGGCGCGTGTCATGATGCGCCCATTGATTTTGACTTCACCGCGACGAGGCGGGACATGGCCCACCAGCGAACGAATGAGAGTGGTCTTGCCCATGCCGTTGCGGCCCATCAAACCTACGGTTTCGCCGACGCTTATGGAAAAGTCGATGCCATGCAAGATATGGCTCGCGCCATAGTAGGTATGAAGCTCGCGCGCGTCGATGATCGGTGTGCTATTCATCACGTTCTATCCATACCGCCGAGATAGGCAGTCTGTACCTCGCGGTTGGCGCGAATCTCTGCCGGTGTGCCCGATGCCAGAACTTTTCCGTCGACCATGACCGTGAGGACCTTTGCCAGCTGGAAGACGGCGTCCATGTCGTGCTCTATCAACAGGATGGCGTGGCTTGCTGTAAGCCGGCCGATCAAATTCACCATTTTGAGCGATTCTTCGGCGCCCATGCCGGCGAGTGGCTCATCGAGCAGCAACAGCTGCGGTTCGGTGGCGAGGCACATGGCGATTTCCAGCTGGCGTTGCTCGCCGTGGCTCAGCGCGAACGCCAATTCATTGGCCCGCTCAGCCAAGCCGGCCGCTTCAAGCGCCCTGCGCGCCTGTTTCATGACGTCATCGTAAGCGAGGGCGTCGCGGAACCAATGCAACGCTCGCGGCTCGCGTGCTTGCGCGGCGAGGCGGCAATTCTCCAATGCGCTGAATCCAGGGAAGATGTTGGTCTTTTGATAGCTGCGGCCGATGCCCAGGCGCGACCGCTGCTCTGGTGTGAGAGTCGAAATCTCACTGCTGTGAAAAAGAATGCTGCCCGAGCTGGCAGTCAGATCGCCTGAAAGCAAGTTGACCAGGGTTGTCTTGCCGGCGCCATTGGGGCCGATCACGGCATGCAGCTCGTCCGCTCTAACTTCGAGCGACACATGGTCGACGGCGGCGAGGCCACCGAAATTTTTGCACAGCTCACGCACTTCTAGAATCGCGGTCATAGGGCGTCGTCGCGATCCCCGTTCCGATGAGTGTACGAAAAGCGGCGCAACGCGACGTCGATAAAACCGCCGATGCCGTGCGGCAAAACGAGCACGATGACGACAATCAAACTGCCCATGGCGAGCTGCCAATGCTTTGAATGCGCGCCGAGCAGCGCCGGAGCGGATACGACTTCCTGAATCAACACATACGAAAGCGCGCCAAGCACTGCACCGTGGAGCCGGCCCATGCCGCCGAGAATGACCATCATCAGGACGATGCCGGATTGATGCCACGCCAAAATATCCGGATTGACAAATCCGAATTGACAGGCCGCAAGATACCCGGCCAACCCCGCCAGCGTACCGGCAAGCACGAAGGCAGCGAGCTTGTATATGAAAACCGGATAACCGATGGAGCGCATACGCTGTTCGTTCATCCGAATGCCGGCCAACGCGCGGCCGAATGGAGCATGGAGCAGCCGATCGAGAAATGCGTAAACAACGACGAGAAGAATAAGCGCCAGATAGTAAAACTGCGCCGGACTTTCGAGATCGAGAGGTTTGAAGCCGGCGACGCTAAGCTCCGGACGCACGTAGATATAGATGCCGTCGGAGCCGCCGCCGAGCTTGGTGTCATGAAAGATCGAGTAGATCATCTGCGCAAAGGCGAGCGTCACCATGATGAAGTAGACGCCGGCGGTACGAACGACCAGGAAGCCGACGACGAACGCGGCGGTCGCGGCAGCGGCGAGGGCGAAGGGCAGGGTAAGCCAGAGGTTGGCCGCCTCGTACTTTGGCGAGATGAGCGCCAGGGCGTAGGCCGCGATGCCGAAATACGCGGCGTGTCCGAGACTTACCAATCCAGTGTGGCCGACCAAGAAGTCCAAACTCAATGCGAAGATCGCCATGATCAAGATTTTCGCGCCTAGCTGTACATAATATGTCGCGCCGACGAGGGGAAAGAGGGCAAGCAACAGCGCGATCACAATCAGTTGGGCGCGTGGGAGGGTGATCTGGGTCACGTCGATGTTACGCTTTATTCGCGATGCCCTGGGGGCGCCACAAAAGAATCACTGCCATGACCAGGTAGACCGCGACGCCGGAATATTCCGCCGCGACCACTTTGCCGAGGGTATCTGCGAGACCGATGGCCAAAGAGGCGATCATCGCGCCGTTGATCGAACCGATTCCGCCGATAATCACGACGACAAAACAAATGATCAATATTTGATTGCCCATGCCGGGAAACACCGACGAAATCGGTGCGGCGATGGTGCCAGCGAAAGCGGCGAGCGCCATGCCAAAGGCGAACACCAACGCGAACAGCACGGGAATGTTGACTCCGAGCGAGGCAGCCATCTCGCGGTTGCTATTGCCGGCACGAATCATCATGCCGACGCGGGTACGGTGAATCACGAAATAGAGCAAGCCGGCGATGCCGAGGCAAACGGCGGTGACAAACAGACGATAAACCGGATAGGAAAGCGTCTCCGTGAGGGGAATGGAAAAATCGAGCAGCGCGGGCACGGCCACGCCATGGACTTCGTCGCCGAAGAGAATGCTGCGCAGCTCTTCAAAGATCAATATCAAGCCGAAGGTGAGGAGCACCTGATAAAGGTGATCGCGTCTGTATAGTCGACTGATGATCGTTGTCTCCAGCAAAAGACCGATGCCGAAGGCGATCACGATGCCGATGGGAATTGCCAGCCACAGGCTGCCGGTGAGTTTGGCGAGCCAGTAGGCAAGGTACGCCCCAACCATGTAAAAACTGCCATGAGCGAGGTTGATCACGCCCATGATGCCGAAGATCAGCGTCAAACCGCTCGACAGTAGAAATAACAGCAAGCCGTACTGGACAGCGTTCAGCAACTGAATGAGATAGAACATGAAAATCTTTGTTCCAGCAGTTCCAATCGTTCCAGTCGTTCCAAACGTTTCGGACGAGAAACTGCGTCGGTACCTTAGTCAACTCCGACCGAATTAAACGATTGGAGCCATTTGAACGGTTGGAACGATTGGAACGCGGCGTCCGCGCCGCTACATTTTGCATCCTCGCGCCGGATCGGCGAGGGCTTTGTGAGCAACGTTGACGAACCGGTTTTCCCGGCCGACAACTTTGCGCAGATAAATATCTTGAATCGGGTTGTGCGCTTTCGACATCGTCCAAGATCCGCGGGGGCTATCGATCTTGGCCTTCTCCATGGCGGCGATCATTTCTTTGCGCTTTGTGATATCGCCTCTCACCGCGTCGAGACCAGCGGCGAGCAACAGGCCCGCATCGTAGCCTTGGACGGCGTAGACGTCAGGAGCGAACGTGTATGCTTTAGAGTAGGCGCTGCGAAACTCGCGGTCGCGTTTTGTGTTCAATCCATCGGCGTAGTGTAGCGTGGTCTCGAGTCCTTGCGCCGCCTCTTCCGTTGCATCGAGCACGCCGTCGGTGAGAAAGCCGGAGCCGAACAGCGGGATGCTTTTTCTCAACCCCGCCGCCGCGTAATCTCTGATGAACTTCGCCGCGCCACCGCCGGCGAAGAACACAAATACGGCGTCAGGCTTGAGCGAGGCGATCTCGGTGAGCAGCGCTTGGAATTCCACATTTGGAAAGGGAATCCACAAGCCACGCACTGATTTGCCACCGGCCTTGATAAATCCTTCGGTGAAACCGGCAACCGCTTCTTCGCCGGCGCCGTATTTCCAGGCGAGCGAGACGACGTTTCGCACGCCGCGATCGGCGAGCACTTTGCCCATCGGATAGGACGGCTGCCAGTTGGAAAACGAACTGCGAAAAATATTCGGCGCGCAAAGCGCTCCCGTGGCGGCATCGAGACCGGCGTTAGGGATAATCAGCAGCGTATTGTTCTCCTTCGCGATCTTGACCATGCCCATTTGCACGCCGCTGTGAACCGTGCCGACGAGCACGTCGACCTTGTCGCGCTGTACAAGCTTGTTGGTATTTTCCGGCGCCTTTGCCGGCTCGGCTTCGTCGTCTACGGTGAAGTAGTCCAACTCGCGCCCGCCGAGCTTGCCGCCGCGCTCGCTTACGGCCAGTTTGAAACCGTTGGTGATGGCGGTGCCCAGCTGAGCGTAGGTCCCGGTGTAAGGAAGCATGAGCCCGACACGGATCTTGGCGGACTGGCCGAAGACAGAGGGCTTCGGTAAGAACGCGCTGGTCGTAACTAGGCCAGCCGAGATCAGAAACTTTCTACGGTTCAGGTTGGAAGCAAACACCATTCTTTCCTCCATGGTTTTAGAATACAGTGGGGAGTTGGAGTGATGGAGTAATGGAGTGATGGGGATCCCGAAACCCAGTACTCCAACACTCCAGTACTCCAATACTCCATTTTTGCATCATTTGGCGCGCAGCTTGAAGCGTTGGATTTTTCCCGTCGCGGTCTTGGGCAACTCGGCGACGAATTCAATCCAGCGCGGGTATTTATACGGCGCCAGCCGGCCTTTCACATGTTGCTGCAAGTTGGCGGCGAGCTCAGGCGTTTGCGGTACGTTGGGACGCAGGACAACATAGGCCTTCGGTTTGACCAGGCCGTTTTCATCGGCCTGTCCGACGACTGCAGCTTCAAGCACCGCCGCGTGCGATGCCAGCGCGGACTCGACTTCGAAGGGAGACACCCAAATGCCGCTCACTTTGAGCATATCGTCGTTGCGGCCGGAGTACGTGAAGTAGCCATCTTCGCTTTCAGTGTATTTGTCGCCGCTCCTGGTCCATGGTCCAAGAAATGTGTTGCGGCTTTTATCACGATTGTTCCAGTAATACGCTGCGCCGCTTGGCCCAGCCACTTGAAGCTCGCCGATGTCGCCTTTAGCGACGGGCTTGCCTTCTTCATCGACCAAGCGAATGTCATAGCCGGGCACCGGCTTGCCTGAAGTTCCATAGCGCACATCACCGGGACGGTTCGACAAAAAGATATGGAGCATCTCCGTGGAGCCCAAGCCGTCAAGAATGTCGACGCCGGTATGCTCGAGCCAGCGTCGTCCGACGTCTGGCGGCAGCGCTTCCCCCGCGGACGTACAACGGCGCAAGCGGAGTTCTTCGCGTTTCGGCAGGTCGGGACTTGCCAACAGCGCGCTGTAAAGCGTCGGCACGCCGTAGAAGATTGTCGGACGGTATTCCCGCAAGATGCGGCAGACGGCCGGTGGTGTTGGACGATCGCCGAGGAGGACTGTGGTCGCGCCAACGGAAAGGGGAAAACTGAGCGCGTTGCCCAGGCCGTACGCAAAAAATAACTTGGCGGCCGAGAAAACCAGGTCGCTTTCCTGAATGCCGAGAATCGGCTGAGCGTAAAGCTCGGCGGTGCGAATCATACTCGTTTGCACATGCACGACGCCCTTGGGTGTGCCGGTGGAGCCGGATGAGTAAAGCCAAAAGCAGGCATCGTCGGCGCGCGTTGGCGCCGCGGTGAATTCTTTGTCTGCTTTTGCCATGAAGTCGTTGAGTCGCGGCTGGACGGAGCTGTTTTCGCCGGACACGATCACATGCTTTAAGAACGGCTGACCTTCAAGGATCGGTTCGAAAGCGGGCAGTAATGTTTCGGAAACGACCAGGGCTTGAGCGCGACTATCGCGCAGCATGAAATCGAAGTCGGCGCTCGTCAGCAGGGTGTTGACCGCAACGGGCACCACTCCGGCTTTGATTGCGCCGAGAAACACGGAAGGAAAGTCGATGGTGTCGAGAAGACAAACCATAACGCGCGTTTCCGGCGCTAGGCCGAGGCCGGTCAGTGCGTTGGCGCAGCGGTTCACACGCTCGGCAAGCTCGGCGAAGCTATAGCTGCCACGCTCGTCGATGTAGGCGATTTTCTCCGGCCGCGCGGCAAGATTACGCTCAATCAAGTCCACCGCGGCGTTATAATGCTCCAGCGTCGCCGGTTGCGCATTCATCTGACCCTCCGAATCTCGCGTGTCTTTTTCGGTCTCCTTCGGTTCGGTTTGTTTTCTGAATCTCGATTAAAACGGAACGGGTAGGTTTTACTATAGAATCGGATTGTCCAGCAAACGGCGCAATTTGACTTGGCATGCGCCAGACGATTTGGCGTGGGCCGGCGATGACGGCCCAATTGATGATTTCAGGCCAGCGCGCGACTACTTAAGATGGCCGCGCTCTTGGTAGAATCGTTTTGCGCCGGCATGGAGCGCCACGTCGTAAGGCGCTTCCTCATCGTTGGCGCAGAGTTGGGCGATATCGAGCGGCTTGTAATTATCGGTGGGCACAAGCTCGCGCCGCGTCTCGATCGCCTCGCAGAGCGCATAGGCGACCTCATCGGCCATGTTGGCATTCACGATCATCGGCCAGCC
This sequence comes from Binatia bacterium, assembly GCA_036000865.1. Taxonomy (GTDB): domain Bacteria; phylum Desulfobacterota; class Binatia; order UBA9968; family UBA9968; genus DP-20. The sequence goes on along the minus strand of DASYUV010000117.1, from coordinate 7,867 downwards.
GCTGAAATCGATGGTCGGGATGTCGTCTGCCAGTCCCTTAAAGTGTGACTTCAAGAGGACCGCAGGTCGATAGCCGAGGCTCGTTAGTTGCTTGAGCACCTTCCCTTCGACCGGCAGGTAACGAAATCCGTTGTCCAGAGCCGTTTGTCCCCAGCTCTTGATGCCCTCGTCGAAGATCGCGTTCACCGTGCCGCTCTCGATGGCCGCGCGGCGGCTGGGATCGCTGGGCCGTGGCGCGCTGTGAAATTTGCCGCCCCATTTGCGCAACTGGGCGAATGAAAAACCGGCGGCCTTAAGTATCGCGGACACCGTAAACATGGTTGCGCTACCGGTTAAATCGCTCTTCGGGATTAGTCCGGTGGAGACCCGTAGCGGGATTTTTTCTTTGGCTATTTGCGCGAGAGAGGTGATGCCAGTGGATTCATGCACGGCAAAGCCCATGACGTCCCAGGAGGGAAACACGGCGATCGCCGTTAGCGGCAGCCGTCTGCGGAAGGGGCCTTTGCCGCGGCACGCCATGGTGAGCAGCACCGAAGGGTTCACCCACGCCATTGAATACTTGCCGTCGGCTACCGCGATGATCTCGCGGAAACTACCGGTGGCGAAAGAGATCGGTATGTCATTGGCCCTAGCGCCGAGCGACAATCTTACCACGCGTCCCACTCGCGTATCGGTTTGCAGAACGCCTTCCGCCGCACGCTTGGTCTGGTAAGAAAGCGAGCCGTCGTACAATGCGGCCGCGAGCTCTAGTAAACCTTTGGCGCGTTGAATACCGGCATTATAACGGGTGATGGGCATGTGATCTCCCGAGGAGGTAGATTGATGGGCGCCACCTTAACCGCAATCGCTATGAGACACAACATTTGGGTTGCGAAGTGATATCGCGCCAGCAAGGCTGCTGAATAATTCAGTGACGCCTTTCGACGCAAGCGGAGACGACGAATGTTGGCGGGGAGAATTGATGATTAAAACTACTAGCCTGACCGCACCGGATGGGTGGTCAGGCTAGCAGGGTGACGAAGCTTGTCTCTGGACTGAATCTTTTCAATTAGCGGCGCGCGCCGGCCAACTGATCTTTACGCAGATCGCTTCTAGTCGATTTGATCTTATCCAAATCGGCGCGGATTTCCTGGCGATCCCTTGCGATTTCATCTTTGCCGACCTTATTGCGAATATCCCGGCGCAGCTCGGCGCGATCGTTCTTCAGCTCGGTCCGATCGGTGTGAAGTTGGTCGCGGCTTTGCTGTGCTCTTGTCCGCGCGTCGGTGACGGTTGTGGGGCGACTTTGCACTACTGGATTGTTGTGCTGAACACGACGATCGTATGGGCCGTCTTTCCGCACATAAATTATCTCCGGGTGACGTTGGTACGGGGCCGGAGCGGAGCGGTGGTAGTGGGTGTGGCTGGGGTAACGGTCGTAGTCGTGATGATACCCGTGGTAATGGCTGTGTTGAGGCGGCGGACAATGGGGATGAGAGCGCCAACGACCATGTTTGTCGTAACAAAAATTATGCTTGCTCTTACCATTACCGTTTCCGTTACCATTGCCATGAGCCTCGGCTGTCGCCATTGGGCCGGAAAGAATTAACGAGCCGGCGAGGAGTCCAGCTAAGGCCAAAGTTTTCGAGAATTTCATTTGTGTTCTCCTTTTCATCTGCTACATCTTTCAGCGAAATCGTGCTTTGAGTTGAGCAACCGACGTGCCATTGGGCGGCACGGGCTAACCCATTGATTTTGCCGCGCCTGATCGCCCTGTGCTGAACGGCCAACCGGTAAAAATTACTTGTGGAGAGCGAAATTGTTCGATGATTTCATTTTCATGTGTGAGGAAGTCAGCGTATCGAGCGGCCCCGTGTTTAGGCAGTTTTGGTAGTTATCAGTCAATCGGGTTCAAAGGCTTGCAAAGAAATGTGTCGCCGTTGTAAGGCTTGGGCGACACTCATGCCAATCACGCCAGTAGCTCAATTCGCTTGAAAAAAGCGTCGTCGAAAAGGACGGTGACATGGTTGTCCTTACACGGATTGCAGTGGCTCTTCTCGTCAGCAGTTATCTCTGTTCGACGACGTTCGGGCAGGAGAAACCTAAGATCTACCTCGGTGCATCCAGCAAGACACTGGGGTACAGCCCGCTATGGGTCGCGACAAAGAAAGGATTTTTCGACCAACAAGGCCTCGATGTTCAGCTGGTGCTCCTGCGCGGCGTGCCAATGACCGTGCAGGCGCTTGCGGCAAGTTCTTTACATATCGGGTCGGGAGGGCCGGAACCTTATATCGAAGCCTCGGAACGCGGCCTGGATTTCGTCGTTACCGGCGGGATCATCAACGGCATTGCGCAGTTTCTGATTGCCGGGAAGAATTACAAAACCTACGAGGATCTTCGCGGCGCGACCTTTGGTACTGCTTCACTGACGGGCGGCACGATCACCGCGCTTAGAGAAGCGCTCAAGCTCAAGGGACTGGAGTATCCACGGGACTATAAATTGCTCATCATCGCCGGCGGATCATCGGCCAACCTCGCCGCGCTCCAGTCCGGCCAAATCGCCGCTACAACGGTTGCCGTGCCGCTAAACTACGCGGCTGAGGAATCGGGACTTAACGTGATCGGTAGGCTGAGCGAGGGCATCCCACACTTTCAAACTAATGCATTCGTTACGCGACGCTCCTGGGCGGAAAAAAACCGACCGGTGATGGTGCGCTTCATGAAAGCGATGGTGCTCACGTTTCGTTGGATGTTCGAAAACCGCGACGCGGCGGTGGAATTTTTGTCAAAGGAAGTGCAGCTCAAGCCTGCTCACGCGCGCAAAGGCTGGGAATTCTACACGCAGAATCGCTTTTGGCCGCCGGACGGCGATGTGACCATGGAAGGAATGAAAACCAACATTCGCATCTACGCGGAGCAAACCGGCGCGAAGAGTTCGCTGCCTGATGCGGGCAAGTACGTCGATCAGAGTTATCTGCGCGAGGCGATAAAAGACATCGATAAGAAATAGCCACGCGTACGGTTACGCGCTGCCAGATTTTCTGAAAGCGTCCGTCAATTGCAAAGCTCGTTGAATGGCACGCGCTCAAGGCCGCCGCCGGTGAATAGTTTCGCTCGGTTTTGTTGCGATTCTTCTTACCTAGTGTTACTTCTGCGATGGTAGTAAGTAACCGCTGTCGAGGGAAAAACCCATATGCCTGATCATGTTCTTTTCGAGCAAAAAGGTCCCGTTGCGATTGTCACCATCAACCGGCCGGAGCGCATGAACGCGCTCGGCACCGATGTGCGCCAGGGACTTATCGATGCGTTTTTAAAAATCCGCCATGAGCCGTCGATTCGTGTGGCGATCGTCACCGGGGCAGGCGACAAAGCGTTCTCGGCGGGCGCGGATCTGAAGGAACACAATGAAATCTTCAAAAGGAAGCCGTATCGCGTCGGGCCGGACTACGGCGCGTTGGATGAACCGCCGCATTCGAGCACGAGCGCGATTGAAACGTACAAACCCGTCATCGCTGCGGTCAACGGCTACGCGCTCGCAGGAGGATGTGAGCTGGCATTGGCCTGCGACATCCGCATCGCTTCGGAAAACGCCAGCTTCGGCTTGCCGGAGGCCAAGCGGGGCCGTGGGGCCAACTTTGCGACGGTGATGCTGCAGTATCTGATCCCCCGCGGCATTGCCATGGAAATGCTTTTCACCGGGGAACCGATCTCAGCGCAAGATGCGTTGCGATTCGGTCTGGTCAATCGGGTTGTGCCGTTGCCGGAGTTATTGCCGACGGCCGTCGCCTTGGCGGAGAAGATCGCCGAGAATGCGCCTGTGTCTCTGCGGCGGATCAAAGAGCTGTCAGTTAAGTCCATCGGCTCGCCGCTATTTTTCGCGTTGAAGATGGCGCCAGGACCAAGTCCTTATGAGAGTCAAGACGCCAGAGAAGGAGCGAAGGCTTTTGCCGAGAAGCGTTCAACGAATTTTAAGGGCGAATGAATTCGCTGCTTCAAGTTCCAAATTGCCGGTCCGATTTATTTTGGACCGAGCAAAAGGGCGTACAGTTTGTTGGTTTTGAGCTGGGAGTCAAAATTAGAGAGTATTCTCTGCGGCGTCTCCACGATGACCACCAAATCTCCGCCGGGATGTCATTCTGAACGAAGTGAAGAATCTCGACCTATCAGGAGGTTGCATGAGTCGAGATTCTTCGGCTTGCGCCTCAGGATGACACTAAAACAGAGGCGCCTGATACAGAGGAGACAAAGCGACTGGGCAGGAGGAATTCATGAGTAACTATCCGCGAGTGATTTTGACCGAAGAAGGCATGCGCGACGGTTTACAAATCGAGCGCGCCGATATTCCAGTTGGCGATAAGATTCGGTTGCTCGACGCGCTCTCCGAAACTGGTCTCAAGGAAATCGCGGTGGGCTCGTTCGTCAGTCCGCGCTGGGTGCCGCAGATGGCCTGCATCGAAGAGCTGGTAAAGGGATTTCATCCCAAACCCGGCGTGACCTATTCTGCAACCGCGCTTAACGAGATCGGGCGCGAGAGATTACGCCAATATTGTCCGCCGCTTTCCGATGCGAGATATCAGGCACAGACCCAAGTGTATCTCTGCGATGTATTCGCCCAGCGCAATATCAATCGCACCATCGCGCAGCAGATGGCGCGATGGCCCAAGGCGATCGAAGAAGCGAGGGATAAAGGCGCAAAGGAAGCAGGCATAAACATCAGCGCGTCCTGGGGCTCCAATTGGACCGGCGAAGTCTCACAAGAAGACCGCATGACGATGTTGGAACGGCAGTACAGACTGTGGGAAGAGGCGGGGATCGCGGTAACAAAAGTGGGAATCTCCGACCCGATGGGTTGGAACATGCCGGACCAAGTGGAGCGGCAATTGATCGCGATCAAAAAGCGCTGGCCGTCGATCAAGAGTTTCAATCTCCATTTACACAACACGCGCGGCATGGCGCTGGTCTCATCCTATGTCGCGATGAAGGTGCTTGATTCGACAGACACCTTGCGCCTGCAGCCTGCCATCGGCGGCATGGGTGGTTGTCCGTTTTGCGGCAACGGGCGCTCCGCGGGTTTGGCGCCGACAGAAGATTTGATCCACATGATGGATGGGATGGGCATCGAGACAGGCGTTGATCTCGAAAAGCTGATCGAAGCCGTTTGGATGGCGGAAGAGATTGTCGGCCATCCGCTGTGGGGGCATGTCTCGAAGGGCGGACCCAGGCCGAAAGGTAAAAAGCTCTATCCGGTGAACATGCCGTTTGTCGAGACCCTCGAAGAAGCGCGCCACTTCATTAAAGGCTCAGAAGCCTATAAAGGCGCGCCGTCGCCGTGGAAAGAATCGATCAAGAGCCCGCAGCGTCCGGAGACGATGAATGGCGGCGATCGTCCGGGGCCGGGTACGGAACAGCCTAGTGGTCGCTGGCTGCCGTTATAAGGCCTTTTTGTGGTATCTCTCCACTATTGAGACGAGTCTATTCTCACCACGAAGAACACGAAGGCCACGAAGGGTTCGACAGAACATATTAAACTTCGTGCTCTTCGTACCCTTCGTGGTGAATCCCGATTGTCATAGTCATCTCGAATAATTCACCGGAGGAAGGCTTCGTGTCCGACCCACGCGTTCGTTTACTTTTTGAACCCAAGTCAGTCGCCGTCGTCGGCGCTTCATCCGATCCGGCGAAGGCGTCGGGGTTGCCGCTGCGCAATATTATAAATTCCAAGTTCAGCGGCAAAATTTATCCGGTCAATCCGCGAGCGTCGGAAATCAGCGGTCTTCAGTGTTATCCAAGCGTCAGCGAATTGCCTGAGGCACCCGACGTCGCGATCTTGATGGTCGACGCGAAATTATCTCCGCAAGTCTTAGAAGAGTGCGGCAAAAAAGGAGTCAAGACCGCAATCATCGGCTCGGCGGGCTTTAGCGAATCGGGCGCCGAAGGCGCGCAGCGTCAAGCAGAGCTGAGCGACATCGCAAAGCAATACGACATTCGCGTGTGCGGCCCCAACTGTCACGGCACGTTCAACGTACTCAAAGGAATTCCCTGCGGCTACGATCACGCGTTTGCTTTGCCGCTCACTCCCGGTCCCGTCGCCATCGCGTCGCATAGCGGCGCGCTGCTCGGCGTGCTGGGCCACCGCGCCGTGCAGGCAAATCAAGGCTTAAGCTATCTCGTCAGCAACGGCAACGAGATGGATTTAGACCTTTGCGACTTTACCGAATTCTTTCTCGAAGACGCATCGACCCAGGTAGTCGCCGTACTTATGGAAGGGCTCAAGGACGGGCCGCGCTTTCTCCAGCTGGCCGAGCGCGCACACGAGCTCGGCAAGAAAATCGTCGTGCTCAAAGTCGGCAAGTCGGTGCGCGGCGCGATTACCACCCTGGCGCATACGGCGCGCATGGCTGGCGCCGGTGAAGTGTACGAAGCTGCATTTCGGCAATACGGCGTCATCTCCACCGATACGGTGGAGACATTTTTAGGATCAGCGCAGATGGCCGCTCATCAACCGGTGCCGCGCGGCGGGCGCATTCTCGTCATGACTTCGAGCGGCGCCGGCGCTGGCCTGATGGCCGACAAGGCAACTGAATACGGTCTCGACCTCGCCGATATCTCCGAAGGAGCCAAAAGCCGCATTCCGCAGCGCCGCACAGCGATCTTGACCAATCCTTTCGACACTGCTGGGGCGTCGCGGAGTCCGGGTTTTCTCTCCAACGTCTGCGAAGCTTTCGCAGGGGATACGGCTAACGATTGTCTCTTGATGTATCTCGGGCCGCTGGCGGTGCGGCATGAGTACGCCAGGAATTTTGCGGCGGCATCAGCAAAGTTCGGAAAACCGGCCGCTGCGATTAATTGTCTGTCCGAGGCAGATGTGCGCGATATTTTTCAAGCCGAGCATATTCCGGTATTCGACGGCGCCACGGACGCCTGTTTCAAGATGCTACGCGCTTACATCGATTACGGAAGGTTCCTGCAGCAGCGGCGCAAAACGCAGGAGGCGGAGCGCGCCATCAACGCACCGAGAGCGCACGTCGAGGCAATCTTGCAAGTTCATCCGGGATCTGCAGTCCTGCCTCACACGGCGACGGTGGAATTGCTCCAAGCCTATGGTTTTCGATGTGCCGATTATCACCTAGTGTCTTCGAGCGATGAAGCATTGGCAGCCGCGGCCGAGCTCGGTTATCCGGTGATCATGAAGGGTATGGTGCCTAATGTGACGCACCGGAGCGATGCCGGCCTGGTAAGTCAGAAGATTGCCCATGACGCGGAGCTGCAACGCGAATACGCCGTACTAAAAGAAAGAACTAGATTGCTTTCGGATCAAAATACTTCGGTCAGCGTGGAGCGATTCGTTCCACATGATTTCGAGATTATTCTCGGCGTGAAGTACGATGCAACGTTTGGCCCCGTGATCCTGTGCGGCTTGGGCGGCATCTTCACAGAAGTGCTCAAGGATTATGCGCTTCGGCTGGCACCACTCACAGTGGCGGATGCCGAGGATATGCTCTCGTCATTGAGAGCGTTTCCGGTGCTGCAAAAGGCCGCAGCAAACGGATCAACTCATGTCGATTCGCTGACGGATGCGCTGCTACGCTTGTCCAGTTTTGCAATAGAACTTCGCGGCAAAATCAGCACGATCGATATCAACCCGCTCGGATTAAGCTCGGATTCGTCTCACGTTACTGTGCTCGATGCAAAGATCCACGTTTAAGAAAGGGTAGGGCCACGTCGATGGAAACGTTTCTGAGGAGCCGCGTCCTCGGCACACTTGTGATCATCGCGCTCGGGATTGCTTTGTCCCGCACCGTGGCCGCGCAAAGCGACGCCGATTTCAAGGGCAAGACGGTCAAGATCATCGTTGGCACCACCACCGGCGGTGGCGTCGATCTCTATG
>DASYUV010000116.1:0-8751 GCA_036000865.1 Binatia bacterium | reverse complement strand
GGCGGTGTGAACCCCGTCGCGGAATCGCCCCTCGAAACGATCGCCGTCGATCAGTGCCATGAAAAGTTGAAACTCTTCCTCTTTGCCGTTATGCGGCGTGGCCGTCATCAAGAGGAAGTGGCGCGTCAACGGCGACAGCATCTGCCCGAGTTTGTGACGTTTGATAAACTTTACTTCGCCACCGAAAAATGAAGCCGACATCTTGTGCGCTTCGTCGCAAACGATGAGGTCCCAGCGGCAGTCGGGCGCCTTGAGTTTATCTTGAACGTTTTCATCGCGAGAAAGCTTGTCGAGCCGCGCAATCACAAGGTTGTTTTCAAGGAACCAGTTTCCGGTGCGGGCAGCTTCGAGCTTGTCGTTGGTCAAAATATCGAAGGGAAGTTGAAAGCGACGGTAGAGTTCGTCTTGCCACTGATCGACGAGACTGCCGGGGCAAACGACCAAACACCGCTGGAGGTCGCCGCGGACAATCAACTCCTTGATGAGCAGACCCGCCATGATCGTTTTTCCGGCACCGGGATCGTCTGCCAACAGGAACCGCAGCGGTTGTCGTGGCAGCATCGCCTCATAAACGGCGGTGATCTGGTGCGGCAACGGGTCGACTAACGAAGTGTGGACAGCCAGAACCGGATCGAACAGATGGGCCAACCGGATGCGGTGCGCTTCCGATACCAGGCGGAGAAGACTACCGTCGCCGTCAAAACTCCAAGGCCGTCCTTGTTCGACAATCTCCAGACGTGGTTCGTCGTGACGGTAAAGCAAAAGATTAGCAACCCGTCCGGCGGTGTCCTTGTAGGTTAATTCGAGCGCCTCAGAACCGAACCACTGCACGTTAACCACCGTGACGAGGCTGTCAGGAAGGATGCCGCGGACATTCGCGTTGGGTTGGAACTCTTCGAGTTTCATTGTTGAAACTTCAGAGATGCCGCTGCGTCAAACATTCGTGTGTGCTTGAATCCGAGTGTCTATTGGTCTTAAAAAAAATCTCTGGCGCGGTGGTACGGCGCTCTGCGTTGATGTCGGGGTCTAAATCGGCCAAATCTGGCCGTAGTCTACTGGATTCGGGGCAAAGAAGACAACCGGCGGGGTGGAAAAAACGTGTTCGTGGTGGGGGAATACTCGTGTTCGTGATTTGTGATCGTGGATCGTGCTCACGGGGACCGGTCCGTTCCGATTCGTTCCAGGCGTTCCACCGCTTCGCTCACATAAGACCGAAGCCGGTTCAAAACGTTCAACCGCTTTGCTCCGTTCAAGTCGTTAACCGGATTTCAAAACCCGGCGAGGGGAACTTGCACGTTTTGACAATTCTCAAAACGTCAAAATACAAATTAGCCCGAGCTTGGCGATGATCCCACTTAGGATGTTTGCCTCCGAGTCTCGCCGCGTAAAACCCCACTGACAGGTACTTCTGGCGCGAACTTAATAGTGTAAGTAGGCTCGAAACGGCTTGCAGTCTAATATTAGACAATTTGAAAAGAATCTCGGGGGCGGGGAGGAGTGGGGAAGGATGAAGGATAAAGACCGTGATCGTTATTCGTGCTCGTGGCCGTTCGAAAGGAGAATGGAGAAAAGGCGTGCTCGTGATTCCGGTCCAACCCTAGGGGGAACTTCCACGTTTCGAGAATTCTCGAAACGTCGAAATGAACCAGTTACTTCGCTACGCCAAAAGCAATTCGCAATGGGGCCGATCGTCACCCACTTCCGCTTGTGCAACCTGCTTGGGCAAATTTCGGTTTTTGAACAGATTCAGTATTATAGCCCGGTCGACCGAAAGCTGGCGGGCGTGGCTGCATTTAGGCAGCGTGCTCTAGGGCGAGCCCGGCGATGCGGGAATGAACGGGTCCCATTTTTTTCACCGTGATTGAGATAAGCGGCGCGCCTTTTTTCGCCTGCTTTTTCGCCTGGCGCTCACTCCAACGATTGAACTTTTGGTCTCCGGTCACCTTCATGAATACTACCGCGTCGCGCGGAATCTTTTCCGCAATCGCTGGATGCTCCAAGACATATTTTTCGAATTCGAATATCAGATCCAAATTCCTCTCAACAAATTCCTTTTCAGATGCCGTCATGGCCACTCTCCTCGTAAAAAACGTTCTCGGTAATGCGACCAGTTTTGCTTGATGTCCCGCTCCGCTCGCGTAAGTGCTTCGCCATAATTTAACGTCAGTCGTTCCTTTTTAGTCCGGCCTCTTAGATTATACCGGTCAATGTGCGCAAATCCATGGGCCGTGTCGTAGCGGATTACCGGTTTCCACACCTCACGAACTTCAACTTCTAACTGGACGACGAACTCCACTACCCTGCGCGCTTGGGTTTGATGGTAGTGTCTGAGTCTTGTATCCACCGCGACCGGAAGTGTGTAGGCAGTTTCGGGCAAGACGCTCTCGGCAGGTAAAGTGTGAAACGGCGTGGATTCTACACGATCGGCTTTGGGTTGCCAAGGTCTTTATAGAAATTGGGGTCAAAAACACTTTTGATTCTATCTGGCGGAAACTTGCACGTTTTGAGAATTCGTTTGCCTCCGAGGCTCGCCGCGTAAAACTCTACTGACAGAAACTTCTGGCGCGAATATCTATAAGGTTAAGCAGGCGTGAAACGGATTGCAGTCTAATATTGGACGATTTTGAAAGGAATCTGGGGGAGCTTAATAAAAGGATGAAGGCAAAAGGATGAAGGATGAAAACGGAAAGGCCGTGATCGTGGTGGGGAATACTCGTGTTCGTGATTCGTGATCGTGGGGGGAGAAGTGCCGTGTTCGTGGACGGCGAAAGGCCGTGGACGTGACGGAAAACTAACGTGCTCATGGAAGCGAGAAAAGCCGTGCACGTGTACAGACTGCTACCGTGGGCGTTAGGTCAGAACGTGCTCGTGCCCGGAAAAAAGCCGTGATCGTAGGGTCGGAGAAAAATCGTGAGCGTGTTTCAAAGGATAAAGGCAAAGTAGCTGCGACGCAGCGAAATTAGAGCGCTGCCTTTTAGTAAAAACTTTTAGGATCGTGGACTTCACCTCATTTTCTCACCCTTAGCGGTTTTCACTCGATGACCTTATCTGCTCGCGCCAGCACCTTGGATGGGATCGTCAGTCCGATCTGCTTTGCAACCTTGGCATTTATGACTACTTCAAACTTCGTTGGTTTTTCCATCGGCAGGTCGGCCGGCTTGGCGCCCTTGAGGATCTTGTCGACGTAGCCGGCGGCGCGACGGATCAGATCGAGCGGATCCGGGCCCAAAGACATCAGGCCCCCGGCGTCTATAAACTGTGTGTCGGCATAAACTGCCGGCAGGCGATGTGTCATCGCTAGTGCAGCGACGCGCTTTCGTGCGTTGGTAATGACCGTGTGACTGAAGTGAATGAGCGCCTGCGCGCGCACCTTGGTTGCGGCTCCGAACGCATTGTCGAAATCATTGACGCTGCGCACTTCCAGAAGTTGCAACTTGAGTCCCAAGGAATCGGCTGCAGTCTGGGTTTCTTTCAAACTCTGGCCGGATGTAATCGTTGGATAATTGGGATCCAAGAGAACGCCTACGAGCGAGAGATCGGGAATGATCTCTTTGGCTAGTTCCATGCGCTTGCCGTTAAGCGCCGTGGAAACCGATGTCAGTCCCGTGATGTTCCCGCCGGGGCGCTCCAGGCTTGCGACGAGTCCGCTCTCAGCCGGGTCAGCGCCAGCGATCATCACGATCGGTATCGTCGTTGTCGCTTTCTTGGCGGCCTGGATCGTCGGTGTGGCGTTTCCGAAGATCACATCGACCTTGAGGCGGACAAGCTCAGCCGCGAGCGGATCGAGGCGATCAAGTTTGCCATCAGAAAATCGCCACTCGGTGGCCAGGTTCTGTCCTTCAACGTAGCCAAGCTCGCGCAGGCGTTGGCGGAACACTTCGTCCCGCGGCTCGATGCCGGGGCGCGTGGATAAAACGCCCACGCGGAAAACTTTCGCCGGCTGCTGCGCCTGGGCGAATGGCGCGAACACAACAATATGAACCAGCAGACCAAAAAAATAAGTTTTTGTCTTCATGGTGTCTCCTGCTCTTACGACATTTATCTAATGACTTTATCCGCGCGCTTCAGCACCGCATCGGGAAGGCTTAGGCCGATCTGCTGGGCGGTGTTGAGATTTATCACCAGCTCGAATTTGGTCGCCTTCTCCACCGGCAGATCGGCGGGTTTGGCGCCTTTCAAGATTTTATCCACGTAATCAACCGCTCTTTTGGAACTGTCCGCATCGTTGGCTGCAAATGAGGCGAGCGCGCCGGCCTCCACAAAGTCGCTTCCTTCGGTCATCGAAGGCAGCCGATTCTTTATCGCAAGGTCCGCGATCTGTTTCTTGTAATTGTTGAGCACGGGACCTCGACCTGCCATGAGCGCGTTGGCGCCGCCCTTGACCGCGGCTCGAAATGCCTCCTCCAAATCCGGGTTCGGACCTCGGACCACGAGAGATTGCATCTGTATCTTTAGAGCATGTGCGGGCGCCTCGTGATCTTTGAGGTCGACCCCGCCGGCCCGATCCTCGGTCATGAGGAACCCGACCCGGGAGATCGTCGGAACCAACTCCTTGAGCGTCTCTAGCCGTTTTCCATTGGAATCATAGGTGAGCCGCGTGAGTCCGGTGATGTTTCCGCCCGGGCGCGCCAAGCTATCGATGACGCCGGAGGCGACGGGATCCTGAGTCGTCACCATGACAATCGGAATCGATTTTGTGGCCTTTTTGGCGGCGCGGATAGCCGAGAAATTGCTACTCACGATGGCATCGACGTTGAGCTGCACCAGTTCGGCAACGAGGCTTGGGATACGATCCACCTTTCCCTCAGCGAAGCGATACTCAACGATAATGTTTTTCCCCTCGATGTAACCATGATCTCGCAGCCCTTGGCGAAACCCATCGAGCAGAGACACTGAACCGCTCTGACTACCGCCCGACAGATATCCGATGCGTGGCACTTTCCCTGGCTGCTGCGCGTCGGCAAGCCGGAGAAAAGCGATGAAGAACGCAACGACTACAAAGATACTAATTTTCGTGTTCATTTTTACCTCATTTTGACTCGCTGATTCGTGACTACAATATTTTTTTCCGGTTGATCCGGTCGGGTAAAGTCCCACCGCCAGGTACTTCTGGCGGGAATTTAATAGCGTAAGCAGGCTCCAAACGGATTGCAGTCTAATATTGGACAATCTGAAAAGAATCTCGGGGGCGGGGAGGAGTGGGGAAGGATGAAGGATAAAGACCGTGATCGTTATTCGTGCTCGTGGCCGTTCGAAAGGAAAATGGAGAAAAGGCGTGCTCGTGATTCCTGTCCAACCCTAGGGGAACTTCCACGTTTCGAGAATTCTCGAAACGTCGAAATGAGCCACGATTACCGCCGGCCGTAGTCTACGGCTGGCAACCCTATATCGCGCTCGTCAAGGCCGCTTGAAGACGGTCGGTCCGATAAATGACTCGGCGCTAGAACGCGTGTCGTCCGAGTCAATGGCGAGGGAAACGGCGCTAGGATTGTCCGGCGCCTCGCGATAGATCCTCCGGAAGTCTTCAACGACATTGCGGCGTTCGGTGATTCGTTTACCGAGCTCGTCGGACCCCGAGCGCAGGACGACATAGGTCACCGTGGACGTCTTCTGGCTCTTGCAGATCGTGCCAGCCGGTGCCGTCGAATCCCAAACATAGCCGATGATGCGCGAGCGCACGGACTCCGGCGAGCGCAGCCAGGCGACGTAAACCTGTGCGGCCTGATCGTCGGTCGACTTCTGGCAGGCATTGCCTCCGGTAGGAAGCGTCATGACCTTCCATCTCCACTCGAGGATTGGCGTCTCGTTGAGATCGACCGAACCTTTGAGGTCGCGACTGATTGTAGAATTGTCACCCTTGCTCCTGAGGCGCAGGACCGGCTGACCGTTGTCCGAAACGATCTCGAGGTCGTACACGGGTTTCCCCCAGGTCTGCTCCTTCCAGTCGCCCGGGATGCCCCGCGTACCGAGCGGATACGAGCGCCAGTTCTCGACGACGACGCGCTCGGTCGCCCACGCGGCGCCGACCACGGCGAAGGCGAGAGCTAAACTGGCGAGACGTGCACGGATCGATCTCTTGGATTTGTAGCGCATGGATCGGTCTCCTGCGCTGGCTGCTGCAACCCTGGACCGAGGCAACTTCCGGCCGGAAAAAACAGAGCTTCTAGGCTCGAACTTTTTCGCCTTTGGACTTTCCCCGCCTTCTACAGCTTACTACGCTGTGGACTACGATTTTATAGGGTTAACGAATTTTTTCACCACCTTCAAGCCGAGGCAGGCGCAGTGCCGGTCACGATAAAGAGTGGCAAGAGTTGTTCTGTACAGTTTCGTTATGCGTGTAACAAGCTGCTGCGGTATGCCACTTAGTGGTTTTCCTGTAACTCGATCAATCGATGTGAATGGGCGGACAAATATTATCGGGACCAACGGGCGAAGGGACACACTCATGCTCAAGCGCTCAGGGCTTTGGGAGCGAAGTGGCTCAAGATCATTTTTGTGATATGGCGAGACCATAAAGCGTACGATGAGAACTACCATTTGGCGAATATCACCAGGCAAAGAATGCGCCAGGGCACATGAAAAAAATTTAGAGGGGGCTTGACAAGTTTCATAGAAAGTCTGCCCTGAGTATGTCGAAGGGTTCAATAGTTCAAAAGTTCAAAGGAAGATAAACCTGAGGGGAACTTCCACGTTTCGAGAATTCTCGAAACGTCGAAATGAGGATCTACTTCGCAACCCCGGGGGGGCGGCCTAATTCGCTGGCTGAAATGTGATCCACTAGAGCTCTACGCGTAACAACTGGGCGGGGCGGCTGTTCGGAATAGCGGCGAGGAGACTTGGCACTAGCGGAAGAAGGTCCTCAAGAGCATTACTGGATGCAATGAGCAGGATTATTCCGAGTCGGGATTGCGACAGATTTTGCTGGAACTGCAGATTGCGATCAGCGGTCACCAAAACCTCAAAACCCGCGTCGGCCGCAACGCGAAGTAGCTCGCCATTCTTAAGTCCGGCCCACCCCCGCTGCTGAACCGTGCTGACATCGTGCCCACCGATTTCCCTGGCGAGGTGACGCGGCAGTTGTTCATCGAGCAGCACGCGCATCGGCGGTCAATACCTCGTGAGCGTTCTCGAGAACCGCGATCGCCTGTTCCCTAGATACCGACGGAAACGCGTCAAGAAACTCGTCGATGCCATGTCCACGCTCTAGATAGTCAAAGAGGTTTCGCAGGGGGACACGCGTGCCCACGAAGACGGGAGTCCCACCTAATATCTCCGGGTCGCTATGCACGACCGAAGGTCTATTGGTCATGAAAACCTCCTATCGAGAATACTCGACGTTGCCCTTAACAATATATCCTAACCTGACCAGCCGTCCAAATTGTTGAAAACCGCGGATCATTTAATACTGAGGCCGGTTCAAACGTTCCAGCCGTTCAATCGCTGCGCTACGTTCAAAACGTTAAAGACAATTACAACTCGGAAGGGGGAACTTCCCACGTTTCGGGAATTCTCGAAACGTCGAAATGAGGATCTACTTTGCTACCCCAAGACGGCGGCGTAGTTCGGTGGCCGAAATGGTCCCTTCTTTTTTTGCGCGGGCCCTGGACCGCTGTATAATCTTGAGGAACTTGCGGTTGGTGCTCAGCGCTACGGTCTCTTCATCTGCATTGCGAATGGGGACAACCGCGGCGAACGGCTTTCCACGTTTAACCACGATGATAGGGTCTTTTCCTTGCCTTTTCAGCGTATTCCGACAGCGGTCCCGACGCCTTTTTGAACTCGACTTTTGTCATAGTTTGATTCTTTCTCTCCCGATCCGAACTAGATGCCTTTTTTTGATTCCGATGGCTAAGATCGTTACGGTCGGCTCGGGTTCGTCTTTGACTTCACAATACACCCTCAGATCACCGGTGATCAGAAAAGGATTCCGCATCCGGCCGGGTCTGCGCGAATCCATTCATCTTCCATGGTTTGCAGAGCAAACAGCCGGCCCTTTGGTTTTTTGACCGTTTACGCTTGTGATGAGCCATGGTGACTTTCCCAGGATTGAAACCGGCTGCGATGATTACGAAAGAATTAGGTCACGGTTTTTCGGCGACGACTTTGCCGTTTTTCCAAATGTAGATCGGCGTGCCGTGCATGCGTGCCGTCTTGCGCGCAACCTTGGCGGCGCGGCGCAGCACGCGACCGACCGCGGCGGAGAATTCTTTTGTTTCTTTTTTCACCTTAGTTCGTTTCATGGTCCTTGCTCCAGCAATCGCGGAGTAGCTCCCGAGTTATCATACAACGCTCCAGACATCGGCTAAAAGACGATAGTGACTTTCAAAATTATCCCAACTGCGAGTGAACCGGCGCATCACGTCGCTTCGTGACACGTTGTGGCCTCCTTGTTTGACCCGAGTAGAGATTCGCCGTAGTGCGAGTTGCGGCGATGAGATCCGTAGGTACACAATTTCGATTCGCCGACCGACGGCTTTCCAGCGCTTGAGCCGGTTGATGTAAGTCAGTCCACTCAACGTACTTTCAAAGGCAAAGTCCTCCTTGGATCTGGCGAGCCGATCCAGTTGAAGTAGAAATAGTCGACCTGCCGCCAGGGCGGCAAGTTCGGGCCGCAACGGCGAGAGTCCACTGGCGATCAAATCAGGATTGACGAAATGAACGACGCCTGCCTCTTTCGATAAAAATTCACGGGCAAACGTGGTTTTCCCTGCCCCGTTGGGTCCCGCGATGATGATGCAACGAGGCGCTGAA
>DASYUV010000115.1:0-5477 GCA_036000865.1 Binatia bacterium | reverse complement strand
GGGCCGGTCGGAAAACCAGGTTCTCAGGAATATACGGTGAAAGCCGGCGATACGCTCAGCAGACTCGCGGAGCAATTCTACAATGCTCCCAACAAGTGGGGAAAAATATACGAAGCCAACAGAGACCTACTCAAGAATCCGGACTATATCTATGTCGGCATGAAGCTGATAATCCCTGCGGATGGCAAATCGAGCTAGAAAACAGGAATAGTTAGTCGAAAGAGCCGGTCGCTCTATGCGCTCGGCTCTTTTTTTTGGTTCTCTTTCCAAGCTCAATGCATTGGGCACACCGACCCGTCCGCGATGTAAGCCCGTGGAGGTTCATCAAACCAGCTTTTTCAAGTACGCAAAATTCTCGATCACACGGAAATCCTGTTGGTAAGGATGTAGATTTTCGCCGATCTGTTCGATTTGCTCATAGCCGATATTTCCTAGGAATTCGCCCGCCAAGTCGAGGTATTTCACCTTGCGCGGTTCGAGCTTCATAAGCCTGGCCGCCGTCGCGTCGACTGCCACTAAATCATTGCCGAAGATCAACACACCGCTTTTCTTCTCCTGTCCTTGCAGCGGACCATTGCCTTCCATGCCAACGATGCCATCAACGATGGCGAAGCGCGGCAGCGGCAGCGAGCTATTGATATCGAGAATACTGCCGACGATGCCGGCCCAATGAAGAGCATTCTTCGGCCAACCATAAACCGAGCCGGGCACCACGCCGAACATGTTTTTCAACGACAGCGTGACCCCGGCCCAGTGATGGGTCTTGAGCTTCGGCATTGATACCAGCAAGTCGGCGTTGTACAGCGTCTCCGGCAGATATAACTGATGAAAATGGGTAAAACTGCTCTTTAACTTTGACAGGCGAACGTCGTCCGTGTTGAGATCGACGTAGCGAATACGATGCTGTTTGAACACATCATAAAGACCGGACGCGGTCAACAAATACTCATTGTCGCGCCGGTGTCCCGGCCCTTCGGCCACGATCACTTCGCGAGCGCCCAGAGTCTTGAACGCATCGACCGCCGCCTCGATTACCGCGGGATGGGTATTTATGGCACCCTTTAGATCAAACTCGACGAGATTGGGCTTGAGCAGCACGCGCTTGCCGTTAAGCTCCAAACGAAACATTTGGATACCTCGACGAATCGTGTCGCGTAACGAACTGCCGTACTGTTCCGCTGCGAGGATCGCCACCTTAGAACGCTTGGTTTTGGTGAAAGCTTCTTTTTCCCAGCGAACCTGCTGCTCGCACGAGTTTAGGAATGGATATAAAGAGACGCCGGCGGATGCTTTGATGAATTCGCGTCTATTCATCTTTACTTCCTACACTCGAAAGAATCGCGCACCGTTGCCCATCGCCAAGATTCCTAATGCGATCGCCTTGGTTTCGCCGAGAAATTTGGTTTTGGCGAATCGCTCAACGAGTCGGTGCCTTAGTTCCGCGCCCTCCTGGCCGTACAGTGACAAGCAAATTGCACCCCAACTGAGAGCCAGTCCTGAATCGGTGTTTTTCGCCATCTCGCCCAGAGCCCTTAGGCTCACCTGATTCTCTTTTCGCTCGTGATGATCCTGCAGCGCGATCAAAGCAACTGCCGTGGTATCGGGATACGGCCAAAGCCGATCGCCGTAGACGGATGAATTTCCATAATTCCAGCCGCCATTGTCGCACATGCGGTCGTAGATCATGAGTTCACCCTGCTGGATACGCTCTTCCACGGTTTTGTTCGAAAGATTGCGCCTTATCTTTTTTAACGCGAGAAGAAAATAACTGGTCGGCTCGACCCAACTGAAGCTGTTCGGCGTCCACGACCAACCGATCAAATCCTCGTTCAATTGAACGGCCTTCTTTTGGAACGTGAGCGCCAGAATCAAGTTGGCCAATATTCCCGGCTTGCTCCCTTCCTGCTCCAGCGTCCAGTTACCAGCCTTGATCACGCGCTCATTAAAATCGGCCGACGGACTTAGCGCGATAATGGCGAGCGCGGTACTCCATGAGGATTCCTTTAAGCTGTCGTTAAGCGGCCAACTGCCATCGACATTCTGCCGTTCTGCAAACCATGTCTTAGCCTTCTGCACCGCTGGTTCAATCGCCTTCTTAAAGACCGCCTGCAACGCCAGCAAAGCCAGCGCAGTCGCCTCCGTATTGCTGCGTTTGCCGGCCACCGCGCCCCAACCCCCATCGGGATTTTGGCCGAGCAATAAAAGATTTAGCGCTTCTTCCAACACGACGTCAGGTCTACTTTAGTTCTACTGCTTAAATTGTGCACTTACCGTCAGCGCTGGCAAAACCATCTTCGCAGTGGCGCTGTAGGAACTCACGAGCTCTTCGAGCACTCTGAGGGTCGCTTTTCCCTGGGCGTAACCGGCGAGCGGGTCGACAATGAGATAGTTGACTTCCAACTTTGCCAGCTGAGTTTTGATCTCGTCGACTGAACTGACATCAGCGCTCGCGTTGCCATAGCGTAAAAATACGTGGCCGGGCGGCCCAGCGCCGACCGGATCCAATCCCCGCCACCCATAAGACACGCGGCTACCGTACACGCCACGTGTCGACTGATCGTCTCGGATCAGCAAATAACTGCATAATCATACGCCGTTGACTAGTATTAACAAAGCCCGGAACCCAAGCGATTATAGAAACATGATAAGCACGGGCACCAATGGGGCCACATAGCGCATCGGGTGAAAGGGCCAGATTAGCAAAAGTGCGATGGACGATAAGAAAAAACACCAACTGAAGACATGTTCTCGACGGGCCGATACGATCATTCCGACAGCCGTTAATGCCGCCGCGAAGGGATCGCCTCGATTCGCTCCATGGAGATTGGAGCCTATTTCGCCTGACCCAACTCCTCGTCGATAATCGCCGCAAACGCCTCCACCGGCTGGGCTCCGGAGATCTCGCGGCCATTGATAAAAAACGTTGGCGTGCCGGTCAGACCGAGCTGAGCGCCATCATTCAAATCCTTTTGTACAGCAGCTCGGAATTTTCCGCTGCCGTAACACTGATCAAATGACGCAGCGTTCAGCCCCACTTCTTTGGCGTAACTCTTAAGTTCCTCAACGCCCGCCTTCGGTGAATTAGCATAAAGCTTATCGTGATACTCCCAAAACTTTCCCTGCTCCCCCGCACACCGCGCCGCCTCCGCCGCCTGCCGCGCCTGCGGATGAATCGCGTCCAGTGGCAGATCCTTGTGGACCAACCTTACTTTACCGTCGTAACGCTTGAGTAGCTCCTGATAAGTTGGTTGAACCGTCTTACAGTACGGACACTGAAAATCTTCGAATTTAACAATGGTGATTGTAGCTTTTTCCGATCCCTTGAAGGGCGCTCCATTGATCGAGACGTCCGCGCGCTGCACCGCCGGAGGCTTTAGATAACTCGTGATCTTCGCCTTATTGCGAAGCGTTTTAAAATATTCGTTCTTCCGCGCCGCAATCTTCTGCTCGCGCAGATAATCACGAATCTGGTCGTGGACCTTGTCCAACTCGACCCGCAATCGATCTTTATTGCTCTCGTAAAAACTCCGAATCTCCTCTTCTGAGACCGGCTGAACTGTATGGTTGACCTCCTGCTCCAGCAGAGTCGACACAGAAACGCCTCGCTCCTTCGCCTCCCGCGTTACGAGCGTCGCTCCGATATATTCGTCGAGCTTCTGCCTCTCCAATTGGTAAAGTTGTTGACGCAGTCCCTGAAGCTGCTTCCCGGCCGATTTATCGACTTCAGCCCGAGTGATAACAGTTCCGTCAACCTCCGCGATCCTTTCCGAATCTTTGGTGGGGCGACAGCTCCATGCCACGCAGACTGATAGGCCGAGCAAAAAAAGAACGGGAATCCTATACATGAATTAACTTTATTAGAAAACCGTACGAAGTGCGGCCCGCCGAAATTACTAGTCAACCGCTCCGGTTTGGTTTACTCTGGCAGCGAATTGATAGCTCAATTGGAGGGCTGTTTGGGTACTTGGTTAATATCCTTTGGCGGGCTCCCGCACCAGTCTGTGAGAAAAACACAGGCTACCTTCAGCTTCGTTAATGAGGTTTGGACCGCAAATTACGTCGGCCTTGATATATTTGGGATTCCCGCTTTTATCAATCAGTGTCGGCCTGATCTTAGCCCAACTCGTAATTTGCGTCGGGTTTTGCGGATCACAATTGCCACCACCCCCTATAACCGGAACGAGCCACCAGCTGTTTGGCATACCGTTGGCACTAAAGAAATCTTGAGCAGTTCCTAATACCGAGTTCACTTGCCCTTTATTCTGGCAAATGGGAGTACCAATGCCGATGTCCCCGGCTATTCGGCTACCCGAGCAGGTTCCGGCGACCTCAAATCCTGCCTTGATGTCTGGTGCACCAGAGGAACAATCCAGAAAAGTCGTCCAACAGGAATTCTCGACACCGTCCTGCGGAGACGGGTGTTGCATCTGTATCTGTACATTCGGTGCGACGGTCGTTCCGTCTTGTGCAGGGCAGATGGCTGACCACAACGCAATAGGGATCGCCGGCTTCGCTGTTATTGTCGAAACCGCACTAACGTTGACATTATTTGCTGCGGGAGCAGAACCACCAAGTAGATTGAACAGCGGGGTGAGGAACGCGGGAGTCGCTATCGCGCTTCCTGTTCCTTGCTCCAAGGCGACCCGTACCCCATTTGCGGTTCCGATAGGCTCTGAATAAGTGATCTGATTCGTGGCGAAATCGTACCGAATATAGCTGACGTTGGGGCTCGCGATCTGATTACCAGGACTGCCGACGTAATCATTAGTCGAAACAAAGGCGGCGGCTCGGCTTTCAACTTGCGCTGCAACGCGACTTGGAAGCGCAGAGACAGCTGACAGAGCGGCAGCGTCAACCGCCGCTTGGCCGGTAGCGCGACTATAGGTTAGTTGGCCGGTGTCCAGCCCCATTCCTACCATGATCATCAATAATACGATCATCAGCGTCACGAACACCAATACCGATCCTTTATCATTGCTCATCGAAGACATAGAAAACCTCCTGGTATAAATCGCCTTACGGCGAAGTGACCGTCGGCGTTGTACAGGGCGTGTGGTTGGTAGCCGGCTGACTTAGATGACGCATGCGCACTGTGCGTGTGATCTGACTTGTATCCGGAACGGTGGCCCCAAAGAGCCTCAGAATTTGATAGAGAAAATAGTCATAGTTTCCTTGCCCGATAACTTCGACGAACCGCGCGCAATCAGCACTTCCATCGGCATAATACTTCACCGTTACGGTTTTCGAGCTTAATCGAGCCGGCATTTTACTGAGCGCGTCATTCTTAATGGCTGTGCTTGCAGCAGTATCAAACGGATCCTTCGAAGATCCCATACGCGCTGCTTCCCTTACCGCGTTCTGCGTCAAGTGAACGGTGAAAAAAGCTATCCCAAAATCCGCCGGAATATACAATGCGACCAACAGGATGGGTGTAATCAAAGATATTTCGACGATACTTTGTCCCTTTCGATTCAGGA
>DASYUV010000114.1:0-6174 GCA_036000865.1 Binatia bacterium | reverse complement strand
AGTGCTCGAACGTACCAATAGTCAATCGCTTTCTGAACTCGCTCCTTCTGCTCATCACCTTTGGAAAGCAGTTCGAGCGTTTTGTTGTGGCCGTACTCGATATGCCCCAGTTCCTCGATGACGATGTCCGACAAGATGCGCCGCAATGGCAGATAGCTGCAATCGTAAAATTCTTCCAGCTGATAACGCCCGACCCGATCGATCAAGAAACCGAAGACGGCGTTGTCCTCCCAGGTCGTGATCAGACCGCGAAATGCGTCGACGAAACGCTTTTCATTGGGCTGGCTCAGCACAAAAGAAACATCGACTCCCATATCGCCGGCGACGCGCGCTACCTTGCGGAAGTGATCGATCTCTTCGGCGGCGGTGCGCGCGACGATAAGTTGATCGAGCTTGGTCGGCGCCGCCGGCAGCATCTTCTCTACATAAAGATGCGGTCCGCCGATCTCGCAGTCTGCTTGGATCGTCAACACGCGTCCTAGAAGATCCTTGTATTCCGGATCCATTTTATCAAAGTCTTTGAGCTCGATTTTGTCGGTAAACATTCCTCGCCTCCCTTTCCTGCATTTGGTTTGTTGCCAGAGAACCTTGCCGATCCCGCTAAACAGCAATAGAAGTGCCAACCGTTAGGCCGTCAGTTTCACGGAAATACAATCCTAATTCTGTCCTTCCTTTCTCACTTGTAGGAGAATCAGCAACTTCATTCTCACGATTAAGTTTGAAATTGGCGGTTAGTGAATTTATCGATCCACACGCCTAGCGGCCCCCGGCTGATTTCGCGAATGACCCCTTCCAGCTCTCCGTGCTCCATCCAGAAGTAAATATCCTCTCTCGCGCGCTCGACGAGCCTCATGGTGTCACCGAAGCGATCCTTTTCGTCTGTCATAAAGTGTCACCTGCTATCAGCTCTAGTGCAAAGCACCGCTTTGACTAAGCAGCCGCGGCCATCGCGCTCAGTTCATATCTAGGCACCACCAAAACGGGGCAAGGCGCGCGCGCCACTACCTTTTCCGTAACGCTGCCCAAAATCACATGTTCGATACCGGTGCGGCCATGGGTCGATATCACGATTATATCGACGCCCTCCGTGGCTGCCTCGTCTACGATATTCTTGTGCGCCCTGCCGAACTCCACGACCTGCCGCACCTCGACCAGATCGATGCAATCGGCGAAATTGTCGGCGAGGAATCGATCCAAAAGCCGCCGGCTTTCTTCCAATAGGTTACGGTACAGCGAGACTTGGGTCCGGCGATTCGTCCACTGTTCGCCGACATCAATAGCGTGGTACACGAGCACCTCGGCGCTGATATCGCGCGCCATCTCCAGGGCGTAGCGGATTCCGACCTTCGACAAATCGGAGAAATCCGTCAGCGCCAATATTTTTCTTACCTTAGGCATAACGACCTCCTACGTTGTTACGACTCCATTCACATTTGCAGCTCGCGCAAGATCTATACCGGGCGAAGGCGCGTAAAACCACTTCCTTTTCGTGTTGGCGATGCGTTTTTCTCAATTTTGAAGGAAAGCGCTATTTGTTTTTCCAGAGTTGCGAAAAACAACTCGGCTATTTCACCTATACCAAGAGACTTGTTAAATATTTTTAAATAATTTCTAGGCTCGGTTGGCACAGGCTGTGCTCCTCCACGTTTTGAGATAATCAAGCAAAAATGCATTGCTCGACGATTACGCAAAGCCGAAAGGAAGATCCGATGGCAATGACAGGCGCGGTTGGAAAATACGGTTGGATGAAGGTTGTTGACATTATGACCAAGGATCCGTTGATCGTGATCCCGTCGGAGACTATCGCTCAGGCCGATGAACTCATGGCGGTAAACAAGATACGCCAGCTCCCGGTAGTGAAGGAACGCGAGTTGATAGGCATCATCACGGATCGTGATGTTCGATCGTTTCTCGGCGGCTGGTTCATGTCGGCGCCCGACGCCCGCGAGAAAGCGCTCCGTACCAAAATTGGAGACGTCATGACTAGGGACCCATTGACGCTTTCGCCGGACGACGAACTGCGGGAGGCGGTAGAACTTTTGATCAATGAAAAGGTTGGCGGCATTCCGATCGTGGATGGGACAGAAGGGATCGTCGGCATTGTGACGTACGTCGACGTCTTGCGTTGTTTCTTAAACCGCTTGCAGGAGGAGCGACCATGAACAACGGCAAAGAGGGGCTCGTGCGCGAGATCATGATGGGCTCCCCGGTGACCCTAAAGCCCGATGACACTTTGGACTTGGCCAACGACATCATCTCCCTCGGACACATTCGCCATATTCCGGTCACCGAAAACGGCAAATTAACCGGAATGATCAGCGCGCGCGACTTAATGGGCGCGGCGTCCAGCCGAATATTCGGGCTAAAACAGAAAAGTAAATCGGCATTGCTCAAAAGCATCCTGATCAAAGATATAATGAAAAAACGCGTGGTCACCGTGGAACCGGACACGCCGATCACAAACGCGGCGCGCCTGATGGCGGATAAAAAAATCGGCTGCCTGCCAGTGGTTGAAAGCGGCGCCTTGGTCGGCCTAGTCACGACCACAGATGTGTTGCGATATGTCGAGAAGCTCGATTAGTTTTGTGGAGGAATTATGAGTGGCTTTTTGGGCGCGAAAGAAGTTCTCACGAGAGATCGAGTGAAGGAAATATTCCGTAATAAGGAATACTCTTTTCTCGAAGAAAAGGTGAACCTCCTTGAAGTCAGAGACGATTCGTTGTTACTAAAGATTTCGTTTCTTATTGAGTACAAAAATCGAATGATCTCCATCGAGGAAAAGGAACCGATCGTCGTGCCGTTCAAAGACTTCAATGTCGAAGACTGGGGTGATGGCGTGCGCAAAATCGCGGATATTCAATAAAGGTTCTGCAAAAAGACTAGCGATGTGAGTAATATTTCAGCCGTCCCTCGCAAGACCAGAAAATCAAACATTGTGGAAAACTCAAGGCGCCTGCAAACCGGAGGAGCGAGCGTTTCCGTACGTCCACATTACCTACCTCTTCCTCAACAGGATTCCCCGGAATCTGGGCGCTTGATTCTGCGCGACGGTACGACCGCCACAATCCAAGTGACGAAGTTTGAGGATCAAGAGGCGATGACGAAGTTTTTCGCATCGCTGTCGGATGAATCCAGGTCGCGCCGCTTTTTTTCTCTCGTCCCGCCCCCCCGCAAGCTAATTGATTTTTTTTGCGACTCTTCAAATCCGCGCAAACAGTTGACTCTGATCGTAACCCGGCTTTCCGAACGAAGGCCGCGAGTGATCGCAACTGGTACCTACGTTGCACTAGATGAGACAACAGCGGAAGTCGCGATGGCGGTAGACGATAATTTTCAAGGCAAAGGCATCGGCACTCTTCTCCTTGAAAGACTGGCTCTTTTAGCCGTGGCTAATGGTATTGTTCGGTTCCGGGCAACAACCAGAGTTGAAAACCGACCCATGCTGGACGTTTTTCGAAACTCCGGTTTTGAATGCCATACGCATTTGGATGAACATTATATCGAGGTCGACTTTTCGGTGCTTCCCACTCAATCCAGCGTTGACCGTTCGGAAATGCGTGACAGCATCTCAACCGCTGCCTCGCTCCGGCCGTTTTTTCATCCTCGATCCGTAGCTGTTGTTGGCGCTTCGCGCAGTCCGAACAATATTGGAACGAGGATTTTAAACGCGATTCTTGGCGCTGGCTTCAAAGGTTCCGTTTACCCGGTAAATCCCAAAGCTGACGTTGTTGCATCGCTTAAAGCCTACCCTAGCCTCCGCGAGCTACCCCAGGCTGCTGATCTCGTGGTCGTCGCGGTTCCAGCGAACACGGTTAATGCAGTCATCGACGATTGCGCCGCGCGTGGCGTGCGAGCGGTGATTGTCATAACGGCCGGGTTTGCCGAGATTGGGGCCGAAGGGCGTGATCAGCAAAAAGAGCTTCTCGGTAAAATCCGCGGCTACGGCATGCGCATGGTCGGGCCGAACTGTCTGGGCCTACTCAACACCGATCCGTCCGTTTGCTTGAATGCATCCTTCGCGCCGGATTTTCCAGCAGCGGGAAACGTTGCCTTTTGCTCTCAAAGCGGCGCCCTCGGCTTGGCCATCATTGCTCTTGCGCACGAGCGTGAGCTTGGTCTCTCCAGCTTCGTTAGCGTCGGCAACAAAGCGGATATTTCCGGCAACGATCTCCTCCAATATTGGGAGGAAGACGACCGCACAAAGGTCATTCTCCTGTACCTGGAATCGTTCGGGAACCCGCGCCGTTTCGCGCGCATCGCCAAACGCATAAGCCGTCACAAACCGATCGTTGCCGTCAAGGCCGGAAGAACCGGCGCCGGTCGGCGCGCGGCTGGGTCGCACACTGCCGCTCTTGCCGCCGATGATGTTGCCGTCGATGCTTTGTTTCATCAAACCGGGGTGATTCGCGCCGACACCTTGGGGGAAATGTTCGATCTCGCCGTCGCACTAAGCAGCCAATCGCTGCCGAAGGGGCGGCGCGTCGCAGTTTTGACCAATGCCGGCGGCCTTGGCATTCTCTGCGCCGACGCCTGCGAGGCCAACGGGCTCGCGGTCCAAGAGCTTAACGATGAAACCAAACGGCGCTTAAGAGAGTTTCTGCCGGCGGCGGCGAGCGTCGGCAATCCCGTCGACATGATTGCCTCCGCGAGCGCGGAGGATTTTCGCCAGGCTGTCGACATTCTGCTCCGCGCCGAAGAAGTCGACGCGCTCATCGTACTTACGATTCATGTCGGCTTGGCCGATCTCGCGGCGATTCGTCGCCGGATTTACTCTGCCGTGCGCGCAGCGCGGGGAAAAGGCGGCGATACCAAACCCGCGCTCACCTGCATTATGGATGGAGCGAAAGCGCCCAAGACCGTAGCGAGCAGCGGTGAAGTGGTGCCCAACTATGCCTTCCCGGAAGACGCCGCGCGAGTGTTGGGCAAGTTGGCGCGTTACGCCGAATGGCGCGATCGGCCCGAGGGTATCATCCTCGACTTCGATGATATTCGACCGCAAGAGGCGCGCGCGATTTGCGAGCAGGCGCGCCGTGAGCGTGGCGCTAGTTGGCTGTCAGGCGAAGAGACGCGCAAAGTGCTTTCTGGTTTCGCTCTGCCCGTGCCAGCGGGCGGGATATGTCCGAGCGCAGACGAAGCAACAAAGCTGGCCGCGCAAATCGGTTTCCCGGTGGCGCTCAAACTCGCGTCGCGCACGATCGTGCACAAAACCGAATTCGGTGGCGTGCGTTTGAATCTCGACAGCGAAGCCGCCGTGCGCCAAGCTTTCCTGGAGATTCAACAACGGGTCGCCCAGGACAACAAGCTTGAGGAAATGGACGGTGTCTTAATTCAGCCGATGATCTCGGACGGTGTCGAAGTGATGGTCGGCATGACACTCGATCCCCTCTTTGGCCCGTTGATCGGATTCGGTCTCGGCGGCATTCACGTTGAAATTCTTAAAGACGTCTGCTTCCGCGTCACGCCGATCACCAATCGCGATGCCGCGGAAATGGTACGCGCCATCAAAGGCTTTCGCCTGTTGGAAGGCTACCGCGGCCACCCACCGGCGGACATTGCCGCCATCGAAGACTTGCTATTGCGAGTGGCAAGACTCGTCGAAGAAGTGCCGGAAATTACCGAGCTCGATCTCAATCCTGTGATCGCTTTGCCGCCAGGCCGCGGCTGTCAAATCGTCGACGCCAGAATTCGCGTTGCGTGAACCGCAGAAGACACACGCTTGCGCAGATCAAAGCGGTTCATCCCGACGATCGCCTGTAACACGCAGCTCGGAGAGAAACGTTTTCCAAGATGTGAGTTATGTCGCAGTCGGGACCGCCGCTTCACCGTAAAGTTATGCAACTTCGCTTCTCCGCCAGGCGAAGCAAATTTGAGGTCAAGGGGATAAAGTGTGCTCAACGCCTTTCGGCATCTCAGATCCATTCACGAAAAAGAATCGTAGTGTGGCTTTGCCCGGCCCACGTGCTCAACGCCTTTCGGCATCTCAGATCCATTCACACAGGTGCCGAACCCATTGTGGTCGATCAGGTTTTGTGCTCAACGCCTTTCGGCATCTCAGATCCATTCACACAGGAATTTTTTTGTTGTAGGCAATATAAATTTTGTGCTCAACGCCTTTCGGCATCTCAGATCCATTCACGCGCTGCTTGCGATAAGTAGTCAACATCTGAGTGACAT
>DASYUV010000113.1:0-25202 GCA_036000865.1 Binatia bacterium | reverse complement strand
CGCGGTAACCGAGGAGATCCGCCAGTCGGCGTGTAAACCCACGCACTCTCGGACAAGTGTAAGAAGCGAGGAAGAGAGTTAAGGCTGGTGGAAGTCGGGGCCACCCATAAGAGCTGAGAAGCCTGGTAATGCGGGTGGAGCAAAGGGGTGGCGGTAGGAGGCAACGGATAGAGGAGACATGGGCCGGACGCAGGGCCGGGTAAAGCCATGACAACGAAATTTATCCGTTTCACACAGCGGGCGCGAGAAGGTGTGCGGGAGCGCTTCAATTCCGTGATGGGGTTGTTGTGTGACCTGGACGGCTTGCGCCAAAGCTTTGGGCGCCAAGCGAAGAACAAGGCGCCCGGAGTGGATGGGGTAAAGAAGGAGGACTATGGAGTAGGATTAGAGCAGCGGATTGCAGAGCTGTCGGAGCAGATACGCCGACTGGGGTATCGGCCCAAGCCAGCGCGTCGGGTCTACATTCCGAAAGGAGATGGGCGGAACCGACCGTTGGGGATACCGAGTTTTGAGGACCGGCTGGTGCAGGATCGACTGAGTGCAATTCTGCAAGCGATCTGGGAGCCGGAATTTTGTGGCTGCTCGTACGGGTTTCGACCCGGACGAGGGGCGCATCAAGCGCTTTTGCGGTTAGCTGAGATTGTTACCCGAGAGCGCACGCAATGGGTGGTGGAGGTAGACATCAAGGGATTTTTCGATCACGTAAGCCACATTCACCTGAGGCGATTTTTGG
Organism: Binatia bacterium; assembly: GCA_036000865.1. Lineage (GTDB taxonomy): Bacteria > Desulfobacterota > Binatia > UBA9968 > UBA9968 > DP-20. Next base: position 24,469 of record DASYUV010000113.1, on the reverse strand, counting down.
AGCACCGGATAGCGGATGAGCGTTTTTTGCGCATCATTGGCAGGTTTCTCAAAGCAGGAGTCATGCAAGATGGGACGTGGCAGGCCAGTGAAGCAGGAACACCCCAAGGGGGGTTAGTTTCGCCGGTACTGGCCAACATCTATCTGCATTACGTCGTGGACCTGTGGTTTGAGAAGCGCTTCAAGAAGAGTTGTCGAGGCAAAGCGCACATGGTGCGCTACGCGGACGACTTTATCGCGTGCTTTGAGAACGAAGAAGACGCCAGGGTTTTTGTTTCGGCGCTCAGCGAGCGACTGGCGGCCTTTGAGCTTGAAGTCGAGCCGAGCAAGACGGCGGTACTGCGGTTTGGCAGCCAAGCGAGACGAGATTGCTTTAAGGCCGGGATCAATCGCCCACAGACTTTTAACTTCCTGGGATTCACGCACTTTGTCACCCAAAGCCGCAGAGGAAATTTTGCGGTGGGGCGCAAGACCGAAGGCAAGAGGGTCACCAAGAAGTTAAAGCTACTCAACGAGGGAGTGCGAGCGCTACGGGTTAAAGGGGGCAAGGCCATGATGGTCTATGTTCAGCAACACCTGCGGGGCCACATTCAGTACTACGGGGTGAGCGGCAACCTGAGCAGCGTGCGCAAGTATAATTACTTTGCGTTAAAGCTTCTGTTCAAGTGGCTCAACCGGCGCAGTCAGAAGCGCTCGATGACTTGGGCGCGCTACTGGACGGTGATGCCGGCGTGGATGCCGCGAGTGCGCATCGTCCACAATCTTTATCCTAAAGCGGTGTGACGGACTCCACTGGGAGCCGGATGGAGTAACGCTCCATGTCCGGTTCTGCGAGGGGCCGGAAACGAACGAGTGCATGGTTGAGATCGTGTGGCACCGTCGGGAAACCAGACGGCAACAGAGAAGACAAACATCAACCTGAAACGCTCGGAGAAACCGGTCTACTCACCGATAGAAGGCAGGTTGCAAGAGGCACAGACTTTCCTGTGAAATAAATTTCTTTATTTCTTTCCGTTCGACTCGCTGGGTCCGGGATCTTTAGTAACGCGCCCCTGTTTTCAATCATTCGGTGTTGGAGTAGGTCCGCACCAGTCTCAGCCCTTAGGCTGATCAGCCTCTGGCTTAACCGTGATCAAGTTCGAGGCGGCGAGCCATCGCGAATTAGATAGATATAAGCTTCTTTTCCCCACTGATGAGTCTTGGCTGGAAACTTAACAACGTTCAACACAGTCATAATTGTACCCACTTGCAGAGTCTACTTTCGCCAGTTAATTTTAGATGTTTGCCACCATGACAACCAAAAAACTATACGCGCTCCCAGAGGAGAAGCTCCGCTTCATCGAACCGATGTATGCGACGCTTGTCCAGGAGCTGCCGGATGGTAACGCATGGACCTATGAGGCCAAGCTCGACGGTTACCGGTGCCTTGCAGGAAGACAGAAAAACGGCGTAACGCTCTGGTCACGAAGGGGCAATCTGTTCACGGCCCGATTCTCCGAGATCGCCCGAGCCTGCGAGAAGCTATCGGCCGACACGTTAATTGACGGCGAAATTATCGCGATTGATGATGACGGACGCGTTTCGTTCAACGCCTTGCAACACGCTCGCTCAAACGCGCATCTCCAGTTCTACGCCTTTGACATTCTCATTGACCACGGTCGGCGCCTGCTTACGGTCCCGCTGGAAACTCGCCGGGAGTTGCTCGCCGAAGCGTTAGATAATTTGGACTACCCAGTAATCTTCTCGCAAACTTTACGCGAAACCGCCGGATCTCATTCGTGCTGCCAAAGAGCTGCAACTAGAAGGAATCATCGCTAAGCGCAAAGGCTCCAAGTACGAGTCCGGCCGGCGAAGCACATCTTGGGTAAAATACAAGCTCAACCAATGTCAGGAATTCGTTGTCGGCGGATACACGCCAGGCAATCCGTTTGACGCGTTAATTGTCGGTTGCTATGAAGGTGCCGCATTGAAGTTCGTTTCCAAAGTAAGAAACGGTTTTGTTCCGCACGTACGCCGAGAAATTTACAGAAAGTTCAATGGCCTGCAAATTATAAAATGTCCGTTCGCTAATCTCCCTGAGAAGCGCCGCACGATGTGGGCGTTGACGGCGGAAGAAATGAAGAACTGCCAGTGGCTTAAGCCGAATCTCGTCGCTCAGATCGAATTTACTGAGTGGACACCTGATGGGCATCTGAGGCATTCTAGTTTTGCAGGGCTCAGAGATGACAAGGAACCGCGCGATGTCGTGCGGGAAGGATGACCGAGAGAACGATTTAGCAGTTCATCATGTGTGGCCGCTTTACAGCTTCATTTGAGTTCCGTGAAATCAAGGTTCGCTGGAATCTTCAGCGCGATTTTCCGTTCTTCATACCGCGTTACAACATTGCGCCGTCGCAAGAGGTGCCGGTGATCGTGCGCAATGAGGGACGCAACGAGATTAAGCCGATGCGCTGGGGGCTGGTACCTTCATGGGCGCCGGACCATTCGATCGGTCAGCGCATGATCAATGCTCGTGCTGAGACCTTGCTTGAAAAGCCATCGTTCAAGCAGCTTGTTGCAACGCGGCGATGTTTAGTTCCGGCTGACGGTTTTTACGAGTGGCGCAGAGAGGGCAACCGCAAGGTGCCGATGTGGATTCACTTGAAGCACAAGGAGCCGTTTGCGTTTGCCGGATTGTGGGATTATTGGCGAGATCCGGCGGGTGACAAGGAGCTTTATTCTTTCACGATCATCACCACTGATCCGAATGCATTGCTGCGGCCGATTCACAACCGAATGCCTGTGATCTACGACAGGCAGATGGGCAAACAATGGCTTGAACATCAATACGGCGACCGATCGATGTCGCTCGCCGCGGTGTTACGGCCATGGCCCTCCGAGTTAATGGAAGCTCATGAGGTTTCAACGCTCGTCAATTCACCAGAGAACGACACGGCGGAGTGCATTAAGCCAGTTTTGTATGGCCGAATGCCTAGCCAAGACCGGCTGTTTTAACGATTCTTATCGGGCCGGCATGCGTTCCGATTTTCCCTTGCACTTGAACTATGAGAAGCTCATACACGGTAGACACATCTCCGTAGTGACTGGATCATTGATCGGTCAGCCATATTGAAAGACCATCGTTCTCCTTTTGGCCGATTTCACGTCGGCTCTCTGGGATAGTGGAGGGAATATGGCGGAGAAAAGGAAATCCGGCGATCCGGGAGTTCTGTTAGCGAAGCACAAAATCTTCAACAAATTGTGCACTGGTCACAGGCGTTCTTACCAAAATCCTCATTTTGGCATTCGTGCTGATGACCTGCGGAAAGAGTTGTCTATACCTGAAGATATCTTTGCTATAGCGCTTGACGCTTTCATAAACACTGAAAACCAAGTGGCCGTTGAAATATTTCAACGCGAGGGAGAAAGATACTTTCGACTGGGACAGTCAGCGCGAGATAATTGCAATGATTGGACCACAAACGAGATCTACCACTCGGCGTCAAAGACCGTCCCCATCAAAACTCCTACCGTAAACTATTCCCGCGTTCTGCTTGAACCTGCGAAAACACGGATGCAGCATCCCAACCGCGCGGTACGACGCTGAGAGAATTTTCGGCGGAAAAGAACCAATATACTCCTAAGGCACCGTGATCGCAGAAGGTCAGGCGTGATACTTGCTATTTGGATCCACGATGAAATCGCCGCTTCGAGAATGGCAATTGAAGAGGAGAGACACGGCGTTTCGAAAAAGATTATTTAATAGAGTCGAAAGCCTTTCCGTTTCAACTCAGTGGGTCCGCAATCTTTAGTAACGCGCCCTGTTGTCTTTTGGTGTCAGAGTAGGTCGGAGCGAAGCGAATGTCAGAGCAGTCGCTTCTGCCGCCGCGACGCAGCCATACGAAGCACCAGCAACCCGATCCCAAATAGTATGAAGGCCGAGGGTTCCGGCACTTTTAGTATTTGGCCGCGAATCTCGCCGCCGGGGAACTGTGTCGTGTGAAAATTGATGTACGACAGGCCGGCCAGAATACTCGGTAGCTGCTCAGCAAGCGTCGTACTATTGCCTTCAGGCGCATCCCACTTGCCGCTGACCGTACCCCCGACACCGACACCGAAAGGAGTAAACACGTTGTCGTTGGGGTTATTGTCATTAAACGGCGAGCCGAAGAAGCCCCAAACGATAGACGCCGCGGCGCCAGGAGCGGCGCAACAATGAATATGTGCCGCGACCAAATTGTCGGCGGTACTAGCGGGCGTTTGCGAGCCCGTAAAATCGAGGCCGAAGATCGTGGCCGTGAAACTCAGGGCTGTCTGTGCGTCGTTCAAGATGAACGTGGCAGTCCCGGTGGCTGTAGATGAGTTTGGCGGCGTTTCCTGGGAGCCGGTCAACGTGGCATTGAAAATGGTTATGGCGTCGGCGGTGGTGTGGACCCCGACCAGAAAGATCGCAGCGAAGAGTGCCGCCCACATGACACGAAGATGGGATACAGCTTGCTTGTGCGTAATCATGCGTGACCTCCTATGAACGATTTAACACGCACGTCGACTGAGATGTCAGAGGCGTAATTCTTAATCCAACCCGTCTAAGCCCTCGGAACTTTATTGAATGATCCTCTAGCAAAATATTGGGTGTTGTTAGAGATTCTTACATCTTCTTCCTGAACAATGTCTTTTTCGCCAATGCAGCCAAGACTATCATCCCAAAACCCAGAAGCACCAGCGTGGAGGGTTCCGGGATAGCCCGAGGCTCCCCATAGAGGAGGTCATCGATTGCAACGACGTCCACGCCAGGCGGGTTGTCATTCGGTCCCAGCGCGACATTGCCACTGGTGATGCGGACCCGGCTGATCCGCTCGCTCGTGAAGTTGACCCCCAGAAAGGATAGGCTGGCGTTTGGTACCACACCGGGCGGGACGTCGAAGCTGCCCAGGGAGTTGCCCTGGACGTCGAAGAAGTCAAGGTGGGAACTACCGAGGAGATCGACGTCGGTAAAAACAGCACCAAAGCCGCTGACCGTGGCGGGGACGGCGCCGTTCGTACCTGGTATGAAGAATGTCGCATCTGTAATGTTGCTGCCGACCGGCGTGAACAGCCGGAAAGGACTGAACGTACTAAAGATAGTGCTATAGGTCGGGTTACCAAACGTTATCGCCAGGCCGTCAAGGGGAGCCTGTACGAAGCCAGTTCCCGGGGTAGTGAAGAGGGCGCCACGATTGTTCTGGAATCCAGTAAAGGGAGTGGCGGAGGGAGTGGTGGCTAGCCCACCGCCGTCCCAGTTAATCTCACGCCGGCCGCTGTTAAGTGGGCCGGGGTTGTTGGCGTTGTTAGGGTCTCCCAAAGCAACACGGAAGGCATCCACTGTTGCCTGGATCGACGCGGGGGTATTGTCCCCTCCAGCGGAGAACAGGATTGCCACCGCACCCACCTCCGCTGGGAGCAACAAAAGAAACGCAAGTAGTGCAGGCCCACCGTATCGAGAACGCCGGATCAAGTCTTTCATTGTCATTCCCTCCCCGCGCTGTTCACTTCCAGCGCAATATCAAAAGGTAAACAGGAAAGTGCTTTCCAGCTTCGATAAAAATAAATCAAAGGCGACTGATCGGAGATCTCGAATCCTTCGGCAGTCCGCCCTGAGGTTCAAGGCGACTCGGGTATTTTTCAACGGTGCTGTTGAGAAATTACCCCCGTTCGACAATGGTGTGTGCGACCACGCCGTCCATTAACGTACTGACCTACATATCGGCAACTTGAGGCGGTGGCGCAAGCAAAACAAGCCCGAAAGGCCGAAGACCAGGAGCCAGAGTGAGTTTGCTTCCGGCACCGTACCAGGAGGTGTCGTGGAAGTTACCTGTCCGTAAGTGAGATCATCGATCGTGAAACCGCTGGCAGAAAGACCGATAATGGATATAAATTTGATGTCGTTCGCGAGACGCTCGATGCCGAGAAAATTCCCTGCGGTACCATTGGGGATAGATTCGAGCTGGGTGCCGGTGCTGTCGAACGCCGTAAAAAGAACATTGCCAAGTGCTGGATTGAGCCAGAAGCCTACCCTGTTTTGCAGCGAAGTGATGAAGACCACCTCGATGAAGTTATCGATGTCCAAGGTCTCTGTGTTAATCGCCAGGCTCCCCACGACGTTGGTCGGGGAGTGGGCATCTCCATTAATAGGGGAATTGAGTTGGAGCAGGGCGGTCGGGGTGCCGGGATTGCCGACTGGATTATTGAAGCTCCCGCCCCCGCTGTGGAATAAGAGCCCATTGATGTCGAGGCCTAACTGGGCAGCAGTACCCACCGTAGTGAGGCCATTTAGAGCGGCGGTGTAGGAAGTGAGGCCGAGAGCCGTCATGCCGCCTATGCTCTCAAAGTTCTGTACTGTCGCGCCGGTGGCGAACTGATTGTAGGTGTTGATATCGTTTGTATTAAAGGTGGTAGCGAAGGCAGCCGGCGCCGTTAACGCGAGGACAATTACAGCAATCATCGCCTTTTGCAGCGTAAGTGAGACCAGCAGTTGTAGTCGTCTACCCGACTTGATCGATCCCCTCATTTTAATTCTCCTTTCGAAATGTATCCCAACCGATTTCTGTAAATCGTCTGGGCTATGGATAATAGTGGAAGAATTGAGCCATTAGACGCCGTCGCACACCCTATGCCAAAAATTATCTATAATGGATTTAATGACTTAGATGGATCGAAGGATAAAGAAACTGTAAACTTTTTTGACACCATTGGAGTTAGGTCGCCGGACTGTTGTGTGACTGTGAATCAGGATTCAACGTCATCCCAACAAAACTTCTATATTTCAGGTCACCTAACCGGGCGTACTTGAAAGGAGGCACCGGGTGGGTCCAGGAACTTCTTTGTGTAATTTTCATTTACATGTAAGTTTTCATTTACATGTCAGTCGAATTAGACTGGTTCGCGGCGGCCCCGCCCTGGATGATTTAGCTTTCACTGGTCTCTCGCATTGTTCGAGAAAACCGTTCACAAAGAGAAGTTGTCCTTGAAACAGTTTCTCGCGAAAGTAAATAAGAAAACCTACATATCGAAATTCGTGCGAGAGGGGGAAATGGATCACCCGGGACATTGTGATTTTTCGCGCCCGCGCCAACATCGACAAAGCTAGTCGCGTTCTGGCTCAGAGACGAAAACTTCGAAGAATGGTGCCTACCTTCCCGATTCCGATGTCTTCGCTCAGGAAATCGTCGAAGACGTGGCTTGTCAAAGGGGAGTTTCCTCCGGATTTCTGCTTGCAAAGCGGACACATCATAGCCGTGATCTATAGCATGCACGCTGCAAGTTTTTACATTCCTTGATAGACATTCGCAGCCGATGATATGGCCGGACCGGAATTTCCAGCACGATATTTATGGCTAACTCGATGTATCACTAAAATGCGGCATAGCCAGGAGTGGAGAAGGTATTGACTCCATGCCCTAACTCGTATTGTATCCATTTGCAGCAACGAAGGTGACCGACCAACTTAAGGCCCCCAGACGATAGCCACTGCAACTTTCAATCTCCAGGATCGTACGGCGGATTTGGTGGATTAAGAAACGACGAGCAGCGCAACAATGGCGCTGGCTCGTAGGGAACATTTCCAAGAGCGATGACTCGTCATCGCTCTAATGATTGCCGAAAATGGTTCACGCTAAATCGTTAAGAGTGATAGGGCAATCGTTGGAGGTCGCCAGGCTTGCTGCTTTTGAGCTGGAGAAAGACGGTCAGTACTATGTCGTGCGAAGCGATTCGCTGACTCAAACGCGCGAATGGATTTTGCAAAACGCCCTTAGCGAAAACGAATTTTCCGAGCGACCCACTCGCCAACCAACAGTTAAGCGGTCGTTGGGTTTCAGTCCACGCGATATTTCACGGCTTGACGCGGAGGGACAAAAGAGAAGACGAAATCAGTCTTCTTCACATATGCAGGAGTCAAGTAAGCTGTCTCAGCTTTTACGTACTCTGGGCGATCATCTCGACAGAACCGGGGTAAGCGCCTTTCATATTTCGTGGTTGCCTGATTCCGTTTCTGTCGATTACCAGAGACCGGACGGTGAGAGTGACTTAAGAAGGTTTACCCCGGAAAAACTGCAGCAGCTTGGTTTGCATACGAGATTCCGACGGTCCAGCCGCGCCTGAACGATTTAAGTTAAACACTGAGAATCTAAAAGGGTCAGGAAGTCTAAAAGGTCAGGCGTGATACTTGCTATTTGAATCTAGGGGGTGAAAGGGGTAACTCACCCATTAGAAGGCAGGTTGCAAGAGGCAAAAACTTTCCTATGAAATAAATTTCTTTATTCCTTTCTCGTTCAACCCGTCGGTCCGTGATCTTTAGTAACGCGCCCCTGTTTTCAATTAGTCGGTGTCGGATTAGGTCCGCACCAGTCTCAGCCTTAGGCTGATCAGCCTCAGCACAGCATTGGGGGTAACTCAAGCGTGGTAATTGCCAATTGACATCAAAATCACAGATCATGCCTGATCCCCGTCAAACAAGGTTGGCTGAAATCCAGAACTTTCCGCACGTCACCATGGTCAAAACTACGACAAGGCACATCCCGCGGGCGTGAAGGTCAAGGTGAGATTGTTAATTGTGGGGCAACTGTAGAAGCCGCTTTTCATTGGCGCAGATCGTCACGCGGGGTGAAGTGGTAGCTGCAGAAGCCGCAGACGCGCGTTCCGCGCCTAACCCGCTTCGCGCACCTTGGGCACTCCTTAAACATCTGCTCATCTAAAAAAAGTGCCACGACCAATGCAACTCCAGGCAGCAGCATGCCAGCAATAAACCAGACCAGCGCGCTGCTGCCTTTGTCGCTCGCGACCTTCGCCGTCGCCGTGGCTAAGATGAGGACTATAATTAAGGCGAGTACGCCGTATATGGTTTCGGGTGACACGGACGTAGCCCCCCGATGACCTTAAAATGCACGAATCACTATGCCACGCGCACAAATGATGGCAACTCGCGTCACGTCCCGATCGTTAATGCTGGAGCAATTGTGGAAGCGTTTGTCCCTGGGATCCGCTCATTTTGCGGTTCGAGAACTGCTCACGGGCAAGGACGTTCAGTCCTACCGGTAGGCATCCAATCTATTCTCGCACAATCTGCCGCGCCTCTTTATCATCTCGTAGGCCCGCAAAACTCGAATGTCTCAAGTGCCCATCAGGCGTCCACTCCGTGAACTCGATCTGAGCCACGAGCTGCGGCTTCAGCCAGCGGCACTCTTTCATCTCTTCCGCCGTGAGCGCCCACAACGTGCGCCGCTTCTCTGGCAGGTTGGTGAATGGACACTTCTCAGTCTCGAAGCCCGCCAACCTCTGGAAAACCTCACGCCGAAGTTTAGGTACAAACCCGTTTCGGACCTTGGCCACGAATTTAAGATCGTTGCTGTCGTAGCAACCGACTACAAGCGCGTCGAACGGATTGCCCGGCGTATAGGCGCCGATGACAACCTCCTGCGAGCGGTTGATTTTGTACTTGAGCCAAGCGCCGCTGCGTCGGCCCGGTTCGTAGCACGAGCCTTTGCGCTTGGCGATAATGCCTTCAAGCTCTAACTCTTTCGCTGCGCGGACGAGATCCGCAGGCTTGGCCTCGAAGTGCGTAGAGTGAAGCACCGGGTATTCTACCTTACCTAAAGCCTCGGCCAATAATTCCCGCCGCGCGCTTCCAGCGGCAGGCGTAGCACGCTGCGGCCACGGTGAATCAGAATGTCGAAAGCGTAGAATTGGATGTGCCCTCTTGAGCGGCTGTGCTGTAACGCGTTGAACGAGACCCGGCCATTGCCGTCAATGGCGATCACCTCCCCGCCTATTAGCGTATCAGGCGGGAGCTTCTCGCACGAACGGGCAATCTCCGGGAACCGGGTCGTGAAACCGTTGCCCCGCCGCGACCAGAGCACAACACCGCCGGTGCGCTTGGCCGCAAGGCAGCGATACCCGTCCAGTTTGGCCTCGTAGGTCCAAAGGCCGTCGTCTGGCAGCTCGCGCACGGCTTCGGCGTACATGGGCTCGATGAAACCCGGCTGGACGGGCTGAACTGTAGAAAGTTCTTTCGTGAGCATCGGAACAGATCAGATTAACCAGCGGAATCGCGCGTCGCAAGATCATTACTCGCGTAGGGCGATTCGAGTCCTTTAGAGATCGTCTCCTTTTCTTCGGGCATTTAATTCCCTGGTATGTTGCGACTCTTTCGGACCAGCGGGAGCCGTAGCCTACTTTTGGATGCCTGGCGTTTTCGTTGCAAGCTTCTTATGCGGACAGGAACAGCGTGATTAGCAGCAAAGTTAATCCTGTCTGGCCGGGACAGCAGAGAAATCTGTAATCGCTGCCCAATAGCGATTGGTGAGGAGCGCCCCCGAATACGCTTCTCACTGTCCCGACTTGATTTGGAGCAAACTTAAAACCGAGAACCGTTTGCCTTCGCGTGGCTGTGGGAGTATTGGCTAAACCGCGATACAGCAAAAACACTCTATAGTTTCACGATCATAACCACGAATGCTAACGCGCTGCTGCGCCCAATCGATGATCGAATGCCGGTCGTCTATGGATAGAGGAATGGGCCAACAGTGGCTCGAGGGGCCGTTTTCCGCTTCCCATCATCATTATTGTCATTGATCGACGCCTTGCATGGACGCCATTGGCCGACGGCTAAGAAAACCAGAGCGTGGCTGTGACAAATCCCACTTGTCCGAAATGTTCCACGAAATTCGTCAAGCGCGTTAGAATCAAGGCGCTCAAAGACCGCCTATTGTCCAGGTTTTACTGCTATCCTTTTAGGTGTCAGATATGTCGTTCGCGATTCCGGGTTTGGCAATGGGGTGTTGAATATCTTACCGCTGCCGCGGACTGGCGCGAATATGAACGATTGGCGATGAATTTTCCGATCTCCTTTATCGGCGATCATATCGCCGGCGTTGGAACGGTCTCGGATATTTCGATCAACGGCTGCGCATTCGTCACTGAAGCGCAATTGACCGAGGCGGGCGTCGTTCGGTTGGCGCTACGAATCTCCAACGAGCTCGAGCCGGTGGACATCGAAGCGGCGGTCGTGCGACATGTTCGGCCGGATGGTCGTGTCGGCGTCGAATTTTTACGCGTCCAGCCGGCGGAGCGGGAGCGACTTCAACTATTTATCCGCGGTTTGCGGCGCGAGTAAAACCGGCGCGGCGCAATTTTTATGCATTACAGGAAAAGAATTGGTGTCTACATTTAATCATTTGATTTGTACGGGCATGCGGTGGTCATTCAGTCACGCCTGCGGCCGCCGCTGACACTTCGAGATTTATGCAGGAAAAAACCCGTCCAGATTCTACTTGACCTGCGACTTCCAGCTGGAAGAGCTGAGCATTCTTCCGGTGATTCCTTTGGCGTCGTCCGAGGCAAGATAAACGAAGACGTCCGTTACCGACTCCGGTTTGCTGCCGCCATAGCCGGTGAGCTTGGTGGCGACATAACCGGGCTCGACCGAATTCACCCGGAGGTTGCTCGACCGCGCTTCGGCGGCGAGCGTTTGCGTGAATCCTTCCAGGCCCCATTTCGAAGTCGCGTAGGCGATGAAGTTTGCGTACGCGCCGCGGCCGACCATCGACGACACGTTAATCACCGAGCCGCTCTTTTGCTTCATCATGATCGGCAGCACGGCTTGGGTGACGAGAAACGGCCCGCGCAGATTAACCGCGATGGTGTAGTCCCACTTTTTCACTTCCAGTTCGGTGATCGGCGCTGGGCGAGTCATCACCCCGGCATTGTTGACCAGAACATCGATGCGGCCAAACCGATTTTGCACTTTGCCGACGAATTCTTTGACCGGTTCTTCGAGGGAAACGTCACAGGTCCAGCCTTCGGCTTCGCTCTTGAGCCCGCGAATTTCCGCTACGGTTTGTTCAAGCTCGCTTCCCGTGCGCGCGCATAACGCCAGCTTTGCGCCCTCACGCGCGTAAGCCATGGCGATGGCCTTGCCAATACCTCTGCCGCCACCGGTGATGAGAGCGACTTTGTCTTTGAGCTTCATGGCGAATTCAATGGAGTGTTGGAGTAATGGGTTCGATTCGATTCTTATACGCATTCGTGCACCAAGCCAAGAATAGGCTTGAGGCGAGTGACTTGAGGCGATAGAAGGAGAAACACGGAGGAGGGAGCTATGGATGTACTGAGTGTTACCGGTTACCAGCGACGGATGCCGCATATTGTGGCGGAGTACAAAGGATTTTTTGCCAAGGAAAATGTCGAAATAAAATTCCATCACACCACCTACGCGCCCGACCACAATCGGGGCATGGCCGAGGGACGCTGGGACTTCACGCTGAGCAGCGCCGACACAATGATCGCGCGCACGACCACCGACGGCGTGGATTACATGCTCTTTATGCAGGCCGAAGAAGGCTTGAGCGCTTATCTGATCGGCCAGCCGGGGGTGGATTCAATCGAAAAGCTGCGCGGCAAACTGTTGGCCGGCGATCCTGGCGATTCCAATTTGGATCTCATTCGCAAAAAGATCCTCCGCACACACGGCATGGACGACACCGATTACAATATTGAGATTATCGGTAGCTCGCCGGTACGATTGGAAGCCTTTCTCGAGCGCCGCGTGGCGGCGGCTATGCTGACGCCGCCGGCGTCTGACAAAGCTCTGGCCGCTGGCGGCATTCTCCTTGCCAACTCAGAAAATTACGTGCCGGGCTGGCCGCTCACGTCCGGTTGGACGCTCCGGCATTGGCTGGTGAACCACCGCGAGCTGGTCGTCCGGTTCATCCGCGCGTGGGCCGCAGCGACGGATTGGTTGCTTCTGCCGGAAAACCGGGAAGAGACCATCGCGTTGATGCGGGACAAAGAGAACCTCAAGCGAGAAGCCGCTGAAGACGCCTTCCGAAAAGTAGTGCCAAAAGCGCGAATCAATCCGGCGGCGTTGCAAACCGTGATCGAGCTGCGCAAGGAGATGGGCGTTTACAAACCGCCCTTCGATCCGCCGGAAAGATTTTACGACGCCAGTTATTGGTCTGAGGCGACGGGGAGCAAGTTATGAAAGGAGACTCGGATTAATTAGCCGCAAAGGCCTGTCCTGAGCCAAGTCGAAGGAACGCAAAGGACGCAAAGTATATAATACAATGGGAATGTCTCGCGCAAAGACGCCAAGAAAAAAATACGTTTCCGAGCTTTGCGTTCTTGGCGACTTGGCGCGAGTAAATTCCGAAGCGGGTAGCCCGGATGCAGCGCAGCGGAATCCGAGGTCTTTCTGCCAGCCCGTGCTCAAGACTAGGCGACGAACGAGCGCAGAAACATGCTGACGATGCTGAGCACGATGGCGCCGAAGAAGGCCGACAAAAACCCGGCTACGTAAAAGCCCGGCACGAGGGCAGCGGCTAGCTGAAGCATGAGCGCGTTAATGATCAACCAGAAAATACCCAGCGTCAGTATCGTGAGCGGGAAAGTGACGATCTTGAGAATCAATCCGATCGTCGCATTGATGAGGCCAATGACGATGGGCGCGATCAGCGCCGCTCCCAGGCCGCGCAGCTGGATGCCGGGAAAAATGTAGGCGACGATCATGAGACTCGCCGCGCTGATAAGCCAGTGAAGCAGCAAACCGATCATGATGAGTGACCATAACAGAGCAGAATCGGGTAAACAATGTCAGGTTTCCGCCGAGACTTGCCAAGGGCAAAACAGAATGTAAAATGAATGAGTTCGAACACTCATAGGGAGGAGTGAACGCCATGTCAAAGCAGGAACTCGAAGCAGTCGCTCAAGCGATGGTGGCCAAAGGCAAAGGCATTCTGGCGGCCGACGAGAGCATGGGCACGATCAAGCGGAGGTTCGATAGCATCAAGATCGAATCCAGCGACAATAATCGGCGCGCTTACCGGGAGATGCTCTTTACGACCAAGGGCGTCGAGGAAGCGATCAGCGGCGTCATTCTGTTTGACGAAACCATTCGCACGTCGGCGAGCGATGGAACGCCGTTCGCGCAACTGCTTGCCAAGAAAGGCATCATGCCGGGCATTAAAGTCGACAAGGGTCCGGTGGATATTCCCGGTTTCCCCGGCGAAGTGGTAACTGAAGGATTGGATGGTTTGCGCGGCAGATTGAAAGAGTACAAAGAGCTTGGCGCCAAATTTGCCAAATGGCGCGCGGTCATCACCATCGGCGATGGCATCCCAAGCTACACCTGCATGGAAGCGAATGCCCATGCGCTGGCTCGTTACGCCGCGCTGTGTCAGGAAGACGGGATTGTTCCCATCGTCGAACCGGAAGTTTTACTGGACGGTAACCACACCGTTGAACGGTCCCAGGAGGTCACTGAGCAAACTCTCAAAGTGACTTTCACGGCGCTTTTTTTACATCGAGTACATCTGGAAGGGATGATTCTCAAGCCGAGCATGGTAGTTTCCGGAAAGGACAATTCCAGACAAGCCGGCGTCGAAGAAGTCGCTGAGCGCACCCTGCGGTGCTTGAAACGTACGGTTCCGAGCGCCGTACCCGGCATTGCCTTCCTGTCGGGCGGCCAGAGCGCGGTAAGCGCGACCGAGCATCTCAATGCGATGAACCAACTAGGTCCTCATCCATGGCAAGTGAGTTTCTCCTACGCTCGGGCGCTACAAGATCCGGCACTGAAAGCATGGAAGGGCGAAGCAGCCAACGTCGCCGGGGCGCAAAAGATTTTTTACCACCGGGCCAAAATGAATAGCGCGGCGAGAAGCGGCAGCTACACCAAGCAGATGGAAGCGGCGGCTTAATTCATCCTGTTCAAAGTCAAAAAATTTTCATTCTAAGGCGCAGCCGAATCATCTCGCACGTTGATTTCAGTGTGATACGAGATCCTTCGCTGGCGCTCAGGATGACAGCCAAGGGTCGCTTCCTGTGGAATTTCATTTAGGATTAGTCAAGCACACAGGCGGGTGTCATTGCGGCCGAGTTAAATTCGAGGTCTTGGCGCCCGCCGAGATCGAAGCCAGTGAGTGCAACTGCTCGATTTGCAGCAAAACCGGCTTCCTTCATCTCATCATTCCCAAATCCCGATTCAAGTTATTACAGGGGTCCGAGCATCTTTCGACGTACACTTTCAATACCGGTGTCGCGCGACATTTATTCTGCCAGGTTTGCGGCATCAAGTCTTTCTACGTACCGCGCTCCAATCCCGACGGCTACAGCGTGAACGTGCGCTGTCTCGATCCGAGCACGGTTAAAACCATCAACGTCCGCCAGTTCGACGGACAAAATTGGGAGCAACACGCGGGCGAACTATCCCATCTTTCGAGCGACGAGAAGTAATGACTTTCACCAACGCTTAGACCAAGGAGACTGCGGCATGGACATCGAAGGAATCGGCTTTGTCATCGGCTTGATCGGCGCGATCTGGATGAAGAGCTCGATGAACTTGATCCGTGACCATAAGGATCAGCCGGAGCTCAAGATGATCGGCCGCGAACCGGAGAATCCTGCGCTCAAGGCCTTCATCCGCGGTGTCTCGTTGGTACTGCTCGGTTTAGGAATCGAAACCTACGCGCGGTTGTTCTTGAACTAGGTAGTCTGCGGCAGAGCCGTCATCACTTATTTTTGACTGCATGCCTGGTTGCACCGTTTGGTGCTGTCGCAATCACGAAATAACCCATAGGTGTCATTCTGAACGTTAGTGAAGAATCTCGACCGGTCCGTAGGGTGCACAAGGCGAGATCCTTCGGCTTCGCCTCAGGATGACATCCGACACAGTCTCTCCTTCAGAGGAGCGAGTCAGTTGTAGAAAATCGTTTCATAGCGTCGCCGGCAAATAGGTGTTATTCAGCATACACTCAACCTCGGATTTGACACGCTCGCATTGGACGGCGTATCGTGAAACGATCTCAATGTCGTCACGTAATACCTAGGAGGATGCCAATGGCTTATGATCTGCTGGTTCGTGGTGGGCGCGTGGTCGATGGCTCCGGGCTGCCGTCATACGTAGCCGATGTCGGTGTTAAAGACGGGAAGGTGGTTGCAGTAGGCAAACTCAACGACGGCGCAGCGCGCGTGATCGATGCAGCGGGTTTAGCCGTGTCCCCGGGATTCATCGATCATCACACGCATTTGGATGCGCAGATGTTGTGGGATCCTTATGGCACGTGCGAACCTCAGCATGGAATTACCACCGTGGTGATGGGCAACTGCGGTCTATCGTTGGCCCCGACGCGATCGGGCATTGAAGACGCAATCGTGAAAAGCTTTGTGCGCGTGGAGGCGATCCCGCGCTTTGCCTTGGAAGCGGGAGTCAAGTGGAAGTGGCATAGCTACGGCGAGTATCTCGACCACTTGGAAGGAAAACTCGGCATCAATGTTGGCGGTCTGGTCGGACATATCGCCGTGCGCCACAACGCGATGGGTGAGGATGCCGTCGAGCGAAAGGCGACGGGAGCGGAAGTACAAAAAATGCGCGGCCTGGTATTGGAAGCGATGGAAGGCGGCGCTTTGGGAATGTCCACCAACCGGAATGAACGGCATATGCGCGAAGACGGCAAGCCGGTAGCGAGCCGCCTGGCGGATGATGAAGAGTTCTTTGGATTGTGCGACGTATTGGCCGAACGAAATGCCGGCGTCATTGAAACGATTCTGGGGCGAAACAAGATCGAGCATTTCGAGTTTTATCACGAGCTCGCCAAGCGCACCCAGCGGCCGGTGCTCTGGCAAAGTCTGCAGCATCGCTGGGCCGAACCGAATCTTTGGCGCGAACAACTTGACGCCGTCGAGCCGATTTTTAGGGCCGGTTACCAAGCCTATGGGTTGTCGCACACGGTGCCGCTGGTGCGCCATTTCGACCTCACGAACTGCCAGGTGTTCGACGAATTCCCGACCTGGAAGAACCTCATGTTCTTGCCCGTAGAAGTGCGCAAGCAGGCCTTGGCCGATCCAGCGACCCGACAGAAGATGAGAGCCGATCTGGCCAGCCCGGCGCCGACGAATTTCCACAAACGCTGGGATATTCCGAAGGTTGAAAAGGTCGTGAAGCCGGAGAATCAAAAGTACGTCGGCAAGAGCATTGAACAATTGGCCAAGATGCAAAACAAAGATCCGCTCGATGCGTTTCTCGATCTCGCTCTCGACGAAGATCTCGCGACCGTGTTCTGGAATGCTAACAACGGCGGCGATTGGAACGCGATGGGGGAAATCTTGCGCAGCCCGTACGTGTTGGTCGGCACTTCAGACGCCGGCGCCCACGTGCAATTCGGCGCTGATTTCGGTTACGGCACGATTCTTCTGGGTCTCTGGGTGCGCGAGCGTCAGGTGATGACGCTGGAGCAGGCGATCCATAAGCTCACGTTCCACGTCGCCTCGATCTTCGGCCTGCAGGGCAGAGGATTGTTACGCCCGGGCTACGCCGCTGATTTCGCGATCTTCGATCCAAAGACGGTTCAAGCGCACGAGCCGGAGTGGGCGAATGACTATCCGGCCGGAAGCAAGCGGCTGGTGCAGCGTTGCGTGGGCATGCACTACACCGTTGTCAACGGAACCGTCATACATGAGGACGGACGCATGACGGGAGATCTGCCGGGTCAAGTCATTCGCGGTCCGCTCTATCGTCAACAGAAAGCGGCCGCGTAAGGCATGGGGGTGACCCTTGTTCCCGTGGCGCGTGTCGGCGAATTAACGCCCGGCGGCATGAAGGAAGTCGACCTCGGCGGGCGCCAAGTGCTCTTGGCGTTCGTCGAGGGTAAATATTTTGCTTTTTCCAGACATTGTCCCCACGAAGAAGCCGATCTAAAGGCGGCGGGTCAATTGCTCGATGGCACGACGATCCGCTGCAACAATCACAGTTATTGCTATGATCTCAAGAGTGGAGAGTGCACTCTGCCCAGGGGCGCAACGCCACTCACGGTCTTACCCGCCGAGGAAAGAGGCGAAGAAGTTTGTATTCGGCTCGAGTGGTAATTTTTTGAAGCTCACTTCTCTGTTGAGCTCACATGCTCTAATGGTGAATAGCGAAGACCGAAAGATTTAACAACCCAATTAGTCCATCACGACAATAATCCATTTCTCCCCCACCTCTGGCCAATCCGCTCAAGAAAAGGTAAATTTTTTGGAAGTTTCGTAGGCTCGCCGCCAAAAACAGTGGTGGTAACCTGCTTTTAACCGGTGAAAGCGTCAATATGAAAGTTGCTGAAATCACGTTTAGCGGTGCTCGGATACGCCGGATCATGCAGCGTGTTTTGCTACTGGCGGTTTCGCTCGCGTGGCTTGCCGTGAGCTATACGAGCGACGCGCAAGAAAAAACTCTTCTCTGGAGAGTGAGCAACGACAAGCACAGCATTTATCTCCTCGGCTCCATCCATTATCTAAAAAAAGAAAATTTTCCGCTCCATAAGGCTATCCTCGATGCCTTTAACGCCAGCAAAAGGTTGGTGCTTGAAATCGACCTGAACAGGATCTCACCGGACGTGGCGCAAAGGGTGACGCTCGAGAAGGCGATGTATCGTGACGGCCAGACGTTGCAGCAAAACGTCAGCGAGGAAACTTACCAACTCGCCGAGCAACACGCCGCCCAATTGGGCATCGATATGAAAATCATGGGTCCCATGAAGCCGTGGTTCGTTGCGTTGACGCTGCTGGCCATCAAGTTTCAGCAGATCGGTCTGGATCCCAATCTCGGTGTCGATCACTATCTCGCCGGGCGCGCCAAAGCCAGTGGAAAAGCGACGAGCGGGCTCGAGACGCTGGAATTCCAGGTGGGGCTGTTAGATCAGTTATCGAAACGCGATCAGGAGTCACTGTTGCGCGAAACCGTTGGCGAAATGGAGCTATTGGTTACGAATATAAATCAAATTGTCCAATCATGGCTTAACGGTGACGGTGAGTCTTTGGAGGCGCTTTTGCTAGGGGGCATGAAAGAGTATCCGGAGCTCCATGAAAAAATTATCGTGGACCGCAACCGGCGCTGGGTACCACAGATTGAAAAAATACTGGCGCAAGATGGCGACGCGATAGTCGTGGTCGGCGCGGCCCATTTGGTTGGCAAAGACGGAGTCATTGAGATGTTGAAGGCGCGGGGTTATAGGCTGGAGCAGAAATGATAGTGTCGAACAAATCTCACACAAGCGGTATTCGCGTGGCGGATTGGATGACGCAAGGGGTTTTAGCGGTGGAAACCTTCGACAGCATTGCCGTCGCTCGGCAGCTGATGGCCAAACATCGGGTCAACCAGCTTCCGGTCTTGGACAACGATAATCTGGTCGGCATCGTTACCGATCGTGATATTCGCGACGCTTATCCGACCAGCATGATGATTGACCGCACGGAGGCAATCGACCGGTTTGCCGAAAAGATCACCGTCGAGGAAGTCATGACGCACGATGTTTTCATCGTGAGGCCGGAAACGACGCTGGCGACCGCGGTGAACCTGCTAAAGCGCCACCGGATCGGTTCTCTACCAGTGATAAAAGACAAAAAGCTCGTCGGCATTATAACGCGCAGTGATATTCTTGATTTTGTCTTGAGCCGGTCGCGCAAACGAACTCCGCCACAAGGCAAGCAGGCTAAGAAAGTAAAGTCAGCCAAAAAAAGAAAATAGGCGCATAGGGATCATTTAATCCAGGGAGCAATCGAAACGTGCCATCCTTCGATATCGTCAGCCGCATCGATCTTCAGGAGGTCGACAATGCGGTTAATATTACCAAGAACGCGATCTTGTCGCGGTATGACTTTCGCAACTCGAAAACCGAAATGCACTTGGATAAAAAAGACAAAAAGATTCACCTGATAACTGAAGACGACATGAAGCTTCGCGCGGTGCAGGACGCGCTGATCGAAAACCTGGTCAAACGCAAAGTAGATCGCAAATATTTAGACGCCAAACCAAGCGAGATGGCAGCCCACGGAATGATTCAGCGCGAGATCACGATCAAGGAAGGGGTGGATTCCGACACCGCGCGCAACATCGTTAAGATGATCAAGGA
The DNA here is from genome assembly GCA_036000865.1 of Binatia bacterium. Classification (GTDB taxonomy): domain Bacteria; phylum Desulfobacterota; class Binatia; order UBA9968; family UBA9968; genus DP-20. The sequence continues at coordinate 4,581 of DASYUV010000113.1, read as the reverse complement.
GCGTAAGTTAAAAGTCCAGGCGGCGATCCAGGAAAACCAAGTCAGAGTCACCGCGAAAAAAATTGATGACCTACAGGAAGTCATTCAAATGCTACGCGCCAGCAGCATGCCGATTCCGCTTCAATTCATCAACATGCAACGTTAACGAGGCAATTTGGGAGATTTCGCGAGATTCATGGGAGAACAGTCAATGGAAAAAATCAAAAAAAACGATGACGAGTGGAAAAGAGAACTGACGGACGAGCAGTTTTACGTTTGCCGGAAGAAGGGCACGGAGCGTGCTTTCAGCGGTCAGTATTGGGACAACCACGAAAAGGGCATGTATCGCTGTGCCTGCTGCGGCAACGAACTGTTTAGTTCCGATACCAAGTTCGATTCCGGCACGGGTTGGCCGAGCTTCTGGGCGCCGGCTACCGAAGGTAACGTCGAGACCGAAGAGGATGACAGCCTGCTGATGCGCCGAACTGAAGCGCTGTGCAGCAAATGCGACGCGCACTTGGGACATGTGTTCGACGACGGACCGAAGCCGACGAACTTGCGTTACTGCATCAATTCCGCGTCGCTGAAATTCGAAAAGGCAAAATAGGCGTGCTTGATGAATCAGTCAGCGTTCCAGGACCAAGGCTCGGTCCTCCACTGTCACGGTTGCGGCGCTGATAATCCAAAGGGGCTTCAACTTAAGAGCTTTTGGGACGGTGACGAGGCAGTTGCAACGTGGCATGCACAGCCGCATCACTGCGCCGGTACGGTAAACAATTTGAATGGCGGCATCATCGCCTCGCTGATCGACTGCCACAGCCTAAGTCTCGCTATTGCCCATGCATACCGCGCTGAACAGCGGCCCATCGGCAGCGTTCCGCGAATCGGCTACGTGACGGCTAATCTAAACGTCTCGTATCTTCGTCCTACGCCCATTGACGCGCTGATCGAACTGCGCGCGCGCATCACAAAGTTAGAAGGGCGCAAGGCGTGGGTAAGCTGCACACTGAGCGCAGGCGGCGAAGTGCGCGCGACCGGCGAAGTGCTGGGCGTACGGGTGACGTGGGACTGAAAAGACTTCTAAGAAATGGAATACACAACTCTCGGGCAAACCGGTTTGAAAGTTAGCGTTGCCGGCCTCGGCTGCGGCGGGCCGAGCCGGCTGGGAATGCGTAACGATTCGCAATCGGCGAACCATGCGGTCGCGCTGGTCAAACAAGCGATCGGTCTTGGCGTCAACTTTCTCGATACCGCGCAAAATTATCGTACCGAGCCGATCGTCGGCAAAGCGATCGCGGGAATTCCTCGCGAACAGCTGGTGATATCGACAAAAAAGACGCTGCCCCCGCCGGATCATTCCAATCCTGAGGCAGAAGTCGTCAAAGGTTTAGAGCAGAGCCTCAAGTCGATCGGCTCCGACTACATCGACGTGTATCATCTGCACGGTGTCGAGCCGAAGGATTACAAATTCGCCAAAAACCGGCTCATGCCGGCGATGCGCCGGCTCAAAGAGCAGGGTAAGATTCGTTTCATCGGCGTTACCGAGGGTTTCGTTTTCGACCCATCGCATACGGTGCTCGAGGAAAGTCTTAAGGAAAATATGTGGGACGTCGTCATGGCGGGTTTCAGCATGCTGAACCCGTCGGCTCGGAAAACCATTTTTCCGTCGACGACGAAGCGCGGCGTCGGCACGCTCAACATGTTCGCGGTGCGGCGAGCTTTGAGCCAGCCCGATCGGCTGAAAGCGGTATGCGCTGAGTTGGTGGCAAAAGGCGCAATTAAGAAAAGCGCCGTCGATCTAAACGACCCGCTCGGATTTCTCCTCGAGGAAACCGACGCGGCGACGCTGCCGGAAGCAGCCTATCGCTTTTGCCGACATGAGCCGGGCGTGGACGTGGTTTTAACGGGTACCGGCAATCCGGCTCATTTGAAAGAAAACGTCGCGGCGATTCTGAAGCCGCCGTTGCCGAAACCGGCGCTCGAGAAACTGGAAGAGATTTTCGGCAATTTGGATTACCTGACGGGGAATTAGCAGAAATGCGCGAAGTCGAGGATTGAGGATCGAGGATGGAAGATGGCAAATCTCGATCTGCTATCCTCTATCCTCCATCCTCGGTTCTGGACTGTTACGCGCTCTGAAACAGTTTCGAGTACCGTTCCCAGGACGCCGGCGCGATTCGCGCGGTGTTGAGATTTTCCTCGACGTGACTCAATTGTTTCATTCCGACCAACGCCGTTGTCACTCCCGGCGTCGAGCGGACGAATTGAAGCGCACGCTGACCGTCGGTTTCCATACCTTCAAAAGTCTCGCCGATGATGGACGGGAGATTGCGGGTCAGTTGTCCTTGCAACACGGACGCGCTGCACATGACAGTAACGTCGAGCGCTTGGGCCGCTTCGAGTACAGTCAATTCCTTGTCTCCCACTCGCTGATTGGCATTGGACAGCGCTTCGCTCATGCCGAGATTGAGCGGCAACTGAATGACTTTGAAATGGTGATTCTTGCCGCCGGCCGTTTCCGCTAAGGCAACCACCTGAGCCAAAGAAAGATAGTCCTTGGCGGAAACTTCATTTCGAAAAGCGTTCCAGGTGGCGATCCCGTACATGCGGATCTTTCCGGATGTAACTGCTTCCTCCATCGTTTCGAAGGCTTTCGAGAGCCGGTTGCCAAATTCCTCGCGCGCAATCGTTCCGAGCTGCGTTTCCGGATTGTGCAAGTAATAAACATCGACGCATTCGACGTCGAGGTTGCGCAGACTGCCGTCAAGTTGATTCAAAAGATACTTGGGTGTCATGCAGTGACAGCCGCTGACGATATCCGAAGCGGCCGCGAGGCCCGGCTTGAGGAAGGTTTCTTCAATATAGTTTCTTGCATCCTTCGGCGGCGTGCCGTCATAGGGTATGAAGCCGCCCTTGGTGGCGATCACGATCTCATCCCGGCCGTAGCCTTTCGTTGCCATCTCCTTGAGAGCGGTGCCGATGGACCGCTCGCTTCTCTGCAGGCGATAGTTGATGGCGCTATCGATGACGTTGCAGCCGGCTTCGACGGCGCGGACAACCGCTTGGTGGTACGCCTGGTCCGTGGCATCGTCATAATTTCCCAAGTAAGTCCCGATGCCGATCGACGACATCCACAAGCTTTGAGCGTGACGAAAATGTTCCAGCGGAATCTTGCCGTCGAAGCGTTTCCGATAACGAGCGGTGCCTTCCGGCGTCGCTGATCCGGGAAGTCTCATCATGCCCCCTTTCCTCTTCCGGCGCCGAAAAGGACGCCGTCGAGCCCTAGCGTGCGGCCGGGATTCGCAAGCACGAAAATCGCCAGCGCGATGATAAAGGTTTGCTGTTGCGCTAACAGCGCGCCGCCCCGGGCCATGCCGGGCCCGAGGTAATAGTTAATCAGCATGAACAAACCGATGGCGGCGGAAATGCGAGTGAAAATACCGAAAAGCAAGCAAGCGCCTACCGAGATTTCTCCAAGCATCACGAGGTAGCCAAACAGTTCACTGTGCGGGGCGACGTAATTCTGTAGAAAGGCTTTATACCACGAGTAAAGATCCAACGTCGCAATATCGCCGATCTGCCGGCCGATCCAATCGCCTTTGGGAAAATCGCGTTGAAATTTTCTGATGCCCTGCTGAAGAAAATAGTATCCGACGTAGATGCGCAGCACCGAGAGATACCAAAGATAGGTTCGTTCCTTGAGATTCATGCTTTGCCTGCGTGCCTCAGGAAGCGCAGTTGTTCATGATGGCGATCAAACCCAGAGCGGTGGTCGTCATTCGCACCCGGAACCTTGACCTCAAGATAACCTTGATGCTCAGGCGGTTCAAGCAAAATTTGTTTGCGCTGACGCCGAGATTACCATTGATAAAGCCGCAGCGCGGGACTAAAGATCGCCCAATTTTGCCGCGGCCGTGGTGATACTTAGTGTCGGCTTTGTTTCTGCCGCTTAGCGGCGCAGCGCAACGGGAGGAACAGGATGCGATGCTGGCAAACACTCTTTCTAATCCTGCTCATGCTCTCTGGGCTGGCGAGCGTTCATGCCCAAAGCCCCCTCGGCGGACTTAAAACGGAAATCACTGCCGTGATGATTGCTGGGAACCGCCGGCCCGTGGTGACGTTCAATGCGCGCGATGTCAGGGGCAAGCCGATGGACCTTGACGATCGGGCTGCCACACGAGAGAGCCGGCCAAAGCGCACATGGCAGCGCAGATCGCCTCCATAGGACGAGAAAGCTGCGTGGTCTGTCACGGAGTTGGCAGAGAATTTTCCGCCGAGAAAATGCATCGCAAGGGACGGGAATGATTCTGTGCCGCGAAGAGCCTAGCGTTGCTACGTCGCAACCAAAAGTGGAAAAAAACGGGATTCACCGCAGAGGCACAGAGTACGGTAGGGGCACGGCATGCCGTGCCCTTACATCTATCCCCCTCCGTGACCTCCGCGCCTCCGTGGTGAACCTTCGTCCTCTCCTTCGAAAATTGGGTGGGGCGTGGCAGTCCTAGATTCCGTCATTCCCGCATGCTTTTAGCGGGAATCCAGGGGAATTTCGGACTGGACCCCCGATTAAAACGTTCGGGGGTGACGAGTTGGTATGGCGTGGCA
>DASYUV010000112.1:0-41353 GCA_036000865.1 Binatia bacterium | reverse complement strand
CTTGCGCAAATTTTTCTAACCGAAAGACCCCGGATTCCGCTGCGCTACATCCGGGCTACGAACTGACCGGTGCGCGGAGCGCACCCTACGAATACCTTCGTGACCTTCGTGCGCTTCGTGGTGAAGGATTGTTCTCCTTTGATTGCCGCTACGCCGCGCTAGGTTCTTTGTGGTTATATCGAATCCATCTCTTACCTCTTACGCGAGGGCGTAAAACGCCCGCGGGTTGTCCTCGACAATTTTCTTATGCTGTGAGGCCGAAATACCACCGCACTCTTTCAAAGTCGTCAGCGCGTCCAATTCCGTGGAAGAGTCGGCGTGACCGTAGTCGGTGCCGATCATCAACGTATTTTCACCCATGCAGCTCTTGATCAAATACGGCACGTCGTCACCGATCTGACAAGTTACAAAAATTCCGCAACGCTCCAGCAAATCATCCGGCAATTTGTTGTCAACCGTTTCAAGGCGACGGCGCAGCTCGTAAACAACCCAGGGAACCCACGACGCGGCCGTTTCAATGAATCCGAAGCGGAGCTTCGGAAACAATTTAGGTATGCCGCAATTGAGGATTCGGAATAATGCGCCGACATTAAATATTCGGTATTGATTGAAAAAATCACGGCTGCCGTCCGGGTTGACCATCATGTCGACCGCCGCCGTGCTGCCGTTAGACTGATGCAGGCCTATGCAAAAACCGATTTTCTGCGCCTCTTCGTACAAGGGGAAAAAGTACGGATCCGTAATCTGGCGCGCCCCTTCGAGGGGGCGCATGAAAACACCGCAACCGCCGTTTTCTTTAGCGAACTTCAATTGATCCAGCGCATCGGGCATGCTCAGCAACGGCAGCGTCGCCATCCAGCGCAAGCGCCCGTTGCTCTGTTTCCACACATCCGCCAACCAACGATTGTACGCGCCACAGAGTGCAACATCCGTATCCGGCCGATCTGTGCATTGATCGAGAAAGATGCTCGGGTAGAGAATCTGGATGTCGATCCCCAGCTCATCCATGTGTTTGATGCGGGCCGCGACATCGGCCAGATCGCGTGTCGCCATCGTTGTAGTCATGTCTCGGCCGATCTTGGCGGACTTCTTGGCCACGTCTTCCGCGCTAAAAGTGAAGCGGAACAGGCCGCGGATTTTGCCGTCGATGACCCAGTGAGCCTTTTGCGTGTCACCTTCCGGCTTAAACAACATCGGCCGAAATTTGCTTTCTGAAGGCGTGAGGTAATCCCACGTATGGGGACTTTCGACCACATGAGCATCCGCGTCGATCCATCCCATGATTCGATCCTCCAAGGATAGTTTAGAGTTTAGCGTCGAGTGTCTTCTTTGCCATCACTTCGCAGCTGGTGAAGTCGGACACGTCGACCATTACTGAATTCGCTATCACCGCATCGAGAGCGCTGTCAACCGCGCGCTGCGATTCAGCGACCGCCATGCCAATGGAAGTACAACAGTCGAGGCTATGAGACTACCTGCGAGGCTCGCCACTGCTCAACTATTAGAAAGACCAGCAATACGAGCGGTACCAGGGGCGGTAAATGCGGATACGCGACTGTGTTAAGCAAGGAAAGCATTCCAAGTCCCACGAGCGCGAGTAAAACAACCGGCGCCACGACATCGCCTGCCCATTTCAGAAAAAATGCCGACGGGACAATGAGCAATGTGAGATCGTGGTCGTGGAGATGCGGCGTGACCAGAATCAACGCGACAAGAATGCTGGTCCATTGTCGGAGAGAAATTTCATGGAGGTCATCATCCGCCCAACTGCGCGCGACAACAAGCCCCATGACTCCAAGCGCAAGAATCCACCAAATGTAATCTCTCCATGGCACAGTGAAAAAGAAGTACGCCAGAGCGCGCAAATTGTGCATGCGCTCGGGCTGGATGTGCAAGTAATCCTCCCCCGCCATCGCTCGGGTGGAAAGCGCCAAGTAACGCTCTATCCCCGCCAATCCGACCGCGGCCAAGGAGACTAAACCAAGAAATCCTATGACGATGAAAGCCAGGCCAAGCGCGCGCCATCTCCTCCTACTGAGCAATAGCAACATCGGCACAAGCGCCAGCTGAGGTTTGAAAAACATCAGGCCCGACCACAGTCCAGCCCTGTCCCGCGCCGAGCCCTTCAAAGCAGAAACGTACAGTGCGAGCAGCAGTAGCGCAATGAAGGAAGTTTGCGCTTCAAGCAGCGCGTAATGCACGCCGTAATTACAAAACGTCGCCAGTATCAACCAGTTTGTCTGTTGCCGGTTCAATTCCAGCTTTCGTACCAGGATTTTCACCGTGGCGATCAGCAAGGCCAGGTTGACAACGGTCATCGCGACGAACGCTGGCGAGAACGCTAACCACGCCAGTGGAACCAAAATGACCGCAAAAAACGGCGGATAAAAATACGGCAAAACCCAATCACCGCGCGACGGGTCGATGGGTTCCTGGATCATTCGCTGGCGCTCGAGGTCGTATAGCGACGATCTGTCGGTCCACATGAGCTCGGCTGCGGTATATAGGCTGATGAAGTCGGGTTTGTATTCGCTGCATGCTGGATGGTGCTGGCTAACGATGCTCCACCAACAAGGCCCGATAATCGCGCTCAGCCCGAGCCCGAGACCCAGCGCCAAAGCGCGAATGCGATTATGCCAAATTTCCCGCGAAGACATCGATTGGGAGGTCTAACATCGAGAGAGGATTAAAATCATAGAAAAACGTGCGCAGATTGCTCTCGACGCGCAAGAACCCGGCACCTAGCGCACGTTGCAAGCGCGATCTTGAAATCAGGCGTGCCTCTTGGTCCAGTCGAGAATGATCGCGTTGGTTTCTTCCGGCGCCTGCCAGAAAAATCCGTGGGATTGGCCTTTGAGAATCTTCATTTCCGCGCCGGGAATGCGTTCGACCAATACTTTCGATTGCGCGATGTGATTGCTGCCGACCGTGTCGGCTTCGCCGATCAATACGAGGGTGGGCGCTTTGACGTCGCCCAGGCGGTGCGTGCCTTCGAAGTTATGACGCGCGATGCACAGGTGAACAAATTCCGGCAGCTTGGCGTGCGTCGCCCAGGCTAGCTTGAAGAACTCTTCAACCTTATCACGATGACGGTCGCGATAGTCTTTGGTAAAAAAAGTATCTGATTCGACAATCTCGTCATAAATAAATTTCTCATAGCCCATTTCCACGAGGTCCACCACCATTCGGTGCGGCAGCCCCGGAATACAATCCGAGCCCGGCCGCGCCGCCGGACCGGAACCGCTGGCCGCCATGATCAGGCTCTTCACCCGTCCCGGAAAATTCTGCGCCAGCGACAGTGCGATTCTCCCGCCCATTGAGTGGCCGATCAAATGCGCCGCGGGAATCTGCAAATGATCCATCAGCGCGACGATATCCAAGGCCATCTGCTCGATCGTGTAGACGCTCTGCGCCGCGACCGAGCGGCCGCACCCGCGCGGATCGTGAAAAATAATGTTGAGCGACTGAGCCAGCGGCATTTGCGAAGGCTTCCACACTTCGCCGGAATAGGCCGTCGACGGCACGAAGATCAGCGGCTCACCTCGGCCATGTGATTCGTAGTAGAGATCGACGCCGGTCGGTAATTCTACTTTGGGCATTGTTGTCCTCCGCTTCGTTCAACTGCATTTCGCTGGCGGCCGAAGCCGACCGCCGCCGCTCGACCCAGCCCGGCCTTAGAATGGAGATAAGATTCCGCGCTCCACTCGAAGCGACTTACGTTGGCTTTGTCACTTAGTAACCGCACCCTTAAAAAATCCCTCTGTCTCCAACTGGCTCACAAACCGGTGATCGATAAAATCGTCGGGCTTGGCCTGCTTTGCCTTGGGTTCGCTTGGCGCCAGCTCGGAAATAATTGTTTCAAGCCCCTTGCGGGAGACGTAGGGGACGGTTTCGATATGAGTGCGGCTTCCCCGTAGGTCGCTTCGAGGATCTCGGGGTCTTTGATCCGCGCATATTTTTGGATCGCGCGCATCGTCGCTGTCTTATTCGATTTCAGAAAACCGATCGCTTCGCTGTAAGCGCGAATCAGGCGCCGGGTAGTCTCCTCATTGGCCTTGACATAGGAGCGCGTCGAACCGATCGCCACGGAAACGTAATCCAGACCTTCCTTCGACAGATCGACGAGTTCGCTCAGCCCGGCCTTGCGCGCCCGAAAACTAGTCGGCGGCGAGAGCGCTCCGGCGTCGATCTGGCCGGCGACGATTGCCGTGAGCACGTTGGGCACCTCAACGAGCGGAACGAGTTGATAGTCCTCCGGCTTGAATCCGGCGCGTGACATAATCCAAAGCGTGACCGTATGACTCGACGAGCCGATGCGAGTGATGCCGATTTTTTTTCCTTTGAGATCGTTTACTCGTTTGATCTCCGGTCGCGCCATTAAAGAAAACACGAAATGGTTGGCAACGCCTGCAAGCATCACGACATCCGCTCCCCGCAGATCGGCCTGAACCGCGTTACGTCCGTCAGTATAGGAAAACCCGACCTCTCCCGCCAGCATCGTCTGAATCGCTCGCGAAGTCGACGGGATATGCAGCATTTCGACGTCTAAGCCGTGCTTTTTGAAAAAGCCTTCTTCGTATGCAACCCAACTCCCGCTTAGGTTACTGGCAGGCGAAGTCCAATTGAAGCGCACCTTGGTTTGCGCGGTGGCAATAGATTGAAACGCTATCGTTATGAGAAGAATCGCGGTTGCGATCACGATACGAATCAAGTCGATTCGTCCCTGGGTGACCATGATTTACGTTCGGTGTGCCACCGGATTTCTACAGTCGGCATCCCTAAAACCGGTCCGCGGAATGACCGATCAATCAATTCGGCAACCAGCACACCGCGGCGATCTCGCTTAATTCTCTTCTTAACTTCGTCCACGATGCGCCGCTGTCGTCGCTCCGGTAGAGATAGCCATACCGGCTCGCGGCGAAAATAGTATTCGGGGCGTCGGAATTCGTGCCGAACGTCCACATCGTCGAGTTCGGCTCCACCGGCAACGGCAAGAGCTTCCAGCTCTTGCAGAAGTCTTCGGTTTGCGCGATGGCGCCCGACGTTCCCGGCGTAAAATCACCGAAGCTCAAGAGGATTCTTTTCGGATTCGCCGGATCCACCGCGATACCGCGCAGATAGTTCTCTTTTCTCGGGTACTCCCACGGCAGGCATTTCTGCATGTCGCGCGGCTCCCAGCTCGCGCCGTTGTCCATACTCGCGTAAATCTCGCGATTGGCGACGATGAACACGGTTCGTGGCGGGCCCGCAGTCACGGCAACGTTGTGAATATCGCGACGACCGGTTACCTCCACAATGCTCCAGCTGTCGCCGCCGTCGCTGCTGTGACGCGCGCCGTCTACTTCGAGCCCCATCCAGATATAATTCGGCTCCACCGGATCAATGGCGATGCCCGTCACTCTCGGCGTACCGACAGCCTCGCACTCCGTCGCAACTTCTACCGGCCGCTTCTCCCAGCTCCGACCACCGTCCTTCGAACGAAAGAGCATCGCCGGCGTCGGCGTGCCGGTGCCGACAAATATATTGTCTGGATTCACCGGATCAATTCCGATTGCCCAAACATAATAAGGATTGAGCGCCGAGTCGATGTACTGCCAGTTGGCTCCCGCATCCTCGCTGCGATACAACCCTCGTTCCGTACCGGCGAAAAGAATATTGTGCTGCTTCGGATGCATCGCGATACAACGCACCGAAGCTTCGTAGGCAAACCCACGGCGCGGCCCGATGCGCGCCCAGGTCTGGCCATTATCTTCACTCCGCATGATGCTCTGCCCGATAGTACCAACGACGATTGTTACCTCTTTCATGACTGCCTCCATAAAAAATAAGTTGCGGCGAACCTCGCTTCAGCCTTCCCAATACTCCAACATTCCACTACTCCGACATTCCGAGCAGCCCGCTTATATGTTCACCCGATGCATATCCCGGCTGCGCGGTCCCGCGGCGGCGCCCGCAGGAAAAATCGCATCGAGCCGTGCCAATTCTTCTTTGCTCAATTTAATCTCGGCCGCCTTGATGTTTTCATCGAGATGTTTGCGTGACTTATTGCTCGGGATCGGAATGATGTCGTTTCCCTGCGCCATCAACCACGCTAAAGCAAGCTGCGCCGGCGTTGCGCCTTTTTCCTTCGCCAATTCTTCAAATTGCGCAAGCAGCTTGAGATTCTTTTCCAGATTCCCCGGCTGAAAACGCGGATGACCGTTGCGACCGTCGCCATCGGACATGTCTGAAGGCGCGTGCACCGCGCCCGCGAAGAATCCTTTCCCCAGTGGCGAATACGCCATGAAGCCCATGTTGAAGTCACGGCAAGCTTGGATATTTCCGCCCTCTGGATCACGCGACCAAAGCGAATACTCGATCTGCAGAGAAGAGATGGGATGAACCTTGTGTGCGCGCCGAATCGAGTTCGCACTCGCTTCCGACAAGCCGATGTAACGAGTGAGTCCTCGCTCCACCAGCCGCGCCATCGCACCCACCGACTCTTCGACCGGAATATCAGGATCGACGCGCGACATGCAGAATACGTCTAGTGCGTCGACGCCCAAACGCTTAACGCTTTGTTCGCAGTTTTGCGTCAGGTACTCCGGCGTGCTGCCACTGCGGTTACCTTTCGCATCCGGCGTGCGCGGACTGCCCGACTTCGAGTGAATCACGATCCGTTCGCGTCGGCCCTTGAGCGCTTTCGAAATCAACTCATGATTATGCCCGCTGCCATAGCTCGCCGAGGTGTCGATAAAATTGATGCCGAGATCGAACGCCCGATGCAGGGTCGAGATCGATTCATTGTCATCCGCCGGTCCATAGGCGCCGGACATGCTCATGCACCCGAGCGCTAAGTGGGAAACTTTAAATTCCGTCGTACCAAACTGTACGTATTCCATGACTTCCTCCGTGACGCTTCGACAGTTACCGCAGTTGGATGGATGGTGTCAAACTTACCTGAAAATGATTGCGGAGGATTGAACATAGAAGATCGAAGATCGCCATCCTCAATCCTCCATCCTCGAAATCCGGCAGGGAAATTCTCAACCCATCGGCGAACAACGTAGCGGGTTTTTAGAACCTACGCACCGCCGGCATCACTGCCTCAGCGAAGAAGCGCATCGACTTCAATGCTTTATCCTGGGCGAGACTTCCCGAGGCGATGTTGACCATGAGTTGTTCCGGGTGAAGCGACTCGACGTAAAATTTGATCTTCTCGACGCAGTCCTCCGGCGTGCCCCAAACCGCCATGATGGCTGGCCCTTCTTCCGCAACGGCCGCGCGCGCCTTGTCAGGGGTAGACAATTTTTCGAAAGCCATCCTCGAGGCGCTCTTGGTTGCGTACGCTTCCTTGACGCCGCTCAGATTCGGCCTGTTCTGGCTGGAGCGCAAAAACACATCGGCCTGCGTCGCCAACGCAAGTGCGCCATTCTCGATGGCTTCTTCGCGACCTCGCGCGACATGCAAATGAATTCCTAACACCACGTCGCTCGATCGACCTGCTGGAAGATTCTTACGATACGTCTCGGTCAAGCCGCGCACCAAGTCGAAAGGAATCCCCAGATAACCCGGCTGCACCAAGCCGTGGCCAATCTTGCCGGCGAAGCTGGCGCTGTCCGGCGTCGTCGCGGCAGCAGTATAGATCGGCGGATGCGGCTCCTGAGTTACCGGTGGGCTGAGTTTGAAATTCCTGATCTGCCAAAACTGACCGTCGAGACTCTCGATATAGTTCGATTTGAATATCTCGAGGAGCATACGGATGCTTTCTTCAAATCGCGCTGTGCTCTCCGCGGGATTGACGCCGACCCGATTCAAAACCCAAGGATGGCCGCGGCCGATGCCGACCATGATCCGTCCTTCAGTGAGTAGATCGGCAGCAGCAATCTCACTGGCAAGAATCGCCGGGTGGTGCAGCGGTGCGCTAATAATTCCGGTAAGAAAGTGAATTCGCCGCGCGCGCTGTGCCGCGGCGATGTAAAGTCCCAAGGGAAACGGCGAGCAGGAGAACAAATCTTTGCCGTAGCTTTCCGTCGTAGAAAAGAAGTCAAAGCCCAACTCATCGGCGACGGCGATCTGCTCCAGAACTTCGGCGTAAGTCTGGCGTTCCGACTTTTCCGGATAAGAAAATTCTGTGAATAACCCGATCTTCAATATCGCGCCTTTATGTTATGCAAGGGCACGGCATGCCGTGCCCTACAGTTGTCAGATCAAACGCCCAACGATCTTGTAAACACGTCCTTACGATCCAATCACCATTGTCGTCCCCACACTAGTCGCCTACTTCACTTCGCGCTCAAATGGCTTTTTCAATATCCAATTGACGATCTGTTCGACAGTCTCCGGTTCCTTGCCCAAGTAACCGTGTTGGCTGAACGCATCGCACGGACCCGATTGCGGCGAAGTTCCGCCGAACACGATAATTAAAGGATACTTATCCGCCAACCGCCCGGCATCGCCGTAGGGCGTTACCTCGCATTGATCGCTGACACGCTTGACAAATTCGGCTCGGCTGCGCACGAGAAAATTCCCCTGGTTAAATTTTGGCTGTCCTTTCTCTGTTCGCAGTTGTAGCAAGCCACCGGAACCAGGGAATAGGACGGCTATCGCTTGAAGATTTTTCGGTGTGCTCGTGAGGAAATACGCCTGGGTCACGCCGGGTCGTGTGGAGAACGTGACGATCTCCTGGGCGCGCACCGCTGCGCCAAAGATGAGCAAAACCACGACCACCATCAAAAATCCCATCGTTCCGACACGAAGTGACCGAATGTGTGATCGTTGTGCACCTCGGTATCGATGACGAAACGGACCGGCTTATCGGTGAGTTTCTTGACACCGGCCATTAATCGGTGTGAGTCCGGCGGAGTTTGACAGGTATCGATGATTACTGGGCCTTCCTGGGTGAGGACAACGCTGCAGGTCGAGTTTCCTTGCTTGGCGGCATAAACGTAGATGCCGTCTTTGACCTTGGTGAACCCAGGGCCGAGATCCTGAGCCAGTGTTGGGACTGCCGCATACGAGATTAAAAGAATCGCCAGCAACGGCAGTCTGAAGCCAGTTTTCATAATTGCCTCCTATATAATAATGGTCGTGGAGCGAACCCGCCGCAGGCTACCAAATTTGAGCCGGGCGTCAAGTGACGATTGTCAGCGCCCAGCTGCGCTGATGCGGCACATTGACCGGCGATACTGCTTTATATTAAGTGGTCGATACGCTGTAAGGCCATTGCCTGACGAGTATACGCTCGTGCACAAACAAACCATGGGAGGCGAACCATGAAAGCATTGCTGGCCGCTGTTTGTATTTTTCTGATTGGGAGTCATGCCGCGCAAGCCCAGACGCCGTACTTTCAGGGCAAGACAATCCGGATTGTGACCGGCTATCCCGCCGGCGACGTCAACGATCTCTGGCCTCGGCTGGTTGCGCAGTACATGACCAAATACATTCCCGGAAATCCCAGCTTTATCATCCAGAATATGCCGGGGGCGAGCTCGATGATCGCCGCCAACTATGTATTCACCGTCGCCAAGCCAGACGGGCTTACGCTTGGCTGGATCGCACCGACCCTTTACTTTGATCAGCTCGTGGGGCGCAAAGAAGTCCAATACGACTGGGCTAAGTACAGCTTTATCGGTTCGCCGTCGGAAAGCGAGCATCACCTTTACATGCGCACGGACAGCCCGTACAAAACGATCGAAGACGTGCGCAAAGCCAGCGAGCCGCCGAAGTGCGGGTCCGGCGGCGCCACCGGTACGGGTTTCTATTTTCCCAAATTGCTCGAGGAAACCGTCGGCGCCAAGTTCAACATCGTCCTCGGCTATCAAGGCGGCGGACCCATCGACCTTGCGGTAGAAAAAGGCGAGATTCATTGTCGTGCGATGACGATCGAATCCTTCTTCGCGCGCGAGCCGTTTCATACCTGGCGCAAGACCAACTTTGTCAGAAGCATCGCGCAATCGGCGCGCAAACGCGACGCCCGTCTGCCCGACACACCGACAATCTATGAGTTGATGGATCAATACAAAACGGCGGATCAGTCACGGCGGGTCGCCACCGTGATTCTGGCCGGCGGCGTGTTCGGCCGGCCGATGGTCGGGCCCGCGGGCATACCGGCCGACCGGCTAAAAATTCTCCGCAGTGCGTTTGCCAGCGCCCTCAAAGATCCTGAGCTCAAAGTGGAAGCCGAGAAAAGAAGTTATGAATTGGACCCGGTCGCCGGCGAGGAGATGGAAAAACTCGCCAAAGAAGTCATGGCCCAGCCTCCCGCCGTAGTCGAAAGAATGAAGAAGATACTGGGAAACTGAACGGATTCTAGATCACGGGTTGATAGTTACCATGGTCTTCGCTGCAGCTACGACGACGTCGATTTCTGTCCGTCATTCCGGCCGGTGCGCCGGAATCCAGGTTCCGGGGCGGGCCCGTTCTTGTTTCAGGTAAAACGCCGCTCCTGGGCGGCTCTTTTAGATGGCCTAAACAAACCCGTTCTTCTTCAGGAAACCCATCACGATCTCATCGAACGTCGCGGGATCTTCCAGACAACAAGCATGCCCGGCGCCAGGAATAACGTGATGTTCCGCGCCGGTGATTCTCGTACTCATTTCCTTGCTGCGCTTTAAAGAATTATCGAACTCGCCGTTCATGATCAGCACCGGCATCTTCAACTCAGTCAAGCGCGTGGTCAGATCGCGATTCTGGAGCGCGTGAAAAATCTCGGCGATCGCCGGCGCGCTAAGCCGTGAATCCATCTCTGTGTGCATCCCGAGCAGATATTTTCCCAACTTGCTTCGCGGAAAATCCTTGCTGACAAGATCGGTGAGATGTTGAATGTGAAACTTCTCCACTCCTTGTTTCATATAACCATCGATGCGGCTCTGATAACGATCGCCCGGTTGACTGCTGCAGCCGACCAGAATCAATGCCTTGAAAATCTCCGGATGATCCAACCCTAACTGAAGCCCCATCACGCCGCCGACGCTGACGCCGGCGAAGATCGCTTCGTCCGCGCCGTCCTGCCGGCACACGGCCACCACGTCTTCGCACAGGTCCGTCATCGTGACCGGGGTCGCGGGCTTATCAGAGTAACCGTAACCACGCAAATCGATATTGATCACTTTGAAGTAGGTGGAGAAGTGTGCCGTTTGATAAAGAAACATGCGCCGGTCGAACGGATTGGCGTGCATCAAGACCAAAGGATAACCCTCGCCGGAAACTTCGTAGTGAGTCTTAACGCCGGCTCGCGTGCTGTGCGACATTGTTTCCTCCACCTTTGACGATATTCCGCCGTTTTGTCCTCTCCCCCTTGACGGGGGAGAGTTAGAGTAGGGGTGAATCAGACGTGCGCGGAGATATCCTGCTCGCGCAGAGTTAGGAGTTAATCCTTCGCGTGCCGCGCGAACTCCGCCGAGTCTTCGTTGGTGATCTGCAGGCGAAAGCCGCTCGGCTCTTTGAAGTAAGTGCCCAATTGCTCCGGCCGGCGTCCTTCGCGCTCGCCATGCTCGTCGCGCTCTTCGATGCCCGCCGCATGCAGCTTCTCGACGATCGCGTGGAAGTTGTCGTTGCTCACGTTGAAGGCGAAGTGACGGCCGCGGTAGGTCGTCTTGGTCACTTCGCTGAGCTCGTTCACTTCATTGAGAATCACGCACTGTCCGGACGGCACCGCGACCGCGGCCATGCCGTTTTTCTGTTCCTGGACGGTGCAATTTAGAAATCGCGTGTAGAAATCCACGCTCGCCTTTACATCCGTCGTATCGAAGTGGAGATGATGCAGACGAGTTTTGCTGATCCCGCTGGCTTTGGTGATCTCGACGAAATTTCCCTCCGAGTCCTGAAAGACCAAACCATCGTTCCAGAAACAGCCCAGACCGATTTCGTTTTTGATGTCGCGTACGAATGAAGACTCGCGACGGATCTTTGCGGCCATCTCATCATACTCGGTCTCAGGCACCTGAAAGGAGTGTCGCGGGTAGGAATTGGCGTCCTCCCGTTTCGGCAGCGTGGCTTTTCCCTGGGAGAAAAGGCCGACGTGGTTTTCGCCGAGCTTCATGAAGACGCGCGTCATATTTGGCGCGTTTTCATACTTTAGCGTTCGCGCGCCCAAGACTTCGGTGTAAAATTTTTCCGCTCGATCTGGATTCATCACCGCGACGACGAAGTGGTCCAGATGATGGACATCACCGTTAGCTTTCATATTACCGCCCATAATTATTTCTCCTTTCTGGCCTTTAATTCATTGATTCACTGGAAGCCTCACCGAGAGATCAGAAAAAACCACGAGTTTACTTTTCGGCAGATGAACCGACGTGTTTCCCGCGGGTTTGCCGTCGTCGGGCTGTGACTTCGCGATCAATGTCTGTTCGTTGATCTTCACTTCAGCAACGACCTGATCGCCCAAAAACGTCGAGCTCACCACTTTTCCCTCTATCCGATTTTCATCTTCATTGGAAGATCGCCCCAACCGGACGTCTTCGGGTCGTATGCCCACGATGACCGCGCCATCGCAGCCGCGCGAATCCGTCACGCGCAAGACGCCGCACTCCGTTTTGACGCGGTTCGCATCCACCATTTTGCCGCGTATCCAATTGATCGAACCGAAGAACTCCGCCACCAGCGCGTTGGCCGGGCTGCGATAGAGCTCGAAAGGATTGCCGATCTGCAGAATTTTGCCCTGCGCCATGACCGCGATCCGATCGGCGAGCACCATCGCCTCGATCTGATCATGGGTGACATAGAGAACGGTAATGCCGAGCTGCGTAGCCAGTTTCTTGATATTGGCGCGCACTTCTTCTCTCAGCCTCGCGTCCAGATTGCTCAGCGGCTCATCCATCAACAGCAACGCGGGATTGACCGCCAGCGCGCGCGCCAGCGCGACCCTTTGCTGTTGGCCGCCGCTCAACAGCCGCGCCGGTCGGTCCTCGAAGCTTTCCAATTGAACCAGCTCCAGGCTCCGGCGAATCCGCTCCACGGCGCTTTTCTTCGACATTCGCGAACGGCCGTGAGTGAGTACGAGACCGATGTTTTCCGCCACCGTCAGATGCGGCCAGATCGCATAGGATTGGAAGACCATGCCGATCTCACGTTCCTCGGGCGCGGCGCAAACGCGCCGGCTGCGAGAAAAGACAATCTTGTCGTTGAGCGAGATCTCTCCTTCGTCAGGTTTTTCGAGACCGGCGACGCTGCGCAGTAGCGTGGTTTTCCCCGAGCCGCTCGGCCCGAGCAAAACGAAAAACTCGCCGCGGCCGACTTCGAGATCGATCGCTTGCAGCGCCGCCACCGCTTGATCGCCGCTGCGAAAACTCTTGCACAAGCCGGAGATGGAAATCACACCGCCTCCGTGACCCTACTGCGCCTGCCGAAGATAAAATAGAGCAGGACCGCCGGCAGCATGAACGCTAGCACGACGAGGTTGGCGGCGGCGGCTTGGTTAAGACTGCCGCCGAGCCACAACGCCCATACGATCATCGGCAAGGTGACGTTGTTCTGGCTGGTGACCAAGACCGACGCCATCGTCAATTCGCGATAGCAAAGGAGCGCCATCCAGATCCAGGCGTAAACCAGCGCCGGTTTCAGCAGCGGCACGAGAATCTTGCGCATGACCTGCAGGAGCTTGAGGCCGCCGACAAACGCCGCTTCCTCGAGCTCCGAATGAATTTGCGCCAGCGAGTTGTTGAGTATACGCGTGGCAAAGCTGATGCGGCTTACGGTGTAAACGAAAATAAGAATGGTCAGGCTGCCGTAGAGAGAAAAAATATCGTGCAACAGGAACAGAGTCGCGAACATGGTCGCGATCGCCAGAATGAGATGCGGCACGGCATGCGGTAAAAAGGCCACGGCGTCGAAAAACAGCCGCCAACGCAAGCCGGAGCGCAGCACGGTCCAGGAGATCGCCAGGCAAATCAATAACGTCAACGTCGGCACGGCAAGCATTAAGATCAACGTATTCCACGCGCCTTGGAGCAGCAGCTTCCAGGGCAAGCCGTAGAAATTATTGAGCGACACCTGGCTGAGCGCCGCCCACGATGGCGGCTGAAAGTAGCGCAACAGAGCCGCCCAAATGAGCAGAAGAAATGGTAACAACTTGGCGACAAGGACATAGAAACCGAGAAACGACCACGCCAAGATCCAACCCTTCGGCCCCAGCTCGATCAGTCGCGGCCGGTAAGCCTTACCGGTGACAACTGCATAGCGATGGGAAAAGCGCAGGACGCCGAAATAACTCCAGCTCAGGAGGAGCGCCAAGATAATCAGCACGGTGCTCACGGCCCCCGCCACCCCGTAGTTGGGAAGCTCTTCCAAGGGCTGAATCTTGTAAAAAATAAACGTGGCGAAAGTAAAAATCTTATTCGACATGCCGATGATCGCCGGCACTTCGAAAGCCGACAGCGCGATGGTGAAAACATAAATCGACGCCGCAATGACGCCGGGAAATGTAAGCGGCAGTGTCACGTATCTAAGCGTGCGCAAGATTCCCAGCCCGTGCACCCGCGCCGCTTCTTCGAGCGACGGATCCATCGTGCGGTAAGTGGCGACGACCATGATGAAAGCGATAGAGGACAATCCCAATCCTTCCACCCAACCCATGCCGATGATGGACGCGATATTGAACGGCGCTTGCTGGAGTCCGAAAAGATCGACGAAGAAACGATTCACAATACCGATGCGCGGGTGCAACAGAAACACCCAACCCATGGCGGTAAAAAACGTCGGCAGCAGAGCGCCGAGAGTCACGAGCATGAAGACCAGATTTTTCCCTGGCAGATCGGTTCGCTCGACCAGCCAGGCTGTAGGCACCGCGAATAGCAGTGCGACAAGCACGGCTGTCGCGGCAAAACCGACGGTGTTCAGAAAGGTTTTATAAGTAAAGGCGTCGGTGAAAATGTTGCGATAGTGATTTAATGTGTAGACGATCGGCTCGCCCGGTCCGTTTTGCCAGAAGCCCATCCACAAAACGAGCAGCAGGAGCCCGAGGACGGGGATCAAGGCCGCCGTGGATATGCCGACGACTAACCAGCGACCCTTCACGGTTACTTACCCGCTAGGATGTCCTGGAATTTCTGTCGCACGCGACTTTGATTCTCGTGGTTTTTCACGACGTCGGAGACGGGATTCGCATAGAACTTGACGCCTTGCCGCTCTTGATCTTTGACGAACTTAAACATGTAGGTTCCCTCGACCAAGTGAGAACTGGTCTTCTCCGTTTTCCAAAGAATATCCTGTCCCTCTTTCGTCAACAGAAGCGCTGCGAGTAGAGACGCCGCGTAGGGATGCGCCGAATTGCTTGGCACAGCGAGATACCAATAGGAGAGAATGCCGGCGTCCTTAAAAATTCTGCCGTTGACCGGCGCGCCCTTCTCGCGCATGTCGTTCGCATCCGCCAGATCGCAGTTAAAAGCCAGCATGGCAAACTCGCCGTTGGCGACCCGTTCCTCCTCGCCGCAGCGAATCAGCCCAGCTACCTGCTTGGCGAATTTTTGCAGAAACGCTGTGCTTTTCTCTTCGCCCCAAAAAAGCGCCAGGCGATCGAACGAAGCGGCGTACGGCGTCGATGCGATTTTTCCTTTCCATTTCGGATTGAGCAAATCTTCGACTTTCTGCGGCACGTCGTTGGCGCCAACCATGTTGGTGTTGTAAGTCAACCCGGGAGTGCGCGACACGACGATCAACACGCGCCCGTCCCAGTCCACCATGGGTCGCGTGATGTGCGGAAAAATCTTCGTCCACTCGAGTTTTTTCAAATTCATCCGCGCCACGTGATTTTCCGAACCGATAAATAGATCACTGGTTGCTGCCTGGCCGGCTTTTCCTTCTTGAATGATGCGGCTCGCCAATTGCGGCATTGCCGGTCCGGGGCTGAATTTGAAGGGTAGGCTCAACCCGTAGGTTTTACTGAAAGCCTTTTCCATTGCCTGCGCGCCCTCGATCCCGCCCATCGTCCCCGTGCCCCAGCTAAGAACGAGCTGGCCCTCCTTCTTCGCGCCTTCGACTAGCTGCGCCAGCGTCTGAGCAGAGACGGCGATCGGCACAATCACCAACCCGATAACCATCCATAAGATTGGTAAAAATGTTTTCGCGCTTATCATCACCGTACTCCTCTTACCTTGAACCTGAACGATTGAACTGCTGGAACCATCTAACCCCGTGAACTTTGAACTCTTGAACCTTTGAACTCCCGAAAAAAACAGTTTGAACGGCTTCAACTGCTTGAACGTTTTGAACGCTTTTATGACTAAAGCTCCATCTGCTTTCCCAACCCCCTCCGCACAGCCTCCTCGTACAACCATGTCGCAAACGCCATATCGCCGTAGCCGCCCTGTGATTCTCTAAAAATATTGATCTCGTCGCGGCTGGCGCGGCCCGGGACTTGCCCCGTGACCAATTCCCCCAACTCCGCAATCCGGCTCCAAGACAGTTTACCCTCTGCCGTTAACTCGACCAGCGGCAGCGCCGCCGAACGATCGCCGTAGTTTCTCTCTTGCTCCTGGCTGCCGACGACGATCCGACTGGCTTTGAGATGCAGGCCGCGGCTCAACTCCGTGGGTTTGCCCATGCTGCTCACGTGCGTGCCGGTCTCGACCCAATCCTCGGGAAAAATCGGCGTCAGCGAATTGGTCGCCGTGAGAATGACATCCATGCTGCGCACGGCTTGCTCGGGGTTATCCACGCCGTGAACGGCAATGCCGAGCAGCGTCGCCCCTTCGTCACAGAATTTTTTCCTTCTCTGCGGATCGCGACTCGAAACAAAGATTTCTTTTATCGGCCGCACTGCGAGCAGTCCCTTTAGAATACCGAAGGCATTTCTGCCGACACCGAACAAGCCTAACTTCTGCGAGTCGTCGCGCGCCATATGCTTTGCGGCGATCGCCACTACCGCCGCAGTCCGCAAAGTCCCAAACGGAAACCCCATGAAAGAAAGCAGCTCACCGCTGTCCGTATCGAAGAGCAGCGCGTACATTTTATCGCCGCCGCCCAACCCGCTGTTCGGTCCCAGTCTCACCCCGACCCGCCGCGATCCGAGCAGCGCGCCGGAAACCACGCGCAATCCAGTGCGCCCGCCGACTTGGATATGGTAGGGCGCGTGCGGCACGATCTGACCGCTTGCCTGCTGTTTGTGCGCGTCCTCGATTAGCTCAATCGCTTTGTTGAGATCGAGTAACGGTCTCAATTCATCGCGGCTCAGCAGTAAAGGCATTTCTCGTCTCCGAATTAGTGCGCTGATCCTCGGGTCTTAAACCATTTGAACGTCTTGAACGATTGGAACGTTTTGAACGGCTGCTATTTTCCGGATACCGCCAACTCATGCGCTCGCTTGCCGAGCCGCCGCCCGCCGCTCTTCGTCACCACCACCGTATCACCCCACTGACAGGTGTACTCGCCGTCCGACGATATCGCTGCCGGCTTGCAGACGAAAACCATGTTCTCGCGCATGGCGACACCGAGTTGCTTTGGGCTTTTTGCGTGGGGCGTGATGATCGGGCCGTCGTCACCCGCGCCACGGCCATGCATGGTCAGCTCGCCTTGGGCGCCGGCCGCCGGCCCTGTTTTCGGCGCCGCGCTCGCCGCGGTTTTCTTCGTCAGTTCGGCCAACTCTCCGACAGTGATGCCCGGCTTCAAACTTTCAAGTACCCGGTTGAAAATCTCTCGTTGCACTTTGATCAGCTCCGCCTGCACGGGATTGGTCGCCTCCACGAACACTGGCTGAACTCCCTGCGACCGATAACCGATCCACGAGGCCTCCAGCTCGTTGATGATGACATCGCCGCGCTCGAGCAGGCGCATGCTCGGCCGCGTCAGGGTGCGCTTGGGATTCTTGCCGGATACCCAGAAGCAATGAATCGGCAACTCAGAACCGTTGCGCGTCATCGCATAGTGCACAGCTGCCCAGACTTCCCAGTCTTTGACGCCGACTTTTGCTGCCTCAATCTCCGCTTCAATCGCCAGTTCGTTGATCTCCATCGACTTGGAAAGAACGTCGATCTCTTCCTGGCTTTTGACGTAGCGCACTTCGTCGAGGATCGCCGTCGCGTCGACCAGCTCGGCTTTCGGAAATGCTTCTCGAATCTGCTTCCACGTGCCGTAGAAAATCGTCCCCTCCGGCGTGCGTGTGCCTTCGACTTCGCCGAGTCCGGTGATGCCGATGCGGCCGCGCTCGACGCTCAATTCTTTCAATCGCTCGACAATCGCGCGTCCGTAATTGCGCCGCGCCTCGCGGACGTCGGTCACCCAGTCCTGTACCGTCGGCCAACGCGGCGCCGCTGAGGTGGCGATGGCGGTCACTTCGCCTTGCAGCGGAAAAACCGCGGCGACATCCGGCTCGCCGCCACCGCAGTGCGTCAGGTAGCGCGTGTTGGCTTGGTAATCCGCCGAATGGCCACTGTTCTGCGGCGTAACGATGACGTCGAGATTTCGCGTCCGCATCAATTCGCGCACCGCGTGCCAGCGGCGGTCACGCTCGGCGAGCGAAAAACGCGGATAGGGATAGAGATCAGCCATGATGGGACACCGAACCTGAACGTTACTATCACCAAAAGTTTTGAGAAGCTAGATTGATGGAACGCGACCCCATGATGGGCGAAACTCATCTCGCCGAATGACTGCAAGGGCGTATGCAATACGCCCGTACGAAAGGGAAAACTTTCTAGACTTTGCAGAATCTTTTCCCTCGCCCGCGAATGCGGGAGAGGGCTAGGGTGAGGGCAAACAGAATTGGGTGTAAGGAGATTTGAGCACCGAGCGGTGACCGGTGCGCGGAGCGCACCCTACGAAAACTAATGTCTTACGGGCGGAGTTCCCGGGACCGTAGAATGAAATAGATTTCTCCCTCCGGTCGAAATGACAGCTTGACCTAAGACATGTAACTTTGCGTTCTTGAGCGTAATTAGTTTGTCATTTCGAGCGCAGCGAGAAATCTTTCTTCCGTCCTTTCCGTCGCCGCACTTAAACATTCTTCACGATCAGCTTCAGTTCCCGTTTCCCCAAACGACGCGCGCCGTTTTCAGTCACCGTGACCGTATCACCGAGACTGGCGCGGCCCTTGCCTTGAGCGGGACGAACTTGCGGTTTGAGAATAAAAGTCATGCCGGTCTGCAGCTCGATCTTTGAGAATCGTTCCAAGTCCTTATCTCCCAACAGTGCCGGTCCGTCGTCGCCCAGGCCGCGTGCGTGCATCACCGGATGATTCCACAGATACTTTCCCTTTCCCTGCTCCTCTACGGTTCGAGTGTAGACGTCAAACAGCGCGCCGAAGCTGACTCCCGGTTTCATTGCCTGGAGAATTGCGTCGAAGCAGGCGCGCGAGATATCGATCATTTTCTGATACTCGTCATCGGGCGCGCCGAGCACGACCGGGCATACTGCCTGCGCGGCGTAGCCGGCATACTTAGCTTCGATCTCGTCAATTAGCCGATCGCCCTTTTGGATTCGATAGTCGGTCGGCACGAAGGAGCTGTTACTGATTCCTCGACCGGCGCTCAGAAAAAACAAAGTCGGCAGCTCGCCGCCGTTAGCGAGCATCGCATGCACCATCGCGCCATAGAGTTCTCTTTCGCTCACGCCGGGATTGGCATTCTCGACCATCGTTTCGATGGTTTTTTCAACGATCGCCGCCGATCGTTCGAGCAGCGAAACTTCCTCGGCGCTTTTCACAGCGCGAATCTCCTGCATCATTTCGGTCGCGTTGACAAGCTTCGCTTGAGGAAAGGCGTCCTGAATCGCTTTCACTGAAGAGTAAGGAATGATTCCTTCCGGCGCGCGAAATAGACCGGCGAGTCCTGAAATGCCGACGGTGCCTTTTTGCGAGCCAAGCTCGTTGATCCGCTCGATCGCATTTTGTCCCCACCGGTTCCGCCCATCGCGCACGTCCGAAACCCATTTCTGCGCTTGTTTCCACCAAGCCGCACGGTTGAAAATGAAAGCCGTGACGTCACCTTCACGGGGAAACACAGTAAAGACTTCGGTGGCAAAACCGCCTATCGTCGTAAGATAACGCGAGTCCCCCTGCAGCTGCTCCCAGCGACCGGTATTCGCCGGCAGCAGCAAACAATCGATGCCGCGCTTGGCCATTTCGGTTTGAACGATTTTGTAACGGCGATCACGTTCTTCAATGGATAGTTGTGGAATCATTTTGTCTCACCTCATATAGTTTTGGTCGACGGGTTGAACTGCTTCAACGATTTGAACGTCCTGTTTCGATTCCGGCGTAGGATGGGTTGAGCATCAGCGATACCCATCGTTTGCAACGGTGGGTATCAGCCCTTTGTACCTCACCCACCCTACAACTGCGACGTCGCTCGAAGAGCTCTTTAGTGTGATCGTTCTCCAAACCGGTGGCCGATCTGAATGCGGTTGCCAAAAGGATCGTAACCGTAAACCGTGTGACCGCCTTGCTCATGCCACGGGATCTTTGTCGGGTCCGGTCCCCAGTAATATTCTTTGCGGTTGAATTTTTCCAGGATCGGCGGATAGACCGCAGGGTCGACGCGAAAATCGATATGCGGCCCTTTGACCGCGCGCGTGCTGCGCTCGGCGACTTGATCGACATGGCGGAGAATTACTAATTGCCCGGTATTCGGGACCGTCAAGGTAATCTGCTCGTCGTCGGGCACTTGTTTTTTCTCTGTCAGCCCGAAGGTATCGCGATACCACACCTTTCCCTGCTCCAAATCCGTCACTTCTACACGTACGTGGCTGATTCTTCTGAGTGGGACAATCTTTCCTTGCGGCTTATCGCGAACCGGGTCGCGGCGAATCGAAAGTTCCATCGTGTTACCGTCGGGGTCGAGAACAAAGAGTGATTCTTGGATCGGGCACGGCGCCGCATACTCGACCGGCCCATGAAATTTTAATTTTCTCTCCGCCGCGGCGCGGACAACATCGCCAAGATTGTCCGCCGCAACTTCGAAGCCGTAAACCACGCCTTCCAAGGGCCGTGTGGGATTCGGCGAGATGGGAAAATCTTGCAGCGCCACGCCCCAGCCTTTGTGGTTCGCCAATGTATAAAACACGATCTGCGGCACTTCTCTGTTCAAACCGCGAATCGTAAGGTTGGTCAGGTGATCGATCTCGCCGCCCATGAAAGTTCCGTAGAAGCGGTGCGCCCGGCCGAGATCATTGCTCGGAACTACTCCGTGATCGATGCGTTCAATTGTCGGGTCTCCATTTACACTCATATAATTTCCTCCATTGGAAGCGGCCCGCGCTACTCTTCTATCCTCGATTCTCCATGCTCTAGCCTCGGCTTACTCATTTACCCGACTTCTGCCTGGTCGCTGCGATGAGATCACCGACCGGCTTCCACTCCATCCAATCGTGCCGGCTGATCTCGATGTAGTCGACGTCTTTGCGTCGTCGCGCCGCTTCCGGCACGACGTTCGCGGGCAAATCTTCGCGCATCGAAGTCGTCGTTTCGTCCTCCTGCGTGTTGTTCGCCATGCGGAAAGCGATTTGGCCTTCCCGCGATAGATACCAGTTGATGAAAACCTTGGCGGCATGGGGGTGAGGATGATTGTTCATCAGGACGATCGCGCCGTTATTCGAGCCAATGCCGGGAGCCTCCTTGAATTGATAGGGATTCACTTCGGCGACGGGAAGTCCCTGCTCCGCGGCGCGCCTGAGCCGGCAGAGAACACAGATCTGATATTTACCCGATGCCAGCCAATCGGTCCCCTGGCGAAAATCGCTGAAATAAGTGAGATCCATCTCGCCACCATAAAGCCGTTCAAGAAATTTTGGTCCAACTTGCGGATGATGGTACATAAAAAGCAGTGCCGTCGAAACATAGTTAGCGCGCGGCCACAGAGCGATCGTCTTGCCTTTCCATTTTGGATCGAGAAAATCCCACACCGAACGGATCGACTCCGAACTAACCACCTTGGTGTTCGTGTAAAACGGCGGCCCATAGAGCGTGCTCTGGTAAACGAAGACGTATTGGTCCTCGGGATCGACGTAGCGGTGCTTGCCCTTCCACCACTTGGATAGATCCGTCACTTCGCGCAGAACCAACGCCGGCGGTAATGGGTCGAGGGCCTTGCCTCGGTAAAAACTATTGTAGGTCGCGCCCGGCGCGCCGAGCATGGCATCTACTAAAAACTGTCCCGCGCGCCGTTCCGCCATGACCTTAGTGACGATCTCGCTTGTGGTGCTGATGCCTACGGAATTCAGTTTTATTTTCGGGAATTTCTTTTTGAACGCATCCCAGATCACTTGCAGATCACCGACCGAGTTGGTGGCGTAGACGGTAACCTCGCCTTCCTTCTCTGCGGCTTTGACAACGTCCTCCCAACGCGACTGCGCAGCCGACGCCGTTTCTGCGACCGCCCAGACTCCAACAACCACGGTCGTCGCAATGATCCAAAACATAGTGGTCTTATATGACCTATAAGTCTTATACTCGGTCTTCATCGCCTCACCCTTAATGCCTGACGCCTTACTCAGCCATCTCTACTCAGTACTTATCTCCTGCCCCATCCCGCGCCGTTTCGCCTCTTCATACGTCCACGCGGCCAGCGCGAGATCGCCGTAGCCGCCCTGGGAGTCGCGAAACACGATGAGGCTAGCGGATTTTTTCGGCACCGCGATTGTTCCCGAAACGATGTCGCAAAATTCGACGAGCGAATCCCAGGAAATTGTTCCGTTCCGGGAAAGCCTGATCAACGGCTGATCCAGGTTGGTGTCGTAATATCCGAGCTCATGCGTTTTGCTCGTAACTGAGATTAAGCTAGCCCGCAAGTAGACATCATCGTCAAATTCATTGGGCCGCCCCACGCCAAAGACGGAAAGCCCCGGCCTAAGCCACTTTCCCAGTAGCGCTGCCGCGGGCGAGTTCGTGCTAGTGAGCACCAAATCCGATTCCTCGATCGCTTGTTGCGCCGATGTCGCGGCCGTTACTAAAATTTTGAGTTTATCGGCCGCCTGGCGCGCGAAGGCTTCGCGATTCGCCGCATTTCTGCTGTAGACCAAAACTTTTTCAACGGGACGCACGGCTACTGCCGGTTCAAGTATGGGCAGTGCCAATCGACCACTGCCGATCATTGCGACTGTCTTTGCGTTAGAATCTCCCAAGCGATCGATCGCCAACCCAACGGTCGCGCTGATACGCAGATTGCTAAAAGGGTAACCCATCAATGACACGAAATTCCCTGAGCTAATCTCGAACAACAGTGCCATGCTCTCGCCGCCGGTGACGCTTACCCGGAGGCCGTTTTTGTTTTGTGCTTCGAGTCCGCCGACCACCATGCGCATGCCACGGTTCATGAAGCGCAACGGCGGCACTTGTTTCACCTTTCCGTTCGATTGCTCGCGAAATGTCTGGTCGAGTACGCTCATCGCCTGGCGCAGATCCAGCAAAGCGGAAACCTCAGAGCGTCGGAGCAGGAGCGTCAAGTCGTCGCCTCCGGATTGGTATGCGTGGCCGACCACGCAGACGAGCGCAATCTAATAACGAACTTTGAAGTAGGTCAAGGCGCAGCACGGGAATATTCGCACACTCTGTGGAAGGACGATTTTTCGGCGACCCGGACCGCTACTGGATTGGGTCGTCGACCATCACCGGAGCAGTCCACGGTTAGCGCCGCTGCGCAATGGAGTCAGCAGTCTCAAGGACGGGTGCTGGTATGATTATTTTTCAGCTGCTTTGATTTCTGTAATCTTGATATCGAATAATAAAGTTTTCCCGGCAAGCGGATGATTGAAATCAATAACAACGGTGTTTTCTTTGATCTCGTGCACGCGCACCGGGATCCCCTGACCTTGCGGGCCGTGCGCCGTCAACACGGTGCCGACCTTAAGAGCGTCCGGCGGAAGCTTGTCTTTAGGAACCTCCTGAAATGCTTTGGGATCGATCGGTCCGTAGGCATTCTCCGGCTTGAGCGTTACTTTCTTCTCTCCACCTACGGCCATTCCCGCGAGCTCTTTTTCTAAACGGGGAATGATCTTCCCCTGCCCGTGAATATAATGCATGGGCTGTTTTCCCTTGCTCGAATCGATCACGGTGCCGCTTTCGTCTGTCAAAGTGTAATCGAACGATACTTCGGATCCTGCTTGAATTACTGTCTCCGGCTTCGCCGCGGTCTGGCCAAAAGCGCCAGGGTTAATCGATAGCGCGGCGATTAAAATAGCAAAGCGCGCGGTCAGAAAAATGGGAATCCGCCCCATGATCTCCTCCGAATGCGGACTGGACTTTTTGCGGTAAGAGTTCACGGTACGCGGTGTACGTGGCGAATGCAATCGTTTCGACCGCAGCTTGTCGCAACCACCTCGTCACTGCGCCAAAATCTTTTTGATTCGTTCGACGACTTCCGGCGGCTGCTCGATGACGTCTTTGGCGATCTTCGACAATTCTTCCCCGGTGACAGCGGTGATTTCTAAATTGCTCTTAGCGGCATCGGCCAACAGCGCGGGATCGGCCATGCTTTTCATAAAGGCGTCGCGCAAGAGTTTCGTCCGCTCCGGCGGCGTCGCCGGATGGGTTACGATCGGCCGACCGAGTTCACCGGAGCCGAGCATGACCGTGACCACGCGTCGCCCGAGATCGGAGGTTTTGAATTCATCCATGAGATCACTGAGCAACGGCGTATCCGGTAGACGCGGGTCCTTTTTGTGGCCAGTCTGCAAAAGTATCCGCACAAAGCCCTTCTTGCGCCAGGTGTGATAGGGCTCGCGCGCGAAGTAGGCCGCGGTCGTAAACGCGCGGCACACGACTTCGTTTCGTTCCGTTGCCAGATCGATTTCGTTGCCGCCGGCGTAGCCGGTGACAAGCGTAAACTTGGTGCCGAGGGCTTCTTCAAGCATGCGTGGGATGTAATGGCCGCTGGTGCCGGTCCCGGTGGCGCCGCACTTGGGAGCCTCCGTCGCTTTGCGCACGTCCTGAATCGTCTTGTACGGTGCGTCGGCGCGCATGTATAGCATGTGTTCGGATTTGTCGGAACTGGCGAGCCACGTGAATTTTGGCCAGTCGAATTTGATTTCCTTATTGCCCTGGATTTGATTGAAATAGTGCGCCGGATTGATTGAGACTACGGTCAAGCCGTCAGGTTTCGCAATCCCGTAGGCATAATTGGCCGCCACGATACCGCCGGCTGCCGGCATATTCTGCACGATCACGCCGGGATTTCCCGGGATGTGCTTGCTGATATGATTGGCGAGCAATCTGCCGTACATGTCATATGCGGTTCCGGCGCCGGAACCCACGATGAACGTGATCGTCTTGCCTTGATAGTAAGGAGCCTGCGCCGGCGAGTTAACAGCCGGAAATAGCAGCAGCGAAACGAAAAGTAATACCTTTCTCATCATGGAACCTCCCTGTCGACTAAAGCCTTAGACGCGGCACATACTAAATCGCGGCAGCAGCCCCGTTCAAGAGGCAAATTCGATTTCCCGACGGTACGGCACTGTTTTCGATCCGGTTCGGGCGGGGGGTGGCTTCGTTAGGAGCAATCGCTCGGCGAGAGACTTCATCGTGCGGAGAATTTCGCTCTTGCTGACCTCAATCAAAAACTTGGCGGCGCGAATTCAATCAATTGGGACAAGTCGAGTGAAAGACGCCAGAAGAGGCTAGACATTTATTTATTACAACCGCGACTCAATATGGAATTGCACTAATCTCAAAAGCCCATGCGAATCTATCGCGACTTGGCGGGGAGCCGCAAAGTTCGTAAGCCGGCGGCGAAAAGTGTGCGGTGCGTTCTTGTCGACCTGCGTCATGGAAGAGATCATCAATGACATATGTTGACATTCGCGCCAAACCAACGCACAAAAAATGAGACCCGTTGCGTCTCAAATACACTCACGTCGCTGTGAGTGTGTTGCTGACCTGAAATATTCGTTTTTGGGTTTAAGCGGACATATTCAGGGGTATAAAACTTGCGTTGAAAGCCGGTGACTATGCTTCTTGGAGGGAGCAACCAATTCATGAAGAACAGCACAATTCGGCTTGGGCCACTGGGATTGAAGAGCATCGTTGGCGTTATGAGCTGTGCAATCGGCCTCGTGGTCGTGTACTTCGGTTTCGGAGTCGGCACCGAATCCCCGAAGAAGGAGGCTTCGGCCAGCGTGAATCCGGCTGCCCTTGGTCAACGGCAAAAGCCGATTCGTGCAATGAACCTCGCGCTTGGCAACATGGTTTTTCTAGCGCACGATCTTGGATTCAGCGTCAGGAACGCTAAGGACAGTGTCACCGACGTGAGCAAAATCTCAGCGCGCATCGAAAGCCAATTACAGAGCATCCGCGAGCTATATCGGCAGGAAGTCGCCGAGAATCCCACCCTCGCGGGCGGCATGACATTGCAATTTAATGTCGCTCCATCCGGCGAGATCAGCCAGGTTCGAGAACTATCGTCGCGCCTAAACGACAGCGATTTTAAGAGGGCCATCTTAGCTGAAGTCTCGAGTTGGTCGTTTGCCGATATTGTCGATGACAATCTGACCGTATCCTGCCCGCTGCTGTTCGTCCACGAAGGGATGGATATCACTACTTTGGTCCAGTGGGAAAAATCCTTGGGCAATTTTGGCGATAAGGCTGCGATGGTTCGTTCCTCCGCTAACCCAGCTCCGATGCAACAAGCCAAAGTAAAGGAGAGCCCAGCCGCGGCGGCAGGAGCGACGAAGACCGCTTCGGTTACGCCCGAAATGAAAGGACCGACCGCCGGAGCAGCAAAGGAACCCAAAGAATTCCAAATCAAATATCCAACCGCGCTCCGCAAGTACCCGAATTTCTCTTCCGACTCGCTGGTCACGTTCACCACAGGTACGAAGGTATCCGTGCTGAATAAACAGGGAGATTGGTTGGAAGTGCAGTCCACAAATAACGGACCGACAGGGTTTATCCGCAAAGAGTTCATCGTGCCCGTCGAAGTCGCGCGTAAGTAAAGCCCCATCCCTATTCGATTGAATTACCTGCGCGTCGCGTACCTAGGACGTGCTTGATCGCGGGTGGCGCGGTTGTATACCGACACTGCTGTGGTCGAGGATCGAAGATAGAGGATAGAAGATGGCGATTCTCGATCCTCCATCCTCGATCCTCGGCTTGTAACCGGGCTCAACTAGATTAACTGCTTCAACGCCTTCGCCAAGATCTCGACGTTCTCCACCCGCGCCCCGTGCCCCATCAAACCGACACGCCAGATTTTTCCTTTGAGCGGACCCAAACCGGCGCCGATCTCGATATTGAAATCGTCGTAGAGGCGTTGGCGCACCTTCGCATCGTCTACACCGGCGGGGATTTTAATCGCGTTGATCATCGGCGCGCGGATCGATTCGGCGACAGCGGGTTCAATTTCGAGCCTGCGCATTTCGCGAATGAACGTTTCGTGCACCTGACGATGACGCCGCCAAGCCGCCGCCAAACCTTCTTCGAGCACGATGCGCAGCGCTTCATGCAGCGCATAGTTCATAGAAATCGGCGCGGTGTGATGATAGAGCCGCTCGCTACCCCAATATTTTTCAATCATGGAGAGATCGAGGTACCAGCTTTGCACTTTGGTTTTGCGCTTCCGAACCACTTCCACGGCCCTTTCGTTGAAAGTCACCGGCGAGAGACCCGGCGGGCAGCCTAAACATTTTTGCGTGCAGCTGTAACAGGCGTCGATGCCCAGCTCGTCGACTTTCACCGGCGCGCCACCGAGAGACGTCACAGCGTCGACTAAAAGCAGCGCGCCATGCTCGCGCACCAGGCGAGCGATATCATCGAGCGGTTGCAAAACGCCCGTCGACGTTTCCGCATGGACCAACGCAACCAGTTTGTATCTCTTTTTTCCGAGCGCGGCTTTGAAGCTTTGCGCATCGAGCGCCGTGCCCCATTCCGCTTCAACGCTATCCACCTGCGCGCCGCAGCGCTGCGCCACGTCGACCATACGAGTGCCAAATACGCCGTTGACGCCGATCAGTACGGCATCGCCGGGCTCGACCAGATTGACGAAGCAAGTCTCCATACCCGCGCTGCCGGTGCCGGACATCGGCAACGCCAAACGATTCTTAGTCTGAAAGATTTCCCGCAGCATGGCCATGCTCTGATCCATGATCTCCAAGAATTTCGGATCGAGGTGGCCGATAACGGGAAGCGAGAGGGCCTGGAGCACACGCGGATGTACCGCGCTCGGACCCGGTCCGAGCAGCGTGCGTATCGGTGGATTGGCTTTAGGCGCGACTGACATACCACTCCTTAAATTATCCGTGAGAATTCGATTGTGATTTCATGCATTACCCTCGCCCTCCGGGGCCCTCCGGGAGAGGGATAGGGTGAGGACGTCTACTCTTCGTCCTTCACGAAAAGTTCCATGCTGCCGATTTTCTCGATGGTGCCGTGCAGACGGTCGCCATCATGGAGCTTGCTTACGCCAGCGGGTGTGCCGGTGGTGATTAGATCGCCCGGACGAAGGGTCAAACAACTCGTGAGAAAACGAATATGCTCGCGCAGGCCGCAAATCATGTCGCTGGTGTGCGCGGTCATCGCTTCTTTGCCGTTCTGCAGGACTTTGATCGAAAGATTTTGTGGCTCTTCGATCTCGTCGCGCGTTACGATCCACGGGCCCAACGCGCTGAACGTGTCGAAGCCCTTGCGAATATTGCGCGTGTTATGCATGCCCTTGCCCCAGGGATCGCGCTGGCTGATATCCCAGCAGATCGTATAACCGAAGACGTAATCGAGCGCCTGCGCTTCGCTGACTTTGCGCGCGCGCTTGCCGATCACCGCGCAGAGCTCGCACTCGAAGTCGACGAGTTTCGAAATCTTCGGCAAGATGATCGTGTCGCCGGGACCGATGATCGACGACGTCGTCTTGAGAAAAAATTCTGCCATCAAATCGTCTTTGTTTTTGATCTCCTTGTTTGCGCTCCCCATGCGATCGACCATTTCGGCTCGGTGGGCATAGTAATTCGCCGCGGCGGCCCAAAGTGATCCGGGATTTGTGACGGGCGCGAGCAATTTGACAGAACTCAAATTCAAGCCACCGCTCCCTTGAGAAGCGTCGCGGGCAATTTGCATCGCCGCCGGATTGTTGGCCAGCGCGTCGATGATTTCCAACATGGTGTAGCCCTGTCGTGCCAATCCGGCCTTGATTAGACCATCGCCGATGTTGAAGACCTTGTCGCCGACGACCACGCCCGCCTGATTATTATTGTAGTGACAGAATTTCATTTGCGTGCCTCCAAAAAATCAAAATCGTAAACTGCCCTCTCATACCTGATGAAGCGCGCAAAGTCCAATGAGAAACTTTGTAATTCGCATATGGCTGATCGCTTATAGCGTATAGATGAAACCCATATGCCATAGGCCATATGCTAATAAGCCCAGCGTGCCAGAGTTTGACGTCATCCACGCGCTCGTCTATGAAGGATTCAGCAATTGAATACGATAGGACAGCCAACTCATGCTGAATATAAAAGTCGGAGTGACCAAAAATCCCCGCTTCGAACCGCTCATCGACGGGAGCATCAAGCCGACGAAGTTCGATCTCGATATCGTCGTCACGACGCCGCCGGAACTATTTTTTCGCAATCTCAAGAACGACGAGTTCGATGTCTTCGAGATGTCGCTCTCCGAGTACCTGATCACGCGCGAACAGGCGAAAGACAACCGTTGGCAATGGTCTGCATTGCCGATTTTTCCTGCCAAAGCATTTGTCTGGCTCGGATACTTCGTCAACACCGCTTCCGGCATCGCCGGCTTAGCCGATTTCCGCGGCAAGCGCATCGGCGTGCCCGACTACGTGATGACGGCAGCACTATGGATGAGAGTGTTTTTACGCGAGCTCCACAACATCCAGCCGGATGAGATTTCCTGGTTCATCGGCCGCATCCCAGAACTAAGCCACGGCGGCATGCTGGGCATAGATAGCCGGCCGCCGGCCGGCGTTGACATAACTTGGTTAACCGCGGCACAGAGTTTCGATATCATGCTCGACCGCGGCGAGATCGACGTGGCTTACGGCTTTGCGCCGCGCCATGATCCGAAACTATTCAAACTGAATATCGATCGCTACGGCGGCACGCCGCTCGACGGAAATCCGCGGCTTAGGAAATTGTTTGCCGACGGCGGCCGTGCGGTCGTCGAGGCCTTTTTCAACAAGACGGGCCTAGTCCCGGCCAATCACGTCATTGTCGCCCAGCGCCGCTTGCTCGATGACAACCCCTGGCTCGGTGGCGAGCTCTACAAAATATTTAGCGAGAGCAAACAAGCCGCCTATGAGAGATCGAATTTTGCCGATCCCGCTTATCTCTACTTCGAGAGCAATGAGCGAAAGACCCAAGCAGCGACTTTCGGCGACGATCCATTTCCATTCGGCGTGAGCAAGAATCGGAAAATGCTCGAAATGCTTTTTCGCAACTCACACGCCGAAGGCTTGACGCGAAATCTCGCCAGGATCGAAGAGGTGTTCTTTCCCACGCTGCTTGATACGTAGAGCTCAAGCCAGTTGCAGCGAATTGTTAGTTAAAGATCGAATTGAAACGGGGTGGCGTCGTCGACACTGACATCCAATCGCCGGGAATCCATATTCTGTTCGGCCTGGATGATTCGAAGATACGCCGGTCGCTCAATGACTATCTGTAGGACATCTGTACGTCAAGGAGACCGCCCACGACGTCACAGCACACATAGGTGGAAGCATCTCAGGACGGGTCCAAGTGAGTTAAAGACCCCCCCTCACGGCATCTGGCCCAGCCCTGACGGCAAAAAATTTACGCCGTGCACGAAGGGAGCATCGGACTTGAGGGCGATTGATGTTGCCACCCGACCGGTGGCGGAGATGGTCCCTGTGGGGACGAAGCCGATCGCCGTTGTGCTGGAAAAGTGAGATATCCCTTCTAGCCTCTTAGCCGCAGGACGTTGTACGCAGTGATGGTGCGGTGAAAGCCCTTGAGTGATAGCTCGCCTACAGGCTCAGCTTCTACCGTCTCTTCGAAGCTGCCCAGTAAGCGCTGTGGAACCAGAATCTGTCCCGGCTTCGCCTCGCCGCACAGACGCGCGGCAAGGTTGGGGACGTTGCCAATCGCGCCATATTCCCAGCGTCCCTCAAAGCCGATAGCGCCAATGGTGGCGTAGCCCTGGGCGATGCCGACGCCGAAGTCGAGCTCGTAGCTCAACTTATGCCACTTGATGGTGAGCTCTTTCACTCGTTCCCGCATCGCCAGCGTCATTCGGATCGCCCGCTCTGCTGGATCGGATACCGGAGCCGGATCGTTGAAGAAGATCATCATCCCGTCGCCGGCGAAGTGCTCCAAAGTTCCTTCGTATTCTAGAATGAGTTTTCCCATGGCCGCGTGATACTCGTGAAGAACGTCCATGACCTCCTCAGGCTCGGCGGTTTCAGCGAAGGCGGTAAAGCCCCTGAGATCGAGGAAGACTACGGTTAGCTCGCGCCGGTGAGTCTTCAGCGGATCCTCAGCGTCCCCGCTAACGATCAATGCGGCGAGTTGAGGTGAAAAGAATCGTTTTAACCGACCAAGACGCTCAAGTTGTGTTACCTGCTCTTGAACTCGATCCTCCAGGGTCTTATTCCACTCCGCTAGCTCACGGGCATGTTGAACTTCGAGATCACGCAGTCGCTTTTTTTCCAGGCAGGCGCCGATCCTGGCCCGCAGCAGCACGGGATTGAAAGGTTTGGGCAGGTAGTCTTCTGCGCCCCGTTCGATGCACCGGACAACGCTCTCGATCTCGTCGAGGGCTGAAATCATGATGACGGGGATGTCACGCCACGCGACGTCGTCCTTCAGTTGACTAAGCACCTCGTATCCGTCCATCTCCGGCATCATGACATCCAATAGTATCAGATCAACCGGTTGGCTCTTGAGCCACGCCAAAGCATGCTGGCCATTTTCGACAGTAGAAACATCGTAGCCTTCATTTTTCAGACGGCGGAAAAGCATGTCGCGGTTGTTTTCATTGTCGTCGACAACGAGGATGCGGCCGGATGCGGTTTTGGAATCAGTGCCGTGGTCTGCCACCAACGGACGAATGTCACGCTCGGCTTCGCGAAAAAGGCCCGCGCTCGTAAGAGTTTTTGAGACGTGCCCTGCCAAAGCCCTTTCCATCATTGCTGGATCGAGGAATTCATTAATGCAAGACAGTAACTGCTTGCCGGCTGTGTGGATTTTCTGGAGATCGGCCGAGAAAGCTTCCAGGCCGCGTTCGCCGGCCTCTTCTATTAACATCTCGCTGTAGCCGATAATGTGGTTTAATGGCGTGCGCAACGTATGGCGCACGTTGGCAAGGGAGGGCTCTTTGCGGCTCGCCTCAGTTGTCTGCTGCTCTGGGATATCATGCGGGTTTTTTTCAACACTCATGGCGCTGTCCCCTTGCCCAATAGGACCTCGATCTTCTCCAGCAGACGCTGGAATTCGACCGGCTTGGTGTCGTAATCGTCGCATCCCGCCTCGATCGCCTTTTCCCGATCTCCCACCATCGCGTGCGCCGTGAGCGCGATGATCGGAATGGCTTGAGTCTCTGACGCCGCTTTAAGTTGGCGCGCAGCTTCCCAGCCATTCAGCACGGGCAAACTCATATCCATCAGGATCAGGTCAGGTGCTTCCGATCGGGCCACAGCCACTCCCTGTTCACCATCCACGGCGATGGCCACTTGGTACCCGCGCCGTTCGAGACGGCGCGACAGCATATCCCGATTCATCTCATTATCTTCAACTAGTAGGATCTTCGCCATCTGAGACCTCAACTCTACCCACCTGCCTCGGCCCGATAAAGGCCGC
The DNA here is from genome assembly GCA_036000865.1 of Binatia bacterium. Classification (GTDB taxonomy): domain Bacteria; phylum Desulfobacterota; class Binatia; order UBA9968; family UBA9968; genus DP-20. The sequence goes on along the minus strand of DASYUV010000112.1, from coordinate 8,686 downwards.
CACTAGGCCACGGACCTCGCGCATAAGCTCCTCTTGGCCGTACTTCCCCTTTTGAAGGATCTTCTCCACTGAGCCATTGAGCCTTTGCCGGTCCTCCGAGGTAAGCTCCTTAGCTGTAACAACAATGACGGGAATCGAGCGCAAGCCTTCGTGCTTACGAACCTCATCCAAAAATTGGAAGCCGTCCATTTCAGGCATCATCAGGTCCAGCAGGATGAGTTCCGGTCGACTTTCAGCCATCCGTTCCAGGGCCGCCCGTCCATTCTCAGCCTCGATTACCTTCCACCCCTCTTTTTCCAGACGGCGGCGAAGCATGTCGCGCATGTTAGCATCGTCCTCGATGATTAGCACCGGGCAGGGTGGACGGGCGCACTGGTATCTCTCGAGCACGACAGCAAGGCGCTCCCAGTCGATGGGCTTGGTCAGATAGTCGGCTGCGCCGAGCGCATAGCCCATATTTTTCTCGTCCATTATACTAAGCATAATCACCGGAATCTCAGACAGAACAGGATCAGCCTTCAGCGCCGTCAGAACCGCCCACCCATCCATGCCTGGCATCAACACGTCCAAGGTAATCACGACAGGGTGCAGTTCCCTGGCGAGCCGAATCCCCTCCTCACCGCTCATAGCGGCTATCATCTGCAGCCCTTCTTTGCTAAGGAACCGGTGCATCAGATCGTGCACCGTAGGGTCGTCATCGATGACGAGCACGGTGGGTGCCCCCTCTGGAGCCTCCGGGGTAATGGGTGCGAGTTCTTTTAAAAGAGGCATCTGGCTGACCTTGGATTCAAACACCTCGGCAGGAACCCGGATCGTAAACGTCGATCCTTGTCCCGGCGAGCTCTTTACCGTAATCTCGCCACCCATCAACTGGCAGAATTTTTGGCTGATGGCTAGTCCTAAACCTGTCCCGCCATATTTGCGCGTAGTAGACGTATCAGCCTGAGTGAATGCTTGGAAAAGTTTGCTTATCTGCTCCGGGCTCATGCCGATGCCGGTATCGGATACACGGAAATTGATCCAGTCCCCGCTGTCCACCCTCGCGCGGTCGATCAAAAGCGCAATCGTTCCTCGCTCCGTAAATTTGCAGGCATTGCTTAGCAAGTTGAATAGCATTTGGCGGACCTTGGTCAGGTCGGCCCGCATCCCCCCGAGACCCTCGGCACAATTGACCTGTATGGTATTGGCATTCTTCTCTACAAGCGGCTTAACCGTCGCGACAACCTCTTGAACCATTGGGACGACTTCGAAATTCTCCAGGTAGAGATCCATTTTGCCGGCTTCGATCTTCGACAGGTCCAGGACATTGTTAATCAACGACATCAGATGTTTACCCGCCCCATGAATTTTCTGGAGATCCGGGATGAATGTCTCCTGCCCCAGATCTTCCGCTTCTTCTTGGAGCATTTCACTATAGCCGATGACTGCGTTGAGGGGGGTACGCAGCTCATGGGACATGTTAGCCAGAAACTCTGATTTGTAACGGCTGGCGGCTTCGAGTTGCTTGCCCTTGTCCTCGATCTCCCGAAAGAGCCGCGCGTTGTGAATGGCGATGACGGACTGCGTGGCTAAGGTCTGGAGGAGATTCACAACTTCTGGCGCAAAGCGGCCCGGTTCATGACGGTAAACCGTCAAGGCACCCATGATCCTCTGCTCAAGAAGGAGCGGCACTGCGAGGAGAGATTGATAGCCAAGCCGGGCCAACATGGGGCGTATCCGGGTGGCAGCTTGCTCTCGCTCATCAAGGAGATCGACAACTTGCACTGGTACCCTCGTTGCGGCCGCCCGCCCAGTAGCCCCTTGGCCGAGACGGATTGGGGTTGCCCGATAGGCCTCAACCAACTCTTCTGCCATCCGATAGCTGGCCCGAAGGTGAAACTCTTGCGTCGCCTCGTCGTATTCGTAGATGATACCTGCGTAGGTCCCGGAGAGCTGAACGGCGTGAGACACGATGGTGTCAAGCACTTTCTTGAGTTCTAGGGTGGAGCTGACTGCCTGGCTGACTTCTCCTAAGGCTTTCAGTTCTTCTACCGATCGGGCTAGCTCGTGGCCTCGTGCCTGCAGCTCTTGGAACAGGCGGGCGTTCTCAATCGCGATCACGGCCTGGTCTGCGAAGGTCTTGAGGAGCTTAATCTGCTTGTCCGTAAACGGCCGAACCTCCCCTCGGAGAATCACAACGGCACCGATGGCAACGCCTTCTCGTAGCAGAGGTGTAACAAGCGTGCTTCGATGTCCCCCGCGCTGCTGGAGGGCTTTCGCTTCCGGAAACTCGGTTTCAACCTCCGATAGGAGGTCATGCAGGTGGATCGTCTGGCGGTCGATTACGGCTCGGCCAGTTACATAGCCCCGGGTGATCGGTCTCGCGTCATCCACAGCAAAGGCCTTCATTTGCCCAAATGAGGCAACCACCCGAAGGACGTCACCATCGACGCGAAGGATTTGAGCATTATCCGCTTCGCACAGCCGCGCCGCGTTCTCAGCCACCGCTTTCAACACCGGCTGGAGATCGGTGGGTGAACTGCTAATCACGCGCAGGATCTCGCTGGTCGCAGTCTGATGCTCAAGGCTCTCGCTGAGTTCCCGCGTTCGGGCCTCGACTTTCTGTTCCAGGTTAGCGTAGGACTCTTGGAGGTTAACATACGACTCCTGAAGTTGGGCCGTCATTCTGTTGAATTGCTTCGCCAGCTCTTCCAGCTCATCGCCAGTCCGGACTTCGATGCGATGGCCGAGATCACCCGCGCCAATCCTCGCCGCCCCACTCTCCAATAAGCGGATGGGTGTCACCATTTTCCGGGCCAGGATTAGACTCGCTAGGATGGAGAGCCCAAGCCCCGTAATCACAAGCACAGCGCTCCGGACAATGGCGGAATAGAGAGGCGCGAACGCTTCCCCGAGAGGCTGTTCTACAAAGACCAGCCACTGCAGAGCAGGGATGGGGACTGAGGCAGTGAGCACCTGGTCTCCCTGAAGCCCTCGGCCGATGGTGGCTTCGTCCTGCTCACCACTTGGGGTCGGGCGACTCACACGGGCGAGCCGGACTTGGGGAAGCGAGGAGAGGTCTCGCTTCTGCAAGACCAGGCTGATGTCCGGATGGGCGATGAGATAGCCGCGGGAGTCTATCACGTACGCATGCCCAGCCTTGCCGATCTTAATCTGGGATACTACATCCCGGATGAATTTCAAATTCACCTCAGCTATGGTCACCCCCGAGTCCCCTTCGCCCCCTACCGTGGCGATAGTCATGTACGGCTCGGACTCGTTACGGAAATAGACGGGACTAAAGTAGCTCTTCCCGGACTTGGCCTCGACAAACCTCGGCTCCCGCGAGAAATCCGTCTGGCTCCCGATCACGTCCATGGCCAGTCGGGAGACCTTGAGTTGTTCCTTGCCTGACCGGTCCAAGTGGCTAATTTCAGCGATCGCCGGAACGTTGCGAAGAAGTCGGAGATAGTCAAGCTCCCACTGTTCTAGCGCGTCAGCAGGCGAGTCCGCCAGGTACTGGGTGCTCCAACGGAGCTGGCGTTCGATTTCCTTGACGAACTGCTCAATCGTCGTCGCCGCGGCCACAGCCTTCTCCCGCTCAATGCGGACCAGCGTCGTCTTGTTTTCCTGGTAGGAGAAATAGATTTCGATCAGACTGCTTGCAAGCAGCAATCCGCCGACCACTGTCGCGAAGAGCAGCGCGTACTTTTGGAAGAGGTGGCCCCGAGGCTGACTCACCGCTCGGTCCTTCATCGGATCACCTTGTCTGCCCGGATGAGGATCTTGCGAGGGACTGTCAGCCCGAGGAGCTTTACGGTTTTGAGGTTTACAGTGAGGTCGATTTTGTCCGCGCCTTCGACAGGCAAATCCTGAGGCCGCGTCCCACGGAGGATCCTGGCGCCCAACCGCGCGGCTTGGACTCCCTGGGCATGATAGTCAGGCCCGTACGATACGAGACCGCCGTGACCCAGCCAGAGATCTGCCGGAAAGACCGCCGGTATGCGGGACTCTAGTGACGCCTCCAGTATTCCAGCGGGAATATCCAGCGTGTCGATGTCTGGGGCGAGTAGACCATCGCCAGGTCGAAGCTCGTGAAGGGCCTGCCTCAGCTGCTGCGAACTGACCACCGCCCTCGGCACCAATTCCAGCTTCAAACGCGGCGCCACTTGCTGTGCCTTCACGAACGCTATGAGGGACGTCTCATCGTAAAGGTCATGGATGACCCAGACGCGGCGGAGGGTCGGGGCCAGGGTTTTTAGAGCTTCCAGCCGTTTCGGCACCAGTTCGAGCGTGAGGCTTGAGATACCGGTGAGGTTGCCTCCCGGTTGAGCAAGCTTCGTGACGATGCCCATAGCGACGGGGTCGCCCACCTGCGTGAAAAGGATAGGAATCTTCTGCGTGGCGCTCTTCGCGGCATGAGTGGAGGCTTCGCCGATTGTGAAGATTAAATCGACGCTCGCCTTCACGAGGGCGGCCGCCGCGATAGGCGTGGCCTCGGGTTTACCCGCGGTGAAACGAATGTCGAACGTGATGTCCCGACTCTCTTCGAGGCCGAGGTCTTTTAGCCCCGACCTGAGTCCTTCGACGGTCGGATGGTTCGCTGCCCGCGCCTCGTCGAGAACACCGATGCGGTACGGACGGCGAGCCTGCTGCGCTAGGGCCGCGTACGGTGCGAGCGTAACGACCGCCGCCAGGGCGACCCAGGCGTAGATCGAAAACTTCCGATTTGAGCTTAGCGTTGATTCCATGAAGGTGTCGGAAACGGCAGCTTTCCTAAAGTTAGCTCATCGCACTCAGAATTAGACCAATGGAAAAAGCCCGCTCTCCCTCGGATTCGAATCGCAAACACGTCTGACTCCGTACTCGTCTCCATTTCCCCCTGAGCAACGTTGGATGTTCCAGCGTTAGCTCTGGATATTAGAGAAAGGCGTCAAAGTTGAGGGAGGCGTTTATGGTCAACCGATTTAAAGGCTCGGATACTATTTTCGTAAGGCGCGTGTCAAGGCTCGTTTTCGGTCCTGCTCAAATGCCAACGCCGCTTGCCTATCTGTTTGGAGAGATACTGTTAGAACCAGGTAATCTCGTTGGCCAAAGTAATATCGAGGGGTCCGCAGATTCATGATCGAGGTTGGGCTTTTGCTTTCACCTTGACGGCGGCCAAGTCTCCATCCCTCAGCCTGTCAACTCATATGAGAATGTAACCCAAGGCTAAGTTGATTTCGCTGCTGCAATAATTGTAGATTGCGTTCCTCACGGACTTTGAAGCGAGCGACGGGAAAGTCTTAAACAAAGCGGCCATGATGTGTTGTTTGACCTGCGACATACGCCCATTGATGTTGCACCCAGAGTCACACGGAGGAGATGATGAGGACCCGATACCCCACGGTCGACGCCGACGGCCACCTCGAAGAAAACCACATCGATTGGAAAGAACGCTTGCCCGACAAATATAAGAACCAGGCGCCCGAGCGCCGGCCGAGCGGCAATGGTCAACTACGGACGATCATAGAAGACAAAGCTTGGCCGCGACCGAGTGGTCTCGGCATCGGCGTCGGCGGCCCCTATAGCCGGCCACATCCGCGACGCCCAGGAATGACCGATCCCAAAGCTCGGCTGGTAGATATGGACAGTGAAGGCATCGATGTCGCCGTGCTCTTTGGCGCCGGTCTCGCGGGAACGCTTCCTGCGCTGGAGGATGCCGGTCTCGCCACCGCGCTCGCGACTGCGCGCAATACCTGGCTCGCCGAATATTGCGCAACGGATTCGAAACGTATCAAAGGCACGGCAGCACTTGCTCAACAAGACATCGGCGCATCGGTCGAAGAACTTCATCGCACCGTGGCGAAACTGGGCTTCGTTGGCGCGTCGCTTTTTCCCAACGTTCGCGGCCGCCATCTGGGCGATCCCTACTATTTCCCGCTCTACGAGGAGGCGGAACGTCTCAATGTCCCCATATGTGTCCACATGTTTTTGGGACGCTACGGCTCGGATGCCACCGGCACGGAGCGCGTCGACAAGTTTTTTTACACGCATCTATTTGGCCATCCGTTCGAGCAGATGATCGCGCTGTCGGTCATCATCGGCGAAGGCGTGCTCGATCGCTTTCCCAAACTGCGCTTTGTGTTTCTGGAATCCGGCTGCGGCTGGGTTCCCTACTGGTTCGAGAGAATGGACGAGCATTTCGAAGTGCTCGGCGTCCAGCTGCCCGCTCTGAAATCCGAGCCGAGCAAACTTTTGGCGCGCGGCCAACTTTATTTCTCCTGCGAAGCCGATGAGAAGGAGCTCGCCCACGTCGTCGATGTCATCGGCGACGACTGGATCGTCTTCGCCTCCGACTATAGCCATTTCGACAGCCGCTTCCCCGGCGCCTCGCAACCCATCGTCGATCATCCCAAGCTTGGCACTGCGGCGAAGCGGAAAATTTTGAACGACAACGCGCGACGCTTGTATCCGCTCGACTGATAACTCGTCATGCAGTCAAAACACCTGCGATCTTTTTTCGTTCTTGCAGTATCGATCCTATGCGTCCCATTCGTCCTGAAGTCCGCCCGTGCCGAAAACGTCAAGGTTGGCATCCCTTCGCTGACGGTAACCATGCTCCCTCTCCCGGTAGCCAAGGAGCGAGGATTTTTCCAACAGGAAGGTCTGAATGTCGACTTCGTGCTGATGCCCGCCGCGCTCAACATCAAAGTGCTTCTCAGCGGGGACATCCAATACGCTACCACGATAACCGCCGGGGTGGTCGCCAACATCCGCGGCGTCAACACGCGCGTCGTCATGTGCTTCGTCGATCGCGTGCTTTTAGATCTGGTGGGCATTCCCGAAATCGGCTCGATTACCGACTTAAAAGGAAAATTACTGGGAATCTCTTCGCGCGGCGGGTTGCACGATGTCACCATGCGCCGCATCTTCGCCCAATCAGGGATGGATCCTTCGCAGGCGACCTTTATTACGGTCGGCGGCCAGGGCGCGATGCTCGCGTCATTGCAGTCCAAGCGAATCGCCGCGGGACTGCTCAACCCGCCGCACAATTTTCTTGCTTACCGCGAGGGGCTAAAAAATCTGGGGTTTGCCGGGAACTTCGTGCGGATTCCCAGCACCGGTATCGTCACCATGCGCGAGACGTTGGAGCGCTCTCCGGACCAGGTCCGGCGGATGCTGCGAGCCTTGGCGCGTGCGCGCGCGTTCGCGAAGGAAAACAAAGCAGCAACCGTGGCGATCCTCAAACGATTCGTCCAGTTGAACGACGACGAGCTGGTCGGAAAAATTTACGACTATCACAAACGAGCCGAGACTCTCGACGGCCGGGTTGATGCCGGGTTAGCGGCCGACACCATTCGCGATAGCCTCCAAGCCGAAGCGGTCACCAAAGAAGTGCCGGTCAGTCAGGTTTTCGATTTTTCGTATCTGCCGGCGCGCTAGTTTTTTTCGCCACAGAGATCTGTCCTGAGCGAAGTCAAGGGAACGCCAACCTCACAGAAAAACAGCGGGTAGGGTGCGCTTGCGCACCGGTGAGTGAAATGGTGCGCGCAGCGCACCCTACGAATCTCGACCACAAAAAAACGGGCGGGTTTCAAACCCGCCCCTACATTTTCTTTCTTTGCGTTCTCTGTGGCTAATCTTCTTGATCCGGATTCGCCCCTTTTCTGCGCCGGGGGAAAAACTCCTTTTTGTGACCTTTGTGCGCTTTGTGGTTAAATTCTTCTGCGCTCCATCTTACTTGAATTCCGGCAGCACTTTCTCGGCGAACAAACGAATATTCTTCATCGCCATTTGCTGAGGCATGCCGCCGAAGTAGAAGGTGCCGGAAATCGTCGTCAGCCCGACTTCCTCACTCCACTTTCGAATGCTGCCGGCAACGCGCTTGGGGTCGCCGGCGAGCACAAACCCCTGTTCCAGTTGTGTCTTCGTATCGCGCTGCAGCAGCAGTCCCTGCTCCTTGCGGTTGGGATCGGCGGCTCGATGAACGTCGTAATAGGAGGTGATATACGGTCCGGCCTCTTCCATGGCCTTATCGAGGCTGCTCGACACGTAGATGTGAAATTTCCCCAGGATGTCGGTTCCCATCGGATCATGACCGCTCTTCACCAATCCGTCGCGATAGGATTTTATGAAACCCGGGAGCATATGCGCTTCGCGGTAGAGGTAAGGCAAGGTCATCAAATGAAACCCGTTTTCGCCGGCCCAGCGAAACGAGTCCTCGGAGCGGGCGCAGCCCACCCAGATTGGCGGATGCGGCCGCTGCACCGGTTTGGGGTACACCGCGACATTCTGATAATTGAAAAACTCGCCGGTGAAATTCACCGGCTTGTCCGACCACGCCTGCCGCATGACCTGAACGCCTTCGTACATGCGACCCGTGGATTCTTTCTGGTCGACGCCGAATTTTCTATATTCATGCCCTTCGCTGCCCTTGCCGACGCCGAATTCCAATCGCCCGTTGGAAATGACGTCGACCATTGCATACGATTCGGCGACGTCGATCGGATTGTGCAGCGGCAGAACGTTGATCGCAACGCCGAGACGAATCCGTTTCGTCGTGCGCGCGACCGCTGCCATGAAAGTCGGCGGATGCGGCAGCGTGCCGCCGTACATGGCGAAGTGATGCTCGGTGACCCAGATATGCTCGTAGCCGAGCCGGTCCATCTCTTCCATTTGCGCGAACATTTTTTGGTAAAATTCCGGCAGCGGCCCGTCCCAATCC
>DASYUV010000111.1:0-3007 GCA_036000865.1 Binatia bacterium | reverse complement strand
TCCACTCCCGTGCTCCACCTAACGCCGCCCGACTCTTTGGCTACCCACTTTCTGCTCAGCAATGATAGAATCATCTCCCAGCGGCTCGCCCATATCGCATCGTGGGGTTTTTTCGCCGTTTTGCGACAGAAACTAGCTAGCCTAGAGGCGGGATAAATAAAAAAGGGCTGAGGAAACCTCCTCAGCCCTGGTGTTTTCAAGACCGGCAAATAGAGCCGGCAATTATCCTTTCTTTTTTTTGAACCAGTCGGCGTCGATCTGAATGAAGTGCTTCCACTTGTCCGGAGTAGCCGCCTCCTCAAAGATCGCTTCGACGGGGCACACCGGCTCACAAGCCCCACAGTCGATGCACTCTTCAGGATCGATATAGAGCTTTTTTTCCTTTTCGAAGTCCTCAGTCTCATTTTTTGTAGGATGGATGCAATCCACCGGGCAGACATCAACACACGCGGTATCCTTCACGTCGATGCAAGGCTCAGCAATAATATAGGTCATCGTATCCTCCTAAGAATCGGACTAAAATTTTTTATCAAATCGATTTGGCCAAGTCAATTACAGCGGATGTAATGCTGCAGGTTTGAGCCTCCCCGGCTTGTTCTTGACCGATCATCAGGGCGGTGCTAGAGCATGCCCATCTCGACGGGGGAGAATACGATGTCAATACAGTGCGTCATATTAGCCTGCCAGCTCTTTGTTTGGGCCATGCTGGCGTGCGCGGCGACGACGCATTCGGCGACCCTCGACGAGGCGGTGAAGAGCGTTCGCAATCTTAGCGCTGCACAACGCAAGATGGTTCTCGACGAGGGCGCGCGGAAAGAAGGCGAGGTCATCTGGTACACTTCGATGAGCCTCACCGACTTTCCGAAGATCGTCGGCGCCTTCGAGAAATCCGTCCCTTACGTGAAGGTCAGAACGAATCGTTTGTCTCAGTCCTCCATCCTGCCGAAAATCGAAACCGAGGCGCGCGCCGGACGGTTCGCCGTCGATGTGGTGGGTTCGGCGCCGATGGAAATGTGGGAGTTGAAACAAAGGGGCTATTCTGGCGCCTATCTCTCGCCCGAGCTAAAAGCCTTTCCAAACGGTTCTTTCGATCCCCAAGGTTTTTGGTCTTCGGTCGAGGTGACACCATTGGTTCTCGCCTTCAATACCAAGCTCGTTTCCCCTGACGAGGCGCCCCGAAACTACCAGGATCTGCTCCAGCCCAAGTGGAAAGGCAAAATGAACTTCGGCAGCGATGAGTATGCCTGGTTCTCGGTAATGCTCGATGGCATGGGAAAGGCGAAGGGGCTGGAGTACATGAAAGCGCTGGCCCGCCAGCAGCTGCACATTCCCGGCGGAAGCAGCATCATGCGTGTGCAGCTGATGCTCGCCGGCGAGTCGGCCATCGTGATTGCCGCCCGGGGCCGGCGCGCGACGGAGCTCAAAGAAAAAGGCGCGCCGATCGATTATCGGCTCTTGGATCCCTACCCGGCCGAACCCAACGGGCTTGCGCTCATGCGCCGCGCCGCTCATCCCCACGCGTCGATCCTCTTCACTGACTGGTTGCTTTCGGAAGAAGGCCAAACCGTATTGGCGCAGCAGATTCCGCGGATCAGTTTGCGTAAGGGAATCAAACAAATTCCCAGGCATCAGGAGCTTTACAAGAAAGAATTCGTCTTCGTCAATCCGGCCTCCATCGGTCCCAGCCTGAGCGAATTGATCGCCACCTACCAGCAGATTTTCAATGTGCGGTGAACCCGACGGAGCCGTTCTCGAAAGTCCACTTCGGAAAAGCTACTATCCCGCTATGGCCGTCGAAATGGTCCGCCGCGGCGCCGGAAAAAAGTTTCCGAGCCGCAAGTTCAAAAAAATCGCGGGCATTGTTCTGGAATTGACCGGACGGGAGAACACGGAATTGAGTCTGGCTTTGATCGGCAACGCCGAAATGCAGAAGCTCAACGCCAAGTACCGTCGTAAAGATTACCCCACGGACGTGCTTTCCTTTCCTGCCGGGGAACATTTGCCAGCGGATGCGTGGCTACTCGGCGACGTGATCATTTCCGTAGAAAAAGCCGCTGAGCAGGCGCAGGAGCGAGAGCACACGCTCGATCAAGAGATGGTGACCCTATTGATTCATGGTGTCGTGCATCTCTTGGGCTACGATCACGAGCGTTCGACAAAGGACGCCCGAGTAATGAAACGCTTGGAAAGAAAAATCCATCGCCAGCTTTGTGAGCGGGGGTTAATCGAGGTATAATCACAGCATCGTTGGGCGTTTACAAATCGGAATGCAAAAGATACGGCGGCAGAAAGAAGCCAAATGTTAGAAGAAACGACGGAGCAGTTAACCCACCTGGAAGAGCGACTCGAGCTATTGCGGAGGCGTCTTTGACGTCGAGGCAAAGCAAAAGCGGGTCGAGGATCTAAACCAAGTCACATCGCGACCGGATTTCTGGAACGACGCGGACAAAGCGCAAGCGCTGTTCAAAGAACAGTCTTCTCTCAAAGGCGTCATTGACGCCTGGGCGAAGCACCGTGCCGACCTCGAAGAAGCGCGGTTTTTTCTCGGTGTCGCCAAAGACGAAAAGAGCGAAGACGCGCTGAACGAAGCCGCGGCGAAAGTTGCCGCCGTCAGTAAAGAAATGGCGCAAACCGAGCTCACGCAGCTGCTCGGAGGGCCGGATGATCGGCGAAACGCGATTGTCACGCTTCATCCGGGAGCCGGCGGCACAGAGGCACAAGACTGGGCCGAAATTCTGCTGCGCATGTATCTGCGCTGGTGCGACCGGCGCAGCTACCGGAAAGAAATCCTCGAATACCAGCCGGGCGAAGAAGCGGGGGTGAAGAGCGTGACCTTCTTAGTGGAAGGTGACTACGCTTACGGCTATCTCAAAGCCGAAGCCGGCATTCACCGTCTGGTGCGCATCTCGCCGTTCGATGCCAATTCAAGACGCCATACTTCCTTCGCGTCGGTTTTCGTCTATCCGGAAGTGGACGACGATATCAAAGTCGAGATCAACGAAGCCGA
>DASYUV010000110.1:0-23846 GCA_036000865.1 Binatia bacterium | reverse complement strand
AGCCGCAGAATCTTGTGCGCGGTGACTGGCCGATGAAAGCCCTTGAGCGTTAACTCACCCGCTGATTCCGCTTCGACGAGTTCGTCTAGAACAGCGACTAAACGCTGGGTTGCCAAAATTTCCCCCGGCTTCGCCTCACCGCAAAGCCGCGCCGCCAGGTTCGGTACACTGCCAATCGCCCCATATTCCCAACGGCCTTCGAAGCCGATGGCGCCGATGGTCGCGTAGCCCTGAGCGATGCCGACGCCGAAGTCGAGCTCGTAGCCGACCTTGCGCCACTTGAGCGTGAGATCTTTCACTCGCTCTCGCATTGCCAGCGTCATGCGGATCGCTTGCTCTGCGGGATTCGCTATCACCACCGGATCGTTGAAAAAAATCATCATCCCGTCGCCGGCGAAGTGTTCCAAAGTTCCCTCGTATTCAAGAATCAATTTCCCCATTGCCGCGTGATACTCGTGCAGCACGCTCATCACTTCTTCCGGCTCGGCGGTTTCAGCGAAGGCAGTAAATCCCCTGAGATCAAGGTATACGACGGTTAGCTCTCGGCGGTGGGTCTTGAGCGGATCATCGGCACCGCCGGCGACAATCAACTCGGCGAGCTGCGGCGAGAAGAAGCGTTTCAATCGCCCGAGCCGTTCGAGCTGCGTGACCTGCTCCTGAACGCGCTCTTCAAGAGTCTTATTCCACTCCTCCAGCTCGTTGCGAAGCCGAACCTCCTGGTCGCGCAAGTGTTTCTTTTCAAGACACGCGCCAATGCGGGCTCTCAATAGAACCGGGTCGAAGGGTTTGGGGAGGTAGTCTTCCGCACCCAGCTCGATACACCGAACCACGCTGCCGATCTCATCGAGAGCTGAAAGCACGATGACTGGAATGGCGCGCAAGCTAGAATCGGACTTGAGCTGTTCCAGCACCTGATAGCCATTCATTTCCGGCATCATGACATCGAGCAGGACAAGATCGAACGGCTTGGCCTTGAGTAATTCCAGGGCAAGCCGCCCGTTCTCGGCGACGGCAGACCTATGACCATCCGCCTCCAGCAAAGAGCACAGCATATCCCGGTTCATTTCGGTGTCGTCGACGACGAGAACGGAACTGGGTTGGAAACTCGGAGTCTTTGCTGCCACAAACGTTCCTTTAATACTTAGCTAAATCCGAAATCCGAATATCGAAATCCGAAACAAACGCAGTCAAACAAAATCAAATACGGAAAATTCAAAACGGCGAATCGGTCCCTCCCGTTTGGAGCACTGTAGTTGTTGTGTTTTTCATCATTTTGAAATTTGTTTCGAATTTCGGATTTCGATATTCGAATTTTCTCCGCAGTTTTATTCGCTCTTGCGGAGAATAGCTCCAAAGATACTGGTCAACTCCGTTGCCTCCCGAACGAGATCATCTCGATCCCTCTTAGCCGTCGAGTCATCACCAGCATCGATTAACCGCAACCAATAACGGCTTTCCTTGGCTTCCTTACGGCATATTTTGATTCTCACTAGGAAGTCCTTCTTGCTCAGAGATTCATTCGCCTCAATATAATTCGCCCCGACAGAGCCAGACGCCCTCACAACCTGTTTGGTATCTTCAGTGTTCGCCACTGTCTTAGGGATCTGTTTCACAAACGCTCTAACGTCTTTCGCAAAGATAAAAGTTCGATCTTCTAGATCATACTGGTTTGTTTGGAATTTCTTTTCGGTCCCAAATTTTATGGTTTGCATATTTGATCACACCCCAGTTGTTACAAATCCGAAATCCGAAGCACGAAATTCGAAACAAACCGGCACACCAAAAACTCAAATCCAAAACTCGAATATCGAAATCTGAATTGACCCTGTTTGGAACATTTCATTTTTTTTGATCATTTGAATTTGTTTCGGATTTCGGATTTCGTGCTTCGAATTTTCCTCTTTTGGCTTCAAGTCAGATACCCTCGAATTTTCTCCAGCAGATCCGCCGGATCGAACGGCTTGGTAACATAGGCATCGCAACCGGCCTCCAACGCCTTGACATCGTCGCCGCTCAGAGCATAGGAGGTTACCGCGATGACGGGAATATGGCGCAGCGCGGGATTCGCCTTGATCCGGCGCGTGGTCTCGTAGCCGTCGATGCCAGGCAGCTGGATGTCCATGAGAATCAAGTCAGGCGGATCCGCCGCCGCCGCTGTCAAGCCTTCTTCTCCCGTGACCGCTTCGGTCAATTCATAACCGAAGCTCGTCAACAGATCGCGCAACAGTCGTCGATTTTCTTCGTGATCCTCGATCGCTAAAATTCGCTTGCTCATGTCGCCCTCGTTTACCGCTCAGGGTTCTCTGTGCGCGTCATCTGATTAGCCGTTGAAGCGTAAATCCGAAATCCGAAGCACGAAATCAGAAACAAACGGGCAGCCAAACAAATCCAAAATTGGAGAAAATTCAAAACTACCGATTAGAATCGCATTTGTTTGGAGTATTGGGATTTTGGTCATTTGAATTTGTTTCGAATTTCGGATTTCGATATTCGGATTTTTGTTATTTAAACGGTAGCGTGAACGTAAACTTGCTGCCCTTGCCGACTTCGCTCTCGACCCAGATCTTTCCACCATGCAGCTCGACAATCCTTTTGGCGATCGCCAGGCCGAGGCCAGTGCCGCCCTTTCTCTGTGTGATGGAACCCTCGGCCTGGCGGAACTCTTCGAAGATCTTGTCTTGATCAGCCTCGGCGATTCCTGGCCCAGTATCCGACACCGATACCAACACTTCGCCGTTGCCCGCCGCTGCGTCAATTCGAACCTCGCCCGAGTCGGTGAATTTGATCGCGTTACCCACCAAATTCAATAACACCTGCGTGACGCGCCGCTCGTCGCCAGAGGCGGCCGGCAAGTCGGTGGGCACCGTGATTTTTAACGCGAGATTCTTTTCAGTGGCCAGAGATTGCGTGCTCGTGGCGACGGCTTGAATCACGTCTTTGATGGAATAAGTGTTGATCGTGAGGGCGAGCTGGCCGGCCTCGATCTTGGAGAAATCGAGGACGTCGTTGATCAAGCCGAGCAAATGACGGCCGCTCTTATCAATACGCTGGTGCACGTCTTTAACTTTCTCCGGCAGCTCGCCGTAGACATTCATCAAAAGCATCCGTGTATAGCCCAGCACGGCATTCATCGGCGTGCGCAGCTCATGGCTCATGCTGGCTAGAAACTGCGACTTATACTTGCTCGCCATCTCCAGTTGATGTCCTTTTTCTTGAATCTCGCGGAACAGCCGCGCATTGTAAATCGCCAAAGCCGATTGAGTCGCGAACGTTTGGAGTAGATTCACCACCTCGGCTTTGAACTCCCCGGTCTGCCGCCTCCAGACCGTCAGCCCACCGAGAATCTGTTGCTCGCGAAGAAGCGGCACGGAAAGAAGCGAGCGGTAACCGAAGCGAGCGATCAACGGACGCGCGCGCGTTCCGGTGAGTTTGCGTTGATTTAAGATATCCGGTATTTGCACCGGCGTCCGAGTAATAGCCGCTTGTCCGGTCGCGCCTTCGCCGAGGCGCACCCGCGCGGCACGAAGGCCTTCAACAACTTCTTCCTCCATGCGGTGACTGGCTCTCAAGTTAAATTCTTGGGCTGATTCGTCGTATTCGTAAATTACGCCGCAGTCGGTGCCGGAGAGCTGCACGGCATGTGAAACGATCGTCTCCAGCACTTTTTCGAGATCTAAGGTCGAGCTTACCGCTTGGCTGACGTCGCCCAACGCTCGCAACTCGCCCACCGACTGCGCCAACTCGCGCGTCCGGGCTTCCAATTCTTGAAACAATCGCACGTTCTCGATGGCGATCACAGCCTGAGCTGCAAAGGTTTCAAGCAGTTTGATCTGCTTCTCGGTGAACGGGCGGACCTCCATGCGGCGGATATGAATCGTCCCGATGGGAATTCCCTCGCGCAGCAACGGCGTGGCCAGCACCGTCCGAACGCCGAGACTTCTAGCGAAGGGCGCTAGGAGGTCGTCAGGCTCTGCTGCCAAGTCATGAATGTGAAGGGTTCGCCGGTCAATCACGGTTCGGCCGGGTATAGAGCCACGATCTATTGACGTTAGAGGCTCACTACCCCGCCGTGTCGGCAGCAACCCGTAACGGGCCCCTGATCGAAGCTTGTCGCCATCAATGCGATGAATCACCGCGTCAGTTGCATCGCATAGTCGCGCGGCATTTTCTGCGACCACATCAAGCACCGGCTGAATATCAGTCGGCGAGCTGGCAATGACGCCCAAGATTTCACTCGTCGCCATTTGCTGTTCCAGCGATTCCTTGAGTTCTTTGAACAGCCGTACGTTCTCGATGGCGATGACGGCCTGGTGAGCGAAGGTCTCAAGTAATTTAATGTGCTTGTCGGTAAACGGTTGAACCTCAGTACGTCGAATCACGATAGAACCGATCGGGTCCCCTTGCCGGAGTAAAGGGGTGCCGAGAACGGTTCGGCTCCCCGCAACTTGATGAAGCCGTCGTGCTTCCGGGTATTCCGAATCGATCTCTGCGGCGACGTCATCCACATGGATGGTCCGCCGGTCGATGATCGTTCGCCCACCTACCCAGCCACGACTGATTGGCAACGATTCTGCTGACACCGGTATAGAAGAACCGTATTTCGCTGCGAGATGGACACGTTCGCCTTGCTCACGATAAATCAAAGCATCATTGGCTTCACATAGTCGCGCGGCATTCTCCGCCACCACATCTAACACAGGCTGGATATCCGTCGGCGAGCTGGCAATGACGCCCAAGATTTCACTCGTCGCCGTTTGCTGTTCCAGCGATTCCTTGAGTTCTTGGAACAGACGGACGTTCTCGATGGCGATCACCGCCTGGTCCGCGAAGGTCTCCAGAAGCTTGATCTGTGCCGG
The DNA here is from genome assembly GCA_036000865.1 of Binatia bacterium. Lineage (GTDB taxonomy): Bacteria > Desulfobacterota > Binatia > UBA9968 > UBA9968 > DP-20. The sequence goes on along the minus strand of DASYUV010000110.1, from coordinate 18,990 downwards.
GGTGAAGGGGCGCACCTCCATGCGACGTGCGTTCAGTGATCCGATCAGGTCGCCTTTCTGGCAAAGGGGAACGGCCAAGACGGTGCGCCAGGCGCCTACAACCCCGAGTTGCAAATCGTTCCGCTCGCGCACATCGGGCACGTGGAACGTGCCGCGCTCGCGCATCCAACGATACATTGGTTCGTCAATACCGATCTCGACGCGCATAATAGGCATCGCTCCAACATGGGCCCGCGGAACCATACTAGTCCCCTCGTGGAGTCGCAACACCACGTCATCAATCCCGCAAACCCGCGCGACGCTCTCGACGATGGCGTCGAGGACCGGCTGCACGTCCGTCGGCGAGCGGCTGATGATGCCGAGCACCTCAGCCGTCGCGGTCTGATGCTCCAGGGCCTCGCGCAATTCCGCGTTCCGCTCCTGAATCTCCTTGAACAGCCGGACGTTCTCGATCGCGATCACCGCTTGGTCGGCAAAGGTTTCAAGAAGCTTGATTTGCTTTTCGGTGAACGGATTACACTCAACTCTACGAATAACGATTGCCCCGATTGCGACGCTTTCACGGAGCAGTGGTGTAGCCAATACTGTGCGAAAGCCCAATCGTTGCACCACTTCCTTACCTTCCGGAAACTCGTCTTCGGACTGAGCGGCGTAATCCTCGATGTGAACGGTTCGCCCATCGACCACGGCGCGGCCCGCAGCGGTGCCCCGGTTGACTAGAAATACAGCATCGTAAGGAAGCGATCCGTAGCTCGCTACCGATCGCAGGATACCCCCGTCGCGCAAGCGGATATTGGCATCGCTCGCTCCACACAACCGTGCCGCGCTGTCCGCGACGGCATCCAAAACCGGTTGAATATCCGTCGGCGAACTGGCAATCACCCGCAGAATTTCGCTCGTCGCTGTTTGCTGCTCCAGCGCCTCACTGAGGGCGCGATTGCGAACTTCAAGTTCCTTGAACAGCCGCACGTTCTCGATGGCGATGACGGCTTGGCTAGCGAAAGTCTCCAGGAGTTTGATCTGCTTGTCCGAAAACGGGCGTACTTCGGTGCGGCGAATCATGATAGTCCCGATGGGGGTTCCCTCCCGCAGCAACGGAGTGGCCAGTATGGTGCGATGTCCCGAACGTCTCTGAAAGCTCAAACCTTCCGGAAACTCCGCTTCAGCCTCTGCCGCCATATCGTGAATGTGGATCGTTCGTCGGTCGACCACGGCACGACCATTCACCGATCCACGGCTGACAAGAAGACTCTCTTCACTGCCCGCCCAGAAAATTGGCCCATAATGCGCGGCCCGATCCAGCACGTCATCATTAACGCGGAAGATAACAGCATCGTTTGCGCCGCAAACACGTGCGGCGTTCTCCGCGACTACGTCCAAGACCGGCTGAATATCCGTCGGCGAACTAGCAATGACGCCCAAGATTTCACTCGTCGCTGTCTGCTGCTCCAACGACTCCTTGAGCTCGTTGAACAGCCGCACGTTCTCGATGGCGATCACGGCCTGGTCGGCGAACGTCTCAAGCAGCTTGATCTGCGCTGGAGTGAAGGGACGCACCTCGATACGACGTGCGGCAACCATTCCAATGTGTTCCCCTTGTTGACGAAGCGGCACGGCTAAGAACGTGCGGAAGTTAACCACAACTCGTACGGCAAAATCTTTTTGCTCGCGAACGTCGGGAATATGGAGTGTGCCATGCCTGCGCATCCACTGTTGTTGTGGCTCATCAATACTGATATCGCCACGGCCTACGGGAATAGATCCAAAATGAGCCCGCAGAATCATTGTGTTCCCATCGCGGAGCCGCAGCACTACGTCATCAATCCCGCAAACCTTTGCGGCGCTCTCGACGATGGCGTCGAGGACCGGCTGCACGTCCGTGGGCGAGCGGCTGATGATACCGAGCACCTCGGAGGTCGCCGTCTGGTGCTCCAGCGCCTCGCGCAACTCCGCGTTGCGCTCGCCCAGTTCTTTAAACAGTCGCACGTTCTCGATGGCGATAACCGCCTGGTCAGCGAAGGTTTTAAGAAGTGCTATATGCCGTTCTGAGAAGGGGCGAACTTCGGTCCGCCGAATGGCGATTGCGCCAATCGGCGTTTCTTCCTTCAGCATAGGTATGGCAAGAAAGGTGCGCGTGCCGGTGCGACGCTGTATCTCTTGGCTTTCAGGAAACTCGGTCTTTGCTTCGACGAGGTCTTCGACATGGATGGGCCGCCGCTCCAGAAGCGCCTTCCCAGTCGGATTTGTCACGCGTGTGAGAACGAACTCAGGCGCGGCACCCGGTCCAAACGATGAAACCAATTTGCTCCCACCGTTCCCGACGAGGCGAATCTGCGCATCGGGTGCTTCGCAAAGCCGCGCGGCGTTTTCAGCAACCACATTCAACACCGGCTGAATATCCGTGGGAGAGCTGGCGATGACTCCCAAGATTTCGCTCGTGGCTGTCTGCTGCTCCAATGACTCCTTGAGTTGGTTGAACAGCCGGACGTTCTCGATGGCGATGACCGCCTGGTCAGCGAAGGTTTTAACGAGCTCGATTTGCCGGTCGGTAAACGGCTCAACTAAGTCACGCCAAATTACGATTACTCCGATAGCCATTCCCTCTCGCAGCAATGGTATTGACAACAAAGTCCTCGCTCCACGCTGTGCGGCGAGACTGTTCGGGCCACGATCTGTTGCAGCATCCGCAATCTGTATGGCCTTACGCTCGCTGAATGCGCGATTTGTTGAAGTCGAAACTCCAACACGTCCCGGCCGGCTCTGAAGCAAGGCGACTTCTTCAGCAGTCTCGCCATAATGGGCGACCACCCGGAGAAACTCGCCATCGAGTTGACGGACATGACCTTTTGTTGCGCCGGATAATTTCACAGCATTGGCTATGAGAGTATTCAGCACCGGCTGAAGGTCCGTGGGCGAGGATGCGATGACCCGCAGCACTTCACCGGTCGCCGTCTGCTGCTCTAACGCCTCGGTGAGATCGCGGTTGCGTTCCTGCAATTCCTTAAACAGCCGCACGTTCTCGATCGCGATGACCGCCTGGTCGGCGAACGTTTCGAGGAGTTTGATCTGTGCTGGTGTGAACGGACGCACCTCTGTACGACGGGCGACCAGAGCTCCAACGAGTTCCGTTTGCTGACAAAGGGGAACGAGTAGAAAGGTGCGCACCGAACCTGGAGACACCAGCGGGATATCGCTCTGCGCACGGACGTCGGGAATGTGGAGGGTGCCGTGCTCGCGCGCCCAGCGAACCGCTGGTTCATCAAGACCGACCTGGAGGCGATTAGGAGATATGGAGCCAAAATGAGCCCGCACAACCGACGCGTTCCCCTCGTGGAGCCGCAGCACCACGTCATCAATGCCACAAACCCGCGCGGCGCTTTCGACGATGGCATCGAGCACCGGCTGCACATCCGTCGGCGAGTGGCTGATAATGCCGAGCACCTCGGCCGTTGCCGTCTGATGCTCCAGGGCCTCGCGCAATTCTGTGTTGCGCTCCTGCAATTCCTTGAACAGCCGCACGTTCTCAATCGCGATCACGGCCTGGTCGGCGAAGGTTTTGAGTAGCGAGACTTGCTTGTCGGAGAATGGGTGGACCTCCATGCGGCGGATCGCTATAGCCCCAATAGGTATACCTTCGCGCAGCAGCGGCGTTGCAAGGACGGTCCGTTGCCCGAAGCGTTGCTGTAGAACCTTGCCAACCGGAAACTCGCCGTCAGGCTCGGCGGCCAGGTCGTGGATGTGGATGGTTTGCCGGTCGACCACGGCTCGGCCAGTTACCGAGCCACGATTGCACGGCATGCTCTCATTCATCCATGCCAGTGGTCCGAAATGCGCCGCCAACCGAAGGACATCACCATCGATGCGATAGATGAGGGCATCGCTGGCGCCACACACCCGCGCGGCATTCTCGGCTACAGCATCTAGCACCGGCTGCACGTCGGTCGGCGAGCTGGCTATGACGCGCAAAATTTCGCTCGTCGCGGCCTGCTGTTCCAAAGCGTCGGCAAGTTCCCGACGCAGCACCTGAACGGATTGCATCCGTTTGGGCGGAGACTTTTTCGCGGCGGAAAGGCGCGGCTGAGCCTTTGACTTCTTAGCGCCTTTTTTGGTGGACGTCGTCATACAAACAAGAGACGGACATGCGGCTGAGCTCTTTTACGCCAGCTGGTTGCCGAGCGTCAAGGAAAGGTTTGGGATCGCAAGAGGCGTGAGGCGTGAAGTAAGGAGGGCGAGGAGAGTCGCAGCAAACGGAGGCGGAATCATTCGCACAAAGGCACGATAAAAAAGATCTAACCAGGAAGTAACTGTGGCGATTCAAAACGTCGATAGAAACTGTACCCAAAGTTGTCAACTCTGAATTTTTGATCCGGGCCCGCTCAGAGTTTCGCCTGGATTCCCGCTAAGAGCATGCGGGAATGACGGGCCTAAAAAATCGCGATTACGCGATATTGCGGGGACTCGCCCGGGTAACTCACATTCGGGAAACGAGGAAAAACGATTACTCGTGCGAGGCGCAACAAGCACCCCGTTAAATTGGTGGATTGATTACCCATGATTTTACGCATTAGACTCAGCCTGGCTATGAATGAGGTTTGATGTTCACAAGGCAAAGATACAGTTTCTCGGCTCGTCAAGCTGGCAGCGGGTGGTGAAGAAATCATGATTGCAAAATCGGGTAAACCTATCGCTCGGTTAGTTCCTTACGAGACGAAAGGCGCAACGCGCTGGCCCGCGGCCATGTGCTGTAAGATTCGGATCAAGAAGAACTTCGACGAGTCGCTGCCAAAAGAGCTGTTGGCCTCGTTTGAAGAAAGTCCTAACCGGATCAGCTTTCGGCGCTACCAATCGGGTTTTGGCACGCCATCACGGCCGACGTCTGCGCCCGGTCCACGGTGATCCATTCGATCGCGTGTCGTGGCTCAAGCCGCCGTGGAGGAACTGCGGTTGGTTTCTCATGACTCCGTGTTCGAGCGCTACGGTCTCAGCGCTGAAGGCTCCCCTCCGATTGTAGTTTGAATGGCGCGTGAATCGCGGGCAAATGTGTGTCGATGACCAGGTTGACGCCGTCGTCGTCATTTGTCATGATATTTGACGATGAATTCGGCGGACTTAAATGAGCAGGACGGCCAACGGCAAGTCGACCGTCTAATCAATCTGCAGGCTCTCCTCGAGAAAAAATCTCATTTTCTACTCGGACCGCGGCAGACGGGCAAAACATTTCTGGTTCAGCATACTCTAAAAAACGTGCGCGTCTATGATCTCCTGGACTCCGGAACCTACTTGGCTCTCAGTCAGAATCCGGGACGCATGGCTCAGGAGCTTGGCGCCAAAGACCGAATAGTCGTGATTGACGAGATCCAGCGGCTGCCGGAACTCTTAAATGAAGTACACCGCCTGATCGAGACACGCGGCTTACGTTTCCTGCTCACTGGGTCGAGCGCCCGAAAGCTTCGCCGCGGCGGGGTGAATCTCCTAGGTGGACGTGCCCGGACCAAATACCTCCATCCTCTGACGTACAAAGAATTGGGTGACCGATTTGACCTCCGTCGAGCTACGGAACGAGGACTGCTTCCGTCGATCTATTTCTCCGACGATCCGGCCGCCGATCTGCAAAGTTACGCGGGCTCTTACCTGCAGCAGGAAATTGTCGCGGAAGGCGCAACTCGAAACATTCCCGCTTTCAGCCGTTTTCTCAAGGTCGCTGCTTTCTGTAACGCAACTATCGTAAACTTCACCAACGTGGCCAATGATGCCCAGGTGAAGCGCACGACGGTTTATGAATATTTCGAGATTCTCAAGGACACGTTGGTTCTGTATGAGCTTCCAGCATGGAGAAAGACGAGAAAAAGAAAGCCGCTTGCTTCCTCGAAATACTATTTCTTCGATGTCGGTGTGGTCTCATCGCTCCAGGGCCGAAGATTTCGTCCCGGCACCCCTGAGTTTGGCGAGGCCTTGGAAACTTACCTCATGCATGAGCTGATCAGCCACAGCGATTACGTGTCGCAAGCGCCCCTCAGTTACTGGCGCTCAACCACCGGTTTTGAGGTCGATTTTATCATCGGCGATCATACAGCTATAGAGGTCAAGGCAAAGGAAAATGTGTCGCCTCAGGAGCTAAAGCCTCTGCGCGTTCTTACCGAGGAAAAACAAATGAAACGATACCTGTGTGTGAGCTTGGAACCGCGCGCGCGAAAAGTCGAAGGAGTTTCCGTTCTGCCTATAAGCGACTTCCTTGAGGCGTTGTGGGACGGAGAGTACGCGTGATCTGGTCAGGACACCAAACGCAAAAGTAAGAACATCTTTCTTGGCGAGCTTGGCGTCTTGGCGCGAGATTCGTGGATCGTGTTCGTCCGCGCGCGAAAAACGAGCATGATTTTCGCGTATAGTCGAAAGAACGCCAAGGCGAGCTACAAAAAAGTAGGGGCACGGCATGCCGTGCCCCTACATGAATTGAACGAACCCTTCTAACTGCGGGCTAATGACGCGCTTCCTGTCCCTCCAGCGCCAGATTGTCGTAATGATGCGACTTGGAAACCGGTCCAATGCCCTTGATGATCGTCTGCCAGTGATTGCCTTCATCGTCGCTGTAGAAGACATCGCCGTCCGTGGTGCCGGCGAAGATCGCGTAGCCGCCGTTCCACGCATCCATCGCCATCCCTTCGATGTTGGCGCGAATATGATCGGGCAAGCCGCCGGTTAGAATATCCCAACTCTTGCCGCCGTCACGGCTGCGCGCGATGCGTGAGTCCGCGGTGTGGAGTTTTCTCCAGGTACCCGGACCGGTCTTGGCGCCGGCGACGAAGAGTAGATTGGGATCATTGGGATGCACGAAAAACGGATCGACGTAGCCGATGCGAAAATCGCGTGGCGTCATGCTCTTCCAGCTCGCGCCACCATCGCTGCTGACGCAAAACCCGGCAGGCGTTTCCGGACCGCAATTGGTCGTCGGTGCGGTGCCATAAAGTTTGCTTGGATCGTTGGTCGGAATTAACACCCGGTGCGCATCCGGGTTGATGTTGTCGATGGTCGTCCATGTCTTGCCGCCGTCCGTGCTCTTGAGAAAGCCGCCGACTTCGACAGCGACGTGGATGATGTTGGGATCCTTCGGATGAAACGTGATGCTCTTCACGTGCGCCTGATGTGGCGGTCCGGGAAAAGTCCATTTCTCCACGCCCGGCACCTGGCGCAGGGCCGGCAACTCGGTCCAGCTCGTGCCAAGATCATCGCTATAATACAAATGCGCCGGCTGGGTGCCCGCGTACACGCGTGGTTTTCCATTAACCGATTGGCTGGCGAGGGAGTAAATCTCCTTATCGCCGATGCCGCTGTCGCGCCGCTCCCAATTCTTTCCAAGATCAGCGCTGGCGTAAATCTCTGAGCTATAGGTGCCACCGAACAGCAACTGGCTACTGGGCTCGAAGATAATCGAGCTGAAGTGCTTGCCGGGAACCATCGTTCCCTGGCTCTCCCAAGAACCGCCGCGTTTCTGGAACGCGAAAATGCCGTCGACGGTGCCGACGAGCAGTTTATCTTTCGCTACCTCACCTTGCGTTAGCGACTGACCTCCCGGGGATAAACATACAAACATGGCTCATGCCTCCTTCCTGGTTACGAGAGTGTTTCGTCAAGTAATTTTTACAATCGGTCCGTTACAGACTCACTCTACTTAAGGAATCGGCGGCTCGTCAAGGACGACCAAATTCATTTAAAACGTTCAACCAATAGCGGCTGGAGTCGCGCTCAATTCCCCCTTTGTGCAAAGGCGGAATTTTTCTTCGAACGTTTTAACCCCTCTTTGGAAAAGGGGAAGGGGAGATTTTTGGGCGGTGGCGAGGCGCGCCGCCACTGGCCAAAAATCCGTTAACGAACCTTTTTCGCGGCGCTTTGTCTAATCCAGCCATGTAAGAATCAGCGGTTCCAACCGGAGGGGCGCCAAATGCCGACACAACTCCCACACGTTTTTCCCAGCGACCCGCGCTACTACCAGATCGCCGTACTCGCTTCGCTGTTAATCTACGGCGTCGGTTGGCTCGGTTTCGATGTCGGCGTCGGCCAGATCGCGATTTTGCTCGGCTCGGTTCTCCTGACTCAATTTCTCTGCGGTAAGTTCTTCGCAGCGTCTCCGTTCGATCCGCGCAGCGCGTTGATTTCCGGATTGTCGCTTTGTTTGCTGCTGCGTACCAATAGCCCCCTATTAATGGTCGTGACCGCGGTGGTCACGATCGCGAGTAAATTTCTAATCAAGTGGAATCACAAGCATCTCTTCAACCCGACCAATTTCGGCATCATCGCGATAATCGCGCTCAGCGGCGATGTTTGGGTTTCGCCGGCGCAGTGGGGCAGCAAACTTTACTTCGGTTTTCTCATGGCCTGCCTCGGCGGCATGGTGGTCCACCGCGCCCTGCGTAGCGACGTGAGCTACGCGTTTATTTGCTCCTATGCCGCCTTTTTGTTCGGCAGAGCTTTTTGGCTCGGCGATCCATGGGCCATTCCACTGAAGCAGTTACAGAGTGGCGCGCTCTTGCTCTTCACGTTCTTTATGATTTCAGATCCCAAGACCACTCCCGATTCGCGCGCCGGGAGAATTCTCTTCGCGATCATCGTCGCTGCCGGCGCCGCTTACGTCCAGTTTGGTCTCTATCGAACCAACGGCTTGCTTTGGTCGCTGGCGGTCTGCTCTGCGCTCACGCCGCTCATCGACTATCTGCTGCCCGGAACAAAATACCAATGGCAGAGTCCTAGTACCGGAAACAAAGGAGAGTTTCATGAAGAAGATCGTTTGGTTCTTCGCCCTGTCGCTCGGCCTATTGGTTATAACCAAGCCGGCGCATAGTTTTTGCGGTTTCTACGTCGCCAAAGCCGACACGAAAATTTTCAATAAAGCATCGCAAGTCGTGCTCGTTCGTCAGGACGACAAGACCGTGATCACCATGGTCAACGATTTCAAAGGCGACCCGAAAGAATTCGCCGTCGTGGTTCCGGTGCCGACTTTGATCGAAAAAGGCCAGATCAACGTGGGCGACAAGAAGGTGATCGACCATCTCGATGCCTATACTTCGCCGCGGCTGGTCGAATATCACGACGACAACCCCTGTCGCCTACGCCTGGCGCAAGAGCGCGCGATGACCTTGGGCGCGCTCTCATCTGCCGATGCCAAGCGGTCGCGAGCGGACGCGCTCGGCGTAACTATCCAAGCCCAGTACACGGTGGGGGAATACGACATCGTGATTCTCTCGGCCAAACAAGGCCAGGGACTGGAAACTTGGCTCAAGGAAAACGGCTACCGATTGCCCAAGGGAGCGTCGGAGGTGCTCGGCAGCTACATTAAACAAAAGATGCACTTCTTTGTCGCCAAGGTGAACTTGCAAGAGCAGTCCAAGCTTGGTTTCAGCTATTTGCGTCCGATTCAAGTGGCTTATGAATCGCCGAAATTTATGCTGCCGCTTCGCCTCGGCACGCTCAACGCGGACGGCCACCAAGAATTGTTTATCTACACGCTTACTCAGAAAGGCCGCGTCGAGCCGACCAACTACCGCTCGGTGAAACTCCCGACAGGAATGGATTTGCCGATCTATATCAAGACGCGTTTCAAAGACTTCTACCGCGACATGTTCGATCAGCAAGTAAAGCGCGCCGACATGCGCGCGGTTTTTACCGAATATGCCTGGGACATGAACTGGTGCGATCCTTGCGCTGCCGATCCGCTTTCAGGCGAAGAGCTGCGCGGCCTCGGCGTGTTCTGGTTGAACGACGTTGGTCCCGCATTCGTCCCCGGTCCCGGACGCCAGCCGATTCCTCCGCCGATGGGCGGTGCGAGAGAAGTTTTCGTCACGCGCCTGCACGTGCGCTACGACGCGCAGCATTTTCCCGAAGATCTCGTGCTCCAGGAAACCGCCGACCGAAACAACTTTCAAGCACGTTACGTGCTGCGTCATCCGTGGAAGAATGATGACTCCTCATGCCCGGCCACGGATGAATATCGCCGCGAAGTGTTGCGCCGCCAGGATAACGAAGCGCGCCAGCTCGCCAACCTCACTGGCTGGAACATCGCCGATATCCGCGCACAGATGAATCTCCGCGCCGATGCTACCGATGGTGGTGAAAAGTGGTGGCAAAAAATCTGGCAGCGATAAGCCGCCTGGAAATCTCGGCGGCGCAAATAGAATTTATTTCACCGCCGAGCCGCCGAGGACGCAGAGGCGGAGAGGTTGAAATTAAATCTCTGCGTATTCTGTGTATGCTTGAAAATTGCGCAGCCTGCGCAAATTTTTGGACAGTCTATCGGGTGCTTCGGATTATTCTCGCGCCAAGACGCCAAGAACGCAAAGTGACGGGCCAAACCCCGTCATCCCGAACGAATGTGAGGGATCTGAGGAAGATTTCTCCCTTAGGTCGAAATGACAAGCTCCCCCTTGGCGGCCTTTGCGCCTTTGCGCGAGACATTCCGATTTGGTTTCAGCTTCGCCGCGCTATGCTTCTGCGGTGAGTCCCGCTTTGCTTTTTGCCGCTCGCATTACGCCTTACCCCTCACCCCTAACCCCTCACGTCTTCCACGGCCCCGGCCTTGCTTGACGCCCATCCTCAAATTGCCCTATCTTACGCGAAACTAACTTCGGCTGGGTTTCGCGCAAAAAAACAAATTCCTATCATTTCAAGAAGGAGCATATATGAATAGATTCTTATTGGGCCTGATCGCCTGCGCGACCATGGTGCTGCCCGCCAGCGCGCAGGAGAAGATCATGATCTCGATCGCCACCGGCCCCACCGGCGGGGTGTACTACCCCCTGGGTGGCGGCATGGCGAACGTCCTCACAAAGAACATACCGGGGCTCGTGGCTACCGCGGAATCCACGGCGGGTTCGGTGGCGAACCTCGAGTTCATCCACACCGGCAAGGCGGACGTCGCGCTTTCGATGGCGGATGCGAGCTGGGACGCCTACAAAGGGCAGGAAAAATTCAAGGACAAGCCGGTCGGCGTGAGGGCGCTCATGGTGCTCTATCCGAATCGCATGCACGTTGTGTCCATGGAGGGTCTCGGCATCAACAAGATCGCCGACCTCAAAGGCCGGCGCGTGTCGACCGGAGCGCCGCGCAGCGCCACCGAAGTGATGGCGTTCCGCGTGCTGGAGGGTGCCGGCCTCAATCCGGCGAAAGAGGTCCAGCGCGAGCGCCTCACCCCACAGGAATCGGCCAACGCGCTCAAGGACCGTAAGATTGACGCTTTCTTCTGGGTCGGCGGAATCCCGACCGCCTCGATCACCGACTTCGCCGCCTCTCCGGGCGCCAGGATCAAGCTGGTGGACCACGCTGATGTGGTCGAGCCGATGAACAAGAAGTTCGGACCGTTGTACATTCGCGACACGATTCCGGCGAGGTCCTATCCCGGGCAGGAAGTCACCAATCAATGCGCCACTGTGTGGAACGTGCTGGTGGCGAGCGCCAAGCTGCCGGACCACGTTGCCTACAATATCGTGAAGACGATGTTCGAGAAGAAGGAAGACATGGTCAGGGTGCATAAGGAAGCGGAGAACTTCGACTTCAAGCATCAAACGAACGCGGCCGCGGTGGTCCCATACCACCCCGGCGCGGCGAAGTACTTCGCCGAGAAGGGTCACAAGCTCAAGTAATTCCAGATCACACGACAAGCGAGCCCCGTCCGGTGCGCCGGCGGGGCTTTTTTTGTACGTGGATCGTCCAAGGGGGAACATGGCCGAACAGGTGGAGAAGCGCGCCGCTAACGAGGTCGTGATCAGCGAAGAGGCGCTGGAGAAAGCCGAGCACTACATCGAGGCGGAAGAGGGCGTACAGAACCGCCTCACCGGCTGGCTCGACATCTTCGTCAGAGCGGTGGCGGTGGTGATGTCACTGTTCCACCTCTATTCGGCCTACGCCATCGTACCGACCCAAGAACTGCGGATGATCCACGTCGGCTTCGTGTTGTTGCTGACGTTCTTGCTGTTTCCGATTGCCACGCAGCTGCGCAATCGCGTCTACTGGTGGGACTGGATTTGCGCCATTCTCGGCTTGGTGGCGATCGGCTACGGGCTCGCTGGGGGGGATGACTTCATCGATCGCAACACCATACCGACCCAATGGGACATGGCGTTCGGGGTGATACTGGTCGTGCTGGTGCTCGAGGCCGCCCGCCGCAGCACCGGCTGGATCATGCCGGCGGTATGCTTGGGCTTCATCGCGTATGCGATGGCGGGCCCCTATCTGCCACCACCGTGGACGCACCGCGGCTACGACATCTCGCGCCTCACCGGGCACATGTACATGACCTTGGAAGGTATCTTCGGCGTCGCGGTGGACGTTTCCTCCTCGCTCATTATCCTGTTCACGATTTACGGCGCCTTCCTGCAGCATTCCGGGGCAGGGAAGTTCTTCATTGATTTCTCGTTCGCTGCAATGGGCGGAAAGCCCACCGGCGCCGGCCGCACCATCGTGCTCGCTTCGTTCCTGCTTGGCGGACCCTCAGGCAGCGGCGTAGCGACGACAGTAACGCTCGGCACCGTGGCGTATCCCATGCTCGCCAAGGCGGGTTACGGCAAGGACGCGGCCGGGGGGCTGCTCGCCGCGGGTGGGCTGGGCGCGATCATCTCGCCGCCGGTGCTGGGTGCGGCGGCATTCCTCATCGCGGAGTTCCTCAAAATCTCGTACCTCGACGTGATCCTGATGGCGACGATCCCGACCTGCCTCTACTACTTCGCGTTGTTTCTGATGGTCGAGCTCGACGCGCGCAAGTTCGGCATGCGCAACATCCCATTCGACCGCGGGGAGACCTTGTGGCAGATCACCCGGCAGTTCTGGTTCCATTCCTTGTCGCTGGTGGCGATCATCGCCTTCATGCTGATGGGCTTCTCTCCGGCGCTCTCGGTGTTCTGGGCGACGGTCACCGCTTTCGTGGTGAGCTTCCTGCATCCCGACAGCGCGCTCTTTTCCTACGACCTGTTTCGCGGCAAGGGGGTGATCTGGCGCCATCTACTGCAGTCGAAGTTCGTGAAGGCGCTCGAAGCCGGATCGATCGGCGTGCTCAACGTCGCCGCTACCTGCGCTGCGGCGGGCCTCATAGTGGGCGTGGTTTCGCTCACCGGGCTGGGATTGCGGTTCAGCGCGATCGTCATCCAGTACGCTGAGAGCGGCAGCCGGGCGATCGTGGATATTCTGGCGATCGGCGTGACGCCGACGCCGGCACTGCTCCACGACGTGAAGCTCCTGCTCACCGCGATACTCACCTCGCTGATCGTATGGATCGTGGGTCTCGCGGTGCCGGTGACGGCGAGCTACATCATCTGCGCGGTGATCGCCGCACCCGCGCTGATCTTACTCGGCGTGCAGGATTTCGCGGCGCACATGTTCATCTTCTATTACGCAGTGCTTTCCGAGGTTTCTCCGCCGACGGCGTTGTCGCCGTTCGCGGCCGCGGCGATCACCGGCGGCGATCCCTATAAGACGACGTTGCAGTCGTGGAAGTACACCCTGCCCGCCTTCCTCGTCCCGTTCATGTTCGTGCTCGACCCGGCGGGGCTCGGCCTGCTCCTCATGGGCTCGTTCAAGAATCTCGCGGCTGCTTCGGTGGTGGACATCCTGATCGTGTGCGTGACCGCGATGTTCGGCATCGCGGCGCTGGCCGGCGGCATGCAGGGCTGGGTGTTCAGGAAGACGACGGGCCTGGAGCGGGGGCTCCTCATCGTCGCCGGGCTGTTCCTCGTTTATCCGCGCGCGGCGTTCGACTATATTGGGTTTGCGCTCTTCGGACTCGCGATAATAATTCAGTACCGGCGGCAGAAACTAGCGGGGAGCTAACCTCTCCCGAGGGCTGGCAAGCTGGTCCAATTCGACTCCTCGACCGATCAGCAGCCCTCTAATAAATAACTGCAGCCGCTCGCGCTCGCTGTGCTGCCATTGGAGAAACTCGACGCCGACACTTCCCGAGCGCACATTTCGCACGACGGCGGCATCGACAATGACCGGCGCAACATCATTCGAAATCTGCAGTCCCAATTTCAAGATCATGCCGGTCGTGAGATTGGCGCCGGTATGAAAGCTGCAACCGCCCATGGAAACATTGAGAAGCTCTCCCTCTCCCGTAATATCCTGGCCCCTGAAGGTCACCGGGAATCTCATTTCCATTCGGTCATATTCGCGTCGGTCCTCGTCTACTCTGATATACCGAACTCCCCACTGGAGTGAACGGAAGCGATCGCCACAGAGCTGGCATTTAAAAGGATAGATATAAATGAAGCTCATGAGAACTTCCGACAATCCGGTTCTGGCCACCCGCCGGACAAAATCACGAGCACAGTGGGGACATCTTAGCGGCGCCATTCTGTTACCTCTTGCACCACACTATCGGCAAAATTCTGAAAATTTTTAACCGTTCCGGATGATTGGAAGGAATGTTGTTAGCACGCGGACTGCCTATAAGCTCGTATCATCAACATTGCTTTGTGGTGCTTCGTTGGCTCAAGTCGTTCAATCGAAATGGGCTCAGGTTACACCGCAGCCGGCGCTCGATCAGGCCAATGCCTGAGCCTTCCTATATTCCATTCGAACCATCACTCACTCAATAATTTTTTCATCCGTTCGACGATCTCGCGAGGCTGCGACACGATTTCTTTGGCGATACTCTCCAGCTCTTCACCGTAATCCGGATCGATCTCGAATTTCCTCGCCTTGACGTCGGCCAAAAACGCCGGATCGCTCATGGTTTTCCTGAATGCGTCCCGCAAAATCTTGAGCCGATCCGCAGCGATCGCCGGCGGCGTGATGAAAGGCCGGCCGAGATCGCCCGAAGCCAGGACTGCCGTCACTAAGGACCGGGTCGATGCCGTGGTCTTATGCTCGTTCATCAGTTCGTGGATCGTCGGGACGTCCGGCATCTTGTGATCGCGTTTGCGCCCGGTTTGCAGCAGGATACGCACCATATTTTTCTTGCGCCATGTGGTGAACGGTTCGCGTGCAAAAAACGTCGGAATACTGAGTGCTCGGCACACCACTTCGCCGCGCTCGAACGCCAAATCTTGCTCGGCGCCACCTTGGTAGCCCATAACAACGTTGAACTTCGCGCCCACCGCTTCTTCCAGCAGTTTTGGAATGAAATGGCCGCTCGTCCCGGTGCTGGTCGCCGAGCATTTTGGCGCTTCTTTGGCTCGCCGCACGTCGTCGATCGTCTTGTACGGTGTGTTGCTGTTCATGTAGAGCAACCACGGCGTATTTTCAGTGGAACCAACCCAACCGAACTTGGCCCAGTCGAACTGCACTTCTTTTTTGCCGACCAGCTGATCGAGGTAGAGCGACGGACCGATAGAGCCCAACGTCAAACCATCCGCCTTCGCCACGTTGTAAATGTGATTGGCTGCAATCATGGAGCCGGCGCCCGGCATGTTTTGCGCCATCATGCCGGGGTTCCCGGGAATATGTTTGCCCATATGCGCGGCGAGCAGTCTCGCCCAAATATCGTAGCCGTCGCCGGCTTGATAACCGACAATGATCGTAATCGTCTTGCCTTGATAAAAAGGAGTCTGCGCATGCGCGTCAACGAACCAAGCCAGGATAATTGTCAAACTCACAAACAATTTTCTCATTGCATACCTTCCATGCTCTGCGCCGTTTCGAGTTTCGAGTTCCGACAAACTTGAGACCCGAGACTCTGGACCCTAGACCGTAACAGCAAGGCGATCACAGCCGAAAAAATCTTTTCGCGTTGTCGGCCAAGATCGCTTGCCGTTCTTCGACCGTCAAATCGTCGCGCTCGGCGACCTCTTCGATCTCATGCTGCGCCGCCGGCAAATCGACTTCATGAGGATAATCGGACGCATAGGCGAAACACTGCACACCGACGCGCCTCGCCAGATAGGCGATCGTATGCTCGCTGCCTTCGCAGCCGAGGAGTATGCGACCGCTCTTAAGGTACTCGCGAAGCCGCTTGGCTGGCTGATCCGTCGGATTAAAATAGTTTTCATCGCGCTCGGCGCGGTCGAGCAACGACGCCAGCCAACCGACGCCGCCTTCCATAAACGCGACGCGCAGCTTCGGAAAGCGGTCGAGCACGCCGTGATAAATGAAGCCGATAATGCCGACCATCAGGGGAATCGGGTGATGCAAAATATGTGAGGCGGTAAAGTTGGTAAAAGTTTCCAATCCCGCTCCCTGGCAATTGGCCCCGCCATGTAGCGCGAGTGGCACGTCGAGTTTTTCCGCTTCTCCGTAAACCGGCCAGTAATTTTCATGGGCGAGATGAAGCGGCAAACCGCACGACGGCAGCATCGCCCCAGGCAAACCTAGATCTTTTACCGCGCGCCTGAGCTCTTGCACCGCGGCAGGAACATCCTGCATCGGGATCAACGCCATCGGCCTGAGGCGGTCGCTCAACTTGGCGAAACGGTGATAGACGTAATCGTTATAGGCGCGGCAAACTTCCACCGCGTACTTGGGAATCTGAATGACGCCGACGGAAAGTCCCTCCGAGGTAAAAAGCACCGTGCGCTCGATCTTGGCCCGATCGAGAAACGCGATCCAATCTTCGCCTGACCCCGGGCGATATTCGCTGGCGGTGACCCGTTTTTTCGTCTGAGCGTTTTCCTCGTGTAACGCGAAGTGCATCCCGTCGAGCGAAGGGAAAACCCCCTGACGGTTGCGCGCCGGTCGGGTTGCGTGTTGCTTGATCCGCGGGCTCATGTATTCCGCCATTTCCGGCACTGATTCAACGATGTGGCCGTCGCAATCGACTACTGAATAATCATCGTAAGGCATGAGAATCTCCTTCTGCCAACGAGTCAAGTAACGAGCGGGATCTTAGATCGACCCTGCTACAGGCGGCAAGAGCGACGCGCGGGGTTGGAGTATTGGAGCGCTGGAGTATTGGACAGATGGGTTTCCCAATATTCCAGTACTCCGTCACTCCAATTCTAGTTTTCTTACCAAACCAGGCGCGAGCGTCGAAAGTGGCGGCGCTCGCGCCTGGCTTTGATCAAACTACTCTTTTTTTGCCGGCGCCGGCTTCTTTCCGATAGCCGCGAGCAGCTCGCTGTAAGGTACGATTCGACCGTGGATCGGCACGATTCGATCCACGTCAATGTTCAAGCGTCGGACGTTGGCCTCGAGGTTAACCGCAGCCGGACTGGGGACCTTGGGCGGCTCGGCGCCCGCTGGGCCTGGATTAAAGACATCGGCTTCGATCAGCAGTTTTTCTTTGCGCAAGTAAGCCATGACGATACCGTCATGATGAACGTTACCGACGACCTGGTAAAGTTCCACCGAGCGCGTACCGTCGGTCAACACCATGTTGTCGCCCATGGTCTGGAATACCGGTTTCTTCTTCGATTTCGCCAAGCGGTCAGGCGCCAAGGTCCAAGAATTCAACGCCGCGCGCTCAAAATACGGCCGGTTAATTTCATGCGTCACGATTGTGACGCCCTCGGCCGCGTAGGTACGGATTCCGGCGGCGTGGTCGAAGTGATGGTGCGTGTTGATCAGATACTTAATCGGCTTGTTGGGCACGAGCTTCTTCGCCTCAGCCATCATCGCCGCCGAGCGCAAGTCGCCGACGGGAGCTTCGACGACGATCACATAATCCTTCATCTCGATTAGCACGCTGTGCACCGAGCCTCCTGTGATGTACCAAACCCCATCCGCGGCCTTTTCGGATTTCGCCACCACAGGGTCGCCGCGCATCACGGCGGGCACTTGAATATCCACCGTAGGATTGGCTCTCACAGCGGTGATCGTCAGATCCAAAGTCGGCTTGTCGTCCTGATACTGAATGATCTTGGCCGGGAACTTGATACCGCCGAAGTCGCGATAGGGACCGTAGTGGGTCACCACTTTGATATCGCCGACGACCGGATGGCCGTACGAAGACTCGACGCGCTCGATGGCGTTCTGGTCATTCACGTAGGCAGTGACTTTATGTTTCCCCCGGTCGGTAAATGAAATAATGGTCATCTGCCGGCCTTCAATCGTCTTCTTCGTGACGGCCGCATTGTTGGCAAACGCTCCACGCAAAACTCCGTGGGGCGAGATCACGATTTGATGGGCGCGCTGATTGGCCTCGGAAAGCCTCGGCACCATTTCTTTGCTCACCACGTTCCAGGCATGATCGCCGCTGACTAGGGTAATTGTTTGTCGTTCAGCTCCTATCGGCAGGGTCTCGGCCGACATCTGGACCATTTCGTCGCGCATGGCACCAACCGTGAAATCGTAAACCCGCGTCATACTTTTCACGAAGGACCTCGGCCACGCGGCGGCCGGGCTAGTGCTTTCTCCGAGCGAATACATTGAGCCATTGCCAGTGAACTGAAACGTTTTGGTCGTCGACACATCCAACGCATCGGCGATCTGTTGCAGGTCGGTATCAGCCGCCTCTACCCTGAAACCAACGAGCGCTGTGAGCGCAAGCCCAAGAGCCAACTTCTTCCACATATTTTGCCTCCCATTTTCGCTGATGTTTTGAGACCGACTCCTACAGTCTCAATTTGGCGCGCAGACTACCCGATGACCTTCGCCGCTGTCAACGGTACTATCCCCTTGGTACCTCCAACGACGAGAGTCAAGTTAAGGAACCAGAACTAATTTTTAAAACGTCCGATCCAAATTACGAAAGCGTCGAGAAATTTCTTGATATATTGGCGGGTGGTTTCATCCGTGAGTTTGCTGGATGCGTCGAACAGCGGCGCCGCTGAAGGAATCTTGATCTCGGGCTGGAGCATGACATGGGTTTCGGTAAAGACAAAAGACTGCCGCAAAGCGTGCTGCGCGCGTATCGTTCCACCCAGCCCGGGAGAGCAACCCATGATCGCTGCGGGTTTTCGATTCAGCGCAGACTTGCCGGCCGGGCGCGACACCCAATCGATGGCATTCTTGAGGACGCCCGGAATGCCATAATTGTATTCCGGGGTAGAGATCAGCATCGCATCGGCCGCGCCGATGAATGCTTTGAGATCAGCGACCGGCTCCGGATCGCCCTTCTGAAACACATCGTCGTTGTAC
>DASYUV010000109.1:0-15651 GCA_036000865.1 Binatia bacterium | reverse complement strand
GCCTTGGCGGGTTTAGGAATCGCCATCGTGCCACTTTATTGCGTCACAGAGGATCTCAAAAGCGGCGCTCTGCGCGAAATCCTCAGTCGTTTCCCGATTCCCGTGCATCCTCTTTCCCTGGTCTTTTGTCCGGGCAAGCCAACGCCGCAAAAAATTCGCTCTCTGGGCGATTTTCTCGTCGGCTGGTTTCGCAAACACCCAATCCCCTAACCATCGGCGCGAGATTACACAGTTCAGCCTAACTGAAGCGAAGCGAAATCCAGGAAGGCGGCATGGGTATTATCCAGTGGCGTGGAACAAGCAACTTTCGACACTCAGCCCGCCGACATCGTTCCCGCCATCAGCTTCTCACCGGACAAGATGCTGCAGGCGCGGCTATTCTCTTATGGCGATGCGCAGCGTTGTCGCTTGGGCATCAACCATCGCCTGATTCCAGCCAACGCGCCGCGCTGTCCCGTGCACAGCTATCACTGCGACGGGGCCATGCGGGTGGACGGGAATTTCGGCGGCACGCTTGGCTACGAGCCGAACAGCTACAGGAATGGCAAGAGCAGCCAGAGTTTCGCGAACCGCCGCTCAGCATCGAAGGCGCTGCGGACCATTGGAACCATCGCGAGGACACCGACTACTACTCGCAACGCGCCGAACATGGCGCAGACGTAGAGAAAAAAGCAACGGGAGCTATCGTCACGTCATTCACCATATTCAGCTACCATCACCATTCGCCGAGTCGCGATGACGCCAATATGCTGCAAGGAACCGGATTCCCTTAGAATCACTATTTCTTCACTGCCTGGCAAGCTTGTATTGAACCGAACTGGTGTAGTCGAAGCGTGCCCAATACGTGCCCAGGACAAGTGTAGACCGTGCAAAACTAGTCGAAATTACTGAAGACCGCAAAATAGTTTTAAGGACAGAAAAGATCGACTAAATCTCGCCGCAAAACAAGAAAACATAAAATTCGATTCCAAGTTCCCAAGCTGACGTCGCCGGTTCGACCCCGGTCGCCCGCTCCAAAATTCCTCGTGAAATTCCCAATTTTTCCGGCCTTTTTTTGCCGGAAAGCCCAACGTGTAGCTCTCTGTAGGTCGTTCCTGGTTTCCAAAGAGGGTCAACAAAAGATCGCGGATCTCAGTAATGTAGTGTGGCTCCGCGACTGGCTCCGACTGGCTCGACTCGATAAATTCTTTCACCACTAAGCCGACTCGCAAAGAACACGGCCGCGTACGATCATCCTCGTGTAAACCAGATGCATGATCGCATCAAAGTATCCAACCCTTCTCTCTAGCACCAATCACATTGCTGGGATTCGATGACTTGGCCACATTTTCATTGGCGTGCCTCAGACTCATACATCACCGTCATTTTCCCGTTGCTTGACGGTATTCCGGGTCTTTAATAAACTCCGCGAATCTTTCGACCGTTGCGAATATTGCTATGAACTCTGGTATTTTTTTATCGCCCCAGTTAGCGACACGGCGATCTCTGGGTCAAGCGTTTGGCGGGGAGGATTCATGAGAGATGCCGGTTTGCCCATTACTCTGATTGTCGTTGGCAGCGCGTGGTTGCTCTGGTACTTCAGGTTGTTTCCCGACATCGACTGGATCATCGCGGTGGGGCTTGTCGTGGGCGGCATCGCGGTTTTGTACCTGGATGGAATGACCAAGAACTCGATCGTCGCTGGGCCGATTCTCATCGCCACCGGTATCGCCTGGGCGCTCTATGACCGGTGGCATGTGACCTGGTTCGTGTTAATGCCAATGCTGCTTGTTTTGCTCGGGGTGCTCAGCTTATCGCCCGTCGAGCGAACATCCCGGAGCGGCGAGCGCGCCAAACATAGATTCCCGACCGGAACGCCTGTTCTCGCAGATGAGGATGATCGGAAAGCCGTATGCGTGAGACCTGCAAGTACGGTTTGATGAGGGGGAACAGGACTGTGTTTCACGGAAGATTCTACACGGACGCGAAGCTGGAAACGGTGGATACAGCCAACATCGACCTATTATAACGAACGCTGGACCTGTTCTCTACTCTACCCATTGGGACTCTCAAATCTGTATGGCTCAACCCTGTCCGTGATTTCGATCCGCAATAAATCCTCTCCCACGATCAATGGTCCTTGGTATTTCTTTCTTGTTGCCGAGATGAGATCCGCCACGGTAGCACCGCCGAAAAGCAAAAGATGATTGTAGACGGCGAGTTTCGGTTTGACGCGCGAGAAAATCTCGGCTGCTTGCTCCGGGGTGGTGTGGTTGCGGGCGATCCGCTTGAGCTGCTCCTGGTCTCCCCCCGCACTGTCGGAGACGGCGGTCACTTCATGAACGATGAGATCCACGCTTTGGGAATGCCGAATCAGGTTTTCATTGAAGGTCGTGTCGCCGGATAGCACGGCTGCGCGGCCCTGGTAATCGATGCGATAACCATAGGCGGGCAGTTCCTCGCCGCCATGATCGACCTCGAACGCGACGACCTTGATGCCGTCTCTGGCAAAAACGACGCCTTCGCCTACATCTCGTGCCTCCAATCTCACGCCGTCCGGTGGATAATTTCGGCTCCGGACACGAATATCGACGGCGAATGCCCTGGGCAAATGCTCCATCATTTGTCGAGTCCCTTCCGGTCCCCAAATCTGCAGCGGAACGTTACGTTTGCCCCAGGGCCGCCCGATCCATCCGGTAAGCCACAGATCCGGGAAGCCAACCACATGGTCGGAATGATGGTGGGTAAGAAACATTCCCGTAATATCGCCAAACGGAATCCCAAGCTGGTGCAATCGCTGCATAGCGCCGCGACCCGCGTCGAAGATGAACTTTTCCTTGCCGACTTCGACCAGCGTGCTGGGCCCAAAGCGGTCGAGACGCGGAGGCGGCGCGCCGCTTCCGAGGAGAGTTATTCGAAAAGTATCGTGAGATGGTTCCGTCATAGATTACTCCTCAACGAATTGGGCGATCGGCCTCGGGCCTGGCGTCCCCAACAATCTTTGCATCGATCAAGAACATCGTTCCTATTTTCACCCTAACCGACACCGGCCGTAGAGGCCTGTGCGGTGCTGACTAGCCTTCTCGCACCCATCGCATATCCCCGGGACCAGCTTTAGCTCTAATAGAAAATAATTTGAAGGCGTGAGGCGGTTATCGCATTGAAAGCGTACGAAGGTTTGTTGCATCTCGTTCCGACAAACGGTGTGTCGGCAGGTCGCACCTATGACGCGGTAATCGCGACTTGTGCCGAAAAAGGAAAGGCATCGAAATCTGGAATCTGTGATTTGCCATTTGCGATTCCGAGCTTCGCGAGGACAGACTTCGCCGTCGTGATTCCGGGAAGTGTCTAGACCGGATGACAAATGTCAAAAGTAAAAGACGCGACTCCTACGACCTACGACGCCCCGTGAATTTTGGTGTGTTTGTTTGAAAAAAGGCCGAATCGATTTTGAGCAGAACCCTGACTGAACGCCTCCGCTTCGCTGCGGCGGAACGCGGGTGCGGCGGAATTCCCTCCACAACCCCCCCCTTCCGCCGCGCCTTCGCTTTGAAAGCCCCCGCCATTCAGGCCAGCGAAGCTGGCACGCCGCAATTCATTTTTCTTCGATCTACCAGACAAACGGCACCAATCGATACCGCACTTTCTGAGTGTACTCCGTATATCCCGGCAGATTCTTGTGCAGGAATCTTTCCTCATCTAGAAGCCGCCATATGAGCGCGGGCATAAACAAGATGAGCGCGAAGAGTCCCCACCACGAGCCGAGCGCAAGCGGGGAGCCTATAAGCAAAGGAAGCACTCCGGCATACATCGGGTGGCGCACGACGGCGTACGGGCCCGTCGAGATGACCGTTTGCCCCTCGGCTACTTGGATAGTGGAAGCAGCATAACTATTCTCGCGAATGACGAAGTACACCAACAAAAATCCAAGCGCGACCAAGAGGTCGCCTATCACAGAGATGTACGGCGAAACGGGCGACCACATAAAGCGACGGTCGAATGCCGGAACAACCAAGAGCGCGATGAATCCCAGCAGCGCGAAAACCATGATGATCTTTTGAGTCGTCTCCTTTTCCGCCGTTGGCCCGACGTTCATGCGCCGTTCCAGAAGCTTCGGATTCTGTATCGCGAGATACACCGTGATGGCAGCCGACGCTCCCACGAAGACGGCCATAAAGACAAACGCCTGCCAGTAATCGAGCGTCCCCGCGGGCACAAAAAGAAGCGCCGCCATCACGATAGAGCCGAAAATCGATGACCGGAGTGCTCGAAAATAGAGCTTGTTCATACTTGTGAATTATAGATCCTATTAACCTTGATGGCCTGCCACGTCGTTGTCATAAGCCAAGCGCTATAGGCCGCGACCATGAATCTATTGGTCCAGCCGACCACAGTGGTATTGGATCCAAGCGCCAATCCATAAAAAATGATGATAGAGCCGTAAAACAAGAGCAAACCCAGCCACGCCAATATCGTCGCCCATTTTAAGAGATGCTCGGCCTCTGACCACCGCTCATTATGAATCAAGCTTCTGCTCAGTAAGGTGAAAACGATCGGCGAGCTGAAGATCACGATAAGCCCGAATAGGCCATGCAGGCGGCTCTCGACGATCGATGTCGGATCGGGAGCAAAAATGCCTGCGCCAATGTATGCAATGCCGACGAGTATGAGCCACCACCCACCGAAGCGGTCGCCTTTTGTTCGCAGATCAATCCATAGTGCACGTGCGAGAAAAAGCGATCCCGCTCCCAGGCAGAAAAAGGCGAGCGACATCAAGAAGCCGAAGCGGCCGAGCTCGTATTCGCTGATCAAGTGCGGTGGATTGAACTCCGGCTCGAGAAAATACAACACGATAAGAAGAACAAGAAAGGCGGCAACGGATACCAGTGACAAGTACGCCGCGATTCGCGAGGTAGTTTCGTAATGAGTCGTTGTTTGTTGTTGATTTGTCATGTTATCGGTCTATTCCAGATTCGTCTCCGACCGCTGATGTTCAATGAAGGAATACACGACTGAGAAAGCGAACACGACACACGAACACGATTCGTAAGCGGAACGAAGCCTGGTCTCGCCGATCAAATTCTCCGGGCTCTCGCACCTACGATGCGGTCATCGCGAGTTGCGCCGAGAAAGCAAAGGCATCGAAATCTGGAATTTGTGATTTGCCATTGGGGATTCCGAGCTTCGCGAGGACAGAGTTTGCCGTCGTGATTCCCGGGAAGTGTCTGGACCGGATGACAAACATCAAAAGTAAAGACGCGACCCCTTGACCGCGCGGGCTGGATTTTCTTAACGGGAATGTCGCTTCTCAATTGTCCTAATGCGACCGTCAATGGGCGCGTGCCAAAATTCACATCAGACTACGTTAAGGCAGTGGGACGAGTCCGACGGATTACGAATTTTCCCAGGAGAAGGAGCTTAATGTTAGAAAGTCTTTACAAATTCGAATATCCAACAGGCGGTACGGGCGTCACATGTGGCATCGGTTTCGCCAATGAGGGAGGTCCGGTTTAAGCCGTCCGCAGCAGCCAAACCGGCGATTGGGTGTGAGTGCAAAACGTAACGCTTGCTACGAATTAAGGCTGCTTGTGGCAACATAAGTACGACGTGGAAGTTGAATTGTAAGAGCGCAACTCAAAACCTGATCGGGAAAAACTTTTCGCCACGCCTACTAACCTGACTTCGAGGTCACTCAATGAAACTGCTAGTTGTGGATCTTGAAGGCACAATTTTTCGGACGGACATCCGGCTTCCCGGCACGTCAATTAGTTCTACTATTTGGCAAGGCATCGCGAATGCTCTAGGTCCGGAGGCGATCAAGGAAGAGGTCGCCACGCACGAACGATGGGCACGAAAACAATACCGGAGCTATATTCATTGGATGGAAGACACTATTGCTATCCACATTAAATATGGCCTGACAGAGGAAATTTTCGACCGCCTGATCTCTTCCGCAGAGTATAACGATGCTGTACCGGTCACGCTGGCCAAATTGGACCGAACGCGATATGAACCTGTAATCGTGTCTGGCGGCTTTCGCGAACTTGCTCGCAGAGCACAGTCTGACCTCAGCATACGTCATGCTTTCTGCGCTTGTGAGTATATTTTTGGTGAGGACAGCAAGCTGAAATT
This sequence comes from Binatia bacterium, assembly GCA_036000865.1. Classification (GTDB taxonomy): domain Bacteria; phylum Desulfobacterota; class Binatia; order UBA9968; family UBA9968; genus DP-20. Next base: position 9,540 of record DASYUV010000109.1, on the reverse strand, counting down.
TTATAATCTTCTTCCATGCGACTTTGAAGGAAAGATAGATTTTATTCGGCTTATGCTCCGCGAGTATAAACTAACTGAGTCTGACTGGGTGTTTGTCGGCGACGGCGCTACACATCGCTAAGGAGGCACCAGTGTCCATTGGCTATAATCCTCATGCTGAACTGAGGAGTGTGGTAACCAAGTCCGTCGACAATTTTAGTGATATTCTTAGTATTTTAGACGGCTGAAAAACGCTAGAAACTTTTCTTATTTGTCTGCTGTCGGTCACGAACACTTGCAATCGACTTTATTTCGGTAATTTGGTAAAAGAATTCGGCGTTGCCGAGTTTAGACTTGGACTCGGATGCACATGAGCGACCTGCGTGAGAAATACGAACTCTTAACCTCATCAGCGCCAGTCACACCGCTAAACGCTTCAGCGATCAAAAAACATTTCTACAGTAATTTGACTACTCTCGACAGCAAAGCTTCGGCCCTAATGGCATTCGATGGCATTCTCATCGCCGCCGCTACATTCGCGTTTCCAACCGCGTTTTCCGATCTTTGGCGATGGGTGCTCTTGGCTGTGATCGTCATCGCGTTGATTGCGGCAGGTTTCTGTCTAGGCGTAGCGCAGGTTTCGTATCCATTCCTAGGAAAAGTCATGATAACGTCACGACCACCTCGTGCTGCTTTGGATTTCGCCGAGGAACTCAATGCTCTTGATGTTGCGGTCCAACGCCGGACCAGCTTTTATCGAACAGCCTGGAGACTGTCCTTTGGAACTGTTATTGTATCGCCTATCATGTTTATCATTGCCCTTTATCTTAAGCCATGAAGGCCGTAAAGCTCGACGAACTAGCCAAAAAAGACCGTGATCTGATTGTTGCCGCGCGGAAGGCGGCTGACAACGCTTATGCTCCTTATTCCGGCTTTGCGGTGGGCGCGGCAGTACGCGCGGCAGACGGTGCAATCCATGTCGGTGCAAATCTTGAAAACGCGTCATATGGACTCTCCCTGTGTGCGGAAGTCAGCGTGCTGACGGCTGCAAATACTTCCGGCGACTTCGACCATCTCGCAGCGATCGCCGTCGTTGGCTTCGGTTTCTTTCCCAAAATGCACGACTCGGAAATCGTGACCCCATGCGGCCGCTGCCGGCAACTCATCTCCGAATCTGCACAACTGTCCGGCATTGATATCGACGTGTTCGCGTGCAGCGGCGATCTCCAGCGAATTGAGCAATACAAGATATCCGAGCTGCTTCCTCAAGCTTTCGGGCCAGAGTCACTAAATTTCTCAAATCCATCAAAGCCGATAAATACTAGCGAGATCCCCGGAAAAGCCCGGCGTCTTCTAAGCAAAAATAGTTGATCAAACGAACAACTGCACCCACAGCCTCAAAGTCATCAATATCAAATGAGGTCACATCGAACATCCCCATACGAAATACCGAAGAATCCAAGAATCCAAAGGGGTCAAATCTTTTGTTGACAGTTATTACCAGGCAGATTGAAAAATCGCTCGCGGCGCGCTGATTTTACCCACTCGCTTCAGTAACCGTAACGCTCCGCGATAGCATGAACGCGCTGGTACTCCGGCTGCAATTCGTTCTGTGCTCTGAGCTCCTTGTAGGCCTCCGCGACTAGATCCTGAGCGCACACGCTCGCAACAGCAGGCACGTCGTACTCCAATCCGCCGATCAGTTTTTCTTCCCGCAGCATATCCTCGAATACCGTCGCAAGTCCATCGAGCGGAAACGGCTGGGACTCCAGGAAGTGTATTGTATAGCGGCGAGGGTTGTGTGGAACCGAAAGGGGCAGTCTTTTGTTGACAGTTCTCGCTGAGCCTTTCAGAACATTCAGAACCGATAGGCGTTAAAGTAGCAATTGCAGCCAGTCAACAACGTCCGCTGATCTCGAAAGAGTTATTTGCCGGTTTTGACGAATATCTCGTTAAGCAATTTGTCCGCCGGGCGGCGGTCCGAAAATCTCGGGTCGTCGCCTTCAAAATAGTCCGTGCCTTCGATGCGGCGGTTTTCCGGAGACACATTGTGTTTCGGAATATCGATCCGGAAAGAGTCCGAGCCGTCGCGCTTTTGAAACTCGGTCTGGCCTTCACGGGAGAGGAGCCAGTTCACGAAGAGCTTGGCGGCATTGGGATGCGGCGCTTTATCGATGAAGCTGATGCTGCCGCCGCCTGCGCTCAACGTGCCACCTTCCTTCAGCTCGAGCGTTTCTCCCAGAGGAAGCCCCTGCTTGATCGCTTTTTCGGTTTCCCGGGTGTTGCAGGGGATGCAGACGGCGAACTTGCCGGCGGCCAGCCAATCGATCGGCTGGCGGTAGTCACGGGCGATAGTCACGTCCATCTCGCCATAGAGCCGTCGCATGAACTCAGGACCGAGCTTGGGATGGTAGTAAAAAAAGAGCACGGGCGTGTCCATACCGTTCATCCGCGGATCGGTGGCGACGATTTTACCTTTCCACTTGGGATTGAGCAGGTCCCAATAGGTCGTGAACTCTTTCGGGCTCACGAGGTTGGTGTTGTAGCGTAGCTCGACGATGGTGCCGTTGCCGACAAAGGCAAAGATGTACTTTCCTTCGGCGTCAACATATCGGTGTTTGCCCTGCCACCATTTCGACTGATCCAAAACTTCGGGCAGCACGAGGAGCGGCTGAATCGGAGCGAGGACCTTGGCGGGATAAAGGGTTGCATGAGCAGTGCCCTTGCCGCCGACGAACAAGTCCACTAGATATTTTCCCGCGCGTCTTTCGGCGATGATTTTGGGTCCGAATTGGGAGCCGCGCCCCGCGACTGCGGTTACCTTGATCTTTGGGTAAGCGGTCTGGAAGGCCTCTTCTATCTTGGTCTGCGACGCCGCGCCGCCCGTGTAGATGACGAGCTGCCCCTCCTTTTCCGCCGCCGCGACGGTCTTTTCCCACTCAGTTCGCCGCGACGTCTCCGCGGCGGGAACGTAGCAAGGTAACAGGAGTAAAACTGCAAAAACGACTGCGGCGGAATGGTTTTTCATTTTGCCGAATGGAACGAAACCTATTTGCCGGGCTTGCCGAATATTTCGTTGAGCAGTTTGTCCGCCGGTCTGCGGTCGGAAAATCGGTCGTCGTCGCCGTCGAAATATTCCACGCCGTCTGTCCGCAGATTTTCTTCCGGCACGTCGTTTTTAGGAATGTCGATCCTGAGCGAGTTGGAGCCGGTGCCGGGCCGGTCCTTGCGGCCTTTCTGAACTTGCGCTTGTCCCGCGCGTGAGAGCAACCAATTGATAAAAACCTTGGCCGCGTTGGGATGCGGCGCCTGATTCATGAAGCTCAAGGTGCCGCCCGAAGAAGTCAGCGTGCCGCCTTCCTTCAAAGTCGAGACTTGCGCCACCGGCAGTCCCTGCCGCATGGCGCTGTCCATCTCGTCGCTGACGCAGGGAATGCACAGGGAGAATTTTCCCGTCGCCAGCCAGTCCACCGGTTGACGATAATCGCGCGCGGTCGTCACATCCATTTCGCCGTAAAGGCGCCGCATGAATTCGGGCCCGAGCTTGGAGTTGTAGTAAAAAAACAGCACCGGCGTGTCCATGCCGCGCGTCCTGGGATCGGTGGCGACGATCTTGCCTTTCCACTTGAGCTGGAGCAGATCCCAGTACGAAGTAAATTCCTTGGGATTGACCAGCTTCTTGTTGTAGTTGATGTTGACGCCGCCGCCGTTGCCGATGAAGACAAATATGTATTTGCCTTCGGGATCGACGTACTTGTGCCGTCCCTGCCACCATTTGCTCTCGTCGACAACGTCGGGCAAGAGCAAAAGCGGCTTTATCGGCTCCAAAGTTTTGCCGATGTAAAGCGTGGCGTGTGCCGTTCCTTTGCCGCCGGTGAATACATCCACCAGATATTTTCCCGCCCTGCGCTCCGCGATGATACGCGGGCCGAGATCGCTGCCCCGCGCCCTGAGCTGGTTGACCTTGATTTTCGGAAAAGCGCGCTCGAAAGCCTGCACGACTTCGACGGTGACCGGACCCTGATCGAAAATGTATGGAGTGACTTGGCCCTCTTTCTCCGCCGCCGCCACGGTTTTTTCCCACTCGACCTGCCAGGCAGGCTTAACTTCCGCCGCGAAACCCGCGGTGCCGCTCAACAGAAGCACACAAAGGCAAATTGTCAGTCGCACAGTCTTGTATCATTGCATGCGTGTGCCGCACGCGCACGACCACGAGTCTCGCGTCAGCCGCTTTGCGCCGCTGAAAACGCCGTGTAGCCCTCGGGAATGAGGCGAATGACCTCGTCTTTTTGCGGGTCGCGATTGATGCCCAGGGGGTCCTCGCCGTTTTGCACCGCCCGCATCTGATCGCGCAGCAATTTGCGGAACAGAATGATGCCGCGGTCCGACTCGCCGAGGTGCTCGTTGGGACGATTGGCGACTGGCCCCTGCGTCTCCCAGGCCATTTGGTCCTGACTGGGAAAATTTTCCATGTGAAATTCGCCCGCCTCATTCTTGGTGCTGACGAACTGCGCCGGCGGATCTTCGAGACGCTCGACGATGCTGTCGCCTCTGGTTGGATTGAACCGCACGTGAAAGATCTGGGTATTCTCATCGTCGACCGGCGTGCGAAAATGCATGTTGTAGCCGTTGGTGGCGGGGACCATGAGCATATTAGGAAAGATGAGCGGATGGGGCGCTTCGACGTGGCCGGCGTCGTCGGCAAAGACCCGTTGTTTCTGAATCCCCGCCCAGGCAGGATGCACCATCAGCTCGAAATCGAGCTTGCTGAGCGGCCGATAGTAATACGCCCCTTGGTTGTTACCGCGCATTCTCAGGGTATGGGCATGAAGATAGTAGGTATGGACCGGATCGACCGAGTTCTCCATCGTCTGAAGCCAGTTGCAGCGCAAGGTCTGATAAATCTCCAGCTTTCTCACTCCATCTCGGCGCGTGAGCATGTCCCATTTGGGCAGGAGAGGTTTTTTTTCCGGCGGTCCCAAGTAGGCGAACAAGAGCCCAGCCAGTTTCTCCACGGGGTACGCCGGCTGCGAGATTTTATCTTTGAACCCAGCCTCGGGGTTTTCGAAAGGCTGTTCCAGGCACTTGCCGCAGGCGTCGTACTTCCAGCCGTGATAGGCGCAGCGGATGCCGTCCTCCTCGACAAATCCGTAGTAAAGGGACACGCCGCGGTGGGCGCAGTGCTCGGCGATAAGTCCATACTTGCCACTGCGGTCTCGATACAGCACCAGATCTTCGCCGAGGACCCTGACCTTCTTTTTTGGTTTTTCTTCAGTGATCTCGGACGCCGCCGCGACAACGTGCCAGTAGCGTCGCAACAGTTCGCCGCCTGGCGTTCCGGGACCGATGCGCGTGAGCAATTCGTTTTCTTCTGATGTAAGCATGGCCCCTTACCATCAAATGAATTAGCGGTGTACTCGGCCTGACGGAGGGATGCTAGTAAAATAGCGCCGCCCGTTCAAGACATTCAACCGCTGCGCTCCGTTCAAGTCGTTCAAGCAGATAGGCTGAGGCGTGAGGCCAGAGGCAACAGTCAGAACATAGCCGTCCAAACGCAGAGTCAAACCAGGGGCTAGCCCAACTTGACCCAGACGCTCGAATTGTAACGCTCCCGCGCAGCGACTAGAATGCACGTGCGCGCCTGTTTCAGAACTGACGAGCTTTTGCGCGGAAAAAGATAATTGGCAAGTCGACCGTCAAGAGACCTTTAACCGTTCCGAAGTTCTCACTCGTCAAATCGATTGATTCAAACTCGCTTCACTTACGGCGACCGGGAGACCTACCGTCTTTTTCTGAACACTTTTTTATCGTCGGCGCCGTAACGCTGCTCTCCGCGGCGGTGGCGATTTTCTTTGCCTGGGTCGTGACGCGCACCGACACTCCTTACCGCGGCGTGATTACCCTCTTCATGATCGTGCCTTTTTTCATCCCGTCGATCTTGGAAGTTTTTGCCTGGGCGAACCCAAATGGGTCGAAGTTTTTTGTTGTTTGTTGTTGTAACTCAGCTTCTCTCTCTGATCCGTTCACGAGTTGAACTCAGGTATTTAATACGCTCGCAGGCTTGGCTAGATTGTTAAAGCGGTGCAATCGAGAGTTCTCAGAGAATGTTAACCTACTGTCGTCGGTCTGCGCCCGAGCTTTTCGCAGCCAGCAATGAAACGCGCTCGTAGCTTCCGCTATCAAGATTGCAATGTTAGGTTGCGCTATGCGAGGGAAAAGTAGCCGCCCAAATATAAACACCCTCGGGAACTCTCATGTCGATTGAAGACGGGTACTCCAGGGACGGTGATTGCTCAGATCCCAATGATCTTCGGTTGTCAGCTGGTATTTGCAAAGAAAAGTTCGCAGCGGGCTTCGGTATAATAGTAAGTATCTAATATTATTGATATTACTTGGATGATCTGTGTAAGAAACTTTGTAAGTCTTCAGCAAGGCCTTGAGATTCTTATGAAAATACGGCACGCCTTGGCCCACCTCGTGTTTAGCCAGATATCGTTCGCGTAAAGTATCGAAAAGTGATACTTTGCGACCATGAAATCTGGCTCCGCTTCTCTGAACGCTCGCGGCTACCTCAATAGCCTGGCCGCGGCCGGGCGCCATCATTTCTCATCCAGTGAAGCCCGAGTGGCGCTCGGCGTCTCGGCCGATGCGGTCAAACTGGCCTTGAACCGCCTCACGAAACAAAACCTTGTCGCGTCTCCCTCGCGGGGCTTCTACGTTATCGTCCCGCCGGAATACCGCTCGCTCGGCTGCCTTCCTGCCGACCAATTCATCCCGGCGCTGATGAAGCGCCTCAACCTGCCCTATTATGCTGGCCTTCTTACCGCGGCGCAGTACCACGGTGCGGCGCATCAGCGTCCGCAGGAGTTTCAGGTTTTCCTCGAGAAGAAGCGCCTCCCGATCGCCTGCGGCATGGTGCGGGTCGCGTTTATGGTGCGCAAGCGCGTTGCAGACGTGCCTGTCCAGAGCTTCAACACGCCGCGCGGCACGCTGGCCGTCTCGACGCCCGAAGCGACGGCGCTGGACCTCGTCGGCTACGAACGGCATGCGGGCGGTCTCGACCAGGTGGCCACGGTCCTCTCCGAACTCGCCGAGCGGATCGACCCGCAGAAGTTGGCGGCGGTGGCGGCAACGGCGCCGGTGCCCTGGGCGCAGCGGCTAGGCTATCTGCTCGAGCATGTGGGAGCGAGCGGGAAAGCCGCCGCCCTAAAGGATTATGTGCGCCACCACGCCAAAGAATCGACCGCCCTCATGCCCGGCGCGGCGCGCGCGCGCACACGCCGCGATGACGGCTGGAAACTCTACGTCAACACCGACGTGGAGCCGGAGTTGTGATCCCGCGCGACTACATCACGGAATGGCGTGCCCAGGCTCCGTGGGTGCAGGATTTCCAGGTCGAGCAGGATCTCGTCATAAGCCGCGCGCTGATCGAGATTTTCTCGAATCCTGGCGTGCACGATGCGCTGGCCTTTCGCGGCGGAACCGCCCTGTACAAACTTCATCTCAAGCCGGCTGCCCGCTATTCCGAAGACATCGATCTCGTGCAGACGAGGGCGGAAGCCGCGGGGCCGATGATGGAAGCCCTGCGCGGCATCCTCGATCCGTGGCTTGGAAAGCCAAGATACAAACAGACGGAAGGCCGCGTCACGTTCGTCTACCGGTTCAATTCCGAGGGCACACCGCCGGTTCCCCTTAAGCTCAAGGTCGAGACCAACACACGGGAGCACTTCTCGGTCTACGGTTTGAAGCAGGTTCCGTTCACGGTCGAATCGCGCTGGTTCAGTGGCTCGTGCAAGATTCAGAGTTACGAACTCGACGAACTTCTTGGAACTAAGCTGCGCGCGCTCTATCAGCGCAAGTGGGGCCGGGACCTGTTCGATCTCGCGACTGCGCTCGAGAAACCTGAGGTCGATCCTGCTCGTGTCGTCGCTTCGTTCTCAAGGTACATGGAGGAGGAGGGACACCGTATAACGCGCGCGCAGTTCGAGAAGAACATGGTGCTCAAGCTGCGCGATCCGAAGTTTCGGGCCGACATCAGCCCGCTGCTCGCGACGGGATTCACCTGGGACATGGACGAAGCCGCGCCAGTTGTTTCGTCGCGTCTCGAAATGAAAGAAGGTCTCTTTGTGGGGTCAGGCAAAGCTTATTTATTTGATCCGAACTTTCATTTGGCAGCTCTTTTGCGCGGCGCGCGGTATCTCCGCAGTTTCATCATAAACAAACCTCGAATGTTTCAGCGATCCTGTTCTCCACGGCATATACAACAGGGAAAGTGTGATTTGCGCCACTCTCTCGGAATTGATATTTGAGTGACAGGGACCAGTTGTGAATCTCACGCAGTTGATGGCCTTCCAAGCGGTAGCGAATAGCGGAAGCATCACCAAGGCTGCCCAACTACTTCACGTCAGTCAGCCGTCGATTTCCAAACACGTCAAAAATCTAGAGCGGGATTGCGGCGCAAAACTGTTCGAGAGAAATGCCGGAGCAGCCGAGCTTACAGATGCGGGATCCTCTCTGTTGCGGCACGTCAACGCCATTCTGGTTCATCTTGATGAGGCAACAAAGGAACTCAAGTCTCCTAAAAATTGGACAAAATCAGACCCTCTCAAGGTTGCGGGGAGCTATGCCGCATCCGCGCTCCTTCTTCCGTCGTTGCTCGTCAATTTCAAAAGCAAGCACCGCGACACTTCCATCATACTCCGAAGCGGCACGACAAGAGAACTGAAGACGATGCTGCTAAACTCGACTGTCGAGCTCGCGCTGCTTAACGAACTTCCTGCTAATCCTGATTTTGCCAGCGAACCGTTTCGCAAAGAAAAGCTTGTTGTGTTTGCGGCACCGAGTCATCCGCTCGCGAGGAAGAAAAGACTAACCTTATCAGACCTTCGTCAAGCCGCGCTCGTGACTACAGGGATGGCAAGCGCAGTAGACAAAATGGTCAACCATCTCGTTCATGAAGGATTGGGAGCTAAGATTGCTATACAATGTGGCAGTCCGGCTTCTGTCAAAATACTTGTCAAAAACAAAATAGGGCTGGGGATCTTGTTTGAAGATATGCTGATCCAGGAGATTAGAAACAAACTTTTCAAAGTCTTGGAAATCCCCGGGCTGGCATTAACCGTCCAGAGCTACATCGTCTACTATAAAGACCGACCCCTCTCGCCTCCTGCAAAGGACTTCCTCGCTCTGCTCCGTAGGCGAGTGCACCGAAGTCTATAAGTTGTGCCATACCGAGGGATTCGCATAACCAAACGTCATGGTTGCGCTATGCCTAAAAGATATTTGACACCAGGTGACGTTTGACATATCGCGGGTGAGCGATACAAATGAAAACTCTGGGCTCGAATAATGCGGCGGCGGTGAAATTGATAAATGAAGATTGAAGGACGTTTCATATTTCCGGCCTCTTCACAGGAAGTCTGGGACTTGTTAACTGATCCGCAGTCGCTGCAACATTGCACGCCGGGCTGCAAGCAATTGACCGAAATCGCCGCCGATGAATTCGAGGCGACGATGGAAGTCGGTATCGGGCCGATCAAGGGCACCTTTCACGGCAAAATC
>DASYUV010000108.1:0-97210 GCA_036000865.1 Binatia bacterium | reverse complement strand
TGTCGATACGGCGATCTTCTTGCCCCTTAGCTGCGACGGGTTGAGATTTTCGCGGGCGAAGATCCAGAAGCCCGGCTTGAAGGTATGGATGAGCAGTACCTTCAGGGGAAGGTTGCGGGCGATGGCTGTCGACGCCGAGCCTCCTGCGGCGCTGAAGTCGAAGCTGCCGGCAATGAGTCCGTTGATTCCGACGCTCGGCGTGGCGAGGATAAAAAGCGGTTCCAGGCCTTCTTCCCGAAAATAGCCTTTCTCTTGAGCCACGAAGACACTGACGACGCTGATATCGAACGAAGGGTTGTGGACCTTAACCTGTTCGGCGGCAAGGTCAAAACTCCAAAAAAAGCCGGCAACCAAAATGGACAGGAGCGCAAGTTTTTGGCGAGCGACGATCTTTCGTCTCATATTTTTGTGGGTTGGCGCTGTCGCAAATACCGAGATCTATGCGGCGACCGACGGCGACTCTACCGGCCAGACCAAGGACTCTCGGCTGGGCGCTATCCGTTTTTCCTCTGGCTGCGCGAGAAATGCTTTTTTGAGGCGCTGGCGGACTTCATACATGCTCTTGTCCGGCTCGAACAGATGCTCGTGCTTGCGCGCGGTCACGAGGTCGCCCTGAGCGGCGGCGATCATCGCATCCTCGCGGGAGATTCCCTCCAGTCGCGGCCTGACCACCTCATGATAGAGTTTTTCCCAGCGCTCTTGGGCCTCGGCTCCGGTGACGCGCTGGACCACGAAGCGCTGCACGATGGTTCTATGCGCATCGAGCGGAAATTGCCACAGGCGAGCGACGTATGGTTCGGCGCCCGGCACCGGGCGGATCACGTTGGTGGTGATGCACGGCAGAATGAAGCGGTCGCCCTTCACAGCTAATAAGTGCCCGTGATGGATCGGCTTTCCCTGCCGATCGACGGCGATGCCGCGCACTCCGTATGTCGTCTCGACGATTTTAACCCGGCGCTCTGCCAGACTGGCGGAAGGGCGTTGAACGTTTCCGCCTTGCCATGTTTTGTCCTCCACCGCCTGGGTATCAGAATGCAAGGTAACCGCGTGAAACCCGTCTCCACCGTCGACCGTCAACAGCCAGTTGGCGTCCCAAATCTCTGTCGGCATCCTGAACCAGCGATACTCATGTTCGCGCAGGATCTCTTGCGGCACCTCCTGTTCGAGCGGCGGCGGCGGAAAATGCGCGGCGTCGCCAAGATAGGCCCAGATATAACCTCCAAGCTCTTTGGCGGGGTAGCACTGAGCGTGGACCTCTTTTCGGCTCGGGCTCTCCTCCGGCTCCCAGGGGACTAAGGTGCATTGCCCGGTCTTGTCAAAGCGTAAGCCATGAAACGCGCACTGGAGCTGCCCGTCTAGGACGCGCCCTGCAGAGAGCTTCGCTGCGCGGTGCGGGCAGCGATCGAAAAGCACTCCGGGGCGGCCTTCCGTGTCACGCCAGACAACCAGGCTCTCACCGAGACAATTGATTGCCACCGGACTTCCCGGTCTGACGTCCTCCGAGAGCAAGATGGGATACCAGTAGTTCCTGAGCCCGCGCTCGAGCCCTGCAGGAACATCCGGCGCTATCTCGGCAGTGTCTATTGCGGCCATGAATGACCACTCCTCCAACGGCCTTTCCTTAGCACCCGGGTCAGTTTTGGGCAAGGCGAACCGGCGAGCTTTAGAGCAGATGGATTTTTTTAAACTCTTGCGTTAATAAGGGACGCATCTCCGGACATGAAGCGAAAGGAGAGCAGTCAATGCTCAGCAAGGACGATATCAAAGGCGTAGCTGTCATGGTGCCGACACCGACAAAGGAAGGCGCGGAAGGCTGGGACGTCGCGGACTCCGTCGATCTCGAAGAGACGGCTCGAATGGTCGAGAGCTACATACGGGCCGGTATCGGCGTGATCGCCGCCTGCGGTACGACCGGGGAATGCGCCGCGTTGCTCTGGGAGGAGAAGAGGGCTTTCATCGACACGATCGTGCAAGTGGCGCGCAAGCGAGTTCCCGTCTTTGCCGGAGCGACCGCGCTGGGGACAAAAGAGGTGGTACGGCAGATGCGCGGCTTAAAAGCTATCGGAGCCGACGGCGCCTTCGTGGGGCTGCCGCTGTGGCAAACCCCCACGAATGAAAACTCGGTTCAGTTCTTCGCCGATCTGGGCGAAGCCGTTCCCGACATGGCGATCATGATTTACGCCAATGCTAGATTCTTCAAGTCCACATTTCCCACGAGCTTCTGGGCGGGAGTGGCGAAGAAGGCGCCGACGGTTGTGGTCACGAAGATGTCTTACAGCCATGCCAATCTTCTGGAAGATCTCAGAGTCGCCGGTCACCGAATCAACTTCATGCCCGGTGAAGCCGCGATCTTTGCGGCGTACAAGATGGCGCGACCGAGGATCACTACCATATGGTCTTCGGGAATGGCTTGCATGGGACCCGAGCCTGTCGTCGCGCTGTCCGATGCTATTCTCAATGATGATGAGAAGCGAGTCGAACAGATATGGATGGACCTTCGCACCGCGCCGCCGGTCGTGCCGGTGGACGAGTATCTCGCGGGTTTTCCCTACTACAACGTGCAGATCAACAAATACTTGACCAACGTCGCGTGTTACATCAAAGGCGGTCCGTGCCGAGCGCCCTATCGCATTAGCGATCTGCCGGAAAGCTGGAAGAGAGGGGCGGATCAGCGCGCCGAAGCTTGGAAGGCGCTCAGAAAAAAATATGCCAGTCGAGGTTTTTAACGTTCTGCAATCAGATCGTCGATCCAATGCAAAGCGTCGAGGGCGACCGTCAACGTCGTCGTCGCGCCGAACGTGACCAGGACCGCTTGCCGCAGCGCCTCGGGAGGTACGCCGTTGTTCAGCAGCCGGCGCGCGTGAGTTTTGAATCCGCCTTCGATTCTCGCAGTCGCGAATGCACCGAGGGTGATCAACTCACAAGTGTTGTGATCGAGAGGACCGGACTTTGTGACCGCCTCGCGCAGGCTCTGAAAGGCCGTGGTCGCGCCGGGAGAAAACTGGTTTAGGTACTCCAACGGGGTAAGCTTTTTTGGGTCCGCCATGGGTCACTACTCCTTAGCTGATTTTCTTGATTGGAAAACCGTCGATTTCAGAGCCGAGATTTTTTTCGCGGGCGCGCTCGAAGATCCGTCCGGCGATGGCAACGTCCTGGTGTGCCGAGCCGACCGATTTGAATAAGGTAATTTGCTGGTCGTCACACCGCGCCGGCGCGCGACCGGTGACCAGCTCTGCGAGTTCGTAGACTTGTTCCGGCAAAACAATGCCTTTAGCAGCGATGACGTCTCCCGCCTCGCCAAACACGCCTTCGCGCGTGTCCACCACGATCACAGCGCTGCGCTGGAATGTAGCCGGATCGATCTCGCGTTGCTCCGGGCGCGCCGTGCCCACCGAATTGACGTGGGTTCCGGGCTCCAACCATTCGCCCAAAAGGGCCGTCTCAGTTGACTTGACCGCGGCAACAACCAGGCCGCAGCCGCTCACTGCTTCTTTTGCGCGGTCTACCGGCAACACCTCTATTCCGAGAGATCGACTGTAATCGGCGGCGAACTTCTCACGATTCGCCTGAGTCGGGCTGTAGACACGCGCCGAGCGGACGAGACCCAAGGCGTGCATCGCTTCGAGTTGCGCCCGTGCTTCGATCCCGGAGCCGATCACGCCTACAGTCATCGCCCCACCACCGGCAAGGCGCCGGGTCGCGACGGCGCTCGTGGCGCCGGTGCGCAAAGTGGTGAGATGGAGCGCATCCATAATGGCCAAAAGTTCGCCGTCGGCGATCCGATAGAGATGGACTTGATAACGGACTCCGTGGCCCGGAGCTAAATTCATCGCCTTGAAGCCCATGTAACCGGAGCCTTCGAGAACCGCCGGGCCGACGCGGAGCCACCCTTTGCCGGCCTTAAGGTTGAGTCTGTGCGGTTGGGTGACCTTGCCCTCGGCCTGCTCGCGGAAAGCGCCCTCCATTGCATCTACCGCATCCAGCATGGTTACGCTGGCGCAGACATCTTCGTGGTTAAGAAACAGAGCCATTGCTGATTGCTCTAAGCTGGATTGCGGCCGACGAAGAATGCCGCAGGATCTTCCGATGAAGGTTCCACTCCGGACCGGCTCAGCGCTTCTCGAAGCCTCCTCATCTGGCCATTGTTGAGCTTCATTACGGGCTGGCGTACGGGGCCACCATTGTAGCCATTGAGCCAGGCCTGGTATTTCCACATGTAGCGATGAATGAAATTGGCGCCGCCGAAAGAGTTCTGCTCGGCCATGCGCGCTGCGCGCGCCGGTTGGATCTGCCAGTAAATCTTCATAGCCTTATCGAACTGGCCTTCGCGGAGGAGCTTGAAATACTGCGGGACCATCCCGCCCCAGTATTCGTAATTGCTTGTCCCCATCCATTGCTGGCCGAACATTTCTACTGTCAGCGGGGAATTGGCCTCGAGGGGATCGGAAAAGAGCACCCCTTTATCCCGGATCATTTTCCAGAATTCATAGGCGGCGCCAAGCCCGGGCCGCCCTACCTCGTGCTTGATGGCGACGACATTAGGAAGGTTCGCGGCCCTCAACAAAGCGTCGGGCGGGTAGCCGCTGGGATGAAGTCTTTCAAAATTCCAGTGATGCGCGGCAAATAATACGGTGGCGAGATCCGTGCGTTCGCAAACGTAGGCGAGGTAATCGTAAAGTTGATTCGCGTCCTTCGGATAAAACGAATTCGGGTGACCTAACAGCAAGCCGTCCACGCCTATTGCTTGCGCATCTCGGGCCATCTGAACGATGTCATCCGCAGTATCAAAGGTTCCATGAAGCAGGAAACGGTGACGCCCTTTGGCTTCGTCGACGGCGATCTCCATGAACTGCTTCATTTCCGGCATGGTTGTTCCCGCCTCGGATACGAGCAGCGTGCCCCAGAAACCGAGTTCAATGTTGCGCCTTACGTCGTGGCGGATGCCTTTTTCGTTGAGCCGTTTGAGGTCCGCCGTATAGCTCGGAATAATGACGTTGCAGACGCCGTGGAAAGCTCCCTTGGCCCACTCCTTAGCCGTTGCTTTGGTATATTCCATCGAATCAGTCCTCCTATGAAAGAGACATAATTTCCGAACGCGGTCGCGATTTCTCCGGAAAACTGTTTTCTAAATTGATTATGTTCGCTTATCTCTAACTATTACGTTTGTAAAGCCAGTTCATGCAAGGATGTTCAAGGTTCAACGTTTCGACTCGTCTCTGACATTGAACATTGAACCGTAGACCTCGATCCGTTTGCAAGCGAATAATGCGAGCTACAGATCTGCGCTCGCTGTCTCCGGGTCGCCTGTGGAACGGAACAAACGGATGTAGTACGGTCCGCAGAAAATGCATTTCGGTTTTTTCAGGCGACTTCACGCCTGCGGACCGAGTCAGTTCAACATGAGAGGAGACGATCATGATTGCTAGAGCGAAACGATGCTTTGTTATTAGCATCGTGACGATGGCAGTGAGTTTCGGAGCCGCGCACGCGCAAGAATTCTATAAGGATAAAACGATTACGTTTATTGTCGGCTATTCGCCCGGCGGCATCTATGATCAATACACCCGCCCGATCGCCCGCCATATCACCAAGTATATTCCCGGCCAGCCGAACACGATCGTCGAAAACATGACCGGAGCCGGGGGCATCATCGCCGCCAATCATCTTTACAACAGAGCGAAACCCGACGGGCTCACCGTTGCGGCGTGGGCCTCGCCGCTGATCCTCCAGCAGATCATGGGCAACGACGCGACCAAGTTCGACGCTCGCAAAGTCGGCTGGGTCGGCATACCGGGTCCTTACGATACCGCCTGTCACTTCAACCGGGAGAGCGGCATTAAAACAGTGGACGATTGGTTTGCCTCCAAGAGGCCGGTGAAGATTTCATCGATCGGCCCGGGCACGGGACTGTCGGATGTTCCCAAGCTTCTTAAAGCGGCGCTCGGTCTCCCGCTGGAAGTCGTTGAGGGATACAAGGGCGGAGCCGAGGCTCGGGTGGCGGTAGAAAGTGGCGAAGTCGACGGCCTTTGCGCCTCCTGGCAAGCGACCAAGGTCTCCTGGCGCAGTCAAATGGACTCGGGAAAGATTCAGGTGGTGCTGCAGGCTACCTTGAAGCCTCATGCCGATTTAAAAGACGTCCCGCTGGCCAACGACTACGCCAAAACGGATGAGGCTCGAATACTTCTTAAAGTCGCGGACAATGTTCATGTCTACCAGTTCCCGTATTCCGTTGCTCCGGGGACTCCGCCGGACCGACTACAGATTCTCCAGCAAGCTTTCATCAAAACGCTGCGGGATCCCGAGCTCGTCGCCGAAGCCAAGAAGGCGCAGTTGGAGGTTAACGCCATCGATGGCCCGACCACAGCAAAGCGGGTTTGTATGAGCTCAGTCCCGCACTCATAGCTAAATTGAAGGAGCTTCTCATACCGAAGCGATAGTTAAGAAACTGGATTTCGCGAGGCAATAAAGGGGTCGCGATTTCCCAGCCGGAGCCGCCTTGATTGTTCACATTGTCTGGATGCGCGACGAGAAAAGCTGGCAAAGGTGGTAACTTGCGGGAACGATTGGCTAGTTCAGCGGACTGAAAATTGCGGCTCCGTGCGGGACAATCCACCTCGAATAAGAACCATATTTGTGGAGCGGCGTCGTTCTAGGCGACGGTTTTGGTCGGATTGTTGACGATGCAAGCCCTCGTCGTAGTCAACCCTTAGCGCTGTAAGTGTCTGTTCGCACAAGGTAAGTATTTCGACCAGCGCTTCTGCACTATTGCCAAAGGTTCCCATACTGACTCGTATAGGCAAAATCGTGCAAGCTAACTAATATTAAAGCGCACGAGCCACAGCCGAGTCGTTCAAAGCAGCACACGTCGTGAGTCGGGACAGGGTCAAAAGAGAGATCTGCTTAAGAGAGCAATCTAATCCACGGTTTCGGCCAGGGGACACTCAGCAGATTGTCATAAATACCGTAAAGAAAACCCCATGTGATCGCGGTCAAGAGTACCGCGGTCAACCAACTTCCGCCGTACAGCTTCACGTATAAGAAAACAAACAACGGTAGCGCGATGGGAAAGCCAATGAGATGGATCGCAAAGAAGAGTCCCCAGAGCCACGCCCAGATTTCTAAACTGCCCCACCGGCCTTCGTGCTCGATGGCCTGAACCTCGAATGTCGGGCGCAGGATTTTTGTGCCCTCGGCGCGCGCGGCCTTAAAATCCAGCCGCAGTTGTAGCAAGGCGAGGACGACGCCGATGCTTCCCAATAAGAGAATAATGATGGAAGCGCGAACAGGCCAATCCGTGGCGACGAACAAAGCCGCCAGTATGACCAGACCAATGAACGCGGTAAAAAACATTTGTTCCTTGGCGCGACCCATTAGGCCTCCGACAGTGACGTCACGGCGTTTCGTTTTCGGCTGGTGAGAATCGGGTACACAATGGATGCGATCAAGAGCAGGATCAAAACGATCACCATCGGCCGCGCCAGCCACTCCAATCCATAGCGCGTGTACGAGAGCCACAGGTACAGCTCCATCTTGTCGCCGAGCACCATGCCGAGCACCAGAGGCGCGCGCGGCCAACCGTAGCGGCGCATGAAGAAACCGAGGGAGGAAAACATCATCAGCGCCGTGAGATCGTAAGTGTGAAAATTGGCCGCGAAGGCGCCGATGAAGACAAAGGCGACGACGGGCGGCACGATGGCGTAAAACGGCATGAAACAAATCTTGGCGATGGGTTTCGCGAAGATCATGCAGATCGCAGCGGCGAGGATATTCGCGATCACCAAGGTCCAGATCACCGCGAAGGTCAGGTTGAGCTGGGAGGTCAGCATGTCCGGGCCCGGTTTGATGCCGACGGCGATAAAGGCCGTGAGCACGAGCGCCGATGAAGTGCCGCCGGGAATGCCGAAGGCCAGAGTCGGAATGTAGTCGCCGCCCTCCTTGGCGTTGTTCGAACCTTCCGACGCGATCACTCCGCGCACGTCGCCCTTGCCGAAATTTTCCCGGTTCTTTTCCGTCTGCACCGCATGGGCGTAGGCAAACCAATCCGCCACCGAGCTGCCGAGACCGGGGAGAAAGCCTACCCACACCCCGATGATCGAAGTACGAATCAAGAGCCACCAGTGAATGAAGACGTCTTTGATGCCTTGGACATAGCCGTGGCCAAATTCTTCCGCCTTTGCGATGGCGCCCTTGCGGCCGGCGAGATCGATCACTTCGGGGATCGCGAAGATGCCGAGGGCGACGAGAACAAGATCGATACCTTCCCACAAGTATGAAAAATTGAACGCGAAGCGCTCGACGCCGGATTTCGCGTCCAGGCCGACGGTTGAAATCAATACGCCGAGAATGCCGCCGAGAAGTCCTTTGATCGGCGCGTTGCCGCTGAGAATGCCGACCATGCTCACACCCCAAAGCGTGAGAATAAAAAATTCCGGCGAGCTAAAGGAAAGTACCAGTGGGCGCAACATCGGTAACGAGGCAAACAGGACCAGCGCGCCGAAAATGCCGCCCAACAACGATGCCACGAACGAAGCGCTGAGCGCTCTGGCGCCTTCGCCGTTTTTCGCCATGGGATGGCCGTCGAGAATCGTCGCTTGGGAGCCCGTGCTGCCGGGCACCGAGATGAGAATCGAAGTAAACGCGCTAGCGGTGTTGCCGACCGCGTCCATGCCGACCAGGAGCGCGATGACGAGGAGCGGGTCCTTCATCGTCATGACGAAGGGAAGCATGAGGGCCAGTGTGCTCGGCCCGCCGATCCCTGGCAGGAAGCCCACCAGGCTGCCGATTCCGACGCCGAGGCACATGAACATAAATGCCTCCGGTTGAAGAACGCCGACTAAACCTTCAAGAGCAGCTTCAAACATTTCGCATTTCGAGCGGTTACGAAAACGATGCTAGGATTGTTTCTCGCCGAGCGGGAGGTTGTATTTCTGGCGCAGCTTGGTGATGAAATCCTTGGCGTCTTTTGGAATGCTGGTTTGCTCACGGATCAATTCCTCAACCCTTTCCGCCGTGATCGGTTTCCAGCCGTCGCCGAAAAACTTATCGCCTTCCTTGTCGACCTCGGGATCTTTCATCAGTTTGGCGAAGGCCTCGCGCAGCGAATTCACCAGATGATCCGGAGTCCCCGGCGGCGCCACCAGGAATTTATCCAGATCCGGCGAGCCGGCCCAGCCGACGAAGGCCTGCCAGGCCAAGCCTGTCGGTTTCTTTGCGCCCAGGGTTTCAAGAAAGGTCGGGACATCGGCGAAGTCCGACCGCCGCCGTTCATCTTCGGCGAGCACGATCTGAACGACGCCCTCGCGCCGTAAATCGTTGACGAGCTTGACGTTAGCCGTGGCCCAAACATCGATCTCGCCTTGGCGTATGGCCAACTGGAGCTCCCGACTGCCCGGATAGCCGTAAATCCAGCGCAGGTTCCAACCGAGATACTCGGCGGCCCAGACCGTCATGGCGACCCAGGAACGAATACCGTCCGAGTCACCGACCACGACCGGCTT
Source organism: Binatia bacterium (assembly GCA_036000865.1). Classification (GTDB taxonomy): domain Bacteria; phylum Desulfobacterota; class Binatia; order UBA9968; family UBA9968; genus DP-20. Next base: position 87,713 of record DASYUV010000108.1, on the reverse strand, counting down.
GGCGCTGCGGTTGGTGAGCCTGTCGCGGGCGTCGTTGCGTATCATGAGAAGGGTCCCCGCGCGGGCGACACCACCGATCATCTTGTTCTTTCTCGGGTCGTATTTAATAGTCGGGCCACCGCGAACAAAATTACCGATGCCCGATGAGGAGTCCTGCAGGATCGTCAAACCATCCGGCTTTGCCTCTGTGGCGAAATAGTTGTTGGCGATCGTGCCGCCGCCACCCGGCATGTTTTGCACAAGCACTCTTGGATTTCCCGGCAGGTATTTACCGATGAACCTAGACACCAGCCTGGCCGCCGTATCCGTGCCGCCGCCGGTTCCCGAGGAGACGAGGATTTTGAGCGTCTTGCCGTCGTAATATGGCGCTTCAGCGGCACCGGCCTCCGCTCCGAGTACCGACAGTAGTATTAGTATAAGGATCACACCACTAGCTATGCACTCTTTCGACATGCAGTTTAGCTCCTTTTGGCCTCCGACGAACTCTGATCAAAATCCGAAATCTGAACCTCGAACACGAAACAAGCTCGTTGGAACCGAAAATTTCACAATTTTTTAATCACTCTGGATTTGATTGCCCGCAGCTTGCTCCGTAAAGAGCTATTCCCAAACCTCTTAGAGTCCGTCATTCCCGAATGCTTCTATGCGCTCACCACAGGCGAGACCGGAACTGGACCCCCGATTAAAACATTCGGGGGTGACGCCTTTGGGATAAATTCTCATCGCTATGTTCTGATACCCTGTCAGCTTTCGGCGGCTAGCTCATTCACGATTTCGTATCTCCCACCGGCAAATTATACTTCTGCCGCATCTTGGTAATGTAATCCTTCGCCTCTTTGGGAATGGCGATATGCTCGCGAATCACCGCTTCGATTTTTTCCGCGCTGTGGGCGCGCCAGCCATCGCCGAAGAATTTATCGCCGTCTTTGTCCACTTCCGGGTCCTTCATCACTTGCATAAATGCTTCGCGCAAGAGTTTGACCAGATGATCCGGCGTGGCCTCGGGCGCGACTAAGTACTTATCAAGCTCCGGCGCGCCGGCCCAAGCCTGATAAGCTTGCCAAGAAAGGCCGGTGGGCTTTTTCGAACCCAAGAGCTCGAGAAAAGTCGGCACGTCGGAAAAATCGGCGCGCCGTTGATCTTCTTCGGTGCCGACAATTTGCACCACGCCCTCGCGCTGCAGATCTTTCACCAGCTTGGCGTTCTGTGTCGCCCAGATATCTATTTCTCCCTGGCGGATGGCTAGCTGCAGCTCACGGCTGCCCGGATAGCCGTAGATCCAGCGCAGGTTCCAGCCGAGATATTCGGCGCCCCAGACCGTCATCGCGATCCAGTTGCGGATACCGTCCGTGTCACCGACCACGACCGGTTTGGCGGCCCTGTTCATCAACCTGTCGCGGGCGTCGTTTCTGATCATCAGCAGGCTGCCCGGCCGCGCGACACCGCCGAGAAGGCGGAATTTTCTCGGGTCGTATTTAATCGCGGGACCGCCGCGCACGAAGCTCGCCACGCTCGAAGACGAATCCTGCATGATCGTCAGGCCGTCCGGTTTTACCTCACTGGCGAAGTAGTTGTTGGCGATGGTGCCACCGCCCCCGCCCATGTTCTGAACTACTATCTTGGGATTGCCCGGCAGGTATTTCGGTAAATAGCGCGCGACGAGCCGGCCCGCCGTGTCAGTGCCGCCGCCGGGGCCCGAAGCGATCAGAACGCGCAGGGTTTTGCCTTCGTAGAACGGCGCCTGTGCCGCCGGTGCTGATGTCACCCATGCGGTTACCAAACCTACCAGTCCCATAGATACAGCGAAACTTAAACTACGATTTTTCATAACGGGTTATCCTCCGTGCTGGCGCAGGCCCCATTTGACTGCCTGGACTGCGCCAGGATCATTGACGATCCATCGAGCGCAGGCATCTTACACAAAAACATCGTGCCGCAACAATGCATTCTAACCTTGTCCGAGCGGCTCGAAGACTTCCGGTTGTGCGAATCCTGGCGGCCGCTGATTCTTGAAGGTTCCGTTCCAAGGTGTTAAAAAGATCTTCCCGTGGTCGCATAGCTCAGCTGGTTAGAGCGCGCGCCTCACATGCGCGAGGTCGTAGGTTCAAGTCCTACTGCGACCACCACCTTCCCCGCAACTACAAGTCATATGGAATCAATTCTCATATCCGGTCAGGGTGATCCGGCAACCGGACATTAAGCGGACATCCTCCGAAAACGATTTACAATTGAATGACTCCTTGCGGAACGTCTGACTTCAAATCAAGTGCCCTCTTCCGCCCGATCCAAAGAAAGCAGGATTGAGCTGGGGCAGATCGCTTCTGTACTGGCAGCATTGACCAAGCCGACGTCTTTTTCCGCTCCGAAATGTTCCGGGCCACCATAGGGTTGTTAATCCTGGTTACCTATTGGGTAGTGGTTCAGTTAGTTAGCTCAAGATCTCTCACTTCGTTCGAGATGACAGATTAATTGGTTTGCCTGTCATTCCGAGCGGAAGCGAGGAATCTTTCTCGACCTGAAGATTCGTAGTGCACTCTATCTGAACCACTACCACCTATTGACGATGGTTGACGACTCCGTGAGTATAAATATAGGTTGAAGCGATGATACCTGAAGCGACTCGCTATAAAATTCGATTCCTCCATCGGCAAGATGACTGAAGCGGAGCTTAAATCTCAGATTTCGGGTGTGTGATAGGTGATTCGGCCCAAAATTACTTTAGCTCTATCTGTATACGACCGGCATATTCCGTTTTTTGACGGCACTGTGGCGTTGAAGGATGCCGAGCTCCAAGTTCTGGCCGTGGGGGAGGCTAACTCGCTCCGCGACGGTGGTAAGCGTCATCATCGCATGCTGATCGACCGGGAGTTTGATGCCTGCGAGGTTTCGCTGTCTTCATATATTATGGCCCGAAGCCAAGGACTGCCTTTTACCGCGATACCGGTTTTCCCCCGGCGCCTGTTCAGCCACTCGCATATCTGGGTCGGCGCCGATTCATCGATCGGCGCGCCGAAAGATTTGCTCGGCCGTAAAGTCGGAGTAATTACATTTCAGACGACGCTGTCAGTGCAAGCAAAGGGCGATCTCCAATCCGAATACGGCGTGCCGTGGCGCGATATCCAATGGCACGTTGCGGCCGAAGAGCCCATCGAGTTCATTGCGCCGCCGGGACTTGTTGTCCATCGGATTCCTGACGGCAGAAAATTGGGAGAGACGTTGGAAGACCGCGAAATCGACGCGCTGATAACGCCCAGGCCGCCCATTGGCACGAAAGGAACAGCCAAGTTTCGCCGCCTTTTTGCCGACTCCCGCGGAGAAGAGCTGCGCTATTTTCGCGCCCACGGTTTTTTCCCGGTGATGCATGTGATTGCTTTCAAGGAGGATTCGGTGGCGCGGTATCCGTGGATGCCGGACGCCTTAATCAAGGCATTTTACCAGGCCCATGAGATCTGCCAGTCCTATTACGCCGATCCCAACTGGAGCATGCTAGCGTGGACGCGGCATTTGTTCGAAGAGGAACAAAAGTCTTTGGCGGGTAACCTTTGGCCCATCGGGCTTGCGGGCAACCGAAATAATCTCGATCGCTTTCTGGATTATATGATGGATCAATGCCTCTTAAGCAAAAAGCCTCGCTTAGCAGAGCTATTCCCTCCAGCTTTTGCTATTTCTTGATACTCGCTTATTGTCGTTGGTTGTTCCTGGGGCATGTCTTCATGTGTGGATAAGAACGTGAATTGTCGTCAATCCAAATTTGGTTTCGGAGGAGATGAAAATGCTCAACGGGTTTAAAGTCTACGACGCTGATGCTCACGCGCTCATGACCCCGGGCATGTGGGCTGACTTGCCCTCTCAGTATAAATTGCGTCGGCCGCGTCCTTTGCAAGTCGCGGATTCTACGGACATGGGACGGTGGAACACAGGCTGGCTCATCGAGGGAGGTATGCACCCGCACCCATTCGGACCGGGCGCCGAGGCAGCGAACACGCCCTCGATGGTTCTCCCTGAATTCGGTGCCTCGCCGCAGGAGCGTGCGACGGTGGTAGGATTCCCGGTGCCGGTTGGGAGCTCTGATTTTTCGGATCCCCAGGCACGGCTTCAGGATTTGGAAAAGATGGGGATTGATATTCAAGTTCTTTTCCCCACAACCCTATACGCGCGCATGACCCAGGATCCCGGGTTTGAGGCGGCATTGTATCGCTCTTATAACCGTTACATGGGACGGCAGTGTAAGGCGGATCCGAAGCGGCTCAAATGGGCGGGTTTGTTACCGCTGCGTGATACCGCGCAGGCGCATGAAGCGCTCGATGAGATGCAGTCGTTGGGCGCCACGGCCGCTGTCATATTTGGTACAGCGGGTGATCGGCTCATCTCGGATGCGATCTTTGCGACAGTGTGGGATGAATTCGCGCGGCGCAAACTTCCATTGTGCGTACATATGGGGATGAGCTTTCCGCCCTTCGAACAACTTTGCCAAAGTTTCCAGGACGCAAATCTGATTGGCAAAGTGATTCCCGCACAGCTTGCTTTTGTCGCTCTCGTTGGCCATGGCATGTTAGATCGTTATCCCGAGCTCAAGGTCGGCTTCCTCGAGTTCGGCGCAGAGTGGATCTTCTACATGTTTGGGAAAATGGATCATTACGTTAAAGTCAACAAGCAACGAATGCCGCTAGGCGCGAGGCTGCCTCAACGGGATATCGAAGACTATCTGAAGTCGGGACGAATCTTCGTCGCAGCGGAAGCGGAGGATCGGATGCTTTGCCATGAGATTGCACTTTTGGGGGAGGATCAAATTCTCTGTTCATCAGATTTTCCTCATGGCGAAGGCCGGCAGAGTTCGATCGCACAACTCTTGGCACGAACGGACATATCTAACGACGTGAAGAAAAAGATCGTCTTCGACAATAGCGTCGGACTGTTCGGAGAACCCTGAGGCCAGACTTTGTGACGGCGATGTGCGGAACTACGCACGTCCATCGGATTTTCTCGAAAGCCATAAATCGGATTCTGCTTAGATGAGAAGGATCATGATGCTAGCAGCAGGGCGACTAGTCGCTGTTTTAATACTTCTCGTTAGTCTTGTAGCAAAAGCCGAAAGCAGAGTGGTAAACTTGGCTGCTCCCGCCGCAAGCCTGTCGCAAATCCCATTTTATGTGGCTCAAGAAAGGGGCTTTTTTAAGGACGAGGGTCTCGATGTCAATCTGATCGTCATGGGGGCGCCCGTCGCCAATCTTGCGTTGATCGGACAGAACGTCGATTTCAGCTCGGTGCCCACCGCTGCGCTCAGCGCCATGCTTCGCGGTGCTCCGCTTCGGGTGATTTTCAATGCGTTCTATCGACCGCTGGTATGGCTCTACTCGAAAGCCGACATTCGCTTGGTCAAAGAGCTCAAGGGGAAAAGGGTCGGGGTCGCCGGTATCGGCAGCGGTCCGGATCACCTCTTGCGCGAGCTGCTGCGTCAAAATGGTATGGATCCCGGCCGCGATGTGACGATTCTTGGTCTCGGTGTCCCATCCAATCTCTACACCGCGCTATCGACGGGGAATATCGATGCCAGCGTTTTCGTAATCCCCTGGAATTTTACCGCCGGCGATGCCGGCTTTTTCGAACTTGTTTCGTTCGTTCATCAAGACACCGTGCAGTTCCAGGGGAGCGTGGTGGTGCGTGACGAACTCATGCGCACCGACCCGCAGGTTGTGGAGAAATTTGTTCGCGGCACGATCAAAGGATTGCTTTACTCCAGAGCAAACCGTAGCGGAACCATCGCCATCCTGGCGCGCAATCTCAAAGTGGATGAAAAGACCGCGCCCAAGATATACGATATCGGCAAGTCCGCTATGACTGTGGACGGTTCGGTCAACGAATCGGCGCAGAAAAAAGCCCTCGATTTTGTCGCTCGGGTTCAGGGTCTCAAAGATCCCGGGCCGGTTGAGAAATTCTTCGATTTCTCGCTGGCGCGCAAGGTGAGCGAGCAGCTTCAGATGCAGAGTTGGAAGCCTTGACCCGTTGCGAAACCGGATGATGGTGCTTCGAGAGAGCTTGACATGGATTATAAAGACTTAACCTTGCCGTTGGATCACAACTGGATGCCCGACGAAGTTTTGCCCATCGCCGCGCACTTCTATCTCGCCCCTAAGTATCACCCGGACAAAGGTGTCATTCTCGGCTCCGAGACCGGTACCTGCCTTACTCTGCCGTCCGCTTTTGCGGATTTCCGCAAAACACCAAGACTCCATGAAGTCGCGATAGAAAAACTTTTTTTACGCGCCACCACCATCCTCGACATCGCAGCTGAGGAAAGCCAAGAAATAACTGAGTCGGCGATGAAGCGAGCCATAGAGGCTTGCCAAGTTCCGCGCGGAAACGCTCTGCTCTTAAGAACGGGTTGGGGTGACCGTGGAGCTCACGGCGAACCGGGAAGCCGATATATTATGGCGAGTCCTCATCTTTCCCTGCCCGCCGCAGAACTGTTGGCAGTGTTTATGTCCGAGCGCGAAAGTGATCTCTTGCTCACGGATTTGGCGCTGATCGGCTGGCCTGATAAACACCTGCTCCCGGAGTGGAATTCTCTGTTTCCACGTCCCGGCCCCTGGCCGTCCACGGAAGCACAGATTTATCTCCACCTTTATACGCCGCAGAAGGCGAAAAATGACTTCGCCGTCGAACTGGCTCTCGCTCGGGCCGGTATCATGACCGTGAAGCGACTCATCCATTGTAAGGATTTGTTATCGGACCGACTTCGGTTGATCGTCTCGCCATTGCATATCGTCCGAGGCGTCTCGTCGACCTGCCGCGTGATCGCCGTCAAGGAGTAACTGATGAAATTATTTGATCTGACCATGCCGGTATGGCCCGGCGCCGGTTACGGCGAGATACTGCCATTCACCAACACCCCGGTGGACTTCGTCGAGTATATGGACTACGCGAAAAACGGCTTGCGCCAGACGCGTATGAAATTGAACGGCGAAACCGGGAGCCCGCTCATGGTGCCGGCGCAACACGGGCCTTTCGATATGACGCCGATACAGAAAAATCCCCGTTTCAATTGGACGTTGGACGAAATCCCTCTGCAAGAACTGGTTCTCCACGATACCGCGGTCTTGGACATCGCCGCGGGGGAAGGACACGAAATTACCGCCGATGAAATGGCAGTGGCGTTGAAGGCGGCGGATTTTCGTCACGGCGATCATGTGCTGCTGCGAAGCGGTTGGGGCACGCTGGAGCGAGCCTACGAAATGGGCATCGATTATTTGAAAAAAAGTCCTTCGGTGCATTATGAGGCGGCGGCGTTGTTAGCCGAAAAGATGGAACAACTGGACAGCAAAATGTTCATGACCGATTGTGCCCTGGTAAACCCGCCCAGGGTGCAAGGATACAACTGGTTCCTCGGTGATACCCCCATGACTCCTTTGCCAAAACCCTGGCCCTCTGCAGAAGCGCGCGAGCGGCTGATGGACATGGGCGGCTCCTATGCTTACGCGCACACGAGCAGGGAGCCGAGCAGCTACGGAGCGCTAATTAGAAAGGCGATCGGCTGTGGTAAGTGCTTGATCAATTGCACGCAGATCAGAGAACGGCGGGTCAAGATGATCATTCTACCGCTCAAGATCAAAAATGGCGGCGCATCAGCTTGCCGCTTCGTCGCCGTAGAATAATTTTCTTGTCTAATCTCGCTTCGGCCCCATGGAGTGTGAAGTATGAATGATAAGGAACAGGAATTTGACGGAAAGGTTATTCCTCTCGAGACGACCTACGGCAAATGGCAGAGAGAAGAAGGGATCCCGACTTATACGGGGTTTTGGATTGATCTTGCAAAAGTTGAGCTTGGATATTGGCCGCGCAAGGAATGTCTAGGCGCATACATTAATCTTGCAGATCAGGAGTCTCTTGACGCCTACGTTGCCGAAATGGCTCCGGGCAAACATACAGCCACTGAACGCCACATGTATGAAGAGACCATCTATATCCTCAAAGGCCGGGGTACCACGACAATTTGGTACGATGGAATGCCCAAGCAAACCATTGAATGGCAGGAGGGCAGCCTGTTTTCGCCGCCGCTCAATTGTTGGCATCAGCATTTCAATGCGGATGCCAATCAAACTGCCCGTTACGTCGCCGTAACGAGCGCGCCGCTTTATACCAATCTCTTTCACAGCAAGGATTTCATATACAACAATCCATTTCGCTTCGATGATCGGTATCGCGCAGGCGAAGGAGATTTCAGCGAAATGGGAGTCGAGATAGCGGTGAGTATTCCTGACGCGGAACGCGCGGCGCAGAGAAATCGCTTGAATAGGATTTGGAAAACCAACTTCATCCGGGACGTGAGCCGTTTCGACCGGCTTACTCAAAACCGCTACATGTACGCAGACGGGTCATCAAAATCAAAGCACTTTGGCCTTTCAGAAAATACTATGGCGGGTCACATCGTGGAATCCCAATCGGGATATTATAAAAAGGCGCATCGTCATGGACCGGGCGCACATCTCATTATCGTGCACGGACGGGGCTATTCATTGATCTGGGAGGACGGCAGGGAACGGGTGCGGGTCGATTGGAGCCCGGGGATCATGCTATCGCCACCCGATATGTGGTGGCACCAGCATTTCAGCACCGGTCGGGAGCCGACGCGACAACTCGCTTTGCGTTGGGCCAATATGGGAGAGTACATCGGCACGACGAATTGGAAACGCTACTCGGAGGATTTTGGCGAGCAAATTGCGTTCGAAGATGAAGATCCGGAGATCAGAAAAACCTTTGAAAAAGAATGCCAGGCCAACGGTGTTGAAATAAAGATGCCGCCGGTCGTTTATCGGGATAGGCATATCTGATTTTCCTGCTGATGATTTCGTTAATCCTTCCCGGGCGATCGGCAAAAACTCGCGATAAAAAGTCGGTCCCGGGGCGTTCATGGTAAGTGTCTCAATTCTCGCAATCCTTCTGCTTTGCGCGCCGGGCTCTAGCAGGAGCGCGGAACCGACGACCAATCTAAAGGTAGGGTATCTCTCCATCGCAGCGGGCCATTCGGTTCTTTGGGTTACCAAAGAGGCCGGCCTATTCGAGAAAAACGGTCTAAGCGTCGAAACGATTTATGCGCCTTCTTCTGCTCTGACTCAGGCTATGCTCGCGCGAAGTATCCCGCTGGGTATCAGCGGACCCGTATCGCCTCTCGAAGCGAACCTAAAGGGCGCAGACTTTGTGGTTCTCGGGACGCTGCGAAAAACGCCGACCCTGGTTTATTTGGTCAGCCACAAGAAGATTACCAGCGTGCAGCAGTTGCGCGGAAAAAAGCTCGGAGTGGGACGGTTCGGGAGCGCGACGGACAAGGTTCTGGTCATGACCCTCAAAAAAGTGGGCATCGAGCCGCACGAAGTCAGTTTGCTCCAACTGGGAAATTCCGCATTGAGAATGCTCGCTTTACAGCAGCAGGGAATCGACGCCACCATTCTGACGGTCGAGGACGGGCTCGCAGCTAAGCGCTTGGGCCTGAATGTGCTCCTCGATATTCGTCAATTGGGGATCGAATATCCGACAAATGAAATCATTACGACGAGAAGGTTTGTCGAGCAAAACGATCGGATCGTCCGCGCCTTCATGAAATCCATAGTCGAGGGCATTTACTTCTATAAAACCCAGAAGGCCAAGAGTATAGAGATCATGAAGAAATATATCCGCGTCGGTGAGCCGGACGTGATCGAAGTGGGTTACGATTTCACGGCCAAAGAGACTCAAAGAAAACCGTATGTTTCATTGACGGGAATGAAAGTAGCCATCGATGACCTTGCAACTACGAATCCAGCTGCTGTGAAATTGAAACCGGAACAATTTGTTGATTCCAGGTTTGTCACCGAACTCGATCAAAACGGATTTATCGACGCGCTATACCGTTGAATCATCCCGAAAGAATATCGAGTCACGCCTTGATTTATTCCGTTTATGAGCTCGTCGTCAGGTATTCACAGATTGAGTGAACCAATCGGTTGGAACTTCCCGGCCTAGACCCATTTTTCTCGCGTGTTCGTAGGCCTTGGCCGCCACGGAGGCGAACTGAATACCGATTCCGGAACCATTTCGGAGCATTGTTATCTGGTCGTTTCGAGTTCTTCCTTCAGCTTTCCCGGCAATAATGTCCTCTAGAAGCGGCACCTCGCGGGTGATCGTGAAATTCGACTCCGAGGCAGGTATTTGGCGGCCGTATTGTCCCTCGCCGGCATAGTAGGTCAAGTACTCGTTTGCCGATACGGCCACGATGACATCGCCCTTTGCCAGCGTTGCATCAGTCCATTCCTGACTTTTGATAGCCGCGATGTGCATTCCCTGTTGAACCATATCCTCCATAATAGTTGGCACGCGGGAATTTGTCGCAGAAATCAGAATGTCGACGTCACTCGCCGCCTCCTCTGCGCTTGATATCGGGCAAACGCTTAGGCGATGTAGCTCGCTCATTTCGCGGGCAAAACGCTCTCGGCGATCCGCGTTCGGACTGTAAACCTTTACGACCCTTAATCGGCATGCCTCTGCGGTTGCCGCAACTTGAAATTTTGCTTGCCATCCCGATCCCAGCAGTCCCATTCGTGTCGCGTTTGAGCGTGCCAGGTACTTGATCGCAAGCCCGTATGTCCCCCCGACCCTCATGGCCTGGATAATTCCATCGGGCATGAAAGCAAGCGGCTCTCTCGTGTCAACGCTATAAAGCTGGACGAGTCCAACTGTGCGATCCCCGCCGGCAAGAAATAACCGCTCCGACCTTTCGACACCGTTAACAAGCGGTCGGTGATTCAAGGTAGAGCTCATTCGCAATGCTGCCACTCCGACCTTAGGGAGAATGCCCACCATGGTTTTGAATTCGTAGCGCGCGTTACGTTCCGGTCGTCGCTTCAGCGGTACATTGATATCGTAGCGTATTTGATTGATGGCGCGACCCTCGGCTTGTTCACGAAAGCCGTCCTCCAAAGCTTCGATGCAGTCGCGCATGGAAACCGCGGCTGCCACTTCTTCATTGTTAAGAATCAACGTCATGATGAAAGTCCGAAACTGCGACGACGCAAAGTTGTTCCAGCGAGTCGTCTATGCTCGCGCTGCAGCCAGATAGATCACGAGACTAAGAATAATGCCGATATATCCCGTCGAATTTACCGATCTTAAAGCGCACCGCGTATTTCGCCATTTCGCGAACGCGCTGTTCCATGGCGGGGGAATCCGTGAATCGAGCAATGATATCCGAGGCCATCTTGATATGGTCTTCGTCGACGGCCTTATGCACTAAAAAAAACTGCAATGCAGAGTCTTCCAAGTGGTAATGCCTGCGCATGCACATATCGAATTCCTGCGAGTAACGCTGCACCATCGTTTCATCAACTAAGCCGGAAACCCGATTCTCGCCCGGGGATCCAAGCATCATGCCGCGAATAGTTTTACTCGTGTGCGCGAAACATTCAAAAATTTGCGTCGCATTAGTAAAATCGTCGTCTTTGAGACCTAGAGCCAGGCCGAATCGTTTCGCCAAGTCCGGATGGGTTTGTTCCTCGTTAAACTGGTAGTTGAAGTAATCATACAGTTCGGGAATATGCGCGTTTTTCACCATGCACAAGGCGAAACCCTTTAGCAACGCCTTATTGTGCAGGTAATGCTGAATCGACCATCCCTGTAATCGACGGATTGACAATTTCCCTTGCTGAAGCTCAGAGAAAAACGGGCTCCTCATGAGTTTTTCCACTCCCGGAGCGACAATCTCGCGAATCACTGAATCGACAAATTGACTATTTGCCATAAACCTGGGGTCTCCTTCTGTAACGGGCGCCTCGGACAGCTCACTCCCAAACAATGGAAATCTTCCGCATTGTACAATCAAATGTTATTAAATCCAGACGACAGTTGATTTAAAACGGTACGGATGCGTCAGGTTCCCCCGTTCTTTACTTCATCCTTCTTCATTATCGCAACAAGGACTTGGTCGGGTCACCGTCTTGGATGCCTCAAAGCCACGTAAACGATAAAAAGTCTGAATCTCAGATTTCTCTCATTCCGACGTTTCGAGAATTCTCGAAACGTGGAAGTTTCCCCGCAGGTTTATCTTCCTGTGAACTATTGAACCTTGAACGGGTGTGGTGGCTGAGTTGTGACGCAAGTTGAATGGTTTGAAGGTCGCGAAGCGTTTGAACGATTAGAACCGTTGGGGGTGCTGAAATTCGAGCTTGACAACTTGGTAACAGGCTGCGTTATTTTGAGCCCAGGCTAAAGGAGATGCAATGGACTCTGACAAGTTTGTTAATTCGATCGTCACTGAAATCATCGAGCCTGGACTGAAAAGTTTAATGCAGACTCAATATTTTTGCGATCTTCGTCAGGGCACGCTGTCCATTCGCCGGCTTCAGGGATTTGCTCTACAGCACTACATCACCAATCTTGCTCTGAATAAGGGCTTCGCTCTTTGCATGGTCAAATACGCTCACGACGCCGAGTTGTACAAGCACTTTGCGTACCAGTACAACGAAGAGCAATATCATCCCGATCTGGTCAAAAAGTTCGGCTTAGCCCTCGGACTAACGGAAGAGGAATTTCACAATGCGACATTCATTTTCGAATGTTTGTCTCATACCGGAGCCGCCTTACGAGGCATGCTTGCGGGCTCGCCGGCCGAGAATCGCACCTGGGCTCTGGTGAATGAGAGCATGGTGTGCCGCTATTCCGAAGAATTTGCTACCTACCTCGCTAAAAATTATGACCTGCCGGAAGATGCCCTGGAGTTTTTCAAGGTGCATTGGATTGCTGATCAGGACCACACCCAACGGGCAGCAAACGTCATAAGAAATTTTGCCCATTCCGCGCAAGAACAAAAACGGGTGCGCGAGATCGCCAATCACGCGGTCAGGTTTAAGGTCGCCAAATTCGACGGCATTTACCGGGAGTATGCTTGAGTTCCTAGTCGCATGCCAATGGCTAAAATTGCCTCATAACTCTGGTGAAATCGTCAATGTACAGGAATAGTGACTTGCTAAGTTCTCTCGAGACCAGAAGCAGCAGAGAGAAACAGACGCAATTGTAATTTAGCCTCAACAGCAGTTCCAAATCTTGCTTCTAGCTAAAAAGATATCAGAAAGAGCGAAAGGAGTTTGTTCTCAATGAGACGGTTCGGGACTGTAAGGAAACTGAGGAAGCTGGGATTCTTTACGATGATGACGCTTCTGCTCGTACTCGCGGCTTACTCGCATGCGAAGGCGGCGGACAACATAGTTATCGGAATGGCTGGGTTGAATTTCAGTTTTCTTCCCTTTCAGATCGCGCTAGAGAAGCGCTTTTACGAGAAATACGATTTAAGCGTGAAGCCGGTACTAATGAGAGCTCAGGCTGCAATCCCGGCACTCGTTTCCGGAGACGTCGACTACGATACCCACTTTGGCTCTCTAGTTCGTGGTGCCGTGAGCGGCCTACCCATGCGAGTGATCTTCTCAACGGCGGAAAAACAGATGTTTTCACTAGTAGTCCAACCGGAAATCAAAACCGTCGACAATCTGAAAGGCAAGATTGTCGCAATAAGTTCCTTCGGCGGAACTCAGCATCTAGTCACGGCTGGGACATTAAGAGCCGTTGGCATCAATCCGGAACGCGACGTCAAAATGATCAATGTTGGCAATGAAGCTGTCAGGGTAGAGCAACTGAGATCAAAACAGATTCACGCGGCAATGATCAACCCACCGATGAGTGTCATGATGAAGAGGGAAGGGTTCGGTCTGTTGCTTCATGCATCAGATTACGTCGACTTGCCTCTGACTGGTTTGGGCGCGACGACCAAGAAACTAAAAGAGAACCCCGACCAAGCCAAAAGAGTCGTTAGAGCTCTCAACGAGTCGCTGCAATTCATTCGTGCAAACCGGAAGGAAACGATTGATATTTTTGCTCGATGGCTGCGGATAGATCCTAGTATCGCCGCAGACACCTATGATGTCGCAGTAAGAGTTTTGAGCGCTGACGGCACGGCAAGCGACGAAGCTATCGTGGCTTCTATAGAAGAAGCCAAGGAGGCAGGAAAAATAAAGGGAAACTTCACGCCCAGGGATGTCAGCGATTTCTCGCTCGTCAGATCTGTTGTCGCCGAGTCAAAACAAAAGAAATAATTCTATCTTGAAGCTGTCCGGTACTGAACCACCCGCTTGTCCTAGAGATTGATATGCTTAGGAATACCGATCTTTTGCATCATCTCGAAAACGATCATCCGCGCGAAGTGTATCGGGTGAGCCAATTCGTCTGGTGGCGGTGCAATCGCCGGTCGGTCCTAGTTTGACCAACTAAACCAAAAAGGGGAGTCATAGCCGATGTATAACGTCGACCCACTAGTTGAGCGGGTTAAAATAATGGCGAACGAACACCATAAAACGCCGGAGGTCCGGTATCTCTTCGCGACTCGATTTACCCCGGCACGGGCGCGCTGCTGGACGATTCATCAGGCGTATTTCGTCCGCAACCGGCGCGACTGTTGGGCCCTTGCCATGGGGCAGGCGCCGTTGGACGTCAAGCGCGAAATCTGGCTGCACGAGCAAGATGAGCTTATCAGCGATCCTCGCGCCGCAGGCGAAGATCACTACACGCTGACGACCAAAGAAGCCAAGCTTCTAGAGGTGAGCGAAGCTGATATCGATCAAGCCGAGTTGCACCCTTTTGTCGCGGCCGCCTTAGAGGCCTGGCTCCATCTGGGCAAAAAAAACTGGCTTGAGTCCTTCGTCGCGGTATCTATGGTGGAAGCGATCAATTCAAATACGATAGTGCCGACGGGCGGTTTTTCCTATCAGGCCCGCGAAAGGCTGGTTTCAGATCTGGGCATCGCCCGTGAATTACTAACCAACAGAAACGTTCACGTGGAGGCGGATCAGGAACATGCGTTACTGCTTGAAAAAATATTGCGCCGGCATGTCAAGAGCGACGCGACCGAGGATGTTGTCTTAGCCGCGCTCAAGCAGACCCTGATCATTGATCGAGCCTACCGGGCCGGGCTCGGCTTCGTCATGAATCAGATTCCGGAAAACCAAATCGCGTAAACCGCCGCTCCAAGTGTGGTATACGCCAGGTTGTTTTCAACGAACGGAGCGAGCTGTATAGCATTATAATCTCGAATTTAAAATCAAAGGGGGGGGGTAATGATCCGACGAGTTCTGGGTGCCGGTAAATTGTTCTGGGCCTTTTTTGTTGGCACCTATCTTCTTGGCATCACTGCCGCGGCGAGCCAGAGTGATTTCCCGATCGGTTATTCTTCACTCGGTGGCACGTATGGATTTATTGCTCTGATCGAGGAGCAGCGGCTTCTCGAACAGGAAGGCATACGTCCGACTTTCGTCTACATCGGCGGCCCGCAGATCACCCAAGCCCTGGTTGCCGGCGACATCCGCATGGCGCTCGTCGCGGGCGCGAGCCCGGTGCGCGCCGCGGCACAGGGAGCGGAGCTGCGATTCATCGGCGGCGTCACGGACAAAGAGAACATCACGATCATCGCCGACTCGAAGATTACGAAACCCGCGGAGCTCAAAGGAACCCGGATGGCGATCGACCGCCTCGGCGACTACACCGACTTCCGCGCGCGCAAAGTGCTCGAGCGCTACGGCCTGGAAGCGCAAAAGGACGTCGTTCTGCTGCAGATCGGCGGGCAAACCGGCCGCTTTGCCGCGCTCAGGAGCGGCCAAGTTCAATCCACATTCGTGGCGCCGCCGCTCACGCTGATCGCAAAAAAAGCCGGATTCCGGTCGTTGATCGATCTAGCGGCTCTGGGATTTCCTTCGACTTCCGGCTCGATTGTCATCATGAAATCCTCGGCGGAGCGGAGTGAAAAGGAAGTGTACGGTGTCATGCGCGCGATCACCCGGGCGCTGCGATTATTTAAGACTAACCGGGAGCTGGCGATCCGCAGCCTATCGCGCTTTATGAAAGTGAACGATCCCGAAGCCCTCGAAGAGACCTTTCGCAGTCACGCGAAGATATTCCAAGATATACCCGTCCCCGCCGTCGCCGGGATCAAGATGGTCAAGGATTTTCTTGGACAGAGCGATGCTAAAGTTGCCCGGCTCAATGTCGATGAGATCGTCGATATGCGTTTCGTCGATCGGCTCAAGCGAGAGCTGGGCCCGGGAAAATAGCATAGCGACCAGAAAACCTTCGCGAGAAGAACAGGAGGAGTTAAGCATGCCGATGTCAGGTGAACTATTTATCGAATGGCTCGACCGGGAACTGGAGCCACTGCGCCGCGAAGCCTCATCATCGATCTATTTCGACGCGTGGTGCGGCGGCAAGCTGAGCAAAGAACAGGTCTTTGAGTTAATGAAACAGCGCTACGCTTACTTGCGTGAGATTCCGCATATTCTCGCGGCCTGGATTCAAAATTGCCCCTATGTGGACGTGCAGCAGAAATACATCGCTTATATGCACGAGGAGGCGCCTCATCCGGAATATCTCGTGGCGTTCGCCAAGGAGATGGGACGGGACCCAGAAGAGATGCGGCAAGCAGAATTAATACCCGAGTTCACTACACCTTATTTCTATTACTGGCTCTCGCGCGGCCATATCGTCGAAGTCGCCGCCGCCAACAACTTCGGCAACGAACGCACCAACACGCGCAGGGGCAGAGGTATGTACGAGGGGACGGTGAAATACTACCCCTATCCTTCGCTGATAAAATTTTTTGAAGACCACGCCGAAGAGGAAGCCGAGCACGCCAATCTCGGCGTCTACGTGCTTAAGAAATACGCCACCACGGATGAGCTTCAACACAAAGCGGCCGTAGCGGCCAAGAAATCGCTGCAGCTAAAGATCCTTGGCCAGAACGCGCTCTGCGATCGATTCATCAAAAATTGGCAAGATGCTGCTTCGTAGGAATGGCAATTTAAGTAAACGTTTCTGTAGGAAAACGCCCATGCTTCGATCAACGCGAAAACCAACTTCCTGGCTCTATGTTCTCGTCACTTTGTGTGCGATTCCATTTCGAGCAAGCGCCGCGGCTCCCCTCGCCGATTTCCCAATCGGCTACTCGTCCAACGGCGGCACCTATGGGTTCATCGGCCTGATTCAGCAACAACGTCTATTGGAGCAGCAGGGTATCCGGCCGCAGTTCGTTTACATCGGCGGGCCGCAAATCACCCAAGCGTTCATTGCCGGCGATATCCTCATGATGATCGTCGCAGCCGCCAGTCCCATCCGGGCCGCCGCTCAGGGCGCCGAAGTCAAATTCGTCGGCGGGGTGATGGATAAAGAAGTGCTGACGCTGATAACTAACTCCGCGATCAAATCATCGGCAGACATGAAAGGCGCCAAGCTGGCCATCGATCGCTTGGGCGACTACACCGATTTTCTCGCGCGCACGGTGTTGGCTAAGTTGAACCTCACGCCGGAGAAAGATGTCTCACTGATTCAGATCGGCAGCCAAACCTCGCGCTTCGCGGCTTTGAAGAGCGGCGTGGTGCAGGCGACCTTTGTTGCCCCACCTCTTACTCTACTCGCCAAACAGGCGGGTCTAAATTTGCTGGTGGATCTTGCAAGTTTGGGGATTCCTTCATCTGCCGCATCCCTCGTGGTGCTGCGTAGTACGCAGCAACGTCACAGCAACGAAGTCTACAAGGTACTATCGGCCATGGGCAAAGGTCTTCGTCTCTACAAATCCAACAAAGATGCGGCCATAAGGGGATTGGCGCAGTTCATGCAGCTCAAAGATCCGGCCGCTCTCGAGGAGACGTGGAAAGTTCACGCGCCTCTTTACAAAAATGTCCCCTCTCCTGCGGTCGACGGAGTCCGAGTCGTCAAGGACTTCCTAGGCAAATCAGATTCCAACGTAGCCAAGCTTGTAACCAACAATCTGATCGATGCGCAGTACGTAAGTCAATTGGAGAAAGAGATCGAGAAGTGACCGGCTCGCAGCAAAATGTGATCTGTAATCAGGAGGAACCTCTATGACAGTTCGGTTTCCCATTACCAGTGAAATTGGCGGCGATCTCGTCGGCATGGCCCTCGCCGAATTACGCCTATGCAAGGTTGATCGCAAAGAAACGGTTGTGCTCTTTGCAGACACGCGAACCAACCCGAACTATGTCTCGGCGTTTCTCGCCGCCGGTAAAGAACTCGCTGGTAGCATCTTCGAAGTTAAAGTTCCGTTCCTGCCGGAGGGAGAAGGCGAGAGCATTGATCTCGGCCCAGCGATTCGAATCCTAAAAAGCGCTGACTTCGTTGTTGACCTTTCGACCGGGAGCACTCTCTACCTTTACGGCGAGGGACTAACAGCGGTACTCGCAGGTGGCACGCGAGTGCTGCAAGTCAAAGCCAATGAGGACCAATTACGCCGCTGCTTTCCCACCGAAGAGGTGCGACAGAGGACAGCGAAAGGTGCCGAGTGGCTCGGACAGGCTACGAATATTCGCCTCACTTCCAAAGCCGGCGCAGATCTTAAAATGAGGAAGAAAGACCGCCCAGGCCTAGCCCAGCTCGGCATCAGTGACGAGAAAGGCCGCTGGGACAGTTGGCCTTCTGGATTTCTCTATTGTGCGCCGGAGGAAGAGTCTGCCAATGGCATGCTGGTGCTAGACGTCGGTGACCTGCTGGTTATGCTCGGCCGCTATGTGACCGAACCTGTTAGAATCAAAGTTGAAAACGGCACCATCAAGCAAATTGACGGCGGCGTCGATGCAGTCTTATTGAAAGACCGCCTGGAACAAGCCAACGATCCCGAAGCCTACATTATTTCTCACATTGGTTGGGGAACCGATCGTCGGGCCCGTTGGTCGGAAATTGCTCAACGCGGTACTGAAGAAGGTGCGCGCGAGGTGAGATCGACATACGGTAACGTTCAGATCGCATTTGGCGCCAATTACCGCTTGGGCGGTAAGAACAAGACCATGGCCCACGAAGATCTCATCTTGCGCCGGGCTAAGTTCGAGCTCGATGGCAAAACCATCGTCGATGACGGTCGAATCATTCCCGAAGAACTCAGATAGCAGCGCTAGTTTGGCTTTCGAATAAAGTCATGATCAAAAGCGGAGCCCAGGCTAAGAAGGAAGGTTATATGACAATGTCCGGAGAGGAGTTTGTTGAGTGGCTAGATCAAGAACTGGAACCACTTCGTCGGGAGATTATCGCGTCCCCCTACTACGATGGCTGGTGCAGCGGCAAACTTACCAAAGAACAGGTGTTTCAGATCATGAGCCAGTGGTATGCCTATCTCAAACATATTCCATCGATCCTCTGCGCTTGGATTCAGCGCTGCCCGGATCCGGATTTGGCTTTGAAATACATCGCTTATACTCATGAGGAGGCACCTCATCCGGAATACTTGATAGATTTCGCCAAGGAGATTGGCCGCGATCCGGACGAGATGCGCCGGATCGAGCTCATTCCTGAGTTTACCACGCCTTATTTTTACTACTGGCTTTCACGAGGGCATATCGTCGAAATCGCTGCAGCGAACAATTTCGGCAATGAGCGTACCAATACGCGTGCCGGTAACCGCATGTATGAAGCTACAGTGAAGTATTATCCATACCCTTCGTTGCTTAGATTCTACGGCGAGCATGCCGAGGAGGAAGGCGACCACGCAAACCTGGGTGCCTACGTGTTGAAGAACTATGCGACCACTGACGAACTGCAACGCAAGGCCACGGCCGCGGCTAAAAAGTCTTTGCAGCTAAAAATCATCGGTACCAACGGCCTCTACGAACGTTTCATGAAAAACTGACGAATTAACCAGTGAGCCGATTATGCCAATATCATTCTACATCAAAAGCAGCGATGCGCTGCTCAACTGCACAATGTGGACGCCGGCAAAGAGCCGGGATGAAGGGATCGTGTTCTGCCACGGCTGGGGCGGCGGCACGCCCTACGACGATTTGCTCTCAATGTTGGCCGGCCACGGCTACACCGTGCTGCGTTTAGAACAGCGAGGTTACGGAAGCTCGAGCGGCCACGCAGATTTGAGTCTTTGGGCAGTCGACATGGCGGCGTGTGGCGCTGCGCTGACCGGCATCGTCAAGAACGTCTGGGCCATGGGACAATCCACCGGCGGCACTATGGCGCTGGTGGCCGCGACGCACTACAACTGTTTCGCCGGAGCCGTTTCGATCGCGCCGTTCTGCAGCCTGCCGCGTATACTCGAAGATAACCCCAACGCTCGAGCGATCCTGGAAGCCCGCTTCGGCCCGCTTCAGGAGAAACATTTCCGCGCCGCCGATGCTCTGGAGATTGTCGGGAGCCTGAAAAAACCGGTCTTGATCATTCAAGGCACCGCCGACGGTTCGGTGCCGTACGAGCATGGCAAGCTGCTGTACCAAAAGTTGCACTCGGTGGCGCAACATCGAACCGTCGAAGGTGGTAATCACCATTTGAATAACGTGGATCGTGCACCGGTCCTCGCCGATATCGTAAGTTGGCTCGACGGGCAGCGATAAGACGTTACGTAAATATTAGAGTTGCGATTGGCTAGAAAATAGGGAGATGTGGAAATGAAAAAGCTCCGACAGGCTTTTTTAATCGCTCCGATTTATCTACTTTCGGTTTTGTACTCCACAGCCCACTGCAAAAATATTGTGATCGCGACGTCTTCGGTAGTCTTAACCAATACGCCAATTTGGGTCGGAATCGAACGAAAATTTTTCGACGATTCGGGCTTAAGGGTCGAATACGTTGTCATGCGTTCCGATCTCGCCGTCAAGGGACTGATCACCGGAGACGTCGACTACATGCAAAGCTCTTCGAGCGTTTTACGCGCCGCGGTTGCGGGTGCACCATTAACCACAATCTTGGGTGTCTACAATCGCACATTTTTCGACCTCGTCGCCCGACCCGAAATCAAATCACTAAACGATTTGCGCGGTAAACCTATCGGGATCAGCCGCTATGGCGCATCCACTGAATACGCGGTACGGTTCGCGCTCAAGGCGAATGGTATCGATCCGGACAAAGACGTAAAGTTGCTGGCCATCGGCAGCGGAACAGACGCCGCTCGTATTTCAGCGCTCGAAGCCGGAGTCGTTGCCGCGGCAGTGCTACAAGTACCGTCCAACTTGGTCGCCCATAAGCTTGGCCAAAAAACCATATTGCCGCTGGGGGATTACATGGAAACACTATTCGCCGGTTTGGGAACGAGCCAGAAGAAACTTCAAACCAACCGGGAAGAAGCGAAACATGTCGTGCGCGCGGTCGTCAAATCAATGGACTACATGGCCCGCTATCCGGTTGAAACCAAAGCGATCATCCAGAAAAACCTGCGCGGGATTGAATCCAGCGCGGTGGAATACATTTATGACCTTGTGGTCAAGCATGCGACGAGAAATGGCGTTCCCTCTAAAAAGGCTGTGGAAAACTCACTTCTGGGTAGTCAATTCGAGGGCAAGCCGATCAATTTTGATAAGCTCGTCGATTTTTCCCTCGCCCGGGAAGTCGTACCGTAACTAGAGTAAGCTTGTTGCGTGAGTCAAAGACACAACATGGATCTGTAACGAAATAGTCAAATGAATCAGAATGGAGTCAGTCAATGACACAAGTTAAGGTGACGCGGAAAGAAATCCTGCTTCGGCTCGCTAACTTTCTTGAGTATAAGGATATCGTTGTTGCGGCACTCGCGGGAACAACCAATGAATGCTTCCATACGATGCACCGTCCAATGAACTTGTACTTGGTCGGCATGGGCATGGTCACGCCGGTCTCCTTCGGATTGGCAAGGGCCCTGCCTCATCGACGAATCATCGCTCTTGACACCGATGGCAGTCAACTTTTGTCGCCAAGCATTCTGCCTGTCGTGGGTGCCTACAAGCCAAAAAATCTTTGTATCATCGTATTCGACAACGAACATCTGTATGGCAGTCGAGGCGGACCGGCTAGCCAGACCGCTCGCGGGACAGAGTTGTCTGTTCTCGCGAAGGGAGCCGGTTTTGCTGCTAGCTCTACCGTCGAAAGTACCGAGACATTCGCGAACGAGTTTTCTAACTTCATTTCCCAGGGTGGGCCGGCTGAAATTGTATGCAAAATCGAGCCTGGCTACGATCGCGGCGAAGGGCCAAATTTCAGTGGACAAGAAAACAAGTTTCGTTTGGTGCGCCTTATCGAAGAAACTGAGGGTATAAAGATTTTAGAGGGCTCCATATGACGACGACCTTATTATTAATGTCGCAGGCGCTGTGTGGTTGACGCATCAATCATCGAGGAGACGAAATGAAATCTGAGGCCGCAAAGATAACTCTCGATGCATTGGTCGGCTCCGGTATCAATTTTGCGGCATGCTTGCCTGATTCGGCCTTCAAAGAACTATACGAGCCGTTGAGCGTAAAATCCCAAATTGATTACGTCCAGGTCGCCAACGAAGGGGACGGAGTCGGTATCTGCATGGGCGCCTGGTTAGGTGGTAAGAAGCCTGTGTTGATCATGGAAAATACGGGTTTCGCCGTAACTCCTTATGCTTTGATGCGCGGGCCTATTCCTTTTGGGGTTCCGATGCTGCTCTTGATCGCGCATCGCGGCGGCTTTCATGATCAAAGGTGGTTTTCCGTACCCATGGGTTGGGGAACAACCCCATTATTGGACGCGATGCGCATCAGTTACGAATTTGTCACCCGATCAGAAGATATTCACACGGCTATAACCGGCGCGGTGAAATCGATGAATTCCATCCAGGCTCCGGTCGCCGTCGTGCTCGGCGGCGGCACTTTGTTTTGATTGGTTATTTGCGCGACACAGTTGCAACGTATAAACATCGATTCCAGGAGGTAAAATACTATGATGGCCTATCCTTTTGATAGTGCGCGGATCATTCTGGCGTTGCAGATCGATCACTCGCGAGTCGCCGGTTATTTCGCCGCCCACTGGGGCAATCAGGACTTTGATCCGCCACGGCCCTACTCGTCCGTTGTGTTGGCCGCGCACGAGCACGATATCGGCTGGTGGGAGTGGGAAATGAAACCATCGACACTGAACGATAAGGGATTTCCCCTCGACTATCACGACGGTAGCCTCAAATATCTCGGCCAGCTGCGCCTGGACTTTTACAAGAACTCGGTGGACCGCGTCCTGACACGCGATCCTTACGCGGCGATGTTGATGGCGATGCATGGTGTGGCGCTGATGAACGCCGGCTACGGCAAATATGCTTATCCGCCGGATCGCACTTCGGATCCGCGTGTGAAGGCTTATGTCGATCATCAGGAAGAGCTGCGGCTCAGGTTACTTGCCGAGCTGCGTCAATCGGAGCAGTTCAAACCGCATTGCTCCGAGGAGCAGATATGGGCGAACTACGAGTACATGGAGGTCTTCGACCAACTGGCGCAGTTTGTCTGCAACCGTTATCCATTGAACAGCCAGGCGCGCAAGCTCGGCCCGACCCATTCGTTAAACGATGTCGACGTACCGACGAAACATGGCAAGCCGGCGGTGAAAATTCACATCGATACGATTGGCGAACACAAAGCCATCCTGCGCCCTTATCCTTTTGATATCGATCCTCTGCCGGTGTCTTTCGCGGCGCGGCTGGTGCCGAACCGCGCATACAAGGACGGGGAAGATTTTCTAGGCGAGTTCTATCGCGCTGAACGAATCACCGTGAACCATACGCTAGCGTCGGCCTAACCCATGAACTAGCCATGGCGCAAGCGAACGAACATGAAGGGCGCGTGGCCGTCGTCACGGGTGGAAGCGGTGGTATTGGCGGTGCGATCACACAGCAACTCAGCAACGCCGGAGCAATTGTGCATGTAATCGATGTAAAATCATCGACACCACCGGGAACGAGTTTCCATCACGTAGATGTCGGCAACGAAACGGAAGTCGACGCGGCGTTCGACGTCATCGGCACAACTGCGGGCAAAATCGACTATCTCGTGTGCTGCGCGGGGATCTACCAGCCGCGGCCTTTCTTAGAGCTTTCGCTCGAAGATTGGCAGCGCACAATGCAAATCAACTTGACCAGTTACTTTCTCTGCTGTCGCGCGGCGCTGCGTTTCATGCGACCGCAAAAATTTGGCCGGATAGTGATGTTTTCGTCGATGGCCGCGCGCACCGGCGGACCCCATGTCGCCCACTACGCCGCTTCCAAAGGCGGCATCCTTGGGCTGGCGCGCGCCCTCGCTGTCGAGTCGGCAGCGGAAAATATTCGGGTCAATATCATATCGCCAGTCATCACGGACACACCGATGCCGCGCGCTGTATCATCCGACGAAGTCATGCAATCGAGAAGAGCTCGCATCCCGCTGGGTCGCATCGGCGACGTGCAAGACATGACGGACGCTTGCATGTTTCTTCTGGGTGACGAGAGTTCTTACGTGCTTGGCCAGGATCTCCGCGTCAACGGAGGATCCACGCTGTGGTAAGGCCGAGCGGTCCGCGCATCACGGTCATCACCGGCGCGGGCAGCGGTATCGGACGCGCGACCGCGCTGCGGCTCGCCCGCAAAGGCGACACAGTGTGCGTTTGCGACCTTCACGAGACAAATCTGAAAGAAGCTGCGGCGCTCATTCAGTCGGAAGGCAGCACAGCATTCACTGGAGTCGTCGACGTGCGCGATCAGGCGCAAGTACGAGCTTGGATCGCGGCAGTCGTCGGAAATTTTGGCAAGATCGATTGTCTCTTTAGCAATGCCGGGGTCAATGCCCGCTCCACCGTCGCCAACATGACGCTTGACCAGTGGTCATTGCTGATCGACACCCATGTCACCGGGACATTCAACTTCTGCCAGGCGGTGCTGCGCCACATGGTCGAGCGCAAATCCGGCGCCATTGTGATTACATCGTCCGATTTCGCGATCGTCGGTGTGCCCAATGCGGCCAATTACTGCGCTGCGAAGACTGCGTTGTATTCTTTAACCAAATCGCTGGCAATCGAATTCGCGCCTGACGGCATACGCGTCAATGCCATCGGTCCGGGCCCCATCGACACACCGTTGCTGCGCGCCGGGCGCACGGCGGAAGAATATGAAACTGCCCGTACAATCTTCGAGAGTCGCCTGCCCATCAAGCGGCTGGGGCGGCCGGAGGAAGTTGCAGCCGTGGTAGATTTCCTACTGAGCCACCGCTCCAGCTTCATTACCGGCCAGCTGATCCAACCCAACGGCGGGCAAGTGATGTGGTAGCTCGCTATCGGGCCTGGATTGCTTGACAGGGGAAAACCGGGATTGATACGAGCAAGTGGAGCAACTGATTGGTAAATTGACTTGGAAGCGAAGCAAACTAAGCGAACATGAAACCCGCACGCTTTGAATACTACGATCCGATCACGATCGACGAAGCATTAGACCTGATGTCGCAGTTCGGCGACCAGGCCCGGCCATTGGCCGGCGGCCAAAGTCTCGTGCCGTTGATGAACTTTCGCCTGCTGCGGCCAGCGCATTTGGTCGATTTGAACGGCGTAAGGGATCTGAATTATTTGAAAGCGGAAAATGGCGCGCTGCGCATTGGCGCAACGACACGGCAGCGCCAACTCGAACGGTCGGCTGATGTCGCCCAGCGCTGGCCGCTGCTGCGCGAGGCGACCGCTTTCATCGGCCATATTCAGATCCGTAACCGGGGCACTGTCGGCGGCAGCCTCGCTCACGCTTTTCCTTCAGCCGAATTGCCGGTCGCCATGGTCACGCTTGATGCGTCAATGATCATAAGAGCGAAGACGACGCGGCGCTCCGTGCGCGCCGAAGAGTTTTTTCTCTCTTACATGACCACCGTGCTGGAACCTAGAGAGCTATTGACGGAAATAAACATCCCGCCGCTACCCGCGAATACCGGCTGGTCGTACCAAGAAGTCAGCCGCCGACATGGCGATTTCGCTCTGGCTGGGGCTGCATCGGTGATCACCTTAGATGCCAACGGTAATATTCATAATGCCAGGCTTACGCTTACGGCAACAACTCCGTTTCGGGCAAAGAAAGCCGAGGACTCGATGCTCGGCGAGAAGCCGTCCAACGCGCTGTTCAAAAACGCCGCGCAGCGAGCCACCGAGAATCTCGAACAGGATTCGGATATACACGGGAGCGCAGAATACCGCCGCAGTGCTTGTGCCGCCTTGGCCTGCCGAGCCTTAGTACAATCGGCGCAGCGAGCCACCGAATTGGGGAAAGGAACCTCACGATGAGCAACCGCCAAGTGCGATTGACGATCAATGGCCGTGAATACTACGGCGAAGTGGAACCGCGCAAACTTTTGACTGATTTCCTGCGTGATGATCTCGGCCTGACCGGCACCCACGTCGGCTGCGAGCATGGGGTGTGCGGCGCTTGCACGATTCTTTTGAACGGTGAGCCGGTGCGTTCTTGTTTGCTCTTCGCGGTGCAAGCTCATGGCGCTAATCTCAAAACAGTGGAAGGTATCGCGCCCAACGCTACCGAGCTTCACCCACTCCAAGAAAAATTTTGGGAACTGCATGGCTTGCAGTGCGGCTTTTGCACGCCAGGTATTTTGCTAACCGCGGAAGCATTGCTGAAAGAGATACCGAATCCGAGCGAAGACGAAATTCGTGAATGGATCAGTGGCAATCTGTGCCGCTGCACAGGATATCAAAACATAGTCACCGCGATCCAGGAAGCTGCGAATGCAAGCAATCACGCGAAGTCTTGAGTTTATTTTGGGATGGTTGAAATCCCTCGCCTGCCGGCGAAGTAAAGTCCGTCATGCGGCAAACGCCGGCATCCAGGTTCGTTTTTGTTCGCGCACAAACGGCTAGATTCCGGCTTCCGCCGGAATGACGGATGGAGAGTGACTCTCCAGGCGACAAAGTCACGACAGCGAGCGCATTGAAATACAAGAAGCGCGCAACCTATGGCTTACATCGGATTACGGGTTAGGCGAAAAGAAGACATCAGGCTGCTGCGCGGCATTGGCAAATATGTCGGCGATATTCATCGCCCCGGCATGGTGCACGCCGCGATTCTGCGCAGCACCCATGCCCACGCGCGCATCGTCAAGATCGACATCGCCGCCGCGCTTAGACTACCTGGCGTCATCGGCGTCCTTACCGCTGCCGATATGCCCGGGCTGAAAACCATTCCGATGCGTACGGGAGTGGTTCCTGGACTGGAGCGCTCGCAACAGACCCCGATTGCAACAACAAAAGTTCGCTACGTCGGCGATCCGGTCACCGTTGTAATCGCCGAGAGCCGTTACATCGCCGAAGACGCGCTTGAGCTCATCGACGTGAATTATGACGCGCTTGGCGCAGTCACCGACGCACGGCAAAGCATGCAACCCGGAGCGCCCCAACTTCACGACGCGACGCCAAGCAACATCGCGGCCAATTTCCAAGTAAACGTCGGCGATGTCGACGCCGCTCTCGCGGGATGCGATCTGATCTTCGAAGAACAATTTTCCATCCAGCGCCACTCCGCTGTTCCCTTAGAGAATCGCGGCTTAGTGGCCGAATGGGACGACGGCAAAGGCCTCCTGACGATGTGGGGGCCGACGAAGATGACGCATACCAATTGGCGCATCCTCTCGGAGCTCACCGGCTTGCCCCAGAGCTGCATTCATTTCATCGAGCCCGAAGTCGGCGGCGGTTTCGGCGCCCGGGGAGAATTTTACCCGGAAGATTTTTTGATCCCGTTCGCAGCCATGCATTTCCGCAAACCGGTCTGCTGGATTGAGGACCGCTCGGAAAATTTGAAGGCGATGAATCAGTCGCGCCAGCAGAACCATCGGGTCAAGATCGGCGTCAAGAAAGACGGCACGATCATCGCGATGGATGCGGAGATTCTCTTCGATATGGGCGCTTACACACGCACCCACGGCGGCGTTCCCGCGATCTCCGCCTCCGCCATGCTGCGCGGCCCGTTCCGGGTGAAACATTTTCGCGCCGACGTATTCTGCGTTCTAACCAACAAGACTCCGGTCGGCACCTATCGAAGTCCAGGGCGTTACGAGGCGAATTTCGTGCGCGAGCGGTTGGCGGACATGGTCGCCCATCGTTTGAACTTGGACCCCGCTGACGTGAGAAAGCGCAATCTCATCCGCCATGAAGAGATGCCCTACGACATGGGTAAACATCCTTTTCACTACATGGTCTACGACACCGGTGATTTTATCGCCCAACTCGATCGCGCACTGGAGCGTTTCGACTACGAAAAACTCAAAGCAACTTGTGCCGCCGCTAAGAAAGAAGGGCGCGCCGTTGGTGTCGGCATCGGCTGCTTCGTCGAAACCAGCGGCATCGGCCCGTGGGAGTATGCTCGCGTCGAAATCGACAATGCTGGGAAAGTGGTTCTGTACTCCGGTTGCAACTCCGTCGGCCAGGGCATTGCGACGGCACTGAGTCAGATCGTCGCCGATGAGTTGCAAGTTTCTATCGATGACGTGCGCGTGGTGCATGGCGACACTGCAAAAGTTCCCTACGGCAACGGCAGCAATGCCAGTCGCTCCACGGTAATGGCCGGTAGCGCCGCCGTCGGCGCGTCGCGAAAAGTGAAAGACAAACTCCTGCGTCTCGCGTCGGCCAATTTGGAAATCGATGTCGCTGACCTTATTTTGCGCAATGGTCGAATAGTCGCACATGGCGCGCCGGAACGCTCCCTCACTTTCGCCGACCTGGCGCGCTTGGCGTTGCCAGGCACGGCTTTGAAGAATGGAATAACACCCGGTATCTCGGAAGAAGATTTTTTCGCCACGGATAAACGACCTTTTCCCTACGGCGTCCATATCGCCGCCGTCGAAGTCGACAAAGAAACCGGCAAGATCAAGATTCTCGACTATTTGGTCACCGAAGATGTCGGACGAAAAATCAACCCGATGATTATCGAAGGCCAAATGGCCGGCGGCCTGGCCCAAGGGATCGGCGGCGCGTTATTGGAGGAATTTGTTTACAGTGAAGATGGTCAACCGTTGGCAACCAATTTCATGGACTATTTGATACCGACGGCGAAGGAAATGCCCAAGGCCCAGTTCATATCGACAGAGGACTTCCCGAGCCCGCACAATCCGCTTGGCGTCAAAGGCGCGGGCGAAGGCGGCATTACCGCGGCCGGGGCGGCACTAGCCAACGCGGTGTCGAACGCTCTCGGCGTTGAAGTGAAAAAACTTCCGCTCAAGCCGGATTATATATTGGAGTTGGTGAAAAAAGGCGCGGAGACACTCTAGCGGAGAAGAAAAAATTCACTCGAGCGCCATCGGCTATGGACTAAGATTGGCACGAGTGCAGTAAGATTTATGCCAGACAGACCTTCGAATACCACGGACATTATTGACGTCCATGCGCACATCTATCCAGAGGGTTGTTTCACCGAAGTTCTAGGAGCTCGCGCCGATTTCAAGCTCCTCGACAATCCCCGGGGTCAGTCGCTGCTCTATCGTGGCAGCCATGTGATGTCGATGCCGGCGGAACAAGACAATTTACCGAAACGGTTGGCATCGATGGATTCAGCCGGTATCGGCCTGGCCATCCTGTCCGTAGGTGCGCTCAATATTGGTTGGGCCGGCGCTCGCGACGCCCTCGCGGCGCGCTTTGTCAATGACGGCCTCGCCGCGGTGTGCCGCCAGCATCCAGCTCGATTTCGTTTTGTCGCCGTTTTGCCGTGCACGAGCCACGCCGAGATGGTGAGCGAACTCGAACGCGCTCTTGACATGGGCGCCGCCGGCGTCGGTATTGCGACTAACATTGGCGATATTCAACTCCATGCGCCGGAGTTGCGCGCCTTTTGGCAAGAAATGAATCGCCGCAGGCTGATGGTGCTGGTACACCCAACTTGCCCTTGCGATGCGCCACAGAACGATCCGGGAACTTTTCTTTCCGTTGGCTACCCCGGCGAAACCGCGATGGCAGCGACCAAGCTCGCTCTGTCGGGAGTGCTCAAAGCCTGCCCGGACGTTAAAATCGTGTGGTCGCACCTAGGCGGCGGCTTGCCGATGATTTTGGACCGCATCGATCGCGGTTATCAGCGTTACTCAGCCTGTCCGCAGCCACCGAGTTACTATTTGCGCCGCTGTTACTTTGATACCGCATGCACCCACGGTCCAGCGCTGGAGTGCGCCCGAGCAACCTGGGGCGTGAACGCGCTAATTTTCGGCAGCGATGTTCCGCACGTGCCGAACACCGAAAAGGAAACTATAGCCGCGTTAAAAGCGCGTTCATGGCCAGATGCCGAGCTCAAAGCCGTTTTCGGGGGCACAGTTCGAGGTTTGCTGGCGTGATGCTTGAAGCCTTTACAAGGAGGACACTCCGATGATGGTATGTCCCTATGACGATGAACGTTTGCTTCTGATCTTACAGGTCGACCATTCTAAAGTGACGGGTTGGCTCGCTGCCCACTGGGGCAACGATCAGTTCGCCCGACCCACTCCTTACGCCTCGATGGTCTTGGCCGCCCAGGAACACGATAGCGGCTGGTGGGATTGGGAGATCAAGCCACAGGTTAACGATGAAGGTTTACCGCCGGATTATATCGGCAGCATCAAACATCTCGGCGGAAAAGTTTGGCTCAATTTCTACCGGCACGGCATCGAACGGCTCGCCGAGCAAGATCCTTACGCAGGCTATATCGTCTCCCTGCACTCCGACGGCTTGCTAACGCAAGGACGCGGCTTGTTGCCGTACATGCCAGACTACGCCGTTTATCCCGAGGTAAAAGAATTTCTCAGCGAGCAAGAGAGCTACCGTGCCGAACTGATGCAACAATTGAAAGACTCCACCGAGTATCGCGACTACGTATCAGACGAGCAGATGTGGACTAATTTCAAACTGATGGAAGTCTACGATCAAATGGGCCAATTCGTCTGCAACCGCTACCCGTTTAACAATACACAGCGCAAAAACGGACCAAGCAACACCATGAGTAATGTCCCGACGCCGACCCAGCCGGGGAAGGAAGATACGATTCTGACCTTCAATATCAAAGACCAAAGCTACGCCACTGTCGCGCCTTATCCATTCGATGTCGATCCACTCGTCGTTTCGTTTCAGGGCCGGTTGATCCCTAAGCGCCGCTACGGAAGTCAGAACGAATTTCTCAAGGAGTACTACGGCGCCGAGCGGCTGGCGATCAATTATTCCCTGCATTCGGAAATTTCATGAATCATTTGCCCACTTCAAGGAGGGACCCATAGTGAATCGTGACCGACTAGTGCTTCTCAAGACTCTGGGCGTATTCTTCTGTCTAATGCTCATTGTCGCATTTCAGCCATCGGCAAGCCTCGGACAGAGCAAACCATCCATGAAAGTCAGACTAGCAACCTCAACTGCCGGGTTGGACTTCGCGCCGATCTGGATCGCGCAACGAAAGGGCTACTTTAAGGAAGAGGGGCTTGATTTCGAGCACATCTTAACGACGGGTGGAGCCGTTACCATGGCTGCGCTTATGAATGGCGACGTACAATTCGCGTCGACGGCGGCGTCCGATGTTCTGGTCGCTCGGTCCAAGGGTGACCGCTTGATGGCGCTCGGTATCTTTCCTGCCTCCCTGGAGTGGCATATCGCCACCAGCAACAAATGGTTGGAATCACGAGGGCTCACCAAAGGCCAGGTCGCAAAAATGACCTTGCAACAGAAGATCCAGGCGCTCAAAGGAACGATCATCGGTGCGGTAACCGTCGGCGGCGCCCCGGCGCAGGTCGCCCGCTATATGCTTCGACAGAATAATCTGAAACCGGACTCGGATGTGCGCTTTGCCGCTGTCGGCGCCGGCTCAGCACGCGTTGGCGCTTTGCGACAGGGACAGGTCGACATGATCGTCGGTGGCATCCCCGACACCGAACAACCGGAGCTGGAGGGTTGGGGTTTGACTTATATACGATTGGGTCATGAAGTCGATATTTTCAAAGACTACCCCCACGAATCCGTTCACGCGCCGGAAGCCTATCTAAAGTCCAATGCTGAAGCGACCCGGGCTATGCTTCGAGCGATTGCCCGCGGCAACAATTTGATCCTCGATAATCCGACAGAATCCGACGAGATTCTCGTCAAACAGTTCCCCAAAATCGCTCCATCGGTACTGAAGACCGTGATGGGACGCAGCCGTCCGACTTTTCGACGCAACATGAAGATGACAAAATCGGGCTGGGACAACATGCACAAAGTCTTCGTTGCCGTGGGACTGCTCAAATCCGACCTGAACACCGCAGAAGGCGAGTTCTGGACCAACCAATACTTGCCTTAACGAGCCACATCGCAGCGGTTTCATCCCAGCGAAAGTACAAATCTTGAGACGATTTCAATGGAAGACATGAGCGCGACAAACTCGCGTCCAAGCGCTGCTGCGGAAACAGCGCCGCAATCCTCGCGCACAGCAATCGTAAACGGCAGCGGCTTCTTGGTCCTGCTGCCCGGTTTGATCACGGTGGTTATCTGGGAGCTCGCTGCTTGGCGTTGGCCGATAGTGGCCAAACTGGTCAGTCAACCCACCGATATCGCGCTGGGCATACTCAAGGTCATTTGGACCGGAGAAATTTGGCAACACCTCGAAGCGACACTCAGCGAGATGGCGGTCGGTTACATCCTCGGGGCGCTCAGCGGTGTGGCCCTAGGTTTCCTATTCGGACGGGTTAAGCTCCTCGGCGATATTTTTAATCCCTACATCGCGCTCTTCAATGGCATCCCGAAAGTAGCCTTGGCCCCGGTGTTCGTAATCTGGTTCGGCATCGGGCTGATGTCGAAGATCGCGATCATATCGACCATGGTTTTCTTCGTCGTGTTTATCAATACTTTCGCCGGACTCCGATCGGTGAACGAAGATTACGTTGCCATCGTTCGTATCATGGGCGCGTCGCGGTGGCAGGTTGTTCGTGAAGTCTTTTTGCCGGGGACGCTGCCATTTATCCTGGTCGGCTTGCGCGCAGGCATCCCGTTTTCGGTCATCGGCGCGGTCGTCGGAGAGTTCATTGCAGCAACCAAAGGTCTGGGGTATTTCATCAACTATCACCAAGGCACATTCGATACCACGGGGATTTTCGTTGGCGTTGGGATACTAGCGGGAGTTGTGGTGCTGCTCGATGGATTGCTCTCAATTTTAGAGCGGCGGTTGCTCAAATGGCGTCCGGAAGTCGAAGCGAAAAACGTTGGTGCATGAAGCGCTCGTTCGAAAGTACTTCGCAGCGCCAGCTCTAATTGAACGGCTTGCATGGTTTGAACCTTCCGAAATGATCTAAATTAGATAATGAATTCGATCATCGAACTCGCCAATGTGACCAAGATTTACCGCTCCAAAGGCAAGACTGTCTTGGCGCTCAAAGATGTGAGTTTGCCGGTTCAACAGGGCTCCTTCACCACTCTCATCGGACCGAGCGGCTGCGGTAAGAGTACGCTGCTCAAGATCATCGCTGGAATCGCGCTCCCTTACGAGGGAAGTATGCGCTACAAAGACCGAGACATCACATCGATCAACACCGACATAGGCTTTGTCACCCAGGACAGCAATCTCTTTCCTTGGCTGACGCTAATCGAGAACGTCGAGCTCGCGCTCAAAATTCGCGGCATGTTGAAAGATCAACGGGCGCAAATCGCTCAAAAATTTATCGACACCATGCAATTGACCGGTTTCGAAAGTCACTATCCCTTTGAACTTTCCGGCGGCATGCAAAAACGTGCCTCGATCATCCGCACGTTGATCTACAATCCGGACATTATCCTGATGGACGAGCCCTTCGGTCCGCTGGACGCGCAAACTCGATTGGTGCTGCAAGACGAGCTATTGCGAATTTGGGATACCAACAAGAAAACTATCCTGTTTGTTACACACGATTTGACGGAAGCGATCGCGTTATCAGACAAAGTCGTGCTGCTTACGGGCCGACCGGGCACGGTCAAACGCATTTTCGACGTTCCGCTGCCGAGGCCGCGAAATGTTTTTGAGATTCATACTGAAAAAGGGTTCACCGACCTCTACCACGAAATTTGGCAGTACTTCAAAAGCGAAATCAAAATATAGAGGAACAAAAAACATGTGGTACATCGTGCTTTCGCGATCGAAGCAGGAGATGGAAGAAAACAAACAGACCCATTATGACGAACACCGACAGTGGCTGGAAGAACAGCATAAAGCAGGACGCCTTTTGTTTTCCGGACCGACTACCGACGGCGCCTATGGAATCTATATCATGCTTGCCTCGAGCCTCAAGGAAGCAGAAGCCATCGCCGCCCAAGACTCGCATCATCTCCGAGGCATCCGGTCGATGGAAGTTCTCGAATGGGACCCGCGCCGGGCTTTTCGCATGGACAAATATACGATCGCTGATGTTGAGCAAATGGCGCGAGGAAAGTAATCCTTATATCGCCAAAGCGGCGCTTTTCGTCCATTTGCGAAGCCATTCATGACGCACAAATGACAGATTAGTTTGAGATACACATGAATGGTCAAACATTTTCTTAGAGTGTCAACTAGTCTCTTGGCCTTTTACTTAACGGCAGTGTGCTCATCATCGTCCGTAGGTTGCAGGCAGATATCCGGATCGAATAAAATTCGAGATCCCGGCACGTTGATAAGCGTTTATTTTCGCTTTTACCGACTAAGGGAACGGGAAGGAGAGGGTACGCACAGGTTCTTTGCACTGCGACGCCGCCTCCACCATAAGAATGTTCACCTGTGTGTTACACGGCCTCCCAGTCCGTTTTCTTCAAACACTCGACTTGCTCTGCTTGGTTCCAGACCTGATTAGATTCTCGCCAGTTGCCCAAGTGACGCGCAATGAGCGAGGGCCAGAGCCGCTTCGTATGCTAGCAATGGTCTCCCATGCGGCGAGAGCGATATGAGTTTTACCCCTCCCCCCGAGGAAGAGTTTGATAAGGACCTACGATTGAAGGAAGAGATCCGGCTACTCGGCCGTTTGCTCGGCGACACGCTGCGCGAGCAAGAAGGCGACGATATCTTCAATCTCATTGAGCGCATTCGCCAGACAGCGGTTCATTTCCGCCGTTCGGGCGATGAGCAGACGCGCGCGGAGCTGGAAATCATGCTCGGCGGACTCGCCCAGGATGCGACGACCTCCGTAATACGAGCGTTCAGTTACTTCTCACAGCTCAGCAATATCGCCGTGGACCTGCACCACAATCGGCGGCGACGGGCACATCAGTTGGCAGGCTCTCCGGCGCAAGAAGGTAGTCTCGTGCTTGCCATCCGGCGGATCGCCGAAGCCGGTTTGGGGCCGGAGGAATTGTGCGCCTTTTTTGCCGAGGCGCTGGTCTCGCCCGTATTGACGGCTCACCCCACGGAAGTGCAGCGCAAGAGTGTTCTGGACTGTCAGCGTGAGATCGCCTCCCTGTTGGAGGCGCGCGACCGTATGCAGCTGACGCCCGACGAGCTGGCAACCAACGAGGAGGGGCTGCGGCGCACTATTCTTTCTCTCTGGCAGACCCGGATTTTGCGCGAGCTTCGACTGACCGTGCAGGACGAAATTGAAAATGGCCTGGCTTATTATCGGTATACGTTTCTACAGCAATTGCCGCGCCTGTATGCCGAACTGGAAGATCAGCTCAGCGCCCACTGGCCGCAGCGCCAATGGCGCATTCCGGCGTTCCTCACGATGGGCAGTTGGATCGGCGGCGACCGCGACGGCAATCCGTACGTGACCCACGATGTTACCCGATACGCGCTTATGCGGCAGTCTTCGGTTGCCTTGGAATATTATTTAGAGCAGGTTCAACAACTGCGCAGCGAGCTGGCTCAGTCGGTGCGCTTGGTGCAAGTGACTCCAGAACTCGAAGTGCTTGCCGCGCGCTCGGCCGACGACTCCGAGCACCGCCGCGATGAACCCTACCGGCGCGCTTTGATCGGTATCGGCCAGCGGCTTTCGGCGACGTTGGAGGCTTTTAGTCATGACTCACCATCCGGCGCATCGAATGGGCTTTGTGAACCCTACCACGATTCCAGCGAACTAAGGCGGGATCTCCTGACCCTCTCCGACTCGCTCGAACGTCACGGTTCCATGCGCATCGCTCGCGGCCGGTTGCGCGCGCTGCGGCGCGCTGTGGAAGTTTTCGGCTTTCACCTGGCGCCGTTAGATTTGCGCCAACATAGTGACGTACACCAACAGGTCGTTGCAGAGTTGTTTCTTGTCGGCGCTCAGCGCGACGGTTACGGCGCTCTCGCGGAGCCGGAACGAAGGAACTGGCTGCTCGAAGAGCTCATGCTTTCTCGATCGCTGCGCTCGTCTCATCTCCCGTACAGCGCCGAGACAACCAAGGAATTGAATATTTTCGATTGCGCAGCCGAGCTGCAACGCCGCTACGGCCAGGAGGCATTGCCGACCTACATCATCTCCAACGCCAACGAAGCGAGCGACATCCTCGAAGTGGCCTTGTTGCTCAAAGAAGCGGGGCTGATGCGACCGGGCCAGCCACCTCGCCTCGACATGAACATCGTGCCGCTGTTCGAAACCCTTGTCGGTTTGCGTGACTGCACGCGCGTCATGGACGATCTATTGAGTATGCCAATCTATCGGCAATTGGTGGCGAGCCGGGGCGCCACCCAAGAAATCATGCTCGGGTATTCGGACAGTAACAAGGAGGGTGGTTATCTCACCTCCAACTGGCAGTTGTACAAGGCCGAAGTCGGTTTAGTCGAAGTCTTACGCCGCCACGAAGTCAGACTGCGGCTTTTCCATGGTCGCGGCGGTACCGTGGGCCGCGGCGGCGGGCCTAGTTACGAAGCGATCCTCGCGCAGCCGCCGGGAAGTGTGGCAGGACAGATCCGCATCACCGAGCAGGGAGAAGTGATCAGCAGCAAGTACGCCGACCCCGAAATCGGCCGCAGAAATCTTGAAACGCTGGCGGCGGCGACGTTGGAAGCGACATTGCTCGAGCGCGCCGCGCCGGCAAAGGAGATTTACCACGACGCGATGGAGGAGCTCTCTGAGCACGCTTACCGGGCGTACCGTGCGCTGATTTACCAAACGCCGGGCTTCGTCGATTTCTTCCGCATCGCCACGCCGATCAGAGAGATCGCCG
Organism: Binatia bacterium; assembly: GCA_036000865.1. GTDB lineage: Bacteria > Desulfobacterota > Binatia > UBA9968 > UBA9968 > DP-20. Next base: position 50,867 of record DASYUV010000108.1, on the reverse strand, counting down.
ATCTGCACGTCGGCAGCCGCCCGGCGTCGCGCACGGCTTCCGATCGCATCGAAGATCTGCGCGCGATTCCCTGGGTCTTCAGTTGGTCCCTCGCTCGCGTGATGTTGCCCGGCTGGTTTGGCTTCGGCGCTGCAGTAGAGCAATTCCTGGCGAGCCACAGCGAGCCAGGCATGGGACTTTTGCGCGAGATGTACCGCCACTGGCCGTTCTTTCGCGCGCTTTTGTCCAACATGGACATGGTGCTGGCCAAGAGCGATATGCATATCGCGTCGCGCTATGCGGAACTGGTGACCGATACCCAACTTCGCGAAGTTATTTTCAGCCGCATTCGCAGCGAAATCGATGCTTCCATGGCGCACCTGCTCGATATCACCGAGCAGAGGGAGTTGCTCGAATCGAACCCGTTTCTCGCCCGCAGCTTTCGCAACCGCGTGGCGTACATCGACCCGCTCAATCATCTGCAGGTCGAAGCCCTGCGGCGTTATCGCGCGGGCAATACCGACGACAACACCAAGCGCACTATTCTACTGACGATGAACGGCATCGCTGCGGGACTCCGTAACAGCGGTTGACGCAACCGACCGACGCACTCTCATTAGCGAGCGGGCTCACGCACGTTCGGGGAGCGTGAAACTCTGCCGGATTTGGCATGTTTTAAGATTTACATTGCCAGGATATGCAGAGATCGACGATCGTCGCGACGGTGCGCCTTGGCGTTTTCTCTGGCATTAGAGGAGGAGCTGGAGAAGGTGGTAACTTGCGGAAACGATAGGGCAGTTCAACGGACTGAGAGTTGCGGATCCGTACGGGACAATCCACCCTTGATAAGCGATAGGCGCGGAACATATTTCGTGGAGCGGCGTCGTTCATGGCGACAGTTTTGGTCAGATTGGTCAGATACCAACGCATGATCGTAGTCAGCCTTTAGGGCCGTAAGTGTCTGTTCACACAAGTTAAGTATTTCGATCAGCGCTTCGGCGCTGGTGCCGGCTTTTCCCATGGCAGTTCTGATAGGCAAAAATCGTGCAAGCCGACATCAAAGGGCGCGCGGGGGATGATCATTTTCGGGAGCGGTTCAAAGCAGTACACGTTGTGAGCCGTGACGGGGTCAGGCTAAGCGAACAATCCTATCCAGGGTTTCGGCCATGGGACACTCAGCAGATTGTCAATGCTGCCGCTAGGCCCAATTCGTGTTGGCGGCAACGACAATCTCTGAGTGAGCGCTAGATCATACTTTGACAACAGAACTGTTCGGAGCAGAGTCGCCTGTGCATAATTGATATGGATCGGGGAAGATTGACACCAATCTGACAGCGTATTAATCGATACGAGAGACTTTAGGTCATCTCGCACGCGCGCTATTCCCGATCCTATCAATGAAGCGTTTGAAGAAAATCACTCTCGCCGACATTCCATACGTTGGCCTTGGCACGCCTGCCGGCGAATGGTTTCGCCGCTACTGGATGGTTGTTGGCACGACGCGCGATCTCTATGACATTCCGCAGAGAGTCAAAGTCCTGGGCGAAGAGCTGGTGCTGTTTCACGATCAAAACGGCGAGATCGGCTTGATTGGCAAGCACTGTCCGCATCGCGGCGCCTCGTTGGAATACGGTGACATTGAAGATGGCGGCATCCGTTGTCCCTATCATGGCTGGCTGTTCAACGTTCACGGCCAATGTCTGGAAATGCCGGCAGAGGCAAGGGACAGTAACTTTCCGCGGAAGGTAAGGCATCTGTCGTATTCGGTGCAGGAGCAGGGCGGATTGATTTTCGCCTATCTGGGCCCCGACCAAGACAACCCGCCGCCTCTTCCCAAATACAAAGCGCTGGCTGATTCCGCCGGACAAAGATCATTGGAAGCGACCCGGGTCTACGATTACAACTGGTTTAACTTCATCGAGAACGGCGCAGATCCCGTGCACTTCTCTACTCTACACCGCGCCGATCCGAACGACGGCACCTGGCGCAGCTGGTTTTTTAACCATAAGGACATCCCGCATTTCGACGCGGTCGAAACCCCGTACGGCATGAAGGTTGTCTCCCGCAAGCCCGGGCCGAGCGCAGATACCGAGTACATCGATGAAAAGAGCTTTGCTCTACCGAGCATTCTGCAAATCGGCGATACCGAGTTCACTCATTTCAGACAGCCGCGCGAAGCTTTGAGCGCGGGTTCGCACAACGCGCATATCATGTTCGTGACGCCGAACGACGATCACAGTTTTACGTTGTTCACAGTGAATCATTATACGGGATCTGATCCCGAGTTCTTTCAAAAGTTATCGCCCAGTCGCAAAATCGAAGCTGAAGCGGGGAAGAAGCCGTATGACCAACGCAAGTATTCGCCGTTCAGGGGCAATGTCAGGACGGAAGATATCGCATGCCAGGGCACCCAGCCCATGCTCGACCGGCGCAAAGAGCAACTAGCGACGTCGGACAAAGGCGTGATTCTGATTCGCAAGATTATTCTTAACGCAATTCGATCGGTGCAAGAAAACCACGCGCCCAAGGGAGTGTTGGCAGCAGATCGAGCGCCTGAGCTAGTGTCCATCGACTCTTTTACCGGCGTGCGCACGAAAGGATTAGTCTGAGTGCGATTGGCTAGATTTGCTCGAATTGTTTCGACTGCGCTCGTCGCCGTTTCTTTGCTGGCGCGCGGTGTTGATGCTGCGCCCATGCGGATCGCCTACAGCGCCGTTAGCGGCGCTATGTCGACATTGTGGGTCGCTCAGGAAGGCGGCTACTTCAAACGCGAAGGACTCGATACAGAATTGCTCTACATCGGCGGCGGCTCGTTGTTAATTCAATCGATGCTCAGCGGCGAGGTGCCGTTCGCTTACGGACCGTCGGTGCCGGTGATCAACGCTTCGTTGCGCGGTTCGGATCTTGTCTTGATCGGCAACACCGGCAACGCTTTGGTTTTCTCGATCATGTCGCGGCCGGAGATCAAACAACCGGCAAATCTCAAAGGCAAAAAAGTCGGCGTGACGCGCCTGGGCGGCTCGACGGATTGGGCGTTGGATGCGGCATCTAAACAATGGGGCCTGGAGCGCGGGCGCGACATCGTCGTGATTCAGACCGGCGGCATGCCCGAGGGCGTGGCGGCGCTTCTCTCCGGCGCGCTCGACGCCGTTGTGCTGTCGCCCCCGAGTAATTTTCGAGCCATGAAAGCCGGTATGCACGAGCTGGCCGACGTCGGACAGTTGGGCATTATCTTTCCAAACACGCCGCTGTCCACCACGCGGAGTTTTATTAAATCGAACCGGGAAACCGCGCTGCGTTTTCTCCGCGGCTTTAACCAGGGACTCAACCGGCTGCGCACGGACAAAGAGTTCAGCATGAAGGTGCTCTCGAAATATACCAAAGTCACGGACCCCGAGACGCTGGCGCAGCTGCATCAGACCTACGGCGTGCGCTATAGCGGCGATCGCATTCCTTACGTGCGCGCGGAGGGCGTCGACGAGATTCTCAAACGCACTCCCGGAAAAGAAGCGCGGGAAGCCAAAGCCGGCGAATTTATCGACAACAGCCTGTTGAGAGAACTGGAACAAAGCGGCTGGTTTCGCACGGTGGGGCGCTGATGCGGGTCGTCGTCACAGGAGGGTCGGGACGGCTTGGGGAGTTCGTCGTGCGCGAGCTTTTTGCTTACACCCACCAGGTGTCGGTTCTCGATACGACCAAGGCGCGCGAATGTCCTTGTCCGACCTACACTGTGGATCTTAACAAAGCGCATGCGCTACAAAGTTATTTCAAGGGAGTGGATGGCGTGGTTCACCTCGCGCGGCAGCGCTTTCCCTACACCGAAACCGGATTCGATGTTGAAACACAACGCTGGCAGTTCCCTGATATCACCGGCGATGCCGAACGGTTCAATCTCAACGTCGCGATCACGAACAATGTTTTGGCCGCGGCGCAAGCCGCCGGCGTCAAAAAGATCGTCTGCGGTTCGAGCCTGGCGGTTTATGGTTTTTATTATCCGTCAATTCAAATAACTCCTGATTATCTTCCCATCGATGAGCAGCATCCATTGCGACCGCAAGACCCGTACGGCCTGACGAAGCTCGTCGGTGAAAAGCTGTCTGGTGCGCTAAGCCAGAAAAGCGGTATTCAAATCGCGAGCCTGCGCTTTTCTGGAATCTACACTGACATGCATCGCGCGCAGCTTCTCGAGCGCAAGCAAAATCCGCTGATCCGCGGCACCGGCGCGTTGTGGAGTTATATCGATGTGCGCGATGCGGCGCGGGCTTGCCGCTTGGCGCTGGAAGCTAATTTCCCCGGCCATCAAGCGTTCAATATTTGCGCGCCTGATACCATCATGGACGAGCCGACACAGGAACTTGTCAGCCGCTATCTTTCCCAGGTAAAAGACCTACGCAATGGCTTGGATGGGCGGTGCAGCGGATATTCGGTAGATAAAGCCCGGGCAGTGCTAGGGTTCGAAACGAAATTGCTATTGAGAGACGAATTCAACAGGATGATGTCGTCATGATGGACTTGCATGAGTTTCTCAAAGTTCTGGAAGAAGAGCATGAGCTCGCGAAGGTCAGAGTCGAGGTCGATCCGAAGCATGAGCTCGGCGCGATCTGCAAGATTCACAACGAGTGGCCCAACAGTCCGGCGCTGCTGTTCGAGAAAGTGAAAGGTCACGGGATCCCGGTGGTCGGTCAGCTGTTGGCGACCGATAGACGAGTGGCTTTAGCGCTCGGACTCTCCCAAAAAAATGTTTTCGACGAAACGGTGCGGCGGGCGAGCAATCCGCTGCCGACGCGGCTAGTATCAAGCGGCCCCTGCCAGGAGCTGGTCTTCGAAGGCAACGACGTTGACATCACCAAACTGCCGCTGTGCACGAATAATCCGCTCGACGGCGGACCGTATATCACGGCGGGCCACGTTCTTCTCAAGGATCCCGAGTACGGCAAGAATCTTTCCATCTACCGGATGATGTTGGTTTCGAAAAACGAAGTAACGATTCGTTTTACCCCGGGTCATGACGGTCATGACTTCATCAAGAACGCGGAAAAGCGCGGCGACAAGAAGTTCGAAGTCGCGGTTTGCATCGGTGTGCCGCCTTCGGTTTACGTCGCCTCGCAATTCGAGCCGCGCATCGGCGTTTACGAGTTGGAAATCGCCGGCGGATTAGCCGGCGAACCGATCGACGTCGTCAAATGCCGCACCGTCGATTTGGAAGTTCCCGCCCTGGCGGAGATCGTGCTCGAAGGTGAGATGACGATTCCCGCCAAGACCGGCAACGAAGGACCGTTCGGCGAGTTCTGCGGTTACACGACGCAACGCGTCCCGGGCGAAAGAATCATGACGATCAAGGCGATCACCCAGCGCAGAAATCCTATCTATCACAACATCTGGCTCGGCAAACCGCCCCACGAACATTTGTACGTGGATGCGCTCACATACGCGGTCGCGGCCTACCAAGAGCTGAAGCCGGCTTATCCGGCGCTGAAAAAAGCCTACGCGCCGGCGTGGGGCGTATCGATCGTGTTGATCTTGCAGCTGGAAAAGCGGCTGATGCGCCAGGGTATCGTCGATAATATTCTCGCGGCGTCGCTTTATACCCGAAGCGGTAAATGGAAACACGTGTTCGTCGTCGACGAGGACATCAATATCGAAGATCCCAACGAGGTTCTTTGGGCGCTCACCACGCGATTCCAGCCGGCGACGGACATGTATGTCATTCCACGGGGCATCACCAGCACGCTGGAGCCTTCGGCGACGGCCGAAGGTGTGACGTCCAAGCTCATGCTCGACTTGACCAAGAAGCAAAACTTCCGCGGCGAGGTTGCCGCGCCGACCGAAACGATGCGCCAGGCGGTTTTGCACCGCTGGAAAGAATATGGTTTCAAGTAGAGGAAAAAAAGTTCAAGCTGTTCAAAATGTTCAAATCGTTCAAGCCGTTGACGGTAAGATCGGCCCGAAAAGAGAAAACTGAGTGGCGAAAGTAAGTACTAAGAGAAAGAACAGGAGCATTACAGTCGCGGATATTCCCCACGTCGGACCCGGCATGCCGGCCGGCGAGTGGTTTCGCCGCTATTGGCTCGTCGTCGGCATCGCCCGTGATCTCTACGACATTCCTCAAGCGGTGAAAGTTCTCGGCGAAGAGCTGGTGCTGTTTCGCGATCAAGCGGGACAGCTTGGATTGCTCGGCGAGCATTGTCCGCACCGCGGAACGTCGCTGGAATATGGCGATATTGAAGACGGCGGACTTCGGTGTGCATACCATGGTTGGTTGTTCGATATTCACGGCCAGTGTCTCGAAATGCCCGCCGAGCCGAAGGACAGCAAATTTTGCCGGAAGGTGAGCCACCTTTCCTATCCGGTGCGTGAATTCGGCGGTTTGATGTTCGCCTACATGGGAGCAGATAAAGATAATCCGCCGCCGCTGCCGAACTATGCGCCGCTCGTCGATCGCGGCGGACAACGGCAGATCGAGCCGGTGCGTCATTGCGATTACAATTGGTTCAATTTCTTCGAAAACTCGGCGGACCCGGCGCACGTATGCATCCTGCATCGCAACGCCGGTTACGGCCAACAATCCTGGGGCGATCATTTTTTTAGCTACTCGGAGATGCCGCACTTCGATTTCGTCGAGACGGATTACGGCATGAAGGTCGTCATGACCAAGCCGGGGCCGACGGAGGACACGGAATTTATCGATGAAATGAGCTTGGCGTTGCCGAGCATCATTCAAGTGGGAGATACCGAGTTCGTCCACGCCAAGATGGACGCGGCGGCGCTCATGAACGAGGGCTCGCACTGCGAGCATATACTTTTCCTCACGCCCAACGATGACGATCATTTCATGATATTCACCGCCGACAATTACACCGGTCCGGTGGAAAACTTCTTCGAGCGTCTTAAAGAATTGCGGGCGCGGGAAGCGCCGGCGCAGGAAGTGAAACCCTACGACAAGCGCAAGTACATGCCCTACAAAGGCAACATTCGCCAAGAAGATCTCGTGACACAGGGGACCCAGGGACTGCTGGGCGAAAGAGACGAACAGCTCGGCGTTTCCGATCGCGGCGTCATCAAGTTTCGGAAAATTGTCCGGGATGCGATCGAGACGGCCCTGAACGGCGGCCAGCCAAAGGGTGTTGTGGCGGAGCCAGCGTCGAGCGAAGTCTTTTGTTTGGACACGCTAGTGGGAGTGCGAAAGAAAGTTATCGGGTAGGACCCGCGACCGCTTGCACAATGAGAGCCTTTCGCTGTTCCTTACCCTCACCCTTCCCTCTCCCAGAGCCTCCCAGAGGGCGAGGGTAAGAAAGAGGTTACAGCAATCGACACAATACGGATTGTCGATCTCGCCGGAGGAAAAATGATTCGTGGAGTTTTGTTGCCGATTATCACGCCGTTCGATGAGAAAGTTCGTGTCGACGAACAAATGATGCGCCAGTTGGTGGATTTTCACATCAAAGCCGGCGTTCAGGGTCTGTTCGTTCTCGGTTCCACCGGCCAAGGGCCGGCGATGACCATCGATGAGCGCAAGCAAGCGGCGGCGATCGCGCTCGATCAGGCCAAGTCGCGCGTTCCCGTCGTCATTCACGTCGGCACCGCGGATGCCGGCAGCACGGTGGAATTGGCGGAGCATGCGGCAGCGCATGGAGCGGACGCGGTGGCGATTGTGCCGCCTTACTATTATTCGGATCACACCGAATACGAAATCATGGCGCACTACAAAGCGGTACACAAGGCGGTGCCACTGCCGATTTACATCTATGAGAATCCCAAATATTCCGGCATCTCGATCCCACCCGCCTTCGCATTGCGAATGAAGGAACAGGTGCCCGCGTTGAAGGGCATCAAAGTCGCCTACGGCCAAGGTGCTTTGCTGGAATATGTTCGTTTGCTTCCCGACGTGTCAGTATTCACCGGCAACGCGGATCTGTTCGGTCTCGTGCCCTTCGGTGTCGCCGGCATGATCAATCCGCCGACCAGTTTTGTGCCGGAGATTTGCGTCGAATTGTTCAACGCGCTCGACAGCAAAGATTACCCGCGGGCGGTGGAAGCGCAGAACCGCGTCGACACCACGGCGCGTATCGTCGCGGCGCGCTTGCGCAAGTATGGCCGGGTGCCGCTGCAGGAAGTGTATCGCATGCGCGGCTTCGCAGTGAAACGTTTTCCCAAATGGGAGACCGAACAGATGCCAAAAGAAGAAGTCGTCAAGCTCGAGCGGGAATTGAGAGACGCCGGCATTCTCGGGCAGTGAGCGCGAAAGTCGCGCCGATCCACACCTGGCTTGAAGCTGTGCGAGAAACGATTGTTCAAAAAGTTTTTTGTCTCATCCTGTGGTCGTTCGTCTGGCAGGCCCTTTTATTTCTCGCCAACGCGCGCGCTGAACCGATTCGATTAGCTTACAGTTCGATCAGCGGTGCGATGGCGTCGCTATGGGTGGCGCAGGATTACGGCTACTTCCGCCGCCAGGGTTTGGATCTACAGTTGCTCTATATCGGCGGCGGCTCGGTGGCGACCCAAGCGCTCGTCGGCGGCGATGTCCAATTCGTGCGACTCGGCGCCAATTCCGTTGTTCAGGCTTCGCTGAGAGGGGCGGGTCTAAAGATGATCGCCAATACCATCAATACGCTGGTGTTCTCGCTGATGGCGCGGCCGGAGATTCAAACGGCCAAGGATTTGAAAGGCAAAAAAATTGGTTTAACGCGCCTCGGCGGTTCGACGGACTTCGCGTTGGATCTGGCGCTTAAAAAATGGGGCCTGCGGCGCGGTGCCGACGTGGCGGTCATTCAGACCGGCGGCATGCCCCAACTGCTCGGCGCCATCACCGGCGGAGTCGTCGATGCCGGCGTGGTTTCACCGCCGACGAACTTGTCCGCGGCAAAACTCGGCCTTAAGGAACTGGTCGATTTCGGCGAAATCGGCATTGTCTATCCCAATTCGCCGCTGGCGACGACGCAGCTTTTCCTGGAAAAAAATCGCAGCACGGCTTTGAGACTATTGCGCGCCTATTGCGAAGGCATTCATCGGGTCAGAACGGACAAAGAAGGAACTATAAAAGTGCTCGCTAAATACACAAAGGTCCAAGATATGGATATTCTCGCGGAGCTCTACCGGATTTACGGCGTGAAGTACCTCGAGCCGATTCCAAAGGTTCGGCTCGATGCGGTGGATGAAGTGTTGCGCTCCGAGGTGAAAACGGCGGCTCCCGTAAAAGCGAGTGACTTTGTCGACAATAGTTTAGTGACGGAGCTCGAGCAGCAGGGATTGTTTCAGACGTTGTATCGATAGGAGGAACGAATGGCTTACCGAGATCTGCGTGAATGGATGGAGCAAGTCGATCAGTTGGGCGAGCTCAAGGCCGTCGAAGGCGCGGATTGGGATTTGGAGATCGGCGCGATTATCGAAATGGCCCGCAAGGAGTCTAAAGTCGCTCCGTGCATTGTGTTCGACTCCATCAAGGGCTTTGACAAGGGCTTAAGGCTGGTGGCCGGCCAGCTCAACTCGATCAAGCGAGTCGCGCTTACCTGCGGTATGCCGACGGACATGTCGACCATGGATCTGGTCGCCGCCATGCGCAAGAAGATCAAGGAAATGAAACCGATTCGCCCGAGGGAGGTCAAAGACGGCCTTTTCATGGAGAACGTCTGGGAAGAAAAGGACGTCGACGTTCTACGCTTTCCAACGCCCCGTTACAATATCGGCGACGGCGGACGGTACATCGGCACCGGCCATCTGACGATCACCAGAGACCCGGAAGAGGGCTGGCTCAATATCGGCACTTACCGTGTGATGATTCACGACAGTAAATCTGTCGGCCTTTATATTTCGCCGGGTCGCCACGCGCGCATTCAGATGGAAAAATATTTCGCTCAGAATCGTCCCATGCCGGTGGCGTTGTCATTAGGTCATGATCCACTGCTATTTATGGCTTCGGCGTTCGAAGTGCCGTATGGCCTCTCGGAATATGATTTTGCCGGCGGCCTGAAAGGCGAGGCCATCGATGTCGTGACATTGGCGCGAAGCGGTCTGCAGGTGCCGGCGACCGCGGAGGTTGTCATCGAGGGAGAGTGTCTGCCGGCGGACCAAAAGACCGAGGGACCTTTCGGTGAATGGACCGGATATTACGCGAGCCACGTGCGCGAAGAACCCGTCATCCGGATCCACCGCATGTATTTTCGCAATGATCCGATCATGGCGGGAGCGCCGCCGAGCCGCCCGCCGACGGAAGCGACTTTTTACAAGAGCTTTTGGCGCTCGGCGATGGTTTGGGAAGAGTTGGAGCGCGCCGGCGTGCCCGATGTGGTCGGCGTTTACTGTCCGCCCGAAGGCAATACGCGCCTGTTGACCGTGGTCGCCATTCGCCAGCGCTATCCCGGCCACGCGCGTCAGGCGGGTGTGATCGCTTCGCAGTGTCACGCTGCCGCCTATCTGGGGCGATTCACCGTCGTGGTCGACGACGACATCGATCCCACGGACATGAAGGATGTGTGGTGGGCGATGACGACGCGGTGCGACCCGGCGGAGGACATCGAGATTCTCCGGCGCTGCTGGAGCGGTCCGCTGGATCCGATCATTCAAAGAGGCAAGAAGGGATTCAATTCACGCGCCATCATCGACGCTTGCCGGCCCTACGACTGGATCAAAGATTTTCCCGCCTCGGTGATCGTACCGCCGGAGCTGGCGCAGCAAGTCAGGCAAAAGTGGGGAAAACAGATTTTATCGTAAGCTGCTTGTGACTAATTTATCGCTCAAATTTTGATAGTGGTTCAGTTAGGTACCCCCACGCCTTTTAACCTCGAGAAAGATTTCTCGCTGCCGCTCGGAATGACAACAAAATGGTCTGTCATCTCGAACGAAGTGAGAGATCTTGACCCAACTGAACCATCACCTGGGTTTCTTCCTAAGTCGGCGATGGAGTCTCGCTATTTGGATGACAGCCATCGATCGACATCGCTGCGCTACTCGAACGCTAAGATTATTTAATTGCTCCGCTCTCCTTGAGATTGCGCAGGAACCGCGTGTCCAGAAGGTCCTCCGGCTTTAGCTCGCGAATCTTCGGATTTTTTGCGCCGAGATCATCGAGCACGGTTTTTATGCCCGCGACCGTAGGCAAGGGATAGTCGAGCAAGAATTTCGTCGTCAATAACTTGTGATACTCTTCGATGTCGTTTCTGTCTTTGATACCGCTGTTCTTGGCAATGATGTTGTAAGCTACCTGTTTATTCGTCTTGAACCCCTGAAGACCCTCGACGTAGGCCTTTAGAAACGCTGCGATCAGATCGGGTCTCTTCTCGATCAAGGTTGCCGGCGCGTACAGAACGCCTTGCGGGTATTCCGCGTCTATCTGTGACAGGTCGGCCAAAACGCGCAGCCCCAATTTCTTCGCTCGCGGAGTCTGTGACAGCGAGAGGATCGAACCTTGAACTTTATCGCCGGCGATCGCCGCGAGGCGCTCCGGAGAATTGCCTATTTGAAGGATGGTAACGTCTCTGACCGGCTCCAAGCCCCACGATTTTAACGCCAGGCGAGTGATGAAGTCCGAGCCGGAGCCGAAGCGGCTAACCGCCACGGCTTTTCCCTTGAGGTCTTGGGGCCGCGTGATGTTCATGGACGTTACGAAGCTGTAAACGAACTTATTGATCAACGCCGTGAGGATCTTCAGCGGGAAACCGGCTAAATGGGAGGTGACCACTTCCGTTGCCGAGCCTCTTCCGAACTGAACGTCTCCGGCAATCATCGATTGCACGACGGTAGAGCCGCCGGGAATGTAGACGATCTCCACATCGAGACCGTGCTTCTTAAACAACCCGACTTCTTTGGCGAAATGGTGGACCTCTTCACCCGACCCGACGCCGCTATAGCCCAATACGACTTTCTCGATTGCTTGACTGTGCGGAGGCGGTAGAAGAAAAAGTGCTACAGCCAGCAAGCATGCAAGACGAATGCGCATAGATCATCCTCTATTTCGGTAATTAACGGGAGGCATATTGAAAGGGATGTTCCTCTTCTTGAGCTCGTCGACAAATATTTGCCGCACTCTCGGGTCTTCATATTCAAACTCGATCAGATGGCCGCCCGCGGCGGTGCTGACGAACAATTTCTCATAGTCCGGGCTGACGCGGAATTTCTGACCGAAGGGTTTGAATGCCAGCATCTTGAGCGGCTCTCTTGCCGTATTGAAATGTTGATGAAACCACATATGCGGCGGCGAAATCATGCTCCCCGTTCCCCAATCATATTTTTCCATCTCGCTTCCCTCCGGCCACATGAGGGAATAACCCTCGCCCTCGAGCACCAGGATATCGGCGCCGGGACCGTGGCGGTGCGCCTTCTTGTAGGCGCCGACCGGCGAACGGGTGATGTGCGCGGAAATAATATTGTCGCAGAATTCGAGCTCGACGTTGGTTGCTCCGGGTCCTTTGCGCGTCCAGTCGTGAAATTGGAGCTTTTCAATATCGGCAATGAAGCTCGTATCCCAGACCCGCTTGTCGGGAACCGACACTCCCTTGCCGCTAAAATAGTCTTCCTCGCCGCGATAGCGGTCCAGGAACTGATAATTGTTATTAAAGACGAAGTCGTAACTATGGTACAAGTTGAAAACCATCGGTGCGTTCGTATATCCGACAAAACGCGCCGACTCGTCCCCTTGCCCATTAAAATGCTGATGCCAGGCGTTGATCGGTACGGAGAACAGCGAACGTTCCTGCCATTCGAAAGTCTGCTTCTTACCGTTGTCGAGCCAGACACTGGTGGCGCCGCGTCCTTTCAAGACGTAAATCATTTCTTCGAACATCTGTTTCTGGGGCTGCAAACTCTGTCGCGGGGGAATCTCGCAGACATACGCCGCCGCGTTAGGCGGATCCTTCGGATGGCCCACGATGATGTAGCAACCGAGCCCGCCGCGCCGGCGCCACGGAGCGACCTCGATCGTCCGTATGTCGTCGATGACAAAATTTCTCGTCACCGGAAGCTCTTCCCACTGCAAGAATTGATCGAAAGACGTTTTTTCGCCGTAGGTCGCTTCCATGTAGGCCGCTTCATGTGCCATTTTTATCTCCTATCGAAAAACTTTCTGGCAAAGCACAAGCCATTTACGAATCGGGATTTCGCGTTCTTTCGCAGCTCGCTTACGTATATCTTGCTCTTGTTGCAATGGATTAATCATTAAAATAATTGTGATCATATGTTGGCATTGAGGAACGTGTCAATTTGAAATGTTTTGGTTACTGCTCTAAATATTCTTGACCAAACAATCGTTGACTGAAATCAAGATGTGACGTGTTGTTGTTCACCGGAGAGTTCACGATCTAGAAAATGGCAGCAAGATACAACGCGATTCGGCGCATAAAACAAATCTTCGGCTTCATGTTGCTGGTCATTGTGGCAGTAGATTTCACACCGGCTCAGGCGCAGAAAATTTCCATCGCGGTTTCCAATCCCGATACGTCATTTCTCAGTGGTGGGGTGGCCAAATTTAAAGGATTTTTCAAAGAAGAAGGACTCGATGCGGAGCTCGTTCAGATCACGGCCAACGTCTCGATAGCGGCGTTGGCGGGAGGCAACGTCGATTACAATCTCATTTTGCAGTCGGTCGTTACGGGCAACTTGCGCGGACTGCCGATCAAGGTCGCGGGAATTCTCATCGAACGGCCGAATCATGTCGTCGTAGTCAATCCCAAAATTGCGCGCTTCGCGGATTTGAAGGGAAAAAAGATCGCCATCAGCTCGTTCGGATCGGTGACAGATATCCTAGCGCGACTGACTGTAGAGCACTTTAAACTCAATCCGAATAAAGACGTTCAATTCGTTGCCGCGGGGAGCGGTTCCGGAAGACTTGCCCAATTAGAATCCGGTCTGGTTGATGCTGCTCTCGTGTCTCCGCCATCCGATCAAGTCGCGGAGTCGCGAGGCTTTAAAAGCTTGTTGCGCACGCGGGACATTATGATTTTTCCCGTCAACGGCCTTGGCCTTCACGAGCAGAAACTCAAGAATCACCGCGGCGAAGTCAAGAGAGTCCTCCGCGCGTTGTTAAAAGCGAACCGCTTCATTCTGGACGACCGGAAAGGCGCCGTCGACATACTACAGAAATGGAGCCGCACACCGTTGAGCGTCGCCGAACAAGGCTATGCCTCGTCTGCCGCAAACTTTACGCGCAACCTGTTGGCGCCTCGCGATGCCTTGGAAAAAGTTATCCAGAGCACGAAACTCAATATCGATGTCAAAAGAGAAGTGTCTCCCGACGAGGTTTTTGACTTCGGTCTCGTGCGGGAAATTCTAAAAGAAATGGGCGAATCGCCGGGATAAATCACAGGCGCGTTCGTGGTCGCCAAGAGTTTCCCGCCGGCAACGGGCCCAACGGCGGCATGAGCATCGGTGAACCGCCGGTGCTGATCGCGGCAGCCGCCGTCGCCAATGCTGTGCACGACGCGGTGGGAATACGAATCTACGATTTGCCGATTACGGCGGAAAAAGTGCTGCGGGCGCTGCGCGCAGAACGGGAGTAAATGGAGTGATGGAGTAATGGGCAATTGAACTGCGAATCTTTGCCTGTGCGTCTACTCCTTAACGACTTGAACGGAGCGAAGCGATTGAACGATTTGAACGACTGGAACGCGTCCCAACCACGCCCCGTTGCCACTGGTTCTTTTACCTGCTAATTCACTCTACATTCTATGAAAGATGAACTTGCTAAACGGCTCGTTCAAGGTCTCAAAAGCGCCGGCATTAACTTTGTCACTTACCTGCCGGAGACACGGCTGAGCCAGATCGTGCCGCTGATCCGCGATGACCCGGAGATGGAGTTAATTGCCGCAGCGAGTGAGCAAGAGGCGGTGACGATCGCCGCTGGCGCGACTCTCGGCGGAAAACACGCTGCGGTGTACATGGAAAACACCGGGATCTATGTTTCCAGTTACAGCCTGCTCACGGTCGGAAAGCAGCTCGGCGTGCCGATTCTCCTCATCGTCGGCTATTTAGGCGGCGTTGCCGATCAGCGCAACAGCTTTCTTTACGCCACCATCGGTAAACACACGATTCCGGTACTCGAAGGATTGGGAATCGACCACATGATTCTCGAAGACGGCGAGAAGCTGGAAGTCAAAATCAATGACGCAGTGCGAGCCGCGAATGCGCTGCGCGGGCCTTTTGCCCTGCTCTTTGCCGGAGAGTTTTCCTCATGATTCGTCACGAATGTCTCGAATTGCTGGCAGCCAAGGTGACCGATCAGTTGGTCGTGACTTCCCAAAGCGGCCAGCGCATCGAGTGGTCCCACTTGTCGAAACATGAAGGCAACTTACTGGTCGGTATGATGGGCTGCGCCATCGGCGTGGCGACCGGTTTGGCTTTGGCTTTGCCGCACCGCAAAGTGATTGCGCTGGATTCGGATGGCAGCGTGTTGCTTTCACTCTTCAACCTCTCGACGCTCGGCAACCTCAGGCCGAAGAATTTAGTGATCTATGTTTTCGACAACGGCGTTTACAGCGGCAGCCGCATAAGCTATCCCACGGCCACTTCCGGCAACACGGATTTGGCAGCGATAGCGCGCGGCGCGGGCATCGTGAATGCTCACACGATCCGTGACATCGTAGACTTTAAGAACAAAGGAATTGAAACTCTGACTAGAAACGAACTAGCGTTCTTCGTCTGCAAAGTCGAAGAGAGTCTGATGCACCGGGAGATTCCTCGGCCCAACACCGATCTTGCGGAGAACAAGTACACGTTCGTGCGCTATTTGGAGCGTACCGAGGGCAAAGTCATTCCATTTGTCGGTCGGGGTTGATTCATCTAGGAAGGAAGGATGCGGACAGTGAAAAGGCTGTTTGTGATTACCACGGCATTGGTGGTGTTTGCCGCTGCCGATCAGCGAACCATTGGGGCGCAGGATTTCTATAAGGATAAAACACTGACGATAGTTGTCGGCTATTCACCGGGCGGCTCGTTCGATCTCTACGCTCGCGTGCTCGCGCGTTACATCGGCCGCTACTTGCCCGGTAATCCGACCAGAGTCGTCGAAAACATGACCGGCGCCGGCGGGATGATCGCTGCGAATCACTTGTACAACAGAGTCAAGCCTGACGGTTTAACGATCGGCGCGTGGGCTTCGCCGTTGGTGCTGCAGCACATCATGGGCAATGAAGCGGCGCAGTTCGATGGCCGTAAATTCGGTTATCTTGGTATTCCGAGTCCGTACGACACGGTGTGCACGTTCAACCAGCAGAGCGGCATTACCAAGATGGATGATTGGATCAACGCCAAGCGACCGCAAAAGATCTCCACCATCGGCCCGGGTACGAGCACATCGGATATTCCCAAGCTGCTCAAGGCTGCGCTGCATTTACCGATAGACGTGATCGATGGATACAAAGGCGGCGCAGATGCCAGGTTAGCCGTCGAGTCTGGCGAGGTCGACGGCTACTGTGGCTCATGGGGAACGGTGGAAACGGTCTGGCGCGCCGCCTACGAAAGCAAAAAAATTGTTCCAGTTTTACAAGCCTCGCTCAAATCCCATGCCAAATACCGGCGTATTCCCTTGGCGATCGACTACGCCAAGACAGAGGAAGCGCGCGAACTGCTGAAAGTCGCGGACAATGTCCACGTCGTGCAATTTCCATTTTCCTTGCCGCCAGGCATGGCGAAGGACCGGCTTGAACTGTTGCAGAGGGCCTTTATTAGCGCGTTAAAGGATCGTGATCTCGTCGCCGAAGCAAATCGATCGCAGCTCGACATCAATCCGGTTGATGGACCGGCAATCGCGAAGACTTTGGCGAGTCTTTACGATCTCAAGCCGACGACCGTGGCGCAACTGAAAGACATCCTGCTGCCAAAGAAGAAATAGCACGAAAGAATTGATCGCCTTCGGTGCCGGGCGACGTGTAGATGCCGCGTTTACAACGGCGGTGGATGGCAATTTCTGTCATTCGATTCCAACTTGACACCAGTGGCAATTTCCCGGTAGAGACTCACTCAGAACATCGGCTCGCGATCGTCAAAGTCTAAAAGCGAAGCGAGGGACGCGATTATGGCAGAGATCGTCATCGGTATTGGCACGTCGCATAGTCCGCAGTTGAGCATACGCGCGAAGGATTGGGATCACCTGTTAAAAAAGGACGAGACCGATCCGCGGCTGGATTATCCGGGCTTGGTCAAACGGGCGAAGCCGGGGCTGGCAGCGGAGCTTACGCCGGAGAAGTTTCGCGAGCGCGATGAAGCTTGTCTGAAAGCGGTGAAAGACTTGGGCGACGCGCTGCGAAAGGCTAACGCCGACGTGGTGGTTATTTTCGGCGACGATCAACAGGAACAATTCCACGACGAGAATATGCCCATGTTCGCCATCTACCACGGCAAGTCGCTCCCGGTCGTGAAGGACAACAAGCACCGGCCTTCGGGGTGGAAAGACGCGGAGCGCCAAGGCTGGGCGGAAACGGCGCCGGAGTATGAGACGGCTCAGGACCTGTCGAATCATTTGATTCGTTCTTTGGTCGAGGCCGAGTTCGATATTGCGCGCTGCAACAAGTTGCGCGAAGAGATCGGTGTCGGCCACGCGTTTAGTTTTCTTTACCGGCGCGTGTTGCCAGGGAGCACGTTGCCGATGGTGCCGGTGATGGTGAACACTTACTATCCGCCGAATCAGCCGACGCCGAAACGGTGCTACGCTTTCGGCCAAGCGGTACGCAAGGCGATCGAGTCGTGGGCCAGTGACAAGCGCGTGGCTCTCATGGCATCCGGCGGGCTGAGCCATGTGGTCATCGATGAGGAAATCGACGCGATGGTTATCGACGGCCTGAAGCACAAGAAGCCCGAAGTGCTATTTCAGTTGCCGCGACAAAGGCTGCGCGGCGGCACGTCGGAGATTCTCAATTGGGTCGCCCTGGCGGGAGCAATGGAAGATCGGGAACTGAAATACTTCGAATATGTCACGACCTACCGTTCGCCGGCGGCGACGGGGTGTGGGATGGGCTTCGCGTACTGGATTTAAGGCATGAGTCGAACGGGAATTTAACCGCAAAGAACCTAGCGCGGCGTAGCCGCAACCAAAGGAGAACAATCCTTCACCACGAAGCGCACGAAGGTCACGAAGGTATTTGTAGGGTGCGCTCCGCGCACCGGTTAGTTCGTAGCCCGGATGTAGCGCAGCGGAATCCGGGGTCTTTCGGTTAGAAAAATTTGCGCAAGCTGGGCAAACGTTCAACGATAGCAATGCAAAGGGCGCAAAAAAACGGCCACGAAGAGTGGCCGAAGTTTACTTTGATAGATGTGCAAACCCTTCGTGTCCTTCGCGAGCTTCGTGGTGGAAAGAAAATTCTTGATGGCGCGTGAACCGATCATCGAACGGTTAGCCAAGCTCGACACCTGCGCGGTTTCAGATGCGCTCGATAGTTTGGAACTAAAAGGCGCGACCTGGGGCGTGCGTCCGCAATGGCAGTGCCCGCGCATCGTCGGGCGAGCAGTGACGATGAAGATCAAGCCCGCCGGTTTGCAACATCCGACACAGCATCTTGGCACGGCGCCGATCGAAGCCGCGCAGCCCGGTGACATCATCGTTATCGATAACGGCGGCAAGCTGGAATTTTCCTGCTGGGGCGGTTTGTTGGCACTTTCCGCCAAATTAAAGGGATTGAGCGGTGTGGTGATCGACGGCGCCGCGCGCGATATCGACGAAGCTCGCGAACTGAATTTTCCGGTGTATGCGCGCGGGGCCGTGCCCATGACCGCGCGCGGGCGCGTGACGCAGGAATCCTTTAATCAGGAAATTCAGTTCGCCGGTGTGCAATGCCATCCGGGGGACTTGGTGATTGCCGATGGCAGCGGCGTGGTGATCGTTCCAAAAGAAAAAGAAGCAGAGGTGGTCGCGGCGGCGGAAGCGATCTATCAGAAGGAACAGGAGATGGCTGCGGGGATGCGCAAAGGCTATTCCGGTCTGGAGATGTTGGAGAAGCTCGGCTACGAGCAGATGCTGAATAAGAAATAGGAACAAGATGTTTAACCATAAGGTCCTAGCGCGGCAAAGCCGCAACCAAAAGAGAGCAATCCTTCACCACGAAGCGCTTAGCGCGGCAAAGCCGCAACCAAAGAAAAAAACAAATTTTACCACGAAGGTCACGAAGAGCACGAAGTAAGAAGTTTATAAATAACAATGTCCGAAACCTTCGTGGCCTTCGTGTGCTTCGTGGTGAGATGGAATTTTCGATTCGGCACGTTAGCGTCATAAAGTTTGCGCAAGCCGCGAAAACTCTCAACGCTAGTAGCACGAAGGACACGAAGGTATTCGTAGGGTGCGCTCCGCGCACCGGTCCGTTCGTAGCCGGATGTAAGGCAGGGGAATCCGGGGTGTTTCGCCAGAAAAATTTGCGCAAGCGGCGAAAACTCTCAACTATAGTGGTACAAAGAACACAGAGAAGGAATTTGTTTTTGAGACCTGTGATTAATTATGCTCACACGCGAAGAAAATGAATTCTTGACCCAGGTAAGCCGCGGCACGCCGTGCGGCGAGCTCTTGCGCCGATATTGGCATCCGGTGGCCGCCGCCGCGGAATTCACCGAAGAAAAACCGATCAAGGCGGTTAAAATTCTCGGCGAGGAGTTGGTCGTCTATCGGGACACGAATGGCCGCTATGGACTGGTCGGCGAGCACTGCCCGCATCGCTCGGCTTCGCTCGCGTACGGCCGAGTCGACGAGCAAGGAATCCGCTGCCCGTACCACGGTTGGAAGTTCGATTGCACCGGCAGATGTCTCGAACAACCGGCGGAGCCTGATGACAGCACGTTCAAAGATCGGATCAAGCATGTTGCCTATCCGGTCGAGTATTTAGGAGGGCTCATCTACGCCTATCTCGGGCCGGCGCCCGCGCCGCTCTTGCCGCGTTGGGATGTGTTGGTGTGGGAGCACGGCAAGCGCTGGATCGTCAAGGAATCGATCATCGACTGCAATTGGCTGCAACCGATGGAAAACTCCGTGGACCCGTCCCATCTTTACTGGCTGCACGGCGACACTGCGCATCTCGCGCCGCGGGTAAAAAAATACGCCGAGAAACACGAATTCATCGTTTTTGAGTTCGGTATCAAAAAGCGCCGGACCACTTTACCGCTGGCAACCGGAGGGGAGCCCGCTGTTGATGAACATCCTCTGCTGTTTCCCACGGTGCTGCGCCACGTGGCGCCCTATGATGAGGGCACTGGCCATCGGCACAATTTGCAGATCCGTGTGCCCGTGGACGATCATCACACGCAAGTCTTTCGCGTGAATTTCGTGCCATCCGAATCCGCCAGGTCTCCGGCCGACGCGCCTGTGCCGTTTCGCTTCACACCGCTGAAAACCGGCCCGCGTGAATACAAAATGAACATGGTTTCGGCGCAGGACTCCATGGCCTGGGAAACTCAGGGTCCAGTCACTGACCGCGCTCAGGAACATATCGGCGTTGGCGATGAAGGAATCATCGTGCTACGCAAGCTTCTCAAAGAACAGATCGAACGAGTACAGCACGGTCTTAAACCCCTAGGTATTATTCGCGACCCCGAAAAAAATCAACTGATCGACTTAGGTGTGATCAACGAGCGCATCGGTCTCTACCGCCGACACCTCGGCGGCGACGAACAACCAAGTAAAGTCGCTTCTTAGAAAATTCGGATCGATGCTCGCCCGATTTCTGTTCGAAATCCAAGCCGTTTCGACTTCGGCGTTTATTCGCCCTGCAGATTCGCGGTAAGCCTCAAATCTCGCCATTTCAGACCCTGGGCAATTTATTCAGGGCTCGCGACAAATTGTCTGTTCAGCTGGAAATTTCCGCCCACCTTGCGCGTTCCTTTTGCCCCTACACGATTAACACATGAAAATTTCATACTTAACATAAGTAATTGATTTTAAATGATTTTTTTCGGAAAAGTTCTTGCATAGGTGGGCTTGCGCGACTATATTATCAGCCGGGCTTGGCAACAAAATGTGCCAACGGTAGATCGAGATTGACGGCGGAGGGTCGCACTATGCTGACGAGAGAAGAAAATGAAACACTAACGCGCGTTGGACCGGGGACCCCGGCGGGAGGCCTGTTGCGGCGTTACTGGTTTCCTGTCGGCGTCGCCGGCGAGCTGACCGCTGAGAACCCCACGCAAATCGTGCGGATTCTCGGCGAGACGCTGGTGCTGTTTCGCGACAAGAGAGGACGAATTGGATTGCTCGATGATCGCTGCTCACACCGAGGCGCCTCGCTCTGTTACGGTCGCGTCGAAGAGCGCGGGATTGCCTGCCCGTACCATGGGTTCCTTTATGACACCAAGGGCAATTGCCTGGAAACTCCGGCGGAACCCGCCGAGAGCAAATTTCATCTGACCGTGAAGCAAAAATCCTATCCAGTGCAAAAGTTGGTCGGGCTTTACTGGGCTTATATGGGACCAGAGCCAGCACCGCTGATCACGAATTTCGACATCTGGTTCAGAAAAGACGGACGGCGCAAGATCTTCATTCAACCGCAGCTCGACTGCAACTGGTTTCAGGCGATGGAGAATTCCATGGACCCCGCGCATCTGCAGATTCTCCACCAAGACACCGCCAATCGCGGCCGGCCGATTCAAGACAGCACGCGCGGGCTCACCGACGACGTCCAAGAATTCGACTTCTACGAAGTTTCCTACGGGCTAATGAAACGCCGAACATACAAAAACGGCATGATCGACGAGCATCCGGTGATCTTCCCGAATATCTTGCGCCAGGGAAACGTTGGTCAGATCCGCGTGCCGATGGACGACACGCACACGAAAGTTTATTTTGTGCGATTTTTTCCAAGCGAAAATGGCGAGATCGTCGAGCAGGACGAACTGCCGGTGGAGTACATCAAGCCATACAAAAATCCGCCCGACGCGCTCCATCCCTACACGAAGTTCCGCATGGACATGGTACAGGCCCAGGATCACATGGCTTGGGAAACCCAGGGTCCGATCGCCGATCGCACCACCGAAAGGCTGACCAGCTCGGATCGTGGCATTATCATGCTGCGCGAGGTGATGTTTCGCGAGATGAAAAAAGTGCAGCAGGGTCTAGACCCCATGGGCATCATTCGCGATCCGGCGAAGAATCCCTTTATCGATACTCATTTGCTCGAATCCATCGCGCAAAGCGGTGAGGATCGCGCGCCCCGCGCCGTCAACGAATGACAGTCAACTGCTTCCCGCGCCCCTCTATTGCTTCCGGGGGGCGCGGTTTTTAATCACATGTTTGACATCTCGGGTGAAGGTTTTTGAGATTTTTGAAAAATTCCCCGGGCCTGGCTTCCCTTCATACCTACGCTTTTGACTCACCTAAATCGCTTGCCTTAGTCTGTAGGCGAGACTATGATCCTTTCGTTTTGCGAATCGGATAATTTAAGAAATATCGAGCGAGGAAGTTGCCATGGCTGATCTTTCCAAGCTGCGTGAAATGGTTGCCCAGTCTTGCCGTGTCCTCGGCAAGCTCAATCTAACCAAAGAGCCCAGCGGGCACGTCAGCGCCCGGGTACCGGGCGAAGACCGAGTTCTAATCAAAGCGCGCGGCCCCGAAGAGTCCGGTCTGCGCTTCGTCGGCGCGCGCGATATCATCACCGTCGATTTCAACGGCAAGAAACTCGCAGGCGATGACGGCCTGGATGTGCCGCAAGAAGTTTTCATCCATACTTGGCTCTACAAGACGCGGCCCGATGTGCAGTGCGTCGTGCACGTTCACCCGCTGACCGTCGTGCTGTTCACCATTTGCAACAAGCCGTTGCAACCTTTGTACGGCGCTTACGATCCTTCGGGCTTGCGCTTGCTGGTCGAGGGTCTGGCAACTTATCCGCGGAGCATCACAGTATCGAGCGAAAAACTCGGCGAAGAGTTCTCCCGAGCGATGGGCGACAAGCCCGCCTGCCTGATGCGCGGCCACGGCATCACCAGCGCCGGCGCGAGCGTCGAAGAGGCGACCCTCACCGCGATCAAACTCAACGACGCGGCGGTGATCAACTACCAGGCTTCGTTGCTCGGAACACCGCAACCCATCGACCAGGAAGACATTGAAATTCTCGTCGGCAATGCCAGGCGACGGAGCAGCGCCGTCCACACCAATTCGAATTGGCGATACTACTGTAAGTTGCTCGATGAAGATTGATACCTCGAGATCGTTCCAATCGTTCAAGACGTTCAAATAGTTTCAATCGTGGACTCGCGATTGAGATCGCGCTAAACCTTCACGCAACAAGTTGACTTTCGGCCGGTATGTCTCAGTCGGTCCTTGAATTTCGCGGCGTCATTAAACGTTTCGGCGCGGTCAACGCTGTCGACGGCGTGGATTTTTCGATTCAATCCGGCGAGATTTTCACTCTGCTCGGGCCATCCGGGTGTGGCAAGACGACGACGCTGAGATTAGTCGCGGGCTTGGAAGAACCCGACGACGGGGAGATCTTGATCAACGGGAAAAGCGTGGCCGCGCCCGACCGAGGATTGTTCCTGCCGCCCGAAAAGCGACAACTGGGCATGGTTTTTCAATCCTATGCGATTTGGCCGCATCTCTCGGTTTTTGAAAACGTCGCATTCCCTTTGCGGGTGCGCCAAGAAACAGGCGAAGCCGTTCGGCAGCGCGTAGAGCAGGTACTTGAAGTCGTCGGCCTCGGCGGTTTTGCCGAGCGCGGCGCCACCCAACTTTCCGGCGGTCAACAGCAGCGCGTGGCATTGGCGCGGGCGTTGGTCTACGAGCCGGCGATCCTGTTGCTCGACGAGCCGCTTTCGAACCTTGACGCCAAGCTGCGCGAGCAGATGCGCGTCGAGATTCGCGCGCTGCAAAGAAAGCTCGGCCTGACGGTTCTGTATGTAACCCACGATCAGGCCGAAGCGATGACGCTATCGGACCGGATCGCGGTGGTCCAGCGCGGCCGCTTCGAACAGGTCGGCACGCCGGAAGAAGTCTACGAGAATCCGGCGACGCCGTTTGTCGCCGAATTTTTGGGACGCATGGTCAGTTTCGAAGGGACGATATCCCGAAACCACACGGGCTGCTGGGTCGAATTTTCGCAAGGCGCCGGACGGAGCGCGCTGACCCGTGCATCGGCGGAATCCCTCTCGCACGGAACAAATGTGCGGGTGCTTACCCGACCGGAGGATGTCGAGATTCTCGACGCCGGCGAGTTGACGGCGAATCAACTTGCGGCGACCATCGAGGAAGTCGCCTATCTGGGCGACCGTTTCGAGTATCATGTGCGCACAGCAGGCGTGCTGTTCGTCTTATCGGCGCCCAAGAAACTGCGATATCGGCCAGGCGATGCGGTGCGTCTCTGTCTCGATCCCGGTCGTCTTCACTGTCGTCCGCTTTAGGCTGCAATGAAATCACCCAGCGCCACTCTTTCGCCGCCGAGACTTCGCCTGCGCGTGCGGCCGATTCGTGTGGCGGAAGGCGGCTTCCTGGTTTTTCTTGCCGTGGCGATGGGGTTGCCGCTGCTGTTTTTGCTCAGCGGCAGTTTCAATCTCGCCGCGCCTGGGAAGGCCGCGGTTTACGGTTTTAGCAACTGGCAGCGGGCTTTTACCGACCCTGGCACGCTGAGCGCTCTTTGGATGAGTTTTTTGCTTTCCGTCGTGCGTTTGATCCCGGCGATGATTCTCTCAGTAATGTTTGCCTGGCTCATCGCGCGCACCGATATGCCTGGCGGCAGGTTCATCGAGTCGGCCTGTTGGATCGCTTACTTCGTGCCGGATTTTCCGCTGGTGCTGGCCTGGATCCTGTTGCTCGATCCCAATTTCGGTTTTCTCAATTCGCTCGCCAAAAGCTTGCCCTTCGTCGAAGGGCCGATTTTCAACCCCTATGGTTTCTGGGGCATCGTTTGGGTGCATACCTCGACGGGCGGCATTTGGTTCAAAGTCATGCTGCTGGTTCCGGTGTTCCGCCGCCTGGGAGCGACGCTGGAAGAGGCAGCGCGGGTCGCCGGCGCCAATACCACGGCAATGCTTTGGCGCATCACGTTGCCGGTCCTGTCGCCGATGATTCTGGCGGTCGCCGTGCTGAGCTTTATCCGAGGCCTGCAGTCCTTCAACACCGAGCTCTTGCTCGGCACCCCCGTGGGAATTTACGTCTACTCGACCAAGATTTACGATTACTTGCAACGCGAGCCGCGCGCCTACGGCGAAGCCACGGCACTGGGCTCGGTATTCTTATTCGTGCTGGCAATACTGCTGTTCTTCTACTGGCGCTATTTAAGCGGCAATAAAAAATTCACCGTGGTTACCGGCCAAGGATATTCGACTCTGCGCGTGAAGCTCGGCAGGTGGCGCTATGCCGCCTTGGCCGGATGTCTGCTCTACGTTGCGGTGATGATGCTTTTGCCGCTGGCGTTCTTAGTGATCGGTTCTTTTATGCGCCGCTACGGTTTTTTCAACATTGCATCGCCTTTCACGCTAAACCATTGGTACAATTTGCTCGCTGACCCGATCTTTCTCGTCGCGCTCAAGAACAGTTTGATCATCGCCAGCGTAACCGCTATCGGCGGTATCTTGCTTTATTCAGCTCTGGCTTATTTGTTGGTTTCCCGGCGCACGATCACCGCGCCCGTGCTGGAGAGTCTCTGTTGGGTTCCTCATGTGCTGCCAGGGATACTCCTCAGTCTGGGCGTCCTCTGGCTTTTTCTCGCGACACCGCTGCGTTTTTTTCTCTACGGCACGGTTTGGGGCATCGCTTTCGCGCTGATTCTGGCCGACAGCCCGGTAACGACCCAGGCGTTCAAGGCGGGGCTATTACAATTAGGCGCCGACTTGGAAGAATCGGCGCGTGTGAGCGGCGCTTCATGGGCCTATGCTTACCGCCGGATTCTGTTGCCGCTGTTGGCGCCGATCGCCGCCGCTGTCGGCTTGATGAACTTCGGCGGCGCCTTGACCAGCATCAGCACTCCCGTGCTACTGTACAGCCACCAATCGCGGCCGTTGGCGATCTTGCTGCTGGAGTATAGCTTCACCGGCGAGCTGGAACGGGCCGCGGCCCTCGGTTTATTAATTACTCTGATTATCGGCTCGATGATGCTCATCGCTAGAAGACTGGGATTGCAACTATCCGGGAGTGATTAGGGCAGGTTTCACGGCGATATCTCGGGGAGAGCTTAGATGAAACGAGTGATCATGTTTATGTATGTGCTCGTCGGGTTCAGCACCGCGTGGGCACAGACAAAAGCGAGCGATAAGGAATGGGCTGCCGTCATCGACGGAGCTAAGAAGGAAGGTAAGGTCGTCGTCGCCGGCTCTCCCGACCCGGTGATGCGCAACGACGTGATTCCCAAATTCACCGCGCGCTTCGGCATTCCGGTGGAATTTGTCGCGGGACGTTCGAGCCAAATAGTCTCGCGCGTCCAGACCGAACGGGCTTCGGGCATTTACAGCATCGATGTTTATCTCGCCGGCCCCGATACCAGCGCCAACGAGCTCTACAACGACAAGTTGATCGACCCGCTGAAGCCCTTGATCGTCATGCCCGAGGTGGCCGATGGCTCGAAGTGGAAAACCGGCAAAGTCTGGTTCGCTGATCCCCAGGAACAGTTCATCGTGCGCGCGTTCAGCAGCGTGGCGACGTGGCTCTTCATCAACACGGATCATGTCAAGCCCGAGGAGGTGCGCCACGTCAAGGACCTGCTCAATCCCAAGTGGCGCGGCAAGATTTCCACCGAAGATCCGACGACGACCGGCGCGGGCGCCAACATGGCGGCGCGCCTGTACTATCAAGTCGGCGAAGAGTATGTGAAGAATCTCTACCTCGACCAAAAAACCGTGCGCACGCGTGAACGCCGGCAGATGACCGATTGGCTGGCGCGCGGCACGCAGCCGATTTGTCTCAACTGCCGCGAAGACGATGTCCGGCCGCTGGTCAAAGACGGGTTTAAGGTCTTAGAGATTTTCGAGATCAACGGCGTGCCGAGCACAATCAACGGCTCTCCGTGGATGTTATCCCTGGCCAACAAGGCGCCGCACCCGAAAGCAGCTCAAGTTTTCGCCAACTGGATTCTTTCCAAGGAGGGGCTGGAGACGTACGCAAGGGGTTACGGGTCGGCGACCCTGCGCACGGACATCGATGAATCATTTCTCAATCCCGGCAATGTGCCGAAGAAGGGCGTGAAATATTTCGACGACACGGAATGGAAATGGATCGTCACCGGGCGCCACGACTATCGGGAAAAAGTTTGGCAGCTCTTAAAAGTGCGCTAAGCGCGCTGTTCAATTCGTCAAGCCGTTCAAGTCGTTCCAGTTGTTTAAAGCATTTCGTGAAACAATTGAGAACGCGACTTTCCGAAGCTTTAATGGTTTGAACACCTTGAACGGCTTGAACGTTTTGAACAATCGATCTCAATAGTAAGAAAGGCAGGAAACGTCATGGCGAGAAAAATTAAGATTCACTATCGGGCGCCGAGCCACGTGCCTCTATGGAAAGTGATGGAGGAGGGTGGCTTTCTGGAAAAGCACGGCTTGGAAATGGAAATGGGCTCGCTGGAAGGGCAGCGCAAACGCGCCGCCGAAGGGCTCAAGGCCGGTGATCTCGACATCGTTTCCGGCAATCATCACAATCTCTACGTGCGTAAAGCGCTCTACGGCGATCCTTACGTGCACATTGCCCAGAGCAACAATGCCTGGCGGGAAAATTATCTTGTGTGCGGCAAAGGCATTGATGGCCTCAAGGATCTAAAGGGCAAGAGTGTGGCCATGGGTGATTACGACGGCCATACGGGGCTAAATGTCTGGCTGTACCTTAAACTGCACGGCCTGGAAGAAGGCCGCGACGTTGAGTTGGTCACGGATCCCGTCAAAGGCGCGGAGCGAGCCAAAGCAGTCACGGAAGGAAAATACGACGCCACATTTATTCGCGCCGTAGATCGTCTCCGCGCGCTCAAATTCGGCGCCAAGATCATCGAGGTGCCGCCGATGGCGATGATCGAAGGGGTGACGCTTACCACGACCACGGAGTATGTAAAGAATCATGAAGACGAAGCGCGCTCGCTGATTCTCGCGTTGATCGACGGCATTCATTTTTTCAAGACCAAAAAAGCCGACACGCTGGCCATCATCAAGAAGCACTGCTCGCAGCTGCTCAAGATGCACGACGATGAGGAATGGAACTGTTTCTACGACACCCAGTCCGAATCGCTAGAGAAAGCGCCTTATCCGTCCATCGAGGCGATTCAAAACGTCTTCGCGCTCGGGGTGAAACGCGATCCGCAGATCAAGGAATTCAACCCGCTGGCGTTGTGGGATCTTCACTATGTAAAAGAGATTGACGACAGCGGGTACATTCGCCAACTATACCGGTAACGGCTTTGGGTCCTCGCGCCAACTTTTCCCAGGGAAAAAATTGCGACTTTCGCGAAGGTATTGACGCAGAACCGCAAAAAAGTGTAAAAACATCCACCGTTGCAAATCCAGCAAACATTTACGCATCGGTGAAGGGGAGAAAGTTATGAGACAGATGATCAATAAGGCGTTGTACGGGATACTCGTGGGGGCACTGCTCGCCGGCTGCGGGGTTCAGATGGGCGATGATTCCGCTCGCACGCCCGTGACCGGATCGGCCGGAGGCGCGACGACGCAAAATGCCAATGCCAAGCTTGAGCGCTGCGATCAATCGCTCGGGACTCTAACCGTGATCGAAGACCAGAACTCCCCCTGGTATTATCAACTAACCCGGGAATATAAACTGACTTCGACTGTCCCCCTCATTCGATTACTGGTACAGCAGTCTAACTGCTTCGTAGTCGTCGAACGCGGCCGTGCATTTGGCCAAATGCAAACCGAGCGCGCCTTAAACCAGTCAGGTGAACTGCGCCAGGGAAGTAACTTCGGCCAAGGCCAAGTGGTTGCGGCGGATTACTCAATGAATCCGATGATCACGTTCAGTCAGAAAGACACTAAGGGCGTTAACACTGCATTAAGTGTGGTTCCCTACGTGGGGGTACTGAGTTCTCTAGCCGGAGGTATCAGAACGAGCGAGGCTTCGACGACACTGACGCTGGTTGATAATCGCTCGGGTGTGCAATTGGCCGCCGCCGAAGGAGCGGCATCGAATACCGACTTTTCCGCGTGGAGCGGCGTCTTCGGATCAGGCGGCGGGGGAAGTCTCGGCGGATACACCAACACGCCCGAGGGCAAAGTGCTCGCGGGGGCATTTGCCGATGCCTATAACCGACTAGTCACCGCAGTGCGAGTTTATAAGGCTCAGGAAGTTAAGGGCGGCTTGGGAACCGGGGGAACATTGGGCGTACAGGGCGGGACGACGCCGGCGTCGCAGGCGCTCGAACCGGCTTCGGTAAAGCCTGCCGCGAAACCAGCGCCGAAGCCTGCTCCCAAGCCAGCGGCGAAACCGGCGCCGCTTTATTAGATGCTGGTGAAGGCTTTCTGACCCCGGTCAGATCTTAATGCCGGTCGGGAAAATCCCGGCCGGCGTTTTTTTGCCCACAATTGTGCATGAGCAGATCCGCAGGGCCATCCGTGCGCCCGTGGAGGCCCACTGTTCCTACCCAAATATCTGGACGCTTTAGCGAAGAAGCGATATGTAGTCGCTAGGCTAGTGCTAGTACGGTTTTTACCGCACCCCGATCTTTATGACGAAGGCCGATCACGGGCAGGATACCGCAAGAGGCAACTGGTAACGGACTACTTACACGAGTGTGGCCTTTGTCATCCTGATTTTTTTTCGCGGAGGATGGTGTGACCACGACCCCACAACTCATCAACCTATTTGACTTC
Organism: Binatia bacterium; assembly: GCA_036000865.1. Classification (GTDB taxonomy): domain Bacteria; phylum Desulfobacterota; class Binatia; order UBA9968; family UBA9968; genus DP-20. The sequence continues at coordinate 21,206 of DASYUV010000108.1, read as the reverse complement.
GAACAGCTCGCGAAGGAACGCCTGCCCAAAGCGGAGTATGACTATATCGCTGGCGGCGCCACGGACGAGCTCAGCGTCGATCGAAATCGCCGCGCATTTGCCTCCTGGGCCTTTCGGCCGCGTGTGTTGCGCGACGTAAGCGCGCTCGATCTTTCCACTACCGTGCTCGGCACCAAGGTGAAATTGCCAGTATTGATCGCTCCGTGTGGAGGGCATAAGCGCGCACATCCCGAAGGAGAATTGGCCACCTATCGCGCCGCGGCGGCGTGCGGTACTGTTCTCGCCGTCAGCGCCAATTCGAATACATCGTTTGAAGACTTGGCCAAGGCTGCGAATGGCCATCTCTGGGTTCAGTTGTATCCGTTTCGGGACAAAGAACTGACCAAAAGCTGGATCAAGCGGGCGAAAGAAGCGGGCTACAAAGCCATTTGCGTTACGCTGGATTCGCAATGGCCGCCCAAACGCGAGCGCAATATTCGCAACAACTATCAAAGACATCGCGGCGCCAATTATCCGGATGCAAGATTGGACACGCCGAAACCGGCTGGGCGAGCAGGGGAGGGTTCCGATCCTGCGGCCACCTGGAAAGATTTAGAATGGATCAAGTCGTTCAGCGATCTGCCTGTGGTCGCCAAAGGCGTCATGACCGGCGAGGACGTAGAATTATGCGCGCAAGCCGGCGCAGATGGCGTCATTGTTTCAAATCACGGCGGCAGGCATTTGGACAACACCTTGGCGACGATCGAAGTGCTTTCCGAAGCCGTTGCCGCGGCAAAAGGAAATGTGGAGATTTATCTCGATGGTGGCATCCGGCGCGGCGCGGATGTCGTCAAGGCGATTGCGCTGGGCGCAAAGGCTGTTTTTATCGGCCGTCCGCTCTTTTGGGGTCTCGCCATCGACGGTGAAAAGGGCGTCATTCGGGTCTTGAAAATATTACGTGAAGAAATCGAAATCACCATGGCCAAGTGCGGCCGTCCCACCATCGCAGACATCGATTCAACCGTGGTGGTGAAGGCGCCGCCGTTATAATTACCCTCCCGTTGAACCTTTCGCTCCTGGTTCGTTATCTGAGGACCAGCACCCACGGATTTTGCCGTTGTAGTTACGGGGTCGGCGTTGTAAGAAACCGCTCAGTGTAGGCTCACGCTAAACTTTCAAAGTGAAGCGAGGGAAAAAATGGACACCATCACCGATCAAATAGCCGAGTATGCTTCTTCAACGTCGTTCGGTGACTTGACGGAAGAGGCAGTTCACTCCGCCACGCAGCGTCTGGTGGATTCATTGGGATGTGCACTCGGGGCCTATGACTGTAAGCCGGCGGCAATCGGCAGGAGATTAGCGAGCGGTCAGGCGCCAGGCAAGTACCCTGGGCGCCTACTCTGTTTTGGCGATCGATTGCCGGCGGAAAGCGCGGCCTTTATCAATACGACGATGATTCGCAATCTCGATTTCAACGACCGCTATCCAGGCGGACACCCGAGTGATTGTCTTGGTGCGCTGCTCGCCCTAGCGGGCGCCATGAAAGTGGACGGAAAACGTTTCATTGCCAGCATGATCGTCATCTATGAAGTGTTTGCCCGCTTGAGCGATGCGACCAAGTTGAGCCGCCATGGATGGGATCAGGGTTACGCCGTCGGCATCGCAACGGCGGCTGGGGTATGCAACCTGTTGAAGCTTGCCAGTGAAGCAACCGCACATGCCGTGGGTATCGCGGCTGCCTCCAATTTGCCGCTCCGCGTCACGCGCTCGGGCGAGCTCACACCGTGGAAAAATGTCGCGACGGCATATGCAACGCGGAACGGCTTGTTCGCTGCTTTGCTCGCCGCGGAAGGGATGATCGGACCCGGCAACGCTTTCGAAGGGCGAAACGGGCTGTGGGAAAAAGTAACCGGCCCATTCGAGTTGGCGCCGTTTCCTAACGATCGTGGTGTGTGCTTGACACCGCGAGTGCAGCTCAAATACTGGCCGATCGAAACCAATGGGCAACCAGTCGTGTGGGCGGCGTTGGAGCTGCGCTCGAAGGTTAACCCAAGTAACCTTAAACAGATCGAAGTTTTCACCTCCAGGTTCACTTGGTTCGAGATCGGCAGCGAGCCGGAAAAATGGGATCCCAAGACACGCGAGACCGCGGACCACAGTCTCCCGTATATTTTCGCCCGAGCGCTCATCGACGGACCGATTCGGATATCTTCATTCAGCGATGAGGCCGTGTGCGATTCGTCGCTGCGGCCGCTGATGCAAAAGATTAAAGTGATTCCGGACGACGCCATCGAAGCTTTGCTGCCGGCGAAGACTTTACTTCGAGTCGTCGCGACAGCGACCGATGGAACACGATATTCCGTCGAAGTAGTGAACCCGTTGGGGCATCCCGACAATCCGATGCAAAACCACCATATCGAAGAGAAATTTATAACGCTGGCCGAACCGGTCCTGGGCAAAGATCCTTGCCGCAAGGTGCTCGATAGCTGGTGGCACGTTCACGAGGCCGAAGATATCAGCTCGCTCGTTCAACTACTCGACATCAAGTTCCAGCGTTAGGTTTTTAGGCACGAGCGCCGTGGAAATCACACCCCTGAATCAGCAATGCCGCACGATCCAGCGTATCCGGATCATAGTGCCGTCGTACTGGCGGGCGGCCGTCGGTGATGCGTCGCCTGTTCGTAAGAGTAGGCAAACTTGATCAAGTTGCCGTCGTCGTACGGTCGGCCGATGAAGCAAACGCTCGCCGGCAAGTTGTCGCCTGTAAAGCCGGCGGGGACGACGAGGGTCGGAACGTAAACCAAAAATGTATTCAAATGCGGCGCGCCTTTTTGGTCGACGAAGGGCGGGTTGATGCCGTCTTTGATCAACGTCGGTTGGTGCTCGACGGCTTTGTGCACGATCGCATCAAGCTTGTGGTCGGCCATGACTTTGAGAAAATTCGTCATTAGCTCGTCTTGCGCTCTGAGACTTTCATAGTGCTTGGTTGCATCCGGCTTTCTCTTGAACCGTTCTTGCGAGCGCTTGACGACTTGGGCGAAGTCGGGCGAGGCGATAACTTCTTCGGGCGTCTTGAACGGCGGGTTGGCACTGCGACCGTAATAATTCTGGAATGATTGATCAGAATCGCCCGGGCCTCCCGATCGTTTGGCGAGCAATTCTTTGATTTGGGGAATCACGATCGGATCGACGATTTCGGCGCCGGCGGCTCTCAGCTCGCCGACGGCGCGGTCGAAAACTTCGCTAACTTTCTTAAAGTCTTCGGAATCCGTCTCGGAGTTGAGGCCGATGGATTCTCGAAGAATTCCCAAGCGGGCGCCTCTGAGGCCGTCCTTATGCAAAAACATTGTGAAGCTATCAGGAACGCGACCGACGCCACGCGCTGTAATAGGATCTTCGGGATCGTAGCCGACCATGACATCCAGCAACGTGGCCAAGTCTTTGACCGTGCGCGCCATCGGTCCGAGGGAGCCGAAGATCTCCGGCCAGCAGCCGTAGACACCGCCGCGGCTAACGAGGCCCGCAGAAGGGCGCATGCCGTTAATGCAATTCCAAGTCGATGGCCGGCGGATCGAGGCGAGCCCTTCCTGGCCGACCGCGACGGTCGAGAAATTCGCCGATACGGCCGCAGCCGACCCGCCTGACGATCCGCCGACGGTGCGCTCGGTATCGTACGGGTTACGTGTCGAACCGAACAGCGAGCCATGGGTGTCGCCACCGCCGAGTTCGCCGAGCGTGGCTTTAGCTAAAATAATCGCGCCGGCGTTGCGCAGCTTCTCCGCGACGAAGGAGTCGCGATCGGGAAAATAATTTTTGAATAATACTGAGCCGAGCGTCGTCGGCATGCCTTTGACATCGGCCTGGTCTTTGATGACCACCGGAATGCCATGCAGCGGACCGATAGGACCGGACTTTTTGTAGGCTGCGTCGAGTCGGTCGGCTTCCTTGAGTGCTTCGGAGTTGAGCGTGATGATGGCGTTGATGTTGGGACCTTGCTTGTCGAACGCCTCGATGCGGTCGAGGTAGGTTTGCACCAACTGGCGGCAGGTCAGTTGACCGGATTTATAAGCGGCATGAATATCATCGATAGTCGTTTCCAAAATGTTGAAGGATGTTGTTGAAGCCATCGAAGCTCCTTTTCTGAGTTCCTTTGAAGCCTGCATACTTCAGCGCCGCGGGATTGTCCAGCGTTATTAAACTATCGCCAAACCTTGATAATTGACGGACTGCAAGAGGACCGTGGCCTGGATCCTGGTTAAGTGGTTCCTAACAGGATGACACTGATCGATATAGGACTGCTCTCTAGGCTAGAAGGAGCGCAGCGATGGCTCTGAGTTGAGGGTCGAGATGCAGAGAACTATTCGGCGCGAATGCCCCTTGGCTCCGTCTTTTCGAGAACGGCATCGAGCGTCTCGACAACGGCATTGGGCGTATACGGCTTGTCGATAAAATCCTTGATGCCAGCCTGATGCATTTTGGTTCTGGACTCCGGATCGATATAGCCACTGCTGACTACGACATTGACGCGCGGGTCCTCTTCTTTGATTTTCAGAATCACGTCCCAACCCGCTGCCTTCGGCAAACCCATATCCAACAGCACGACGTCGATCTCATGCTTGTGATCGTGAAAGAGATTGATGGCTTCTTCGCCGTCCAAGGCGACCAGAACCTTGTAACCATGTTTTGAAAACGTCTTTTTCAACAGGAGAACCATCATCTCTTCGTCTTCCACCAAGAGAACAGTCTTTTGACCATTACGCTGCTTTCGGTCGGAGATTTGTTTCCGTATTTCGTCGTCGGTGATCGCTTTTTGCTGCGGTGGGGCTACGGGAAAGTACAAGCGGAAGGTCGTGCCGTGCTCGGGCGCGCTTTCCACGTCAATAGAGCCGTTGTGGTTCTTAATGATGCCATAAACTATAGCGAGACCTAGACCCGTTCCCTCGCCGATTTCCTTGGTAGTAAAAAACGGCTCAAAAATACGGCTTCGAATGCTATCGGGAATTCCTGTGCCTGTGTCCGTAACCTCCATACAGACATAGTGTGCCGCCTGAGGCGCTGCGTCTTTAATTTTTCCGCCGTCGACGATCCGAGTTCTAAGTACGAGTTTGCCGCCTTTGGGCATGGCGTCGCGAGCGTTCACACATAGGTTCAACAGGGCCTGAGTTATCTGGTTCGGATCGGCCATGACGAGGGGTAACTTGGGACGAAGCTCTGAAGAGACGTCGATGGTTTTCGGAAGCGTCTTTTTGAGCAAGTTGGCCAGGCCAAAGACCAGCTCGTTGACGTTGCTCAAAACTAAACGCGACTCCGTTTTGCGTGCGAGGGTCAATAGCTGGCGCACGACGGATGTCCCGCGTTCGATTGCTTCGTCGATGATTTCCAGTTGCTCGGCAATTTCCTCGTTGACTGTAGGGTGACTACCGATCGCCATGGCGTAGCTTTTGACAATATTGAGCACGTTGTTGATGTCATGTGCGATGCCGGCTGCCAGCGTTCCGATACTTTCCATCTTTTGGGCTTGCCGAAGTTGTGCTTCGAGTCTTTTCTGTTCCTCGATATCTTCCAAGATCGTGGCAATGGCCTGCTCCAACTCCGCGGTTCGATCCTTAACTCTCTGATCAAGCTCTGCATTGGATTTGGCTAACTCGTCTCGGGCCTCGCGCAGGGCTGTTTCGGCCTGCTTGCGCACGGTGATGTCGCGCGCAATTTTGGACGCGCCGATGATAGCGCCTTCGGAATCTTTGATAGGAGACACGGTCAGCGAAATCTCGACCAAACTTCCGTCTTTGCGACGGCGAACGGTCTCATAATGATCGATGCGTTCGCCGCGCCGAATGCGCTCCAGGATATCTCGCTCCTCGTTGTCATGCTCCGGCGGAATGAGTATGGTGACCGGCTTGCCGATAATGTCGCCAGCCGCGTAGCCGAAGAGGCGCTCCGCCGCTTGGTTCCAGCTTGTAATGATGCCGTTTAGATCTTTGGTGATGATTGCGTCATCCGAGGATTCGACCAGGGCAGCCAGGTGCCGGCTCGCCTGTTCCGCCTTCTTCAAATCGGTGACATCTTCAAACGCGTTGATCGCGCCACAGCGGCGACCATCGAGATCATACAAGGGATCGATATTTACCCGGACAATGATTCTGCCACCGTCAGATCGTTCAACGATGGCTTCCTCGTTGCGAACCGAGTCGCCGGTTTTCACGGCCAACGCCATCGCGTCCGCGCTTAGAGGAATGGGCGAGCCATCGGCCGACAGGATGCGGACTGGTCCGCTGTACTTATCCTCATCGCCGTTCAGTTTGGGTTCGCGGCCCCAGAGTGCGGCCGCGCGTTGGTTGAAAAACGTGATCCGCCCTTCCTCATCGCAGGTATAAACCGCCATCGGCATCAGGGACAGAATGTTTTCGATCTTCTTTTTCGATACCTCAGCTTCGGCCAGAGCCGCTCGCTTTTCGATCAACTCCTTGCGTTCTTGTTGCGCGGCGCGGCTCCGCTCCAGCGCAGAGATCATCAACTCGACTCTGGCGGCAGGAGATTTGCCGTCCAGAATTAGAGGAGCTTCGTAGAACCAGTTGGGATAGACGTGATTGCCCAAAATGGCCAGCGGATGCGTACGGAAAGCCACCAGCATGACTTCCGGCGCAAGACGGCTGCGATTGTATTGGCATACAATGCGCCCGGCAAATCCGGGAATAAAGATCGTATTGATGCTAGCCTCCCAATGCTCCAGCTCGGAAACACCGATGTCCGGACCGAGAGTCCAGGTCATTTCAACAGCGAACCGGATGCCTTTAAAACCGGCGCTATTGGCTTTGTTAACGAAATCTTTAACCTGACGCGATTTCTTTTCTGAAGAAAGCTTGCCCGGTTGACGCCATTCCTGGCGGGTCCAAAGGTTCAGCGCGCCGCGATCCACTTCTTGACCTACGTTGATGCCGCTTAAGTGCAATCGCGCCGCTAATTCATCAACCGTTTGATCGTCGGCGATGTAGATAAACTGCTCGTCTTTGGCAAGAGCGTCCTGGATGAATGGAATAAGCGCCGGCATCTGTTCGGCGGGATCCTTGTCGTAAAAAAGGCACAGGTGATCGCCGTCCTTTAGATTCAAAATGTGCTGTGCCAGTTCAGAATCCATCGTGAACCTCGGCGTCCATACAATTTACCAATCGAGAAAAGGCGCGAATTATCACTACTCTAAAACTATATTTTTCCGGCCCCTTGTCAATGGGGTTTTGGCGACTATATGGAAGATATATTTTAGCGACACAATAAGCAGAAATCTAAATGAGTCGGGCGAAAAAAGTATTGGACAATTCATAGGTGAACTGTTATCGGAAACGCCAAGAGTGGCTGCCCGGCGAAACGGCGGCTTGGCGCATTGATCGTACGGAAATGCGCTATGATAAAAAGTAAAATTCTCGGATGAATTGTTTAGCGACGGCGACCCCTTGAGGAGCTCATTATGGCGCAAATCGTCTTGGGGCTGGCAACTTCGCACAGTCCAATGCTGAGCGCTCCTGTGGAACAGTGGACAGCGGGATTTGGCGCGAAAGATGCGCTCGATCCTAGGTTGGGAGATTTTCAGGAGCTGCGTCGGCAAAATGCTAAGCGGGTGACTCACGAATTGACCGCCGAAAAATTGCAGAAGCGATATGACGCCGTTCAGAGCGGCATCGCTTCGCTTGGCGAAACGCTAAAGCGTGTTTCGCCGGACGTAGTGCTGATCATCGGCGATGATCAGCACGAGCTGTTTCTTGAAGACCATATTCCCGCCGTGAATGTCTACTGGGGAGAAGTTATCGAACGTGCACCGGTCCAGCTCGATAAGGTGCCGGGTTTTCGTCGGCCGGCCATGTGGGCCTTCTATCCGGAGCGGCCGGAAAAATATGCTTGCAATGCAGCTCTCGGTCTACATGTCATTGAGTTCTTGATGGCACGGGAGTTCGATATCTCTCACACCCGCGCGGTTCCGCCGGATCGGGAGATCGGCCATGCATTTACCTTCGTCGTGCGCCGCTTGATGAAGGATCATCTCATTCCTCAGGTTCCCATCATGTTGAATACCTACTACCCGCCGACGCAGCCGACGCTACGACGATGCTACGCGCTGGGCCGAGCCTTGCGCGAGGCCATCGAAAGCTGGAACGAGGAAAAGTCCATCGCGATCATCGCCTCGGGCGGGCTATCTCATTTCGTCCTTGACGAGGAGCTAGACCGCGGCATGCTAGCCGCAATGGAGAAAAAAGACGCCGCCGCAATGTGTCGCTGGCCGGAATCTAAATTCCAGTTGGGCAGCTCGGAAATTAAAACCTGGGTCGTCCTCGCCGGCGCGATGGAACAAAGCGCGCTGCACATGCGCGTTGTCGATTACCTGCCTTGCTATCGCTCCGACGGCGGTACCGGCGTCGGAGCGGGCTTTGCCGCGTGGCTCTAACCCGCCGTTAGCGCACATCGAGAGTGATGGAAAAACTCACAGGAGCGATTATAGCGAAACGAGCCGTAGTCGATTTTCCAGGACTCGCTCATCACTCAGGTGTCGACCGCATGCTCTTCGGCACCGAGGCGACGGGGTCCGGCACGGCGTGATTGAGGTCGGTGTTTCCTCTCCTCGGGGTCAATTAGTGAAGTTTCAACTGAGATTGCGCCTAGCACGGGCGGGCGACATAAAATGAGGCGGCAAGACAAGTTCCTAACGGCCGGATCGCTCGTGTCCCTGGTTTTCCTTTTCCTCCTGGGACAAAGCTATTCGGCCAAAAAACTCAAGATCACTCTCGCTTATTCGACGACGGGCCCGACGCCGTACTTGCCGAAGGCGGTGATCTCTTTCGCCATCCACAATCCGACCGCCGACGCCGCGAAGTATGTCGACCGCGTCCCGCGCGTCGAGCCTGAAGCCGTCGCAGTGACGCTGGAGTTCATGGGCAAAAAGGGCTTTCCCGTCGAAAACTTCGCCGACAATGCCATCATTGATCGATTGGTCCGCGAAGGATTCATCGACCAGCTTTACAAGAAGCGATAATCGTCGCTATCCTTGCTTTCACGATATCCGGCTATACAAAAAGGCCGTGATGAAAATACCAAGTAGAGGCACGGCATGCCGCGCCCCAATCCCTATCGTCCGCGGAGTCTAACGATGCAAACCGTCGCGCAGCGCGTCGCCGATTTTGGCACGACGGTGTTTGTCGAGATCAATAATCTCGCGCGGCAACACAACGCCGTTAATCTGGGTCAGGGCGCGCCGGATTTTGACGGGCCGCCCGAAGTGTTGGCCGCCGCAGTCGAGGCCGTAAACAGCGCTTTGAATCAGTATGCTCCCGGCATCGGCATGCTCGCGGTGCGCGAAGCCATTGCGAATCACGCGGCGCGCTTTTATGGCCAGACGTTAAACCCGGAGACCGAGGTTCTGGTTACGAGCGGCGCCACCGAGGCCGTCTTCGCGGCAATTCTTGGACTTACGGATTCCGGCGACGAGGTAATCGTATTTGAGCCCGTCTACGATAGTTATGTGCCGAACCTGGTCATGGCCGGAGTGACGCCGCGTTACGTCGCCTTGCGCGGCGAGAACTGGACTTTTGATCCGGACGAGCTCGCAAGGGCATTCGACCGCCGCACTCGAGCGATCATTGTAAACACGCCGCACAACCCGACGGGAAAGGTTTATTCACGGGAAGAACTGAGCGTGATCGCGGAGCTTTGCCAGAAGCACAACGTGATCGCGATTACCGACGAGGTCTATGAACATATTCTTTATGATGATGCCGTCCATACTCGGCTCGCGACTCTGCCGGGAATGGCCGAGCGGACGCTGACGATTAGCAGCCTGGGCAAAACGTTTAGCGTCACCGGCTGGAAAATTGGTTGGGCGATCGGCTCTGCGGCTTTGGTCAACGCGGTGAACCAAGCGCACCAGTTCATCACCTTTGCCGTTGCCTCACCGCTCCAAGCGGCCGCGGCGACGGCGTTAAACTTGCCGCTCGCCTTTTTTGCAAATTTGCGGGCGAGCTATCAGGCGAAGCGCGATCTAATGATCGACGCGCTGAAAAAATCCGGCTTCAGGGTTCGCAAATCGCGGGGAAGTTATTTCGTCATGGCCGACTGGCGCGAGGTCGCACCCACGCATATTCAGGACGATTTTGAATTCGCCCGCTGGTTGACCACAGAGGCCGGCGTCGCTTGTATCCCGGCCGGCGCATTCTATCAAGAGTCCGACAAGGATTTGGCCAAGAACCTTGTCCGCTTCGCAGTCTGCAAAAAATCACAGACGCTTGCCGTTGCCGCTGAGAGGTTAGGCAGACTGGGAAAACGCTGAGTCCATTTCATTTGCCAACGAGCGAATTCGCCAGGCCCTGTAAAATCGCCAAATAGACCCCGAAGATCAGCAACGTCAGCAATAGATTCCTTTTCCAGTGCTCGCTCAGGGCAATGCCAAACGGCAGCCCGGTGAGAAAACCGATAATATGAGCGACATAGGCCACGTGGGGATCGTGGCCACGAATCAAGCTCGGGTGGGAGACCACGACGATGTTGTACACGAAATAAATGAGCGCCACCAAACCCTGCGGCGCTAAAAAGAGCCAAGAAAATTTGAGCGGTCGGACGAGCATGACGCAGGCAGCCACGGTGAAGATTGCTGCCGACGCACCGAGCATTCCCGCTCCCCGCGGAGTAAACGGCAGACCGAGAATAAAGCCGGCGAGTCCGCCGGTGAAAAAGATCGTCAAATGATTGCGCGCACCGACGGTTTTCTCGAGGGTGTTGCCGAAGACGAATAAGAAAAGCATGTTTCCGAATAGGTGCAAGACATTGCCATGAACAAACAGCGCTGTCACCAATGTCCAGACCCTGCCGTGCCGGAGATTGGTGAAACTAAAGACGAGATTCTGTTCGGCGAAAGTTGGATCTTGCTGCCAGGCCCACAGGCTGGCCGCTATGCTGGCGAGTATCAGGTAATAGTTGGTTTTCAATGAATCTCACGTCGAAGGACTGCGTAAGCTTATCCCATTCTCAATTGGCTTTATAACAGCCCGCGATGAGATCAGCGAAGAATTAATTCATTGAAAGCGGAAAAACGAAAACCTACAGATCATTGCCCGCATAGGACAGATTAAAACTTTTATTGATGAGCGGGAAATCGGGCACAATGTTTTCCAAAATGGCGTAGTTGAGCGCTGGCCAGTTGGCGAACGACGGGTCCTTGATCTTGGCGCGCCGTAGCATATTGTTTTTCCCCGCGACCACCCAGTGCCAAATCGGACCGCGCCAACCTTCCACCAAGCCGAAGGCTCCTTCGCCTTCCGGGAGAACGTCCAAGCGCACGGCGAGAGCGCCATCCGGCAGCGCCTCGAGCGCAGACCCAATCAAACGCGCCGCCTCGCGCGCTTCTTCCACGCGCACCATCAAGCGCGCCCACACATCCCCTTCGGTGTGCACGACGACCCGTGGCGGCAACTCCGCATAGGCGGCGAAGGGATGATCGCGGCGCGCATCTTGGTCAATGCCGCTGGCCCGGGCCGGAACGCCGACCACTTGCATTTCACGCGCCCTCTGATTATCCAATCGTCCGGTGCCGTGCAAACGATCGAGAACCAATCCGTTGCTGGTCGCAATCTCGACGATATGATTGAAATCGGCGCTGATGCGAGCAACTGAATCGCGCGCGTCGGCAATCTGCTCTGCTCCGAAATCGCGCGCCACACCGCCTGGTACCAGAGTCCCACGCAAGAGCCTGTGCCCCGCCAAACGCGCGTTCAGGCGCAGCAGATCTTCGCGCAAGCGCAGCGCGTGCGCGTTGGCGACCGCAAAGCCGGTATCCGTGCAAATGGCGCCGACGTCCGCGATATGGTTGTAGAGCCGCTCGAGCTCTAGCAGGACGACCCGCAGGTACGCCGCGCGCGATGGAATTGTGACGCCGGCGAGCGCTTCAACGGCTTGGCAAAAAGTGAGAGCATGCGCGACGCTCGAGTCGCCGGAAACTCGCTCCGCCAGTTTGACCCCTTGGTCGAGCGTGGCTGACTCGAAAAGCTTTTCGATGCCCTTGTGGACGAAATACATGCGCGACTCGAGATTGATGATCGTTTCGCCTTCGACGCTGAAGCGAAAATGACCGGGCTCGATGATGCCCGCGTGCACGGGGCCGACAGTGATTTCGTAGACGCCTTCGCCTTCGACCCGGCGAAACGGATAAGGTTCGCCGTCGTCGGAAAAATCTTGGCGAAGGGTCGCATCCTTTAACAGCGGATGATAATCGTCTGGCCAGAATTGATGTAATGGCAATCGGCGCAAATCAGGGTGGCCGATCGGCACCAGTCCAAACAAATCATGGATCTCGCGCTCGAAACGGCTCGCGAGATACCATCGCGTCGCGAGCGACGGGAATACGGGGTCCCGTGCCGGGACACTGACCGAGGCGACTACGACCGCAGTAGCGTTCTCGAGCTCAAAAAGGTAGCGCAAAATGAAGCCGCCGCTTTCTAATCGCGTGTCCTCAGCTACGATGAGCTCCGGATGAGCATTAAATTCGCCCCGCAGGTAATCGGCCAGAATCGTAAGCTTCTCTCGTGGCACGCTGACGCGCAGTTCGCGCGGACCACGCAGTTCGACGCCGCTCAGATTCAGATTGGCGGCGACGAGCCGCTGCTTTAGCTCGTTCAAATCCGCCATCTATACTCCCAACACGCGCAATACTTGCTGGAGCGCCACGACGAACGGCGATGGCAGGGTGATCCCCAAGACCGTCAGGAGCGCGAAATTTGCCGCCAGGGGCGCGAGCCAGATGCGTAGCGCATCGCCGCGCGGAAGATTGGCTGGCGGCTCGCCGTAGAGCATTCGATTCACGCTCGCCAGCATTCCTCCGAAAACGACGACGAGCAAAAGCACACCTGCTCCTGCCGCCCATGGATGAGTCTCAAGGCCCGCGCGAAAAATAATGAACTCGCTGATAAACGGCGCGAACGGCGGCAAACCAATCAGAGCCAACGAACCGGCGAGAAAAAGCGCGCCGGTCCACGGCGCGGCCTGCAAGAGTCCCTGAACCTCGCGGATTTCCGTGGTGTGATATTTGAGAAGAATATTGCCCGAAAGAATGAAGAGCAGCGATTTCACCAGCGCATGATTGACGACATGGAAAAGCGCGCCGAAAACGCCCCTTCGAGCGTCGAACACATCGGCATCATTTGTCTCGGCCTGGGCTTCGGCGGTTATGAATAGGCGAGCATGCGTTTATAATTGCGTTGGGCAACCAGGAAAACCGCCGCAACCGCAAGCGATAGCAAACCCACGCCGATCAACAAACGCGAGGCAAATTCCTGTCCAACCGCTACATTGACCACGGCCTTGAAGCGCATCAGCGCGTACAGACCTACGTTGAGCAAGACGCCCGACATCAGTGCGCTGATCGGCGCCGGCGCTTCGCTGTGTGCGTCGGGTAACCACGTATGCATCGGCGCAAGGCCCGCCTTGGTTCCATAACCGATGACGATGAACACGAACGCCAGTCGCATCACGTCGGTGTTGAGTGACCCCGCGGCGACGCGCAGCGCGCTCCAATTTACGGCAATTTCGCCGGCCTTCGCGGCGCCCGCGTAGTACACCAAGGCCGTGCCGATGAAGGCTAACGCGATGCCCACGGACGACAAAATCAAATACTTGTATGCGGCTTCGAGCGACGTGCGTGTCTGATGCAAATTAACCAAGAAGACCGTCGCAAGCGTCGTCCCCTCGATGGCGATCCACATGACGCCGAGATTGTCCGTCGTCACCGCGACCAGCATGGTGAAAATAAATAGGTGGAAGAGCGAGAAAAACAAGCGGACTCGAGGCAGATGCGTGTCGTCCAATTCGGCGCGGACATAGCCGATCGCGTAAAGCGAAGCGATCGCGCCGAGAAAAGTGATGATGGCGACCATGAGCGCCGAGAGCGCGTCAACGCGAAAGAAATCGCCGGCAGCCGTGAGCACTCCATCCATCCACGCCTGAGCGACGACCGTCGCTCCCGCGCCCAAGGTCGCCATCCCCGCCAGGGTATGCAATAGCTCCATGAGCGTGCGCCGGCGTGTGAGGGCAATCAGCCCCGCCGCCGCGAGCGGAATCAACAGCAAGCTTAGCAGCATCATTCTTTCAAATTTCCCAATTCGCCGACGTCGATGGAGTCGAAATTATCCTTGATGTGATAGACAAAAACTTCCATGATCAGCACCGCGACCAGCACGTCGAGAAAAACCCCCATTTCGACGATGAACGGCACACCGTAGGTCGCCAACAGGGCGAGTAAGAAGATGCCGTTTTCCAACATGAGAAATCCGAGAATCTGGGTGACCGCGCGGCGACGGTTCACCATGATAAAGAAACCGATCAGCACGCCCGCGAACGCCAATGGCATGGCATCCGCCGTGGGCAAAGGATTCGACGCGGCAATGGGGGTCATCACGTAAAACGCGATGATCGTGAGCATGGCACAGATCATGAGCGCCGGAGCGGTTCCCAGATACGGCGCGGCGACTCGTGACAGGCCGATATTTGCGACGGCGCGATTGAGCACGCGAGGAATTATGGCTACTTTGACGACGATGAGCGCCACGCCGACGCCGAATAGTTCGACACTGTCGCTGTAAACCGCGATCAGCAGGCAAAGTAACGCGAGCACGAACGACTGCAATCCGAATGCGCGCACTTGTCCTTCCAGTCTCCTTCGGGCAATTAGCAGGATGGTCAAGCCGAGCGCGGCAAACGACAGCAGATTGACTAATTTGGACAGCACTTCAGCAGACATCGCCAATCCCTTCATTTTATAAAAAAGGAAGTTACTACGGCCAATAACGCGACCGTAAACGACCCGGCCAAAAGCTCAGGCACACGAAAAAGCCGCAGCTTGGCGACCGATGTTTCCACTAAGGCAATCGCCCCGGCGAACAGCAGGAGTTTCACAGCGAGCGCCAGCAAAGCTGTCAGGAGTGTCATGGGCGTGTTTGCGAGCGCGACGCCCCAGGGAAAAAACAGATTCGACAACAACGTCAAGAACAAGAATAGTTTCATTCCGGCCGCCCATTCCACTAACGCAAGAAGACGGCCGGAATATTCCAAGATCATCGCTTCGTGAATCATGGTCAGTTCGAGGTGAGTTGCCGGATTGTCCACCGGCAAGCGCCCGTTCTCCGCCAGAGCTACGATAAAAAAGGCAATGAACGCGAGCACATGACCTGCGTTCAACATCAAGAGCGGGTCGGCGGCAAAACGCGTGATGATGCCATCGAGACTGGTCGTGCCGGCGCGCAGAGCGATGCCGAAAATCGCGATCAACACCGTCGGCTCGGCCAGCGCTGCGATTGCCACCTCGCGGCTCGATCCCATCCCGCCAAACGCGCTTCCGGCATCCAGGCCAGCCAGCGCGAGAAAGAACGTGCCCAGCAAGAAGAGATACATCAGGGCAATGATGTTGCCCATGAAGCCGAGCGGCGTGTGTATCGTCAGCACAGGGACGATGAGCGCCGACAACAGCATCGTGGTGGCCAGCAGATAGGGCGTAAAACGAAAAATCCACGAGGTATTTTCGGAAACCACCACCTCTTTCAAAAGCAATTTCCGGATGTCGGCATAGGGCTGAAAAATACTCGCGCCGCGGCGCCCCTGCAGGCGCGCCTTCGCCTTACGTATCACGCCGACGAGCAACGGAGAGCCGAACATGACGATAAGCAGCTGCAAAAGCGCGATGGCTATTTCTGAGAACATCGACAGTTTCCCCGCGAACTCCATCTCTTAAGCGAAGAGGGACTACACCGTGAGAATCAACAAGGCGATGAGCGCAACCAAGATATACACCAGGTAACCGTGCACGTTGCCCGACTGTAGGGCGCGCGCTTCGCGCGCCAGCGTCTCAATCATGCGCAGCAGCGGCCTGTACAGTGCGTCCTCGAAAATCAAGCGTCCCTCGTTGTAATACGCCATAGTGCGCACGAAATAACGCGACTCGGGGTGAAACTCGATGTCGAGCTCTTTTACAGGGCGATACAACAGCGCGAAAACGCGTTTGAAGGGATTGGCAAACGCCGTTGCGGTGTATTCAAAGCGCGCCGTCTGTAAGGCGCGCCCGCAACCCCAGGTCTCGTAAGTTCGGCGGTGCTTGTTGGCGCCCATCAAGCGCAACCCGACAGGAAGCGCCATGAGAAAGACAACAAGCGCGAGCGCCATCCACAAGGACGCCACCCAACCGAACCCGTCGTTGGCCACGACTGAGGTCAAATTGAATTGCACATCGGCGTGCGCGCCCATGAGTTCGAAAACAGTCGTTTCGAGCGGCGCCAAAGTCATGGATGGCACAACGCCGAGGACGGCACATGCAAGCGCGAGCAGTGCCATTGCCGCGCGCATCGTCCATTCGACTTCGCGCGCGAGCGCGGCGGGCTCGCTGCGCGGCAAAGCGAGGAACGTGATGCCGAAAGCCTTGACAAAACACGCGGCAGCGAGACCACTGGTCAGCGCGAGTGCGGCCACCCCGAGCGCGAAAATCAAATTGACGGTGTGCGCGGTGATGCGAAAACTTAACAAGAGCGATTGGAACGTCAGCCACTCACTGATGAAACCGTTGAACGGCGGCAGGGCGGCGATCGCGACTGAGCCGACCAGAAAGAACGCCGCCGTTTGCGGCATGCGCTTGATGAGGCCGCCCATCTCTTCCATGTTGCGCGTATGAGTCGCGTGCAGCACGGCCCCGGCGCCCATAAAAAGCAGACTCTTGAACGTCGCGTGATTGAGCGTGTGATACAGCGCGGCGATCAGCGCTAGCGCGGCGAGCGCTTCCAGTCGATGCGCCTGAAACAACATGCCCGCGCCCACACCGAGCATGATGATGCCGATGTTTTCGACGCTGTGATACGCGAGGAGACGTTTCAAATCATGCTCGACCAGAGCGTACAACACGCCAAGCACCGCCGAGACCGCTCCTAGGATGAGCATCGTCCCGCCCCACCATACCGGCCCGACTCCCAGCCAATCAAAAGCGACGCGCGTGAGGCCGTATACACCGAGCTTGATCATCACGCCGGACATCAACGCGGAAACGTGACTGGGCGCTGCCGGATGTGCGCGCGGCAGCCAGACATGCAATGGAATGATGCCCGCTTTCGATCCAAAGCCGAGCGCGAGTAGAACGAAAATCAAATCGCGTGAGGTCGGGTCGAGTTTGGCCGCCGCCGCGCTCCAATCGGCGAAAAACATTGTCCCGGTGGCGCGCGCCAGCAGCAGGAAACCCAGGAAGAGCGCGGCAAATCCCGCGTGAGTCATCACAAAATAGACCCAACCCGCGCGCAACGTGTCGTCGCGGTCGTGGTCCGTGATCACCAAGAAATACGATGCCAGCGACATGGTTTCCCAGAGCGCGAGAAACGTCAGCACGTTGCGCGCCAAAGGAACTAGAATCATCGCTGCGACAAATACGTTGAAGGCGAATCCCATCCCCGCGAGTGAATGTTTTCCGGCGTACTCGCGCGTATAGCCGATCGCGTATAGAGAGGCAGGGATTGCACCGGCGGCAATCACCACGACAAAAAACGCGCTCAGCCGATCGATACCGAGAGCGGCGCCGCCGATCGGTAATAGATCGGGAAGGTTTAGCTGCATGTTTCCGCCGGCGAGCCCGGCGAGTCCGAATGCCAACGCGGCCATGGCGCCAATCAACGCAGCTCCATGTCCGACGACGCGCGCAAGTGTTGGCGAACGCGCCGTGACCAGCGCGCCAAGTGCGCCGGCGCCAAAACAAGCGAGGGTGACAACGAACAGATCGAACATTACCGTTGCATCAATGATCATGGCATTTCAGAGGACAGCGAGTTTGCGTGGTTTGTTTCGCGTGGTCGGAGAAGCAGAATGGCACCGACACTCATGGGCGTTTTTCCAACGCCGCGAGGATGCCCAACAAGATCGCCCGCGGCTCGGGTGGACAGCCGTGCACGACGGCGTCCACAGGCAAAATCGCGGACACCGGCCCGACGACCCCGTAGCCCCCCGCGAAGACGCCGCAATCATGGGCGCAGTCACCAACCGCGACGACGATCTTCGGGGCGGGTGTGGCATCATAGGTACGCGTGAGTGGGTCTGCCATATTGCGCGTCACGGGGCCGGTCACGAGCAGACAATCGGCGTGGCGCGGTGAAGCGACAAAATGCATTCCGAAGCGTTCGAGATCGTAATACGGATTATTCAGCGCGCCGATCTCTAGCTCGCAGCCGTTGCACGACCCGGCGTCCACTTCTCGAATATGTAATGAACGACCAAAGCTTTTTCGTGCGCGCTCATCGATTTGGCGCGCTATGATTTGAATTTGCATGTCATCACTCGATTTCAACGTTTCGGTGACGACTGGGGCTTTGAAGATATACTCAAACAACGAAGCCATCGGTTCGGTTCGGTTCTAAGCTTCTCGACGGACGCCTTCAGCGGCTTATCGACGCAATTGGTTTAAGAGATGAGCTGGTAAGAACGAGGATGGGCGCTGCAGAGGCCGAGCCGAAACAGAAGAGCTGTTTGGAGACGATAATTTTCACCGATTTTTCGATGCCCGCCGCAAACCAAGACGATTCGTCCTCTAGAGACCCGTAGCTCCTTTGGATTTCAGGTAATTTTTTACTTCTGCGCTCAGGCCCTTTACGCCAGTGAAATTCGCCCCACTCACAACGGCGTTGCGAAAGACAGCGCCCGTGAGATTCGCTTGTTGAAAGCTGGCGTTTGTCAGGTCGGTATTCGCTAAGTTCGCATTGGTAAGATCGCTGCCGGTCAAAATCCCGCGGCTTAAGAGCGCCTTCAAAATTGGTGTGACGCAAATCCATGCCGGCAAAGTCCATGCAAGTCAAATAAAGATTTCGTAGATCATTCCCGAGTAAGCTTTCACGACTGTATATCTTGTTCAAAATGAGCCTGAGATTTCGATCAGCCTTCATGGATTATTACTCCTTTTGCGTTTTCAAGGACAGGTTAGATTTGCCCTGGACATGCAATCACTCGCCTAGGAACTCTCCTTCTCAGAGCGGTCGATTTCCTTGAGTATGGCCATGGCTTCCTCCACGTGTGCTTGAAAATATCGCCGCATGACATCGAGCACCTCAATCAGCAGAAAGTCGCGCACAGAATAAAAAACCTGATTGCCTTCTTTTCGGCTGGTGACGATGTGTTTCGCCCGCAAGATGGAAAGATGCTGCGAAGCATTGGCTTGTTCGAGACCCAATCGCTCGATGATCGCCCCCGCCGGAAGTTCCCCGTCTCGAAGAACCTCGATAATGGCAATACGAGTCGGATGCGCCAGGGCTTGAAAGATGCTGGCTTTAAACTGCCGAAGAGTGTCAGGCATAGCGTAGTTCTTCCGCCGTCTCTCTCATAGCTTTGCATATAATTCGTATATTCGCAATATCGAATATACGAAAGCTATTATGACCCCGGTTTTATCAGTCGCTGATCACGCACACAAAGCTAAAACCTTTAAAACGTCGCAAGTTGGCATATCTAAGGGAGTGGATTCGAGGCGCGGCGAACTCTTAGAAGCGGCGCCTGGATTGCCGCTAGAAGCGTGCGGGAATGATGGACTTTGATAAGGCTTTGAATTGTCATTACACAGCAAGCGGCAGAAATTGACCTAAAGAGATTCGAAATATTATCTTCATTTATGCTCGCGTTAGCTGACGATACTTGATCCGATGCGGTCGCTCCGCGGCAACGCCAAGGCGGTTCTTGCGATCGGCCTCGTATTCCGAATAGTTGCCGTCAAACCAAACAGCCTTGCTGTCGCCTTCGAAGGCGAGCATATGAGTCGCGACCCGATCGAGAAACCAGCGATCATGAGAGATCACGACGGCGCAGCCGGCAAAGTTCTCCAACGCTTCTTCCAGCGCGCGCAAGGTGTTCACGTCCAGGTCGTTGGTCGGTTCGTCGAGCAACAAGACGTTGGCGCCTTCTTTCAGCATCTTCGCGAGATGAACACGGTTCCGTTCCCCGCCCGACAACATGCCGACCTTCTTTTGTTGATCCGTGCCGGAAAAATTGAATCGTGCCACGTAGGCCCGCGAGTTGACGTCGCGCGTGCCGATTTTCAACGAATCCGCGCCGCCCGAAATCTCTTCCCAGATCGATTTCTTGGGATCGAGCGTGCGGCTTTGATCGACGTATCCGAGCGCGACCGTATCACCGATTCGAATTTTGCCGCTGTCGGGCTGCTCCTGTCCTATGATCATGCGAAACAACGTCGTCTTACCGGCGCCGTTCGGACCGATCACGCCGACGATACCGCCTGGAGGCAGCGCGAACGTCATGTTCTCGACCAGCAGGCGATCGCCGTACGCTTTGCTGACCCCTTCCGCTTCGATCACGACCTGGCCCAGCCGCGGTCCCGGTGGAATGTGCATCTCCAAATCTTCCCGCCGCATCTGTGATTCCTCGCCGAGCAATGCTTCATACGCGGTGATGCGCGCCTTGCCCTTCGCGCGGCGTGCTTTCGGTGACATGCGAATCCATTCGAGCTCGCGCTCGAGTGTCTTTTGCCTTTCACTCTCGGACTTGTCCTGGCGCCGCAGACGTTCCTGCTTCTGTTCCAGCCACGACGTATAGTTTCCTTTCCACGGGATACCCGCGCCACGATCCAGCTCCAGAATCCAGCCCGCGACGTTGTCCAGGAAATATCTATCGTGGGTTACTGCGATGATCGTTCCCGGATAACTCTTGAGATGATGTTCGAGCCACGCGACTGACTCTGCATCGAGGTGATTCGTGGGCTCGTCGAGCAGAAGAATATCGGGCTTCTGCAATAGCAACCGGCACAACGCAACGCGGCGACGTTCGCCGCCGGACAACACCTTGACCGGCGTGTCGGGCGGCGGGCACCGCAGCGCGTCCATGGCCATCTCGAGCCGTGCATCGAGATCCCAGGCCTCCTGATGGTCCAGCTTCTCCTGCACGTGGCCCTGCCGCTCGAGCAGCGCGTTCATTTCGTCGTCGGACATCGCTTCGCCAAACTTGGCGTTGATCTCTTCAAACTGTTTCAGAAGGTTGACAATCTCTTGCACGGCTTCTTCCACGACCTCGCGCACAGTTCGCGAATCGTCGATCAACGGTTCCTGCTCCAGATAGCCGACTGTATAGCCCGGCGAAATGACGGCCTCGCCGTTGAACTCCTTGTCCACGCCCGCCAGTATACGCAGCAGCGACGACTTGCCCGATCCGTTGAGACCGATCACGCCGATCTTGGCTCCATA
>DASYUV010000107.1:0-1599 GCA_036000865.1 Binatia bacterium | reverse complement strand
TCCGAGAAGCTCGTCGGGATGGTGCGCCAGGCGAAACAGCTCCTGAATCTCGCGAGTCTCCAACCCGCACGCCTCACCGACTTCGAAAGTGTTCAGTTGATCGTAACGGATCGTCTTGCCGAATTCCCGCTCGGCGATGGCAAGCAGCGCCCTCGCCGTCTCGCACAGCACGTCGTCCAGATCGACGTAGATGGTTTTTGGCGCGATCATTATTCGGTGGACGACCAGAAATCGGCGACTTTATCGTCGGATGTCAGCGCGAACGTGTAGTAACGCGTTTCCGACCCGGCGACCATTTTGTAATAGCAAGCGCGGCTGACTGCTGCGCCGAAGCGCTCGAGGACTCTTCCTTTGATTTCATCGCAGGCGAGGAAAGTAAATGACCTGAGTTCTTGCAACCGTTTTTCCAACTGGTCATCCGGAAAGCGGGTATATTCGGTCCCCGTAACGCCCGTGTGCGTGATGATCCGGTGCCCGCGGCTCTCATCGAAGAACCAACCAAATCCATACGGGAACGAGCTGCCGCCGTTCAACTTCACCGGCGTCCACGTTTGTTCCAAGCTCGACGGCTTCACGACTTTTCCTGTCGCGAGCGCGTTGTCCCATTTCACCAAGTCTTTTACGGTTGAGAAAATGCCGTAGTCAGAAGGAAGCTCGACTTGCGTAACGCGCCTGATATTAATGAGCTCTCCATCTCGTAGTGTGTATCCGGCAGCGCGGTTCTTCAGGATCGTCCATTGATCGGGAACGGAGGTTGAAGTCATTGCCAATGGTCCAAAGAAACGGTCCGTCAAAAAATCGCGATAACTCCGGCCGCTGGCTTTTTCTATGATCATGCCGAGCAGAAAATAACCCACGTTGCTGTATTGCCACCGGTCTCCGGGAGTGAAACTCATCGGATCTTTCGTCGCCGCTTCGAACATCTGCGCGGTTGTGAGATCCGTTCGTCCGCCATCTTGGTGCAGGGCCTCGAAACCCGCCCACATGCCGGCGAGACCGGCGGTGTGAGTTAAGAGATGGCGCACGGTAATTGCTTTCCAGTTTTCCGGAGAGCTGGGCAAATATCGATTGATCGGATCGTCTAGTTTGATTTTGCCCTCTTCGACCAGGGCCATGATGGCGGTCGCAGTGAACTGCTTGGTGACTGAGGCAAGCTCAAAGACGGTGTCCGGTGTCGCCGGCACGTCGTGCTCAAGGTTGGCGAAGCCGTAGCCTTTTATTTTTACAACCTCGCCATTCTTGATGACGACGAGCGCGAGGCCGGGGATCATCCGGCTCTTCATCTCGGCCTGAATATACCGATCGATGGGGTCGGTTTGTGCGGAAAGGATTGGCGCGCCGGACAGGTGGACCAGGAGTAAAAAAAGAAAAGTGACCGAAGCGTAGCGCTTCATGTAATCATCCTAGAGTCCACTCTCTCGCTCGCGTGCCCATTCGACCCGCAACTTGGGCCAATGCTCCAGCCAGCGCTTGCTGCGAATGCGCTCATTGTACAATGCGGCCGGGTATGGAACCAACGGGTTGGGAGTCACTCGGAGAGACCAATTCACTTCCAGGCCGTAGGGCGCGGCGATTTTCAAATGCCCGTCCGGTTCGATT
>DASYUV010000106.1:0-40261 GCA_036000865.1 Binatia bacterium | reverse complement strand
GATAAATCCTGTATCTTCTAACTCCTTTAGGAACCGGTTGTCAAAGAAGTCCTTGGGATCAGCGGAAGCCGCCTTGGGATGATCCGTCACCGCGAGAACGGACTTGATATGAGCTTCGGTAAAATAGGGTATCTTGGGAAATACGCCGCGAAAAGACTGATAGGCTTCGTCGATCACCGAACCGTCGTTAGTGGCTAAATAACGAGCCAAGGCTCGTTTGCTGATTTCTGGATTCTCGTTGGTGATCTTGATGCTCGCCACGTAGGCTTTGAGAAAGGCGCGTACGCGGTCGGGCTGCTGGCGCATCAATACCTTGCTGGTGACCAAGCCGCTATGGACGTAGGGCAACTTAAGATCCGCGATATTGACGACTTCCTTGAAACCAAGCCGGCGCGCCAGAAGTGTCGTCGGCGCCGATAGCACCGACGCACTGACGATGCCGCGCTCCAAGGCAGCCGATGCTTCGCGCACGCCGCCGAGATAAAGAAACTTTACATCTTGCCCCGGCTGAAGGTTGTGGCGTCTGAGCAGGGCCACCGCGGCGTGATCGGACGAGGCTCCCTTGGTCATCACACCGATCACTTTACCTTTGAGGCTTGGCACGTCCTTGAGATCCGGGCGGGCATAAAGTGAAAAGCCGTATGTCGGCACACTTGCCGCGATGCCGACGATTTCCGCCCCGCTGAGGATCGCGTTGACTACGGCGCCGCCGGAGCTTGCCATATCGATGTCGCCGGAAACCAGCGTCTGCGTCAATCTGGCGTCGCCGGAGATATAAATGTTTTGCAACTCGAAGCCATATTTGTGGTCGAGCCTGGCCTCGGTCATGACCCAGATCGGCAGCATCGCGCCGCTCGGCTGCGGATAACCCATGCGTACACCGACCGGTGCCGCCGCGCCAAACACGGAATAGAAAAATCCGCATTCAACAACGAAAAAACAAAGGACCTTCGATATGCGCTTCATCGCACTGTGGATCATCATACGGTAGGGGCGGGTTTCAAACCCGCCCCTACATTTGGCTTAAGTTGTCAGACGCCTTAATGTCCCTCTCGGGGATCGTCTAAATCGCTCGCCTTCAGGCGAGGTGAAAGTTCGTCATGCCGGCGAACGCCGGCATCCAGGTTCGTTTTCACTTCACGATCAAGAACCGCCTGGATTCCGGCTGGAGTCTATCCTGAGCGCAGTCGAAGGGCCGGAATGACGGAAACAACAGTCGACTTCCAGTCGACCAATTCAGAACCCTCTCGGCTCGAAGCCGAGGGTGGTTCAGTTGATATTAGGCCCAAAAGCGTTCTTTCCAGCGTGGAATGGCCAACGGATTAACGACCGTATCGGGAACCTTGCCATCGAGGATCGCGAGCATGCTTTGTGCCGCCATTCTTTGACCTGCCTCCGACGAGCCGGGGTTGGCGCCGATATTATGCGGGGTGAGAATCAACCGATATGGATCGATTTGACGGAGCGGGTTGTCCATCGGCATCGGCTCCTCATCGAATACATCGAGCGCGGCGCCGGCGATGATTTTTTCATTCAAAGCTTGGACAATATCAGCTTCTTTGATTGCAGGTCCGCGGGAAGTGTTGACAATAAATGCTGTCGGCTTCATGAGCTTGAGCTCGCGCATGCCGATCATGCCGCGCGTCTCTCTAGTCAATACTACATGCAATGTGACTAGATCCGATTCCTTCAGGAGTTCATCCAGCGAAACCATCTTTACGCCTAGCGTCGCGACGGTCTCCTGCTTCACGTAAGGGTCATAGCCAAGCACCTTCATACCCCATGCGCCGAGACGCTTGGCGACGTTTTGGCCGATACGGCCAACGCCGATAATGCCAACCGTTTTCCCCAACATGAGCGTGCCCCGATTCTGCAACTCTTTCCAACCGCCGTTGCGCATGAACGCCTCATTGAACTTGAGACGCTTGAACAGCGCCACCATCAGCCCCAGCGTAGCTTCGGCCACACCCATGTAGTTTTCCGGCGTCGGACTATTGCAGCATAGGATGCCCAGGTCGGTCGCCGCGTCGACATCGACGGTTTCGATGCCGATGCTCGATTTCACCACGGCTTGGAGATCCGGACAGGAGTCGAGAATATCCGCGCCGATGATATCGCGTCCCGAGGGATACACGATTGGACAGTCGCCGATCAGGTTGACCAGCTCTTTGCGCTCGTAGCGAAACGTTCGAAAATCGTCTTGCGGCTTTCCCAACACGAGCTCGCAACCCGCGGCGTGCAGGATATCTTCGGCGACGGTGGTCCGCATCGGGCCGGTAAAACAAATTTTGCGCTTAGTTGCCATAGATCGGTTCACTGCAGATTGTAAAGTTTCTTGGCCGATTCGGCGAATAGCCACTTCTTGGCTTCGTCGTTTAAATCTTCGCGTCGGCCGAGATGCTCGATGTTTTCGGGGAATTCGGTGTCCCAATGCGGATAGTCGGACGCATAGTAGATCACTTTGTGCGTGAGTAGGCCGGCGGTCGCTCCGATCAACGGCTCATAGTCTTCGGCGTGTAAGTAGATGCGCCCGTCTTTCAGGTAGTCGCTGGGTTTTTTCTTGCACTTGGGCGCTTCCACCGCGCCGCGCTTTTCCCATTCCTCGTTCATCCTGCCAAACCAATAGGGCGCCCAACTGCAACCCGCTTCCATGAACGCCACACGCAATTTCGGAAAGCGATCGAAGACACCGCGGAACATGAAGCTGCAACATTGCATCATCTGGGCAAATGAGTGGGACAAGGTGTGAACTTCGATGAACTGGTCGAACAGGTCGCCGGCAAAATAATGCGGCCCGCGCACGGTGGCGTGCACGCCCACCATGCAGTCGAGTTTTTCCGCTTCTTCGTAAATCGGCCAAAAGCTCTCGTGCCCCAACGGCAGGCGCAAGCCGACCGCAGGGAGCATCAAACCGACGAGCTTTAATTCTTGCACCGCGCGGCGCAGTTCTTTGACGGCTTCCGGCACGTCTTGGAAGGGCACCAGCGCCACCGCCTTGAGGCGCGGGCTGACTTTCTGAAATTCTTCGGCACAGAAATCATTCCACGCTTTCGAATACGCCACCGCGACATCGGGCTCGCGTATCCAGCCGACGCTCAGGCCGTTGGTCGGATAAAGCACTGCGGTCGATACGCCGCCTTTGTCCATTGCATCGAGCCAGCTCTTGGCGTCCCGCGCGCGGCTGCCTAATGTTCCACTCAAAGATCGGTCCCAGCTGTCTCTTGGCGTGAGCGTCGCCGCTCGGTCGCGGTAGCGGGCGTCCATATATTTTTTTAGCTGGCTGTCCTCTTCTGTGATATGACCGTCGGCATCGATAACCTCGAATTGGTTTGCCATAATTGTTGCTCTCCTCTGTGCTCGCCTCTTGATCCTCGTGTACGCCTCATGGGAGCGCCGTGTCAAGGGAGGGCGATGACGTCGTGTATGAGCCAACCTAGCAAAAAAAATACTTGAGAAATTCAAGGGAAAGATGGTAACGAAGCGATGCCACGTCCGTTCCCGTGTCAAGCAGCCCTGGACCGAAAAGCGCATCGAAAAGGGCCGCGCACTTTAATGATGCGGAATTGACCGGAGCGCCTGGACCAAACGGCACAACGGATCGAGGTTCTGACCCTTGGGCTTTCCCCGGCGACAACGGCTCATTTAATGATCTTTGCTGGGGGCTCGTCTAAGTGAATAGTTGTCAGGAAAGTACAGGAAGGAGCAGCGGGTCATTATATGAAAAAATGCGGCTTTGTCCTCGTCCTACTTTGGACATTATGGACTAGAACCCAAACCCCGACTTCCGATACCTGGATTGCGGCGCCCGGGCTCGGGTCTCAGGAGAAATGTCGAGCCAGCATTAAAGACAAACTAGAGACATGGAAGCAATTCAAGGATGCCAAGTTCGGCCCCGATACCGTCACCTTTACCAGCAACAACACGACCATGAGCTATGTCTGCTTGCCCGAAGCAGATGATCCGCGCAAGGCGCCCACTCCGGAAAAACCAAGGAAACCGCAAAAGTAACGGTCGCATCGAATCGACCCTGCCCGTCGCGCTTACTTGCAATGATTGTGGACTTGCCCCACATCGTCCGCTCCTCGAGACCTCTCAGGTCCATCATTCCCGAAGGCTTCTATTGGTGGCTCGACGGGCTCGCTACAGACGAGACCGGAATTGGAACCCCGATAAAAACATTCCCCGCCCGGGGGGACCTTTGGGATAGATTTTCGTCCTTATGTAAACAGTTGCCTTGCATCAACGCATCAAATTCATTATGCTTTGATGCATGCGTACTACAATCACGCTGGAAGACGACGTCGCTGCATCACTTAAGCGCCTAGGAAAACGGCGCGGCCTAAAATTCAAGGCCCTGGTCAATCAAGTACTCCGAGAGGGTATAAAGTGCATGATTGCACCGGCGAAAAAGCGAAGCGTTTTTCGGACCCGTTCGGTCGACCTTGGTTCTTGTCGGGCAGCGAACGTGGATAATGTTGCCGAAGTTCTCGCAGTCGCCGAAGGCGAAGCGTTTAGATGATTCTTGTAGACGCTAACCTGCTCGTCTACGCGCACGTCAGTTCCTTCCAGCAACACGAAAGCGCCCGTGTCTGGCTGGATTCAAAACTCAACGGGAGTTCGCCGGTGGGACTACCGTGGAACAGTTTGCTGGCGTTCCTTCGCATTGTCACCAATCCCCGAGTATTTCAAAAGCCTGAGACTATGTTGGACGCTTGGAAACAAGTTGAAGAGTGGCTCGACTGCGAACTTGCTTGGATTCCAGAGCCCACGGAACGGCATCGGGAGGTGCTCGGGTCACTTTTGGCCGGTTCAGGAATGCAGGCGAATCTCGTACCGGACGCCCACATTGCCTCGCTGGCAATCGAGCACGGATTGATACTGTGCTCTACCGACGGAGATTTCGCGCGCTTTCGAAATCTGCGCTGGCAAAATCCGCTTTCGGCTTAGTCAAACATTCGGCCGTCGCATGTTCGGGTCAGGAGCCGAGACGAGCCGAGGATCAGGCCTGCAATCACACATTCCGAATGGGAGTCCGATGCGGAAACCGATGATGTGCGCGACGTAGGCGACATGCGGGTCATATCCGGGTATCCCGCTCTTTTCGTATTGGCAGCGGACAGGGGTATCGGACCCTTAGTTCTAAAGATTAAATCGAGACTTGCTTCGAGGCAGATAGAGTTGTTTGGTCGGATCGAAGAACTTGGGGATTCGTACGACTATGCGACCCATTGAACGGGTAGTCCGATGATAAATATCGGCGCACCACCTCTTGAAGAGCTTCGAAACTGATAGGCTTGTGCAATATCTCCGCGGCGCCCGCGGCGATGGCGCGCTCCACAAGTGCTCCCTTGTGAAAAGCGGTGTTGATAATCACGGGGATGTCCCTAGTGGACGGATCTGCTTTAAGCCGTGCCGTCGCTTCATCGCCGGTAATTCCCGGCAAGCCCAAATCCATAAGGATTAGATCAGGATGGGTTGCGGATGCTTGCTCTACGGCCGTGAGCCCCGTTGCCGCTTCAGCAACCTCGTAGCCTGATCGTCTTAGAACAATGGCTAACAGTTCTCGGAAGTCGGAATTGTCCTCGACGAGGAGTATCTTCTGTTTGTTGGCCATGTACCACCGTAGTGCATGAGTGGTGCCGATCGAAGTCTGGTCACAGCGAGGATGTAATAAGGAGTCCATTGGCGGGATTGGGAAATTCGTGACCTTCAAAGGAGCGATGTGATTTTGATTAAAAATTCTTATAGCTGCCAGGTGTTCATTTTTGTATATACGGATTTTGTCCGCTACCCCGCGATCTACACTCTGAAGATAGCTGGGCAAAGGCACCCGACGCATGCCGGTTCAACAGTTTCGACCAGATTACTCGTCGGCGTCCTGACGGAGAGACCTTGCCCCTGGATTACAATCCATGCGACACCATGCCCGCATCTGCGATCGGTAGCGGGACGAGGACATGTGAGCAACCACTGTGTTTCACGGAGCAGAGATTTTAGCCTCGAAGGATCCTTGTCGATTGTTCGAGGCCTTAGTCTCCGTGATCTTCCTTCATCTCGACCAGTGCCCGCAAGACTTTTTCTGGAGTGATCGGCAAATCGCGAATGCGCACGCCGACGGCGTCGTGAATCGCGTTAGCGATGGCGGGCGCCACCGTTAACGCGCCGGTCTCGCCTGCTCCTTTCGCGCCGAACGGCCCGTCGTCGTGCGGCACTTGAACGACGATCGGTCGAACCGCCTCCGGCATATCCTTGATCGAAGCGACTTGGTAGTCGAGCAGCGAGCCGTTGATAAGTTGGCCCTCGTCAAAAATCATCTCCTCGAACATCGTCAGCCCTAAATGCATCACGGCGGCGCCGAGCAGCTGCTGTTCGCAGTGGCGCGGATTGATCGCCGTGCCGGTATCGCCGACGCTGAAGAGTTGTAGAACTTTGACCCGCCCCGTTTCGGTATCGACCTCTACTTCGGCAGCGGTGGCCGACGGAAACCAATACTCGGTGCATTTTTCCGACTGGCCGGTTTCCGGATCCATATGAGCTGCTGTGGGCTGACAAACAGCTTCCGCCGCAAGCGTGGTGCCGAGGCTGCCGAACTTCGTCAGGAAGATCTCACCGATCGCCATGCCGCGCTCTTCCATGCCGCGCACAACGATTCGCCCGTTGCGCGCGATCAAATCGCCCGGGTCGACTTCCAGCTTCGAGGCGACGACCTGGCAGAGTTCCGTCTTGATCTTCCCTGCAGCCATGCGCACGGCGTTGCCCATGTGGTACGTCGAACGGCTTCCCGCGGTGATCGTGTCATACGGGGTAACGTCGGTATCGGGCTGAACGATGTGGACGCCCTCCGCGGCTATGCCCAACTCCTCCGCCACGATCTGCCCCATCGTCGTCTCCGACCCCTGTCCCATCTCCACGGTGCTGCTTAGCACATTGGCCGTGCCGTCGGCATTGAGAATAACGATGGCGCCGGAAATCGACGGCGTCAGCACGGCCTTCACACCCGCCGCGATGCCTTTGCCGCGGCGCTTCGTTCCGGTTTGCGCGGGCTTCGGCTTCGACCATTCGATCGCCTGCGCCGCCTGGCGAATCGCTTCTTTGACTCCGAACGAGCGCACGACCGTGCCGGTGGCAAAGCGCTCGCCTTCGTCTAAGGCCGGCTTCAAACGAAACTCGACCGGG
The DNA here is from genome assembly GCA_036000865.1 of Binatia bacterium. Lineage (GTDB taxonomy): Bacteria > Desulfobacterota > Binatia > UBA9968 > UBA9968 > DP-20. The sequence goes on along the minus strand of DASYUV010000106.1, from coordinate 33,085 downwards.
TCCGCGCCAAGAGCGCGCGCGATCATATCGGTCTGTGAGTCATACGCCCAAATGACTTGCGGCACCCCGAAACCGCGGAACGCGCCGGCCGGCACTTTGTTCGTGTACACGCAGTAGGAATCGATCCACACGTTGGGAATACGGTACGGTCCCGCCGAAGTGTAGCCCGACTTATGTCCGATGCGCGGGCCGATTTCCGCGTAGGCGCCGGTGTCCCAATAGACTTCGCACTTACGCGCGGTGATCGCGCCGTCTTTGATGGCGGTTCTAATCTTAGTAACGACTTTGTGCTTGGTGATCGTCAAAAACTCTTCTTCCCGCGTGAGCGCGTAACGAACCGGCTTTTTCGTGATCAGCGCGAGAACGGTTACCAGCGGTTCCAGCTTGGCGTAAAGCTTGGCGCCATAACCGCCGCCGAGGTACGGGACGCGCACGCGAATCCGGTTCATGGGAATGCCAAAAGTCGAGGAAAGCTCCGTGCGCACGTAGGACGGCGACTGACTCGCGGTCCAGACGTTGATCCGCTCGTGTTCGTCGACGTAAACCAAGGTCACGTGCGGCTCCATTGGCATATGCTGCGCCGGCGGCGAGCTGAACCAATCTTCGAAAACCCTGTCGGCCTCGGCGAAGGCTTTCTCGACGTCGCCGGTGCGAAGTTTGAAGTGGTAACAGACATTCGACTGTTGACCGGCTTTAACATGGGCAAGATCGGCGAAGGCCTTGGCCGGCCGGTGCTGCTCATGCACGAGCGGAGCTCCAGCTTTCGCCGCTTCAAGGACATCATGCACCGCCGGCAGCGGCTCGTAATCGACCTCGACAAGCTGGAGCGCGTCTTCCGCGGTGCGTCGATCAACCGCCGCCACTGCGACTACGGAATCGCCGATGTAACAAGCCCTCTCCACGGCGAGAATCGGCTGATCGCGAAACGCCGGGCCGAAATGCGGATCAACCCCTGGCATCTTGGCGATCTCGGCACCGGTCAATACGAGCGCCACGCCTTCAAGCGCCTCGGCTTTAGATTTTTCGATGTGAGCTATCCGCGCATGCGCATATGGACTTCGCAACACGGCGACATGGAGCATTCCCGGCATCTCGATGTTGCCGACATGCAGCGCCCGCCCGGTTACTTTTGGGTTGGCGTCCGTCCGATAAACCGAGTGCCCTACCACCGAGTAATTCGCCATCATGACCTCGTCCGTTTTGTTCGCTTTCTCATACCGTGTTTTCTTTGGTTTGGAAAGAATTGGCGGAAGCGCGCCGCTTTAAGACGATAACGACATGAACGTATGGCGAATCCCTAAGGGGAACCGAAAAGGTATCAGGCGTGGCTAACTCTACTAACTTTTCGCACTTGGGGGATACTAAGACGGGACACCATGAAATATTCAGCGAGCTTTAGAAACACCACACTAGACTTGCGGAAACACTTCTTTGGCCATCCACTCCATGCGTTCGAGGGTTTCCGTTATGCTCGGGCGACGTACATCAAAGATCATCGTGTCGACTCCGGCGCCGCGGTACTCACGGATGTCTGATGCGATTTCTTCGGCGGTTCCCATAAATCTTCTGCGCCGACCTTCAATCTTCTTCTCTTTATCGAAAAGCGATCCTTTGAGCGCAACGCGGATGGTTTTGGGATCACGCCCTGCTTTTTGAGCGTGGTCGGCGAGCGTTTCCATGTCTTTCTTCACGTCATCAGGTTCTAGCGGAATCGTCGGCACACCGCCGATCGGATGCCAACCGTCGCCCAATTGTCCGGCGCGTCGGATCGCTTGCTTGCTGTGGCCACCAATCCAGATGGGAATCGTCGGCTTCTGCACCGGCTTGGGCATGAACACGATGTTGGAAAAATTACAGTACTTGCCATTGAAAGATGGATTGTCGCTGGTCCAAAGTTCTCTAAAGGCTTTGATATACTCGTCGGTGACCTTGCCACGATCTTCGAAAGGCGGCGCCTGCAAGCTTTCAAATTCTTCTTTCATCCATCCGACCCCGGCGCCGACGATCACGCGTCCGCCGGATAGTACATCGAGACTCGCGAGCATCTTCGCCGTAACAATGGGGTTACGATAAGGCAGAATCATGACGCTCGTGACGAAGCGAATCCGTTTGGTTGCACCGGCGAGATAACCCATCGTCATCAGCGTTTCGAGATGATAACCCGTGCCGGGATATTTGCCATCAACCGTATAAGGATACGGAACCGAGATATTCTTGGGCACGATGACGTGGTCGGCGACCGTCAGACAATAAAAACCCAATGCCTCGGCCTGCTGCGCGAAGCGAACCAGCTCTTCGGCTCTGACGGTCGCTGTTGATGCGGGTAAATGCAGGCCGAAGTCCATCGTCGTTTATCCAATGTGTACTTCCCGAGAAACTACGATCTCACCACCAAGAACACGAAGGTCGGGAAGCATTCTGATAATGAACAACCCCGCAGCAACCTGCAGGGTTTCAAGAGGCCCTCGGATGACTTTGTCCCAGTTTGTCACCCTCGAATGTTTTAATCGGGGGTCCAGCCAGAAATTCGCCTGGATTCCCGCTAAAGCATGCGGGGATGACGGACTCTATCAGAGCGACCAACTACTGAGCTAGGCGGTTGCCATCGATGCAGCGGGCTGGAGCGCGATTTTATCGCCGACCCGTATCACACCGTCGCTCAAAATGGCCGCCTTCAGCCCACTGCGGCGCTCCAGAGTCTTAAAAATCCCGGGGATTTTTGAAACCTTTTCAAGATGGCCGCAAGGTTCGAACAGACGAATGCCGCGCATAAGCACGCTGCCGATGACGAATTCGCGCTGCAGCAATTCGACCAGCGGCACGCCCCCAGTGACAATATTACGCCGCGTTTTGTCAGCGATCGATGCGACGCCGAGTTCCTTAGCCGCAAGCTCGAGAACCTCTTCTTCAATCAAGCTGACGGCTTTGTCCGGACGATTTGCCGCACTCCAAGACTCGCGGAAAAAGCGGTCTCCTTCTAGCCCGCGATCCGCGAATGCGCGCGCCTCGAGAACCGAAACCATCGCGCCGGAAGGATCAGGCGCGATGAATATCGAAACCACGCTACCGCTCCATGTTGAAGCGCTTGGTTTGAAGCCACGCCAGAGTTCGGGCGGCGTTTCCCACGAGAAAATTTCTTCGCTTTGCGACATATAAACCCTCAAAACACGACCGGCCACTGATTCCTCAGTGGCCGGCGCGAAATTAATCTAACTCTGGCAGATCGACGCGGCACTTATCCGGCCGAGTCGGCAAAAAATCTCGTGTCTTCAATCGGCGTAACAGTTTTGTTCTCCGACGAGTTCGCGAGTAACGGCTTGCCATCCGGACGTACACGCATGTCCGTGCCACCCTGGGCTTTGCCCTTGATGCCGGCGCCGACGCGGATCACGACCAAGTTTTCGCTGCCGGTATTGAGATACCGGTAGTAGGCGCCTTTGGGAATCATCACGCCCTGATGCTTTTCGACCTTGATCTCGTTGCCGTTTTCATCGAAGACGCTCATCTGGCCTTCGAGCACGATGAACGAATGGTCTTCATCGAGATGACAGTGAATCTCGTTCTCGCCGCCCTCATAGTTGATCTTGGTGTGAATCCACATGTTTTCGGTTTCCGCGACCAACTGCGTGATCCGGCCCTGCTTCATGTAGGGGGTCCGAAGCGAAAACTTTTGCGTCTTGGGTTTTTCTGTAGGTTCTAATTTTCTTGCCGCTCGCATGGGAGCTCCTTTCGAGTTGTTTTATTTAATTATTGTTGATGCCGTCCAGCTTGAGATCGTAGAGCTTGATGACGTTAGTGCGGACGACTTTGCTGAGTATATCTTTGGGCAAATGCCCTAACTCTCTCGCGATCACGTCCCGCGAATGCGGCCATGTCGACGCCGCGTGGGGATAATCATTGGACCACATGAAGGTGTCCTGTCCGAAGTCTTCCATCAGGCGGCCGCCGGCCGGATCGCTGAAAAAAGTAGCATAGAGCTGCTCTCTAACATAATCGCCGGGCAACTTTTTCATATACGGCAGCGGCGCTCTGGGGCTGTGGCGGACATAATACTTGTCCCATTCATGAACGAAGAAAGGAATCCAACCTACCTCGTTCTCAACGTAGACAAATTTCAATTTTGGGAATCTTTCCATAACGCCGCTGAAGACCAGGTCGAACAACGTATTGGCGGCGTCGGCAAGCTTCTGATTAACGGTCATCCTGTAGACGTCGAGCCCTTTCCGTTCGAAGCGGCTGTAGTTGAATCCCGTCAGGATATGCAGGTTCGGCGGCATGTTGAGCGCTTGTGATGCTTCCCAGAACGGATCGTAATAGTCGCTGGTAAAGGGCAAGTGCTCGGGTGGAACCTGCCAGATCAAAGAACCGACCAGGCCGGCTTTCTTGCAACGATCGAGCTCTTTGATGGCGTTCTTGATGTTGTAAAGCGAGATCATTGGGATACCGACCAATCGACCCGGCGCAACTTTACAATAATCGATCAGCCAGTCGTTGGCGATCTGGAAGCAGGCTTCCTGCACTTCAGCGTCTTCCAAGGCAAACAACCGCAGACCGTACGTCGGGTACAGCACTTCTGCGCTGACCCCGTCCACTTCCATCTCTCCGAGGCGCGCTCGGGGGTCCCAGCCGCCGGGTTTTTCTCCCGGGGCATTCCGTTTCGGAAACTTGGGGTATTTGGCCAGGAGACTCGGTGTTAGGTTCTTTTCCCAAAGATCCGCCGGCTCCATGATATGAGAATCGGCCGATACGATCTTTTGATCAGCTAAGACCTGCTCCGCTGTGAGTTTGGCAGCGGCGATGCTCATAGTGACTCCTCCTTATTGGTGCTCATTATTCCAGAGATTTATTCCTTTTTCGGCGCTTTGTCCAGCGCAACGACGGCCACCGGCGCGAATTGGACATTGCCACGAGCATAAGTTAAACCAATTCGTGGAATGAGCACTAAAACGAAACGATTTTGGTTTTGGTTCGGGATCTCATTGGCAACCCCTGCGATGCTTTTAGCGGGGGAAGCCCAAAATGCTTTCAACGAAGGGGTAAAACTTTATAAGGCGGCCAAGTATAAAGAAGCCATTGCCGCGTATAACCGCGCCATCAAGGCTTCGGCCAAATCAGAGGAGGCTTACAACAACCGCGGCTTGGCCTATTTCAAACTGGGCCAAAACGATAATGCCGTCAAAGATTACGACGAAGCGTTGAAGCTCAATCCTAAGCTGACCGATGCGCGCTTTAACCGGGGAAACGCTTATTACCAACAAAAGCAATACGACCGCGCGATCAAAGACTACGATGAAGTTATTGCGCAAAATCCCAAGACGCCCAAGGGTTTTCGCCAACGCGGGCTCGCATTCCTGAGTCTCAACCAGTTCGATAAAGCGATACAAGATTTTACCCAGGCCCAGAAACTGGATCCAAAGGACGCGGAAATTTATTACCACCGCGGCCTCGCCTACCGGCGCCTCGGCAAAAACGATCAAGCCGTCCAAGATTATTCCGAAGCGATCAAGCTCGACCCGAAAAACGCCGAGACCTATAACAACCGCGCCAACGCTTACTCTCTACTCGGAAAGTACGACGACGCCGTCAAGGATTACGATGAAGCGATCAAGCTCAATGCCAAGAACGCGAACATTTACGCAAATCGCGGCGTCATCAGAGCGCGCCAAGGTAAACACGACGACGCACAAAGAGATTTCCAAAAGGCTGTCGAATTAGATCCCACCCTGAAAGCCAAGCTCGATCCGCTGATGGTCGAGCAAAAAGGCACTGGCAAGCAATAACAGCGATATGACACGACCCTGCTCACTCACCACGAAGGTCACGAAGCGCACGAAGTTTAGAAGTTTAAAAGTCATGATCATCCGAATCCTTCGTGAGCTTCGTGTGCTTCGTGGTGAAAAGTCGGCTGCTCCTGCCGGGCTGTTATGCGCTCTCCTCTTCTGCGTCGCCGCGCCGGTTTGGCCCGGTCAGGCGGACGATCCGCTCAAGGCGGCGCTCGAGCTGCACGATTCCGGCAAAGTAAAAGAAGCGATTCAGGAATACGACAAAGTCATCAAGGCCCAGCCGAAACTCGCCGAAGCCTACTTCAACCGGGGCAACGCCCACTACGACCTTGGGCAGTATCAGCAAGCGATCAAGGATTTTGGCCAAGCGATACGTCTGAATCCGAAGGACGCCGAGGCTTACTACAATCGCGGCAATGCTTACCGCCGGCTCAAGCGGGACCCGGCGGCGCTCAATGACTACAGCGCGGCAATCAAATTAAACCCGGATGACGCGCGAAGTTATACCAACCGCGGCAGTATTCATTTCGATGCGCGGCGCTACGAGGCGGCGGCGAAGGATTTTAGCGAAGCGATCAGGATCGAGCCTAAGGACGCGCAAAATTATTACAATCGCGGTAACAGCTATCTGGCGTTGGACAAGAAACAAGATGCCATCGCAGATTACGATGCCGCTGTCAGTCGAGATCCCACGCTCGCGGAGGCCTACTATAATCGCGGTATCGCCTACACCGACTCAGGCAACTACGACAGCGCGATTCGCGACTTCGACGAGGTCATTCGTTTGAACCCGAAATCGGCCGAAGCGTTCTACAACCGCGGCCTGGCGAAAATGAAGATCAGCAAGTACGAAGAGGCCATCGAAGATTACAGCGAAGCGATGCGACTCAATCCAAAGGACCCAGAAGCGCCGTTTAATCGCGGTCTGGCTCATCTCAGAATCGATAAATACGATTACGCGGCGCGGGATTTTAGTGAAGTGATTATTATGCAACCGAAGAATGCCGACGCCTATGTCTATCGGGGCATCATCCGCACCTACCAGAACAAAGAAAAAGAGGCGGATGCGGACTTCCAAAAAGCATTTCAGCTGAACCCCGCTCTCAAGAAAAAACTGCAGCCGATCATCGATGAAGCCAAGGCCAAGGCCAAAGCGCAGGCCAAATGATCACTCGATTTGCCGCACTGACGCGGCGAGTCCGATGACGATTCTGCTGAAAAACCGTAGGAATGCTTCGACTAGGCTCATACTTCGACAAGCTCAGTAGAACGGAAAATGTCCAATGATTTGCACCGCTCTTCCGTTCGTTCCTTCGTCAAGCTCAGGACTGGCTCTCGAAGGATGAACGGTTGGGTTTTAAGCAGAATCGATGACCGAGCCGGACCCTGTTGCAATCGGTGGCGGCATGGGACATTCAATTTAATTAATGTGCGCCAATTCACCACCGTTGGAAATGTAAAATATGGGTGAAACTCGGGTAGATCTGCTGCACCTTCTGGAAGACTTGCGGGACGCTTACCCCGGCTCTCTCGAAGAGACCATGCTCACCGAGATCATGGCCAACGCGCTCGATTCCGGCGCTTCCTTGATTGCCTTTGAATCCAACCCGGCACAATACACGTTGACGGTGGTCGATAATGGCTCGGGAATGCAGCGGCGCGAGCTGGCGCGTTTCCACGATATCGCGGCCAGCACAAAAATCCGTGGTCAAGGGATCGGTTTCGCCGGTGTCGGCATCAAGCTCGGGCTTCTCGTCTGTGAAGAAGTGCTGACGGAAACTCGGCGCGGCAAGAGTCACGTTGCGACTTCCTGGCATATGGCTTCGCGGCATCGCGCGCCATGGAAGTGGGTTCCTGTTCCTGAGTTGATCGCCGAGCGTGGAACGGCAGTGCGTCTCAAGCTCCGTAACCCGTTAGCACCTTTGCTCGACGCGGGCTTTCTCGAGGGAACGCTGCGCCGCCACTTTCAACCGCTGCTCGACCCCGCCTTCGATGATTTTCTCGCGGCGCACTACCCCAAAGGAATCGCCATTCAAGTCAATGGCCGTCGCTTGGAAAGGCAGCGCTCGCTCGCGCCGCTTCCGGCGGTATTGGAGATTCGCTTACTGCGCAAACGTAAACCATCGGCGCTGGGTTACCTGACGCGCGAAGATGCCGCCCTGGCTGAAGACCAGCGCGGCCTGGCGATCAGCACCTTCGGCAAGGTGATCCGGCGCGGCTGGGATTGGCTTGGGATGACCCCGACGGCGCCGGAACGGATCGGCGGCTTGATCGAGGTGCCGGAGCTGGCGGCTTGCTTGACTTTGAATAAGGGAGATTTCATCCGCACCGGTCCCCGTGGCGCGACCTATCTCGCGTTTCGAAAGGCGATTCAGGAAGCGGTCGCCCGACAGCTCGCTGAGTGGGGCGACGCGCAACCATCGAGTGAACAGGCGCCGCCGCGCGAGGTACGGCCTTTGCAGCGTGACCTGGCTCACTTGTTGGAAGATCTCGCCATCGACTTTCCGCTGCTCGCCAGTCTCGTTGAACAGCGCGCCGGCGGCCAGAAACGGCTGCCGCTCGGCGCCCGTGGAAATGGCGACGCGCGCAGCTTCGTCGCCGCGTCCGTGACCGCACTGGCCGAGAGCGAGAAGAGTCACGCCGAAGTCACGACTTCGCTCGGCGAAGAAATAGCGACTGAAAACCCAACCGTGAACGAACCGGAGCCCGAACTAACCAAACCGGAACACGAGCTTCAATTGCCAGGCAATACCGGTACTCGCCGGCCGGCACATTACGGTCTCGATATTCAATTCGAAGATCGTCCGGACGAATTGAATTTGGGACGCTTGATTGAGTCCACCGTCTGGGTCAACCGCGCTCACCCGGCTTATCACCGCGCTAATGCGTCGCGCTCCCTCGGTTATCACATCGCGCTCACGGTGGCGATGGCGCTCGCGCCGCTAGCGGTGGAGCCGATGAATCAGAACGTCTTCGTGCTCGCTTTTCTTTCCCGCTGGGGTGAAGCGATCGATAAGCCCGCCTCCCGGCGTCGCGTGAAGCAAAGCTAGCCGCAGCGCGTTGCGACTTAACTTAAGGGCGGCATCAATCCCTCACAACGCTGCCGGCACTGGTGGTCACAAACGACGCCTCCGACGGGTCGCGGAGAATCCCTTTAGGGTCGTCGCCGCGCAACGCTGTCTCGATCGCTCTTCTTAGAATACTTCTGTACATCATGACGCCTTTGTCGGAGGTGACCAGGTGCTCGAGGCGATGCAGTGCGATCGGACCCTGGCCTTCAACGGCTTCTTTGTCGTCGGGGTGGCGCTGCGCGTACTCATAGCTCGTGTTCTTTCGCCCGGCGGGAGCGAGTTGCTCGCGGCCGGAAGGACTTTCACTTTCGCTCTCTGGAATCCAGCGGATGCTCGCGCCCAGTTGATGCGTGTCGTCGATCGGCACGCAATAGGTCACCGCACGCACCCGTTCGGTTTTTGGCTCGTCGGTGTAGACGAGATGAACGTTGAGCGGCATGATCATCTCCCAGATAAGCTCCCACCGCTTGCCATTTTCCAGCTTCCGCGTCAACACGAAGCGCATGCCCATGTCGGTCTCTTCGTATTGCAACGCATCAGGGTCGACACCGTAAACCTGCGACGGAAACTGTGGACCGCTGTGGAGCGTGTGCAACCAAAAAGTGTGCAGCGCGTCCATCAGATTTTCTTCCGCCTGGAGCCAATTACAATTCACCGGCCCACCCACCCGCGGGCCCATGCGTGCCTTCAGTTGTCCGCCCTCTTTTTGCCAGACATCGTAGACCGGAAATTCCGGCATTTTCTCCAGTGGACCCATGTAGGCGAACACCAGCCCGCCGAACTCGCGCACGGGATAACAGGGATGTTGGATCTGCTTGAGAAAAGGATTGCCTGCGGGTTCTAGCGGCATCTCCAGCACGTTGCCTTCGACGTCGTAAAGCCAGCCGTGATAACAGCAGCGAAGGCCGCGCGCTTCGACCCGACCATACTCCAGCGAGGTGCCGCGATGGCTGCAGCGAAAAAACAACAGTCCCGCCTTGCCCTCGCCGTCGCGGAAGGCGACCAAGTCTTCGCCGAGAATGTGCACCGGTTTTGGCAAGTCTTTGAGATCCGCCGATAAACATACCGGCTGCCAGTAGCGGCGCATCAACTCACCGCACGGTGTGCCCGGTCCGACTCGCGTGAGCACCGGATCGGGTTCGGGAATCTTTAGACCATAGGAGCTTCTCATAGGATTGCCTCCGCACACTGATCATTCAGCGCGACGAGCAGCCGTCGTTCGTGTAAAACATTCCTCCCCGATGGAGGACACTCACTGGCAACTCATCATATGCTAATGGCCAAATACTACTGTCAAGAGCAAGTTTCATCGCAACAAGTGCTCATTCTCATTCGATTCTATCTTGACAGTTTCACGTCGTCGCAATAACGTCAGACAGTGTCTCGTCTGCTGGGAGTAAAGGGAGGAAATCGCCATGCCTAATTCTATTCCTATCATCGATGCCGATGCCCATGTGATTGAGACCGAGCGCACCTGGGATTATCTCGATCCCTCGGAGCGCAAATTCCGCCCGAAGTTATTTTCCACATCCGAAGACGCGACCCGCCAGTACTGGGTCATCGACGACAAGATCGCGGGCTTCCGTTTCCCAACTTTGTCCGAGCGTGAGCTCCATGAATTTGCCCAGCGCGCCGGACGAAATTTCGAAACGCCGCAGGCGGCCCGCGAGCTGGACGATGTCGATGTGCGCCTCAAACACATGGACGAGCTGGGCATCGACGTCCAGGTGCTGCACAATACCTTTTGGATCGAGCGCATTACCACAAGACCCGAAGCCGAGATTGCCCTTTGCCGAAGCTGGAACCGTTGGTTGGCCGATATCGCAAAGAAAAGCGCCGGACGTTTGTTTTACTCCTGTGTGGTACCGACGATGAGCATCGAAGAGGCGATCGCGGAAGTGAAGTTCGCCAAAGACAACGGCGCTGCAGCAGTTTGCATGCGCCCGCTTGAAGGCGATCGCCATCTTTCGGACCCATACTTCTACCCGCTTTACCAAGTCGCCAGCGATCTCGACATGTCGATCGCAGTGCACATCGCCAACGGCAATCCCGAAAACGCCGATCTGTACCGCTTGGCCCCGGCCGGTCGCTTTGCCCAGTTTCGCGTACCGACGGTGACCGCTTGCTACGATGTCATCATGAGCGAACTACACGAAGTCTTCCCCAAGCTGCGATGGGGATTTATCGAAGCGTCGGCTCAGTGGGTGCCGTGGATTTATCGCGAAGCGGCGATCCGCTACCGCGCCGGCGGCAGGACTTTTCCAGCGAACGTGTTCGACGAGTACAACATTTTCGTTACCTGCCAAACCAACGACGACGTGCCTTACATTGTTCGCTACTGCGGCGAGGATCGATTAGTGATCGGCACCGACTACGGTCACACCGATCCGTCGAGTGCGGTGACTGCGTTGAACGAATTTCAGCGGATGGAAGGCATCAACATCGCCGTCAAAGAAAAAATTCTCTCGCACAACGCCAAGGCACTGTACGGCCTGTAAGAGGAGACCCGTGATTTTGAGATCGCGGTGACCGGACTGGGAGTCGACTTCTATAAGACGTAGGATGCGGTGAATGAAGCGAACCGCATCGATGGCGTCACTGCGATAACTTCAGCGACCGACTCGTCTTTCCATTTGCTCTCGTCCGCGACCCCTCGCAACGAAGCTGGTTCGCTACAATGAACTAGTCCGCAGCAAGCTGACGGGGTATCAGAACATAGCGATGAGAATCTATCCCAAAGGCGTCACCCCCGAATGTTTTAATCGGGGGTCCAGTTCGGGTCTCGCCTGGATTCCCGATAGAAGCATTCGGGAATGACGGACTCTAAGAGTCTGGGAATAGCTCTTTACGCAGCAAGCTGCAGGGAATCAAACCCGCAGTGATTGAAAAGACTCTAAAGACCCTTTTGCGTGTTCTCGACGACGCGATCGGTATTTTTGCGCATGATCGCTTGCTGCTGGTCGCGCAAGCGGTTGAAACGCGGCAAATCTTCTCCCGCCAGAAGTTGGGTGTTTGGAATGCGCAGGTCGAGAAAATTAATCTTTGTCGTGCCGCGCAAAAATTCGAAATGCAAGTGGGGCCCGGTGGCGTGGCCCGTCTGCCCGACATATCCGATAACCTCTCCAGGCTCGACCGACTGCCCTCTGCGAAGATTGGCCGCAAATCGAGAAAAATGCGCGTAGCGCGACGTGTAATTTCCCGAGTGGCGGATATCGACGACATTACCGTAACCGTTACGCCATCCAACAAAATCGACACGTCCGCGACCAATGGCCACGACCGGACTGCCACCGGGGGCAGCGTAATCGATCGCGAGATGCGGGCGTAGCGTGCGGAAAATCGGATGAAGTCGATTCGTGGTGAAAGGCGAAGAGATCCGTGCATAGCTCAATGGCGCGCGCAAGAACGAACGCCGCAACGCCTCGCCTTTGCTGCTAAAATAATCCGCACTGCCGTCCTTGGCGACATAATAGAAGGCGTCGAAGATGTCATGCTCCGCTTCCAATTGGGCGGCGAGAATCCGTCCCGCCACGCGCCGTCCATCCGCGTAGCGAACGTCTTCGATGATTACGCTGAAAACATCTTGCGGCTGGAAATCGGAAAAGAAGTCGATATCGTATTCAAAGATCTTTGCCAGATCCAAAATATGCTGCGGGGAGAGACCTGCATCGATGCCGCTTTGATAAAGACTTTCCTTGATCGTTCCTCGAACCACCCGGCTTTCCCGGACAAAAGGAATCTCGTGTCGTTCCGCTGACCATCCTTCACCCGTCGCCTTGACCCGAACCAAATTATTATCGACGACGAATTCCATAGCTTCGACAGACCGGTCTTCAGGATTCAACACCACATGGAAGTTATCGCCTGAACGGATTTTTCTCGGATTGACGAACGGCCGAACTTTTTCGAGCATTGCGTGGGCGGAAGGCACCTTAATCCCCAAACGCTTGAGAACCGAACCGAGAGTGTCTCCGTTACGTAACGTTATACCGATGCGTGACGTGGGTTTGGGACGATCGACTGCCCGTAGTGTGGGTTCCTGCTGATTAGGGGGCACATTCACAAACGGGGCGGCCAAAAGCAAAACAGAAGTAATCGCGCCAACGCTTGCGCAACGTCGGATGGCCTCAGAGATTTTCGTCTTTATGGATTTGCTGTCAATAGAGGAACGATCGATCATCAAAGCAGGAAACCTTTAGCTGGTGAATTTACAGAATTAGTTCGCTCGGGTCAAAGAAAATCACGAAAGTTTTTAAAAATTTATCGAGTCATTCGTGCGATAGGTCCAATTGCTCCCGGGAATACCCGCTGTTGTTGTTGCGCTCTCATCGTTTGCGGGGTTTACAGGCAATGACGGACGGGCTATATCGAACTCGTCATCTTAAGATTTTACTCGTCAAAACGCTCCAAGGAGTGGCGCAATGATTTTTTTAACTAACGAACATATCCAGCAAGTCCTCGACATGAAAACCTGCATTGAAGCGATGGAGGAAGCCTATCGTGAGCTGAACGAGCAGCGTGCGGGTTACCGGCCGCGCATCGACTTTTACGTGCCGCAGGAGCCGCACTATTATCGATGGGGTACGATGGAAGGCGCGTCGCGCAAGCTCGGCGTCTTCGCCATTCGCATGAAATCGGACATGCTCGCCTGGGAGAACCAGGAAGGCTTCATGGTCGAAGATAAATTTTGCATGGAGCGCGGGCGGTATTGCGGCTTGATTTTCTTGCTCAGCACGCGCAACGCCGAGCCACTGGCGCTGATGAACGACGGCTATCTGCAGCATATGCGGGTCGGCGCTTGCGCCGGACTCGGAACGAAGTATTTGGCGCGAAAGAATGCCAAAGTACTCGCAATGATCGGCTCCGGCGGCATGGCGCGAAGCTACGCCGAAGCGATCAAGCATGTCCGGGCAATCGAAGTCATGCGTGTTTTTAGCCCGACTAAAGCAAACCGCGAAGCGTACGCCGCGGAGATGACGGAAAAGTTAGATATCGAAGTGATCGCCGTGGACTCGCCGGAAAAAGCGCTCAAGGGTGCCGACATTGTGTCACTGACGACAGACTCTCTCGTTCCGGTGATCAAAGCCGAATGGTTAGAACCCGGCATGCACATCAATAACGTGCGCAACAACGAAACCGGCCCTGACGTGCTCGCGCGCGCCGACGTTCGAGCACGTCTCGGCACCTCCACGCTGTTCGCCGATCGTAGCGCGCCCGAAGTTGTCACTGGCAGCGACGGCATGTTCGGCTTCATTGCCGGCAATGCGGAAGAAAAGAAGAAAATCCCGTCTTCGGCGCATTCCGAGCTCGATAATCCTGACATTGGCACCGTTCCGGATATCATGGCGGGGCGCTGGGCCGGCAGGACAAACGATCAGCAAATCACTTTTCTCAACAACCAAGGAACACAAGGTTTGCAGTTCGCCGCGGTGGGAGGAACGGCGTACAATCTCGCGAAAGCCAAAGGACTCGGCCACCCACTGCCGTTGGAATGGTTTACGCAAACGATCAGAGACTAAAATAGTTGGAGTTGTGGAGTAATGGAATGATGGAGTAATGGTAAAATCGGATTCGGCCCCACCCAATACTCCAATACTCCACCACTCCATCACTCCAATCTTCAAGGAGTTTTCCATGTCCACCCTTCGCTACATCGCTTTTCTCGCCGAGGATCCGGCCAAACTAGTCGATTTCTATCATCGCTTTCTCGGTACCGAAGAATTGGGGCGGTCCAGCGAAGGTGATATTTCCATCACCGATGGCTTCTACAATCTAACCTTCTTCAAAAAGAGCCCGGCGCTGGGCGAGATGAAGATGGACCTCGGTCTGCATCACATCGGTTTGGAAGTCGAAGACCTCGAAGCGGTCAAGGGAAAATTCCTTGCGCTCAATCCACGCGGCGTGATTCTCCAGGAACCGAACGATATCCACCACGGGGAAATTCGTATTCATGATCCGGAATGCTTTCCTGTGAGCTTATCGACCAATGGCTTCGGTGTGCCGAAGAACAAAGAAAAGCAATTTCCCCGCATTCGCCACATCGCCTACAACGCGCTGGATCCGGAAATGATATTACGCTTCTACACACAAGTCTTCGGGTTGCGCGAGGTGCCTTCGAGCTATCTCCGCCGCCAGCAAGGCCTCGACAACCGGTTCTGCGCCGACGGCAAAACGAATCTCGCGATCCACCCCTTTTACAGTCGCGTCGAGGGTCATGAAGCCAAATACGGAATCAACCACATCGGCTTTTTGACCAACGAAATGCAAGCGACAATGGCGGAATTAAGTAGCGTGTTGAAGATCGCCCCACGTCCTTCCACCCGACCGTACGCCGAATTTCGCTTTCGAGACGTCGAAGGCAATGCTTTGGATCTATCGCAAACAAAGGGCTGGGAAGTCGACATTGGCAAGTGGGAATCGGCAGCGTAGAGAAAATCCTGACGGTACGGTGGGCAAGCGTAGCTTGCCTCTCACTTCAACGTTTTTTGTAAGAGCACAGCATACCATGCTCTTACACTTTGCGACCTTTGCGTTCTTTGCGGCCAATGCGAATCTATCCGACGAAATGAAACCCGCCGTCCACATTCAGCAACTGGCCCGTCATAAAATCGCTTTCCGGCGACGACAAGAATAACACCGTGCCGACAAGATCGTTTTCTACCTGAGAACGCTTGAGACTCCGCTGTTGGGCGCGGATCTTTTCGTATTCCGGATCGACCTGGCGGCCTTCGGTGACGACGAAGCCGGGGCTTACTGTGTTGACACAAATATTCCAGTCGCCCAACTCCCGTGCCATCGCCCGTGTCATTGCGATCAGCGCGCCTTTGGACGTGACGTAATGGATGTAATTGGGATTGCCCGTTAACGCGACGTTCGAGGAAATGTTGATGATCTTGCCTTGTTTTTGTTTTTGCATGTAAGGAACGACTGCTTTGGCACAGAGCCACGAGCCACGGACGTTGACGGCCATCGCTTTATCGAACTCCTCGACGCTCATCTCCCAGAACGGCCCTTTCCAGACCGTCATGAAATACGCCGCGTTGTTGATCAGCACGTCGACGGTGCCAAATTGCTTCACGGTCTCCTCCACCATCGCCTTAACGCTGTGCTCGTTGGAAACATCGCACGCCATGCTGATCGCGCTACCACCCATGTCCTTGATCGCTTTGACCATGTGGTCGGCGCTGGCAATATCTGGCAAAGATAATTTCGCGCCTTCTTTGGCAAACGCCATGGCATAGGCCTTGGCAATTTTTCCACCGCCACCGGTGATGATGACTGATTTATCTTTGAAACGCATTGGAAATCCTCACTTGAACGGCTCTGAAATTAATGGCCGAGACTGCTTACTGCCCACGTCAATCTCTCCGATCTCCTTCCCCTCGACGGGGAAGGATAAAGGAAGGGGTGTCTTTGGATCTTTCTCGCACCCCCATCTTAATCTTCCCCCGTCGAGGGGGCAGAAATTTTGACCTGCTCGTCTTACCCGTCGTGCACTGTTTGGCCTCAATCGTTTTCCCGGGCACACGAACGAGAAAAATCCTCTATCCCACAAAATGTGCGCCGCCGTCGACGTTGAGCAGTTGGCCGGTCATGAAATCGCTGTCGGATGACGCCAGGTACATCACGGTGCCGACCAAGTCGTTTTCGACTTCGGTGCGTTTCAATGAACGACTCGCCACACGATTGGCGTTGAAGGCTGGATCGACTTGGCGTCCCTCGGTAAGGACAAAGCCGGGGCACACCGTGTTGACGCAAATATTGAAGTCGCCGACTTCGCGCGCCATTGCTCGCGTCATCGCGATCAACGCGCCTTTCGACGTCACGTAGTGAATATAGTTCTGGCCGCCATTGAGCGCCGTGCCTGAAGAAATGTTGATGATCTTTCCTTTGCCCTCCTGTTTCATGTATGGGAACGCCGCCTTGGCGCAAAGCCACGATCCGCGGACATTGACGGCCATTGCCTTGTCGAACTCGTCGACTTCCATTTCCCAGAACGGGCTCTTTTTGACGTTCATAAAATAAGCGGCGTTGTTGACCAGGACGTCAATGCTGCCAAATTGCTTGGCTACTTCGTCGACCATGGCCTTGACACTTTTCTCGTCGGCGACATCGCAGGCCATGCTGATCGCCGTGCCGCCCATATCGCGAATGGCTTTCACGACGTGATCGGCGCTCGCGATATCAGGCAGCGCTACCTTGGCGCCCTCTTTGGCGAAACCGATTGCATACGCCTTGCCGATTTTTCCACCGCCGCCGGTGATGATGACCGCTTTGTCCTGAAAGCGCATGACTGTCTCCTTTCCAGAAACGTATTGCTTCGGTCAATTAACATCGCCTTCCGGCGAGTGTCAACGAAATAAGTCGCTGCGTTGACACCGGATGCTCGGGCTCCTATGATCTTTCCAAAATCACGGCGAAAGAAACTCCCACATGGCCAAACTAAAACTCACCATTGCTTTCGACAAATACGATTACTTACAACCGTTGCGCGAAGGTCAAGTCCAAGCCGAGGGTATCGATCTCAACCTGCTCACGGTTGAGAGCGGCATTCGTCACGAGCGCATGTTTCACTACGGCGAATACGACGCCTGTGAGTTTTCCATGTCGTCTTATCTGGTGGCTCGAGGGAAGGATATCGATTGGCTGCAAGCGATTCCGTTTTTCCCACGCCGCATGTGGGGCCACAAGTTCTGCTTCGTTCGAGCGGGCTCGGGAATCAACAAACCGTCGGACCTAAAGGGCGGCCGCGTCGGTCTTCGGAGTTATGAAAACACACTCGCGTTAGTGACTAAAGGCATGCTGATGAACAGCTATGACCTGGGCGTCAGCGACGTGACTTGGGTGATCGTCAACAAAGAGGCGGTCGGAACAAAGCTGCCCTCCAGCATCAAAGTCGAATTCGTCGAGGGGAAACGAAAATTGGAGGACTTGCTTGTCGAGGGAAAAGTCGACGCCGAGGTCGAGCCGGACCTGCCGCAAAGATGGATTCGCGGCGAAGGAACGGTGCAGCGGCTTTTTCCTGAGTTCGAAAAGGAAGAACGTGAATACTACAAACGCACAAAGATTTTTCCGATCATGCACCCGATCGTCATCAAGAAAGAAATTCTCGACCGCGATCCCTGGGTGGCAACGAGCCTGTTTGAAGCGCTAATGGCGTGTCGTAGGGCGTATAATGAATTCATGGAACAGCCGCACCGGCTGAGTTTCGCGTGGGGCCGGTCCTATCTGGAGGAAGAGAGAAAATTCTTCGGCAAAGATCCCTTCTACCAGGGCTTCAAAGAAAACTACAACGATCTGGAGAACTTAATTAAATTCGCCGATCAGCAAGGTATGCTCGGGCGGAAATTAACGGTCGAGGAATTGTTTATGGAGAATACTAGAAACACGTGACCGAGGATCGAGAATGGAGGATCGAGGATCGCAATTGCCATCCTCCATCCTCTATCCTCTATCTTCGGTTCGCGAAGCAGGAGATTTCTATGGCCGACTTTCGAATCATCGACGCCGACGGACACGTGATGGAGCTCGATAGCGAGCTGCGCGAGTTCATCGGCCCCCCTTACAAAGAGCTCGAGTGGCATCAGAGCTATTCGTTCTGGCCAGGGTTGACGATGGATGGCTATCTTCGATCTCTTCGGCAGAAAGGCGGCTGGGCCGGCGGCGGCGACGGGCCCAAGGCGAACCATTGGCTTGAGTTCCTCGACAAGAACAAGATCGAGCTCACGGTGCTTTATCCGACCCAGGGCCTGACTCACGGCGCGATCCAAGATAAAGACTGGGCGATCTGTATGGCCAAAGCCTACAATGACTGGCTCTATCACAAGTTCATGAAAGTCAGCCCGCGTTTGGTTGGTGTTGCGCTGCTGCCGATCCAAGACATCGCTGAAGCCGTCAAAGAATTACGCCGCGCCGTGAACGAGCTCGGCATGGTCGGCGCGGTATTGCCCGCGGTCGCGCCGGCGGGACGACTTTACAGCGGTCCAGAATTTTATCCGCTCTGGGAAGAAGCGCAGAAGTTGGATGTGCCCGTTTCGACTCACGGCGGTCTGAGCATGCCGGCGCTCGGTCTCGACATGGTGAACAATTTCACCATCGGCCACACGTTGGAGCATCCTTTCGCGCAGATCCGTCAATTCGTCGCCATGATGTTCGAAGGAGTATTCGAGCTCTTCCCGAATTTCAAATTCGGCTGCATCGAGTGTGGCGTCGGCTGGGTGCCCTACATGATGGATCGGATGGACGAGGAACAGGAACGAAAGGGCCATTACTCGCCGCGTTGCAAGCTCAAGCCGAGCGAGTATGTGAAGAAAGGCAATATTTTCTTTGCCGTCGAAGTCGAGGAGTCGGCGCTGCCGCTCGCGGCACAGGTCGGCAACGAGAACGCGCTCATCTGGGCGTCGGATTATCCCCACGAGCGTGACCAGCGCGATTTCAGCCACGACATTCCGAACCTGATCAACCGCAAAGACATCAGCGACGAACTCAAACGAAAAATCTTCTGGCACAACCCGCTGCGGTTTTATCCACGGCTGAAAGAACGAGTCGAGAAAGGGGAAAAGAAAGTGCGTGCGGCGGCGGGGTAACACAAGTCTCGTAGGGTGCGCTTGCGCACCGGTATTCGAGCGGGCGACCAGCCGGTCGCCCCTACATTACTGAGAGGGATCGCGCTCTTTGTATTCTCCTGCGTCTCGTGGTGATTTAGAACGGTGCGCAAGCGCACCCTACTTAGCTTCGTGATCTGCGTAGTTAAGTAGGATGGGTTGAGCGAAGCGATACCCATGCGGTCTGGGTTTACAAGCAATCAAATACCGATGGGTTTCGAACTCAACCCATCCTACACGGATTTTTTGCGCCCTTTGCGTTCTTTGCGGCCAAATCTCTTGATCCGCATTCACGCCCTCTTTCATTTTTCCCCGTCGTAACGGGGGAGAAAAATTCATCTGTGATCTTTGTGCGCTCCTCCTGTGGTTAAATCTTCTTTCCTAATGAAAATCTCGGCTGCGGGTGCTCGCCGGTTTTAACTCCAATCTCGGTTCCCACAATTCTTCCGCTACCAAATGTACCACGCCATCTTCGGCTTGCAGCTTGCCGGTGATGCCGAGAAAGCTCACTGTTTTGGCCAAGACAGGATAGCGCTGAAAGACACTTTCCCACACCACGACATTTACAAAACCGGTCTCGTCTTCGAGCGTCATAAACACCACACCACCCGCGGTTCCCGGCCGCTGGCGGCAGATAACCAGACCCGCGTAGCGCACCTTCGCGCCGTTTGGCATCGACGCTACCGTCCGCGCATCCGGAAGACCGTGGCGAACCAAACTTGCGCGCATCGGTTCGAGCGGATGACGGCGCGCGCTATGTGAAGTGCGGCGGTAATCCCAGCTGACTTCTTCAAAGTCACTCAAAGTCGCGAACCCCGGCTTCCGCTCGCGCGCCGGCAGCGACAAAGATTCTTTCTGCATGCGCGCCAAGCGCCGCACATCCCAAAGCGCCGTACGCCGGTCGACTTGAAGACTATCGAAGGCACCCGCCTCCGCGAGCGCGCTGAGAGAACCTTCGTCCAATCCCGTGCGGCGGACAAAATCATGAAGCGACGCAAACGCTGTAACCGCGCGCGCTCGAACGATTCTTTCCCACTCCCCTTCCCCTAAACCTTTCACATATTGAAGCCCCATGCGCACAGCGTAGTCGCCCGTGCTCTCTGGACATGGCTCCAATGTGCAGTCCCAGTCACTGACTTGCACATCGATGCTTCGCACCACGATGTGATGACGCTTGGCGTCCTCAACGATGGTTGCCGGCATGTAAAATCCCATCGGCTGAGCATTGAGCAAAGAACAAGCGAACTCGGCCGGATAGTGACACTTGAGCCAGGCGGTGGCATAGGCAATCAGCGCAAAGCTGGCGGCGTGACTTTCGGGAAAACCGTATTCACCGAAGCCGCGGATTTGCTCGAAGACCCGCTCGGCAAATTCCGCCGCGATGCCCTTCGCCTGCATACGCGTGATCAGCCGCTCGCGATGCCGTTCCATCCGGCCTGTGCGGTGCCATGCCGCCATGTCGCGGCGTAGCTGGTCAGCTTCGCCCGGACTGTAATCGGCAGCGACCATGGCCAAGCGCATCACTTGCTCTTGGAATAGCGGCACGCCGAGAGTCTTTTCCAAGACAGGTTTCAAAGACGGATGGGGAAATTCGATCGCCTCCTTGCCTTGACGGCGGCGCAGGTAAGGATGAACCATGCCGCCGGTGATCGGCCCGGGACGAACAATGCTGATCTCGATCACGAGATCATAAAAATTTCTCGGTCGTAGCCGAGGCAGCATCGCCATTTGCGCGCGGCTTTCGATTTGAAACACGCCTACCGTGTCGCTTTTACAGATCATGTCAAAAGTCTCGACATCTTTCGCCGGAATGGTCGCCATAGAGAGCTCGACACCGCGTTTTTCGCGTAAGAGCTTAAAACAGAGGTCGAGCTGAGTGAGCCCGCCGAGGCCGAGCAGATCGACCTTGAACAGGCCGAGATCTTCCACATCTTCCTTGTCCCATTGGATCACGGTGCGCTCGGGCATGGTGGCATTTTCAATAGGTACCATGTCGTGTACCGGCTCGTGGCCAAGCAAAAATCCGCCCGGATGAATCGACAGATGTCGCGGAAAATCCAAAATCTCGTTGGAGAGCTGCAGTAAATGCTCGTGCAAACCGCCGGAGGTGTCGAGGCCCATTTGCTCGAGCGCTTCCGGACGGACATGCTCGTAGGACGAAACAAACTTCGCGACCCGGTCGAGAGCGGTCTCAGAAAGCCCAAGAGCCTTCCCGACATCGCGCAACGCGGAGCGCGAGCGGTAACGCACAACGTTGGCGACCATCGCGGCATGGTCACGGCCGTACTTTTGATAAACATGCTGGATCACTTCTTCGCGCCGGTCATGTTCAATATCGAGATCAATGTCCGGAGGTTCGGCGCGTTCCTTTGAGATGAAGCGCTCGAAGAGTAATCCCATGTGCACCGGATCGACCGCAGTCACACCCAGGCAATAGCAAACAGCGGAGTTCGCCGCCGAGCCGCGTCCTTGGCAGAGAATATCGTTGGCGCGGCAGAACTCGACGATCTCCCACATCGTCAAAAAATAGCCCGGATAATCGAGCGCCTCGATGATCTCCAGCTCTTTCTCTATTTGCGTGACAATCCCATCGGGGATCTTTTCTCCATAGCGACGCCGCGCACCGTTGACGGTCTGCTGGCGCAACCACTCGGCCGATGTGGTCCCGTCCGGCAACTGTTCCGACGGATAACGGTAACGAATCTCGTTTAAAGAAAAGTTGCAGCGCTCGGCGATCTCCAACGTCCGGTTGAACGCCGCCGGATCATCGCCAAAAAGCTGCGCAAAGGCATAGGGCGACTTTAGCCCATATTCCGTATTGGGCTTTAACTCATGACCGCAGGAAGCCACCGGAATACCGAGACGAATTGCCGTCAACACATCTTGCAACCGGCGCCGCACCGGCGTGTGGTAAAGTACTTCATTGGCCGCTACCAGCGGCATGCCGTAACGCGTAGCCCGCTCACGAAGTCGCGCTTCCTGTGTGACTTCTTCTTCGCGCCGGTGCCGCGCGATCAACCCGTAGAGCCGGTCAGCGAAAGCGTCACGGAGGTTGCCTATGACTTGGTCCAAGTCTGCCTCGCGAATAACTAAACCCCCTTCGCGTTCTTTTCCGTCATTCCCGCGCAGACGGGAATCCAGGTTTTGTTCCCTTGCTCGGTTATGACGTACTTGGACGCCTGCTGGAGCTTGTCCTGAGCCTAGCCGAAGGGCGGGCATGACGGATGTGTTTTCGCCATTCCACAGTACGATCAACCCCAGCGCATGCCCGCATACTTCCTCCCAAGTGATGGCGCTCTCCCCTTTTTCCGAGCGCAATCGTCCTTTGGTGATGAGCCGGCACAGATTCGCATACCCCGCGCGGTCTTGCGCGAGGAGAACAATCGCCGATCCGTCATCAACTGTTATCTGCGAACCGATGATGAGCTTCAGCCCTACTTCCCGCGCCTTCATATGGGCGCGCACGACACCGTAGACACCGTCGCGGTCCGTGAGCGCGAGCGCGGGCAAACCAAGCCGATAGGCTTCTTCCACGAACTCATCGGGATGGCTCGCGCCTTCAAGAAACGAAAAATTACTCTTGCACCAGAGAGGAACGTAATTGGACATCGATATCTATCTTAACAAATGATCGTGTCACCGGTACTCAGGATACGCCGGGGACATCGAGACATTTTTGACGTGAGCGATGCGGTTCCCATCGGTCACCGCATCCTACTCAACTACCGGAGAAAGAGTTTCTATCTGCTTATCGTGGAGTCTGCTTAAAAATAGTAGAGCCATTACGGCTCCCATCAGTGCCATTGCCATGTCCGATTGTGTATCCCACATATAACCTTGCGTGCCGAGAAAGCTTTCCGCAGAGTCGCCGGTCGCGATGGCGACGGCCCATTCGAACAACTCGTACAAGGCGCTGAAGGCCAAGCAAATCGAAAGCCCAAACAGATTGAGCCAAGTGCGACCATTGACCACATGATTGCGAATGAAAATTTCCCGCGCGATGATCGCTGGCACGAAGCCTTGCGCGAAATGGCCGAGCTTATCGTAGTTGTTTCTTTGCCAGGCGAAAAAATCTCGCACCCATTTAAATATATCGACTGCGGCGTAGGTATAATGCGCGCCAATGAATAGAATCAGGCAATGGATGAGAATCAGCGTGTAAGCCACCGGTGTTAAAGGAAAGTGCTTGCGGGTTGCGGCGAGGACAGCGAGGGCGATCAACGCCGGTGCTGCTTCCAAAAACCAGGTGAAATAATCATGCGGATTGACGGCTGACCAAACGAGGGCCGCAAAGTAAGTGGCCAGCCAAACGAACCTCATGTCAAAATTTTTCGTGCGGCGGACTCGTAGGATGCGGTGACCAAAAGGAACCGCATCGATCATCTAACTCAAATCCAAATCTCGCAGCAAACCTTCCCTAAGATCGTAGATCCATCCATGCACCATCACCGGCTGGTCTTTTCGCCAGGCTTGCTTGACGACTTCGGCTTCGCGTACCGCATGGACTTGAGCCATAACGTTGAGTTCGCACAGGCGGCGCCAGCGCACTTCTTCGCTGGACGCGGCGTCCAATTCATCCTTGTGAGCGCGATATACCGCGCGCACATGAGCGAGCCAGTTTTCTAATGGCAATCTCGACCAATCACGGAGCGCGGCGAGGACGCCGCCGCAGCCGTAATGGCCGCAAACAATGACGTGTTTGACCTTGAGTACCTCGACCGCATATTGCAAGACGGAGTGAACGTTGGCATCGAATGGCGGCACCATATTGGCAATGTTGCGGTGTACGAAGAGCTCACCAGGACCGAGGCCGACAATCTCGTTGGCAGGAACGCGGCTATCGGCGCAACCGATCCACAATACTCCGGTGTTTGCGCGTGGCTCAGGCGTTCAAAATAAGCAGGGTCTTCGAGCTTTATTCGCTCCGCCCAGGCGCGGTTGTTGTCAAAGAGCTGCGGCAAAAATTTCATTTTACTGACGGCCTTTCCTGATTCGATCTTTTGAATCGGCGCGGTGATATCCATCGATGAGCGGTTGGCGACGAAAGCAACGGGTGACGTGATCATTAACCATTCCCGTCGCCTGCATATGCGCGTAACAAATCGTCGAGCCGACGAATTTGAAGCCGCGCTGCTTCAGGTCCTTGCTCATGGCGTCGGATTCAGGACTTGTCGCCTGGAAATCTTTCACCGTTCGTAGACGATGCACGATCGGCCGGCCATCGACGAAGCGCCAAACGTACGAGTCAAAACTGCCGAATTCTTCTTGCACGTCCAAGAATTTTCCCGCGTTATTGACTGCGGCGAGGATCTTCGCCCGGTTGCGGATGATGCCGTCATTTTTCAATAGCGATTCGATTTGGCGTTTGCCGAAGCGGGCAACTTTTTGCGGGTCGAATCCGGCGAAGGCTTTGCGGTAAGCATCGCGTTTACGCAGCACGGTGTACCAGCTTAGCCCGGCCTGGGCTCCTTCCAATGTCAGAAACTCAAAGATCACATTATCGTCATGCGCCGGCACGCCCCATTCCTGATCGTGGTACTCAACGTAATCCGGCTTGGTCAAATCGACCCATGGGCAACGGTCTGCGTCGTCGTAGCCTTTCATGTCGATTTTGCTCAGGCGAGGTTGAATCTAATTCCGGCTGTTGTCACAAGAATTGAAACAAATTGACAAGCGTCGACAGCGTTTTTTCTAGAAAAAAAAGCGAGTCTATTTGATGTAGTATCCCGCGGCTTTCCACTTGCCGTCCTTTTCTTGCATGAATGTGACGGTCTCCACCGCGTCTTTTTTGTTGATGAAACTGGTATCGAATTGCATGACCACATAGTTGCCATCCGGCGCGCCTGGAAGCGATTGGGCATTCTGCGCTTTGGTGAGCTTCCTAGACACCAACTTGCCCAATGGCTTTCGTGTGCCGTTTAAAGCGTCGGTCCATGCCTTTTCCGTCAATGCTCCTCGAAAGTAGGCGAACGCTTCCTTCCAACTCTTAGCATAATTTCCGGAATCGATCTGCGCCAGCCAAGATTGTGCCGCCGCCGCTGTCTTGGGATTTTCAGCAGCTTCGTGGGCAAGCGCCAGCGAGGAATCCAAACAGGCCCATAAGATCATCGCTACCCAGATTCGAGCTCTCATTGTTTCGCCAAAATCACGGTTATCGGTGCGCCGAGTTTATTTATGGAACCAAACTTGGGTCATCATGATGATTCCCCCGTTCTTTTCCTCATTCGCGCCTGGTTCTTTAGCGCGAGACCCTCCAGATGAACGCGCCGCGCTTCTGATCTCCGTTCACGCTTCTTGCGCCGGCACGCGCGGCAATGAATCGCTGTCGAGTACACGAACCCTTTCGCGACCTCATACCACCATTTTTGTTGCGCCCCCGTCCAGATTTCCTCTTTGTTGCAATCGACGCAGCGAAACGGAGTGTCGACGTAGTAGCCTCTTCTGACGAAATCAGGAGCACCGTAACTGTTGTTCGGTGCGAGTAGCTCTGCATTTACCGGAACGCCCGGGACTAGACGAAACCGAGGCTCTTGCGCCGTCGCCATCGCTTGTCGCTTGGCAGTTTTCTGCTTTCGTCTGGTGTTAATTTCGAGACGCCGCTGTTTGCCGCTTTTCATGGGAAGTCTGTAGAAGATATTTAAGCGCGCTTATTCGACTTTACAGCCTGGGCAGTCGA
Organism: Binatia bacterium; assembly: GCA_036000865.1. Taxonomy (GTDB): domain Bacteria; phylum Desulfobacterota; class Binatia; order UBA9968; family UBA9968; genus DP-20. Next base: position 6,951 of record DASYUV010000106.1, on the reverse strand, counting down.
CTGCCACCGTCTTGGTATCGCCGCCGCGCCGATAGGAATATTGGGTTTTGCCCGGGCCGATCTTAAAAATAGCCTGGCGCAGATCATCTTCGCTCGTGATCTTTTTTCCCGCGATTGACAGAACCACGTCGCCGACGTGTAGACCCGCCTTTGCCATCGGCCGGCCGCTTTCCACTTCCATCACTACCGCTCCTTGCGGCATCGCGCCGAGCGTTGAGGCGCTCTGCTCCGCCGTGAGAAAGGCCATGCGTACGCCGAGATCGGGCACGTGAAATCCTCTCGCGAGAGAAGTCGCCGGAATCGCGCCGCCGAGCGTGCCCACCAGATCATGGATCCGTTTCTCCATATCCGTTGTGCCGATTCCCGGGTCGGTCTTTCCCGGCACTGTAGTTGGCACTTCTGGCTGGGGATCGGGTTGGCCGCCTCTCAGCAAATATCCGGCAATCCCGGCGCCAACGACGGCAATCGCCGAAGCCACGACAATTAACGGCATAAGCCGGCGCTTCTTCCCTGTCGTTTCGTAGGTTGGCGAGCGCCGTACAGACGCCGCTTGCGCCGCGCCGGAGCGTGAAGCGTCGCCTGATTGCGCGAGCAATTCGGTCACTCGTTCAACGAGCCTGACGAATTCGGCATCGCTCGCATCGCCACTCCAATCCCTCAAGTCCGCGCCGTTTAATAGTCGAAACGCCAGCGGCGCGTCCACCCGCTCGATAAACACCGGGATTAAAATGGCGCGGCGTTTCGCTTCGGAGGCTTCGTTGCGAACCCATTCGGATGCGACCGATACCGAGGACCACAACACGATGACGCACTTCGCGCTCGCCAGGGTCTTTTCAATCACTTGATCGAAGGATTGTCCGAGCGGAATTTCTCGGTCCCACCAAACCGACCAGCCGCGCGCGCCGAGCGCCTGAGCGAGTCCACGTGCTCTTTCGCGATTCTCCGAAGCATAACTGATAAAGATTTCGGCCATGGTTATGAAGTTAGCAAGCAAACAAGTCCATTTTAATACAACAGGGAAGGCGCAGGCCAGCCGGAAAGCGCCGCCCGCCAAGAAAAATAGGAATCATGCAGAGATTATTTGTCGCAGCCATAACTCGACAATCAATACCGCGTTTGGCGGGATCAGATCGTCCAATCCTTGATCGCGATAAGCGAGATGAGGGCTCAAGCGGACCTTTCGGTAGCCGCCCTGTTTCATTCCGATCAGGGAATACTCGATACCGGCAATGGCTTCCCGCTGCCCAAGCGTTGTCGTATGATCGATAAAACGACTACCATCTTCAGTCCTGATCATCTTCTCGGGCAGATAATCCGCCTGGCGCTCGTATAGGAGTACTTCGTCGCCTTTGTTGAGAACAAAATTGTAAACGATTCGATCGCCTTTCTTTGCCGGCTCTCCCGTCCCTTCCCGCTCATCCAATAATTTGATGCCGCTTCTCAGTCTCATCACAAATCGAGTACACAGCCGACGGCTCGATTGTAGCTTACACTCGGGTTGCACCGCGGAGGCGTGGAGGACGCGGAGTCGAAGTTTTAAGAAAACCTCTGCGCCCTCTGTGTCTCTGCGGTGAGTTCTTTTCCTTTGATGTACGGATCGGTGTACAAAACTTTCACGGTTTCGGATGAGCTGGATCCACCCAAAAGATTTCCTGCGGATTCTCGACCGCCGGTATGTCCAGGTTTACCACGATCGGCTCCTGGTCGCTGCGCACGACCACGCACGTGAGTGGTTCATTTGCGTTGGCGTTAATTTCCTGGTGCGGCACAAACGGCGGCACGAAAATAAAATCTCCCGGACCTGCCTCCGCGATAAACTCAAGCTTCGCTCCCCAGCGCATTCGCGCTCTGCCGCTGACGATGTAGATTATGCTTTCCAATTCCCCGTGATGGTGCGGCGCGGTCTTGGCGTTGGGATGAACGCTCACGGTGCCGGCCCAGAGCTTGTGCGCCCCCGCCATCGCCCGATTGATTGCCGCCGCCCGGGTCATGCCGGGCGTCTGCGACGTGTTGAAGTCGAACCGATTGCTCGAAATGATTTTGACACCATGATTGCGCCAGTCTTCGCTCATGACAAACCTCCTGGAACACAAAACTCTAACGTCTTTGGTTAGTTTTCTAACTGACGATGTAGCGATCGATATCCCGACTGAATTGAAGGCCAAGGCCCGGCTTCGTTGGCACGACTAATTCGCCATTCACCGGTACCGGTACTTCTTCGAAAAGCCGGAATGACCAGGGCATGTATTCCACCGTTAGTCCGTTTGGGATCGCCGATACGAGATGAACGTGAATCTCCGGGAAAAGATGGCTCACCACGGGCAGATTAAATGCCTCGGCCATGGCCGCGACCTTCATCCAGTTGGCAATTCCACCGACCCGGTTGAGATCGATCATAATAAGGTCCACCGAATGGGCCTCGATCATGTGACGAAATGGGGTGATGCCGTACAAGTATTCCCCGCCCGCCAGCGGCGTGATCAGCGCGTCGGCCACGCGCGCAAGTCCCGTGTAGTCGTCGTGAACGGTGACGTCTTCGAGCCAAAAAAAGTGCACGTCTTCGACACGCTTGCCGATCTCGATTGCTTGATGCACCGACCAACGCTGATTGATGTCACACATAAGATCGATGTCGGGCCCCGCAGCTTGGCGAATTAACCGAGCGCGCTCGACTTCCTTTGCGGGTGTCGTGTCGCCGGGCAGCGCCAGTTGCGTTTTCATTTGCTTGAAACCCCGATTAACCAGCAGTTGCGCCGCCTTCACCAGGTGATCCAGCGGGTAAGCGCGCACCAACGCGCCGCTCGCGTACGTCGGCACACGGTCGCGCAATCCGCCTAACATAGTGCCAAGCGACTGGCCGAGTAATTTACCCTTGATATCCCAGAGTGCCATGTCGATGCCGGAGACCGCCAGCGTGAGAATACCACCCGGACCTGCGCTGCCTGCTGCGCTGCGGAGCTTTTGCGTGATGGCTTCGATCCGCAGCGGATCTTCGCCAATGATCAATTCGCCGAGCTGATCGACGGCGTGCTTCAGAGCAGCGGTGAGCGCGCCGCCAAAAAAAGTCGCGCCGATTCCTTCAATACCGTCCTCCGTCTCCACCCGCAGAATGACGAACTGATTATGCGAGCGAAAATAAGGCGGGCCGCCGGCCAAGGGCTCGTCGAGCGGCACGCGCGCGACCTGCGATCGAATGCTTTTAATTTTCATAACCTTTCCTCGTCGGCGCTTGGACTATACCCTGTGTACTACTATGCTTGAAAATTTGCGCAGCTGCGCAAATTTTCGGACAGTCTATCGGGTGCTTCGGATTATTGTCGCGCCAAGACGCCAAGAACGCAAAGTGACAGGCCAAGCCCCGTCATCCCCGAACGAATGTGAGGGATCTGAGAAAGATTTCTCCCTTAGGTCGAAATGACAAGCTCCCCCTTGGCGGCCTTTGCGCCCCTTCGACGTCGCTCAGGGCATGCTTTGCGCGAGACAATCAGATTTGGTTGCGGCGTAGCCGCGCTAAGCGCCATGTGATGGAACTCGCGGTAGATCGCGTCGCAAATGATTAACACTGGCTTCGATCAGATTTGTCATCGTTACAACAAGTCCATCGCCGGCAATGTACCCCTGCGACGAGTTCTGATAGAATAATTAAAGTAAGGCTTGAAGTCCATGATCGCCATGCCTGCAGAAGAACGCCGCGCCTATCTCAAGCGGCTGTCCCCTTATCTAAAAACAAGTCTAGTCATCTTTGGAAGTGGCATCGTCATCGGCTTGATGATTGTATCGCACTTTCCTGAGCTCGCCGATAAATTCGAATCCTCGGTCGTCGGTTTTGTAAAAATTTTTCGTGGCCTATCCAAACTCGAATTGGCTGCCGCGATATTTTTGAATAACACTTTAAAAACGGTGCTGGCGATTTTGCTCGGAAGCTTGTTTGGTATCATACCCGCGGTTTTTCTCCTTGGGAACGGCATCGCCCTCGGCGTGATATTTTCACTATCAGCGCAGACGCGCGGCCTGTGGCTTTCGTTATTGAGCATTGTGCCGCATGGGTTGCTGGAGCTTCCCGCGGTGTTTCTCGGCACCAGCATCGGTCTCATGGTCGGCAGCCGTGTCATGAAACAGTTTTTCAGACGACCGGAAACGACGATTGGCAGCGAGTTAGTGCAAGGTCTGAGATTCTTCATCACGATCATATTGCCGTTGTTGTTCATTGCCGCAGTGGTCGAAGCTTTCCTCACATCAGCACTGGTCACGCCGAGATAAACTTTTGGTTAATATCTCATCCGCGAACGGTTAAAATGCCTCGCCTGCAGCCAAGGAAAAAGTTCGTCATGCCGGCGAAAGCCGGCATCCAGGTATTTAATAACGAAAACGTCTGGATTCGCGCGTGGGCTGGAATGATCAAGAAAAAGAGCGGATTTTTCCAAACGACAGATCGAGAACCACTCAGCCATCGCCTCGACTCGGAGAGCTCACCCCGCAGCATACGCATTGTCTTCTTTTTCCTCTGGTGCATAAATAATCCGGCTTTACTTTGCGTCGCTCGCGCAGCGGAATCCCAAGTCGTCCAAGCGTTGATCCGGGTTGGCGTACCATCGCTTGGTTATTATCAAGCGCTCCGGCGGATCGTACCATCCGCCACCACGGATTGCCTTCGTGGTTCCCTTTTCGGCTCCTTTCGGATTTCGGACATCGGCACGGGAAAACCCCTCTGCATACCAGTCCGCCACCCATTCCGATACGTTGCCCGAAAGATCGTGAATGCCAAAAGGGCTCGCGCCTTTGGAGCGTGTGCCGACCACGGCGACGCCATCCTTGTAGACCGGGTTTTTATACGGCTTACGGAATATCGCATGCTCTGGCGTAGGCACGTCGTTACCCCAAGGATACTTGCGTTCGTCAGAACCCCGCGCGCCCTTTTCCCATTCCGATTCCGTCGGCAGCCGTTTACCCGCCCAGCGGCAGTAGCTATCCGCATCATGCCAATCAACACCGACCACCGGTAGTTGAGCGCCGTTCTGCAGATCCACCGTCTCCCATTCTTCCGGCGCTCCGACGTTGCCCGTCGTCTTCAAGAATTTTGCGTAGCGGGACACCGTGACTTCGTACTTATCCAGGTAAAATGCATCGACGTAAATGTCTCGGCGCGGCGAGTTTTCATCATCGCCCATGACGAAGCTGCCGGCGGGAATCAACACTGCGGGCGCGCCGTCTTTACCGATTAGGTCGCCTTTGTTCCGCGCCTCATGGAGGTAGAAGGATCCGCCAGCGACCGCGGTGACAATCAGCAATGCGGCGGCAAGTCCTTTCAGTCGTTTCCGCATGAAATCGGCCGCGATGCGGTGAACTTCTGCAGCGACGCTTGCCGCCAAATTGCCAGCCGGCCGGTGAAACGTGACGTTCTTTATCGACGCTGGAATTTGATCCATGGCGGGCTCGCGAAGCACCACCGGTAACAGTTTTACACCGGCTTTTTCTGCGATGCTCAATTCCTCCAGTGTATAGCTGTCGGCATCGAGTGCATTTGGACTGAGCAAGAAAATGAATAGATGTGACTTCTGAATCGCCTTCCGTATGCGGTTGTGATATTCGTCACCCGCCGGCAGATCGGCGCGGTCGAAAAATGCCTGCTGTCCCTGATCGCGCAATGCGAGATAGATAGAATTCGCCGGTTCTCTATCCTGGGACGCGTAACTTATGAAAACTCTCATTGGGAAGAGCAAGATTATTTTCCTACTGACGTCGAGTCTTTAGAAAATTAGGGTCATGAGCTCCGTCGCCACAAAGCATAAGCAGAAATCGTCCGGAGCCAGTGCAACTGAACGATCCTCGGCTCCAAGCCGAGGGGTTCTGAATTTGTCGACTGGAAGTCGACTTTTGTTTCCGTCATTCGGGCTTTACCGTCACCTGGATGCCGGCGTTCGCCGGCATGACGAACTTTTCACTTCGCCTGAAGGCGAGGGATTTCAACCATCCCCGAAAGGGACATTAGTCAACAGCCGGACGACGAGTCCAACAAGATAATTGACTACGACCGAGGTCAGAACAGGTACGCCCTTGCTATAGTCTCTCCGTGTCCGCAGTCGCAAAGTGATCTTCTAACAATCCATTGACTTCAACGACATTTTTCAGACCCAGAAAGCCCACTTGAACCCAGTCTCGAATTTGCCCTTTACCGGTCATATGAGCATGACTTTCGCCACTAAAAACTAGATCCGTTCGACCTTCGTACCGTTGTATTCTTCGGCGCGCGCGGATTTGCCGTGCATCAAAGGTCCATAGCGTGTTGTACAGATTCGGCAGCGCCTCCAGCCACAATAAGGACCAGCCGATGCCCTGATGCACCAGCGCCCGTTGATCCGTAATCGCGTAGATCGTTTGCTGAATTCTTTGAGGATATCTCCAAGGCGCCGCGAGCAAAAAGTACACGATTATGCTGCACACAAGCAGAATGGCGCAGATCACCGCCGTCCCGGGCTGTGAAATACGAGAAATCACGTACAAGGTAACAGGTACAAAAATAACCACTACGGCGAGCTGAAATAAGCAGGCTCGCACGACCTCGCGCGAAAACTGCGTATGATCGGGTTGGCCGACCCAGATCAGCGTCTCGCCTGAACGGAGCTCGGGTTCAATCGTTCTTTTAAGATGGTCACTAATCGAGCGCTGATCGCTAGACATGAGCACTCGTAACTGGAAAACTTGGCGGCATTATTTTTTCCCCACCTCATCGAGGATGGAAAAATCATAAACCTGCTCCGGTTTCGGGGGTTCTTTTAAACCCATTTCGCGCTGGGCAAGGTCAAACTCAAATTTTTGGCTCCCCGGCGTCGGCCGGCCGTCGAGCGCCCAGCCTTTCTGAATGATGTCGAGAATTAAGCTCGCATCTTCATGCGGTAATGAAAATTGTTTCATTAGTATCGGCACGACCCGTTCTCTCTGCGTCGCGCTAAT
>DASYUV010000105.1:0-46249 GCA_036000865.1 Binatia bacterium | reverse complement strand
AGTGGCTGCCGTGGGTAATGCATGAAGCGAGGAATCGCTTCAAAACACTCGGCAGGAAGTGGCCGGATAACGCGATCCGCGAATTTGGCATGTATGTCACCTGTGAAAATTCCGACGACATTCCGTACATCGTGCGCGAATGCGGCGAAGACTGCCTGGTCATCGGCACCGACTACGGCCACACCGATACCTCGAGCGATGTCGACGCGATCAAGGTGTTCCGCGAGCGAACCGATGTCACGCCGAACGTCAAACAAAAGATTTTGAGCGACAACGCGCGCGCCCTTTACGCGCTATAAATAAAGCTTATATCAAGTGGGCTGACTCCTTCATGCGCTTCTACATCAACGTCCTGACCACGTACTTCCCCGAGATCGATCCGCCGTACGATGTTTATTACCAGCAAGTGCTCGAACAGGTTCAGCTGGCTGAAGAGTTGGGCTGGGAATGTTTTATGTTCAATGAACATCATTTCCTCGGCTATGGCGGACTCATCGCCAATCCCGCCGTGCTGCTCGCCGCTGCAGCGGCCCGGACGTCCAAAATTCGCTTGGGACCATGTATTGCGATCCTGCCATTGCGCCATCCTCTGCATAGCGCCGAAGACTACGCCATGGTCGACGCGGTTTCCGGAGGACGACTTGAATTTGGCATCGGCTCAGGCAACACCGAGCTGGACTACAAGGTGTTCGGCGTCACGAGGGAAAATGACTGGCAACGGCTTGATGAGGCCTTCGAAGTCATTCTAAAAGCATGGACCAACGACCGGTTCAGCCATCAGGGAACATCATGGCAATTCGGCGAGATCACACTCTACCCTAGACCGATTCAAAAACCCCACCCACCGATCTGGGTCGCCGGGACTTCTGCGCAGACGTTGGAGTGGGCGGGGCGCCACGGCTTTCACATCATGACGGTCGGCCACCCGCATCCACCCGAAAAAGTGCGTGCGGGTGTGGAAGCTTGGAAGAAAGCTTTAATCGATCACCGAATCGATCCGACGGAGCGTCATTGCCAGTTTCACGCTAGAACTCACGTGAATGAAAATGCCGGGCGGGCGCGGGAAATTGCCACCGCCGCGATTACCCGCTACGACGAAATCTCGCGCATCGGCAGAAGATCGTTGACTGTGGCGCCGGCGGAATATAATTGGGAGATGATGCTCGCCACCGGCCGCAACAATTACGGCGGACCCGATCAGTGCATCCAAAACATTCTCAACGCAGCTAAGAATTATTATTTTGATACGCTCACCACAACGTTTAACTTTGGCGGCATCCCGCATGCCGAGATCGTCAAGTCGATGCGCCTCTTCGCCAAAGAAGTGATGCCGGCGTTTCGCTAAAGAGCAGGAGAATTGCCCGACCTTATTCGCTCTCTCTCGCCGAAACATTCCTTAACGACCGCGACTTGACCTGCCCCATCTCGCCGATGTAATGCGCGTGTTGCAACTTGATAAATAAGAAAAGGGAGACTGTATGAAAACATTCCAAATCTCATGGTTTCATTCACGAGTGGGATTATGCCTTACGCGCTTTTAAGCTTCTCCATTATCGCGATGACAGCGATGATCTCGCACGCGCGCGCTGCAAGCGCGCCGACGAAAGGCGAATCACTCGAAGAGCTCCACGATAAAGCGAAGAAAGAAGGCGGCAAGTTAAACCTTTATGCGTCCCTTTCCGGAAACTCTATTGACGTGATCCTGCCGGCGTTCCAAAAACGCTTTCTCGGCGTGACCGTGGATCACACCGATGCGACGGGCGACAAACTGATCGCGCGCATCGTCGCCGAGGGGCGCGGCGGCCGGGTCATCGCCGACGCATTCGGCGCCGGGTTGTCGTACATCACGCAGATGACGGAACAAAAACTGCTGCAACCCCTCGCCATTCCCGAAACCGCCGCCTATCCTGCTCATTTGAAAAGTGAATTTTGGCTCGCCACGGACACGCAATTCTTCATCATCGGTTGGAACACCAACCTGGTAAAAAAAGGCGAAGAGCCCAAGGGATTCGAAGACCTTACCAATCCAAAGTGGAAAGGCGCCTTGATGGGAGAATCGCGCGACTTCCAACTTTTGTTAGGATTGGCGAAAGGAAAGTATAAAAGCGATGAGAACGCAATCGACGTAATAAAAAGAATCGCTCTCAATCAACTCGAGTTTCACCGCGGCCACTCCCAGCTCATCGAGTTTCTCGTGGCGGGGCAGCGGCCGGTGTGCTTTACCTGCTATGCCCATCAGTTTCCGCCCCGCATGAAAAAGGGCGCGCCGATTCAGCCGCTGCTCGCTGAAGGCGTCGGCGAGATCGGCGGCAGCGTCGGCATCGTCAAAGGCGCGCCCCATCCCAGCACGGCGTTACTTTGGGCCCGCTGGGTTGCGAGCGAAGAAGGGCAGCGAATCTTCGCGCAAGCGGGCGAGACACCGGCCCATCCCAACGTCGACCCGGTGGAAAAAGTCCGCCCGGCGGCGGCTTATATGCTCGGCCAAGACGACGTCAAAGAATTTCCCAAGTACGAAAAGATCTGGAAAGAGATTTTTCAAATACGCTGAGCCGGCTGCGCGAATTGCGGTCAATTATCCTGTTTACATGATGGAATGGTAGCTTACTTGTAAAAAACCCTAGTATCTTGTATATGAATTGATATGCGTACAAAAGTAACCAATCGCGGACAGGTTTCAGTTCCATCAGAGGTCCGAAGAAAGCTTCGGATTGGTCCAAACACCACCCTGGAATGGGTCGTAGAGGGAGCCACGGCGAGAGTCATACCACTCCCCGATGACCCAGTGACCGCTTTTCGGGGGTCGGGCCGGAAGGGCATGACGAAACGATTGCTGGCGGAACGGCTTCGGGATCGACGCAAAGAGAATGGCTGAGAAGAATCTCTTCGTGCTCGACACATCGGCGCTTCTCGCGCTGCGCGGCGACGAACCTGGCGCTGATCGGGTAGAGACGCTTCTGTCGCGAGCGAAAACCGGTCAAAATCGGCTGTTGATCTCTTACATGAGCCGGATGGAAATCTTATACATCGTCTGGAGAGAGGAAGGAGAAGCTTCGGCACGCGATGCTCTGCGGCTCATCGACTCTTTTAAGATTGATTGGGTCTCCTGCGAAGCACGGATTCTCGAAATCGCCTCACGCCTCAAAGCCACAGGCGGTCTTTCGATCGCCGATAGTTGGATCGGCGCGACGGCGGTTGCTCGTGATGCCACCTTGGTTCACAAAGACCCTGAATTCTCGAAATTTACAGAAATCTCTCAGCAAATGCTGCGGAAATAAGTTTACCGACCTTCATGGTTGACGAATATCCTCTCCTTCCGCTAGATCAGTGACGAGACCGCGCCAAAAACCAGCGATTTCGACAATGACACAAACTTGAATGGTACGGCACCAGGGACGAGGAGTAGACGCGCGTGCATTGATCCCATAATCCTCGCATGATATAGGCAAATTATCAGGAGATGGCGTTCTCCTCATAACCGCCGACCACGGCTGATGACGCCTACTTCTATTCAGGAGGTAGAGTCGTGGCAAGCATTCTCACTCCAATTTCGTCTTAACAATATTTTTCGCGCGAAAATACCTCACTGGAGCTAACCCTTGTCTACTCCACAAGAAGGATTGTTGCTTCGCATTTTCTTAGGCGAAAGCGACAAGCACGGCCTCATGCCTCTATATGAATGGATCGTTCGCAAAGCAAAGGAGCATGGCTGGCTGGAGCAACGGTCTTGCGGGGAAAAGAGGGATTTGGCTACATGGCAAAATTCACGCTGCTGAGATTTATCGTTTGTCATCGGATCAACCAGTGGTCATTGAGATTGTAGACACCCACGAAAAAATCAATTCTTTCATTCCCATCATTGACGAGGCGATATCTGAGGGACTAGCGATGGTGAAAGAGGTCGAGGTACGCTTCTATAGCCGTGGCAAGGACTCACCTTCGGAGCGCATACGTTAACGCTACTGCCACTATGATGTTCGTCTCGAGGTGGAGATGGCGTTCTCCATTAACCGCCCACCGGGGCTGATGACGTCTGTTTCAGTTGAGGAGTTAGATTGTGGAACAACTATGGTGGGATGCATCAGTCTGGGTAGCCCTGGCTCTAGTATCCAGTCTCATCTCTCTAAGAATCGGTATCTCGGTTGCTTTGGTCGAGCTGATAGTCGGTATCATTGCGGGAAACACCTTTCACCCGCAAATTTCCGAGTGGATTAATTTTCTCGCCGCCTTTGGGGCTATCATCCTGACGTTTCTCGCTGGCGCCGAACTTGAAAGCCAAATACTAAAGAGGTTCTGGAAAGAGGGCCTGGTCCTGGGGATCATAGGTTTTTTTGCTCCGCTTGCCTTGTCCTGGATTGCAGCCCAATTCCTCTTGGGCTGGGATCTCAGAGCAGCACAAATTGCCGGAATCGCCATGTCTACTACATCCGTTGCTGTTGTTTACGCGGTTATGGTGGAAACCGGACTTAACGAGACACCTATAGGGAAGCTGATCCTGGCCGCTTGTTTTGTGGATGATCTTGGAACCGTCATCGCCCTCGGATTGCTCTTTACCAGCTTCGGAGCCTGGTTCTGGATCTTTGTTGTCCTAACCGTTCTCGCGCTGTTTCTTCTTCCGAAAATTACGCCTCACTACCTTAAGAGAGTCAACGCGCATTCCAGCGAGCCCGAGGTGAAGTACATCTACCTTATCCTGCTCGCCCTCGCGTATCTTGCTGTGCGGGGCGGCAGCGAGGGCGTGCTTCCAGCATATCTGGTCGGCATGGTCTTGGCCGATACGTTCCTGGCCAACAGGGAGTTGATAAGACGGATGAGAGCAACAACGTTTGCTCTGCTCACGCCGTTCTACTTTCTCAAAGCCGGAAGCCTGGTTGACTTAAAGGCTGTCGCCGCGGGTTTTGGCTTGGTCGTGGTCTTCTTCTTGGCAAAGAGCCTTGCGAAGTTCCTAGGCCTGTACCCAGCAGGGGTTTTCTTCCGATTCACCACGAAGATCAATCTTTACACGACCCTTATGATGAGCACGGGCCTCACGTTTGGAACCATCTCGGCCCTCTACGGTCTCACCCATGGAATTATCAATCGAGAACAATACTCCGTCCTCGTTGTGGTTGTTATCTTAACGGCTATTATTCCGACCCTCATCGCTCAATCCTTCTTTGAGCCCAAAGGAAGGGAACGGGAGGCGCTATTCGAAGCAAAGGGAGGGAAAGAAAATGTTTAATAAGATCCTGTTGGCTTACGATGGCTCCGATGGCGCGAAGCTTGCTCTCGAAAAGGTCGTTGACTTTGCCAAGCTTGCTAATGCAGAACTTCACCTTTTAGCGGTTGGGAGGATCCCAGAGTATGCGGAGACGGTGAGCGAAACTGAAGAGGCAAGAGAGCAAGCCAGGAGCTATTATTCAAAAATCATGGAAGACGCCGCTGATCATTTGAAGCAGGGAGGGCTTTCAGCAAAAGTCCATATCGATTTTGGCAAGCCCGCCGACACGATCCTCAGAATTGCCGAGGAATTGAAAGTTGACCTCGTTGTCTTGGGGACACATCCCCATACGGCAGTTAGGCGGCGCTTCTTGGGCGCAACAGTGGACAAGGTTATCGACCATGCTCATTGCTCGGTATTGGTTATACGAAAATAGGGCGACGCGCCCAGACGACAGGGTTAAGAAATAACGAAGCTCGTATGGTGCAAAGAGGAAATGACGATCTTGGAGGTGAAGGAGCTTCATAAATTCTTCAGTCCGTCGTCTCATGTCCTCCGCGGCATTACCTTTAGCGTAGAGCAAGGCGAGTTTTTAAGCATCATCGGGTTGAGTGGGGCAGGCAAATCAACATTGCTTCGCTGCATCAATCGTCTGGTTGAGCCGACTTCTGGAACCATTCTCGTTCCTCGGTCTATTTTCGATCCTCATGCTGATAACTCAATGGTGGATGTCGTCGCGTTGAAGCAACGTGAGTTGCGCCTGCTCCGGCGAAAGATCGGCATGATCTTCCAGCAGTTCAATATCGTGAAGCGTCTCTCCGTGATCGAGAACGTGTTAACTGGCGGCTTGGGATACCAGTCGAGTCTCAAAAGCTGCCTCAGAATTTTCTCAAAGGATGAGAGAGCCCGCGCCTTGATGAATTTAAAACGGGTAGGGCTCCTTCACTACGTCTATAAGAGGGCGGATGAGCTAAGCGGCGGCGAGCAGCAAAGGATCGCGATCGCTCGCACGCTCATGCAAAATCCTTCCGTGATTCTGGCCGACGAGCCAGTTTCGAATCTTGATCCCAAACTGTCGCGCGTGGTTCTAGACATCCTAAATCAGATTTGCCTTGAAGACGGCATCACTGTCGTGGCCAGCCTTCATACTTTAGAGTTAGCCCGAGCCTACGCTGACCGGATTGTGGCGCTCAAAAATGGCCAAGTCTTTTTTGAGGGAACGATCAAAGATTTAACAGAGAGCGTGGTAGAGCAAATATTTCAAACCGGCAAGGTCTGAGCGGCGCTTCATCTTATTTCATCCCCGCACAGTGTTTTTCCCATGACTTTCCACAGCGTACTATTTGAAAGAACTGACGACAGCATAAAAAAAGAGAGTCCTGAATCGCCCGTCTTTTTTGCTGATTTAAATCTTGATCAGATTATAGACGCCATCACGGCCGGTAGGGAAGAATATAATTTGAAACCGTTTTTTTACACTTCCTTGGACGATATCCACGCGATCAAGTATCGCCATGAAATAATGCGGGATCTTGAAAATAAGATTCTGTTTGAGCATATAAAATCATTTGCGCAAAAAATGCGGGCAATGCGCGACCATCTTGCTCAAGGGGACAAGCTCCACTACAAATACCAGAAGGAAAGATGGTTTTTGGACGCGGTGGAAATTTATTGCGACGCCGTTCATTCCCTGCGACATGATTTATCCCTACTAGATTTAAAATCGCGTGGCCTTTTGGCCTTTCGCGAATATTTGACGAACTACGTCAATTCAGGCCGTTTTGCGTCCCTTGTGGCGGAAACAAAAAAGCTGATAGCCGATTTGTCCGGCGTAAACTATTGCCTACTCATAAAGGGTGAGGCGATCAAGGTTCGGAAATACGAATCAGAAATGGATTACAGCGTAGAGGTTGAGGAAACATTCGAGAAATTCAAACAAGGAGCAGTAAAAGATTACAGGGTTAAATTTACCACGTGGCCCGACATGAACCACGTTGAAGCGAAAGTACTGGATTTGGTAGCCCAATTATTTCCCGACATATTTTTAAAGCTTGATAATTATCACGCAAACAATGGCAACTATCTGGATGAGACGATAGCCGTTTTTGACCGGGAAATCCAATTTTACGTCTCCTATCTGGAGTATGGCGCAAGAGTCGGACGAGTGGGACTGAAATTCTGTTATCCGAAAGTTTCCAATGCATGTAAGGAAGTGTTTGATTATGAAGCGTTTGATTTAGCTCTGGCCTATAAACTCATTAACGAAAAGTCGTCCGTTGTCTGCAACGATTTTTACCTGAAAGATAAGGAGCGCATATTTGTCGTGTCCGGTCCGAACCAGGGCGGTAAAACAACCTTCGCGCGCACCTTCGGACAATTGCACTATCTGGCCAGCATTGGTTGTCCCGTCCCGGGCAGGGAAGCGCGACTCTTTCTCTTCGACAGACTCTTCACGCATTTTGAAAAGGAAGAAAACATCCAAACTCTGCGCGGCAAACTGGAGGATGATCTGGTCGGAATTCACGATATTCTAAGCCGTGCTACATCAAACAGCATTATCATCCTAAATGAAATTTTCACTTCCACAACGTTAAACGACGCGCTTTTCCTAAGCAGAACGATTCTGGAACGAGTCATCGAACTGGATCTGCTGTGCGTGTGCGTAACCTTCATAGATGAATTGGCTTCTTTAAGTGAGAAAACCGTAAGCATGGTCAGTACGGTCGTTCCCGAAAATCCGTCACTGCGAACATTTAAAATTGTAAGAAGACGCGCGGACGGACTTGCCTATGCCCTATCCATCGCCGAAAAGTACCGACTAACTTACGATTGTTTAAAGGAGCGCCTAAAGTCATGAAAGCATTTCTCATGCATAGAGATCGGGATTTTGACCTACAGCGGGAATTACCATCGAATGAACCAGCACTGACACAAGACCTGGAATTAAACACGCTGTTCAACGCCATGTCGCTAGGAGACGAATTTTTATTTGAAGTCGTAAAGAAAGCTGTTTTGTTCGGCTTAAACGATCTGGACACAATACGCTATCGCCAAAATATTCTTAAGGATTGCGTTAAAAATTCTTCCGTTGTCAAAGATATCTACGATATCGCCGTCGAAGCGATTGAAAGAGAGAAGAAGGATTTTTGGGCCATCACCAGGAGATATCCCGGTGCGACGCTGCATGGATCGATAGAGGTATTACAGATGTTTGTGGGCATGCTAAAAAAACTAAAGAACATCGCCGATAAACACGCCGATAAATTTGAGTCGGCCGGCTTTACAGCATTTTTCGCGATGCTCAAGAAAGAACTTAGTGATGAGTATTTCGCCAGCGTCCAAAATCATTTAAAGCAACTAAAATTCAGCGACGGGGTTTTGATCAGCGCTGAATTGGCAAAAGGCAATAAAGGCACCAATTACATACTTCGCAGACCACACGACCAAAAGCAGAGTTGGGTGGAGCGGATCTTTGCGCAAAAACCGCCAGTCTACATCTTTCATATCCATCCTCGCGATGAAGGCGGCGCCAGGGCCCTGTCGGAGCTGAGAGACCGCGGGATCAACCTTGTTGCGAATGCGCTCGCCCAGTCCACTGATCATATTCTTAGTTTTTTCACCATGTTGCGGACCGAACTGGCCTTTTACATTGGCTGTTTGAATTTACATCTGCAACTTGCCCGAAAGGGAGAGCCAATGTGCTTTCCCCTGCCCGTCTCTTCCAGCGAGCGTAGACATACTTTTCGTCGATTGTACGACGTGTGTCTGAGTCTGAGCATGGAACGGAGAGTTGTGGGCAACGATGTGAATGCTGATAACAAAGATCTCGTGATTATCACCGGCGCCAACTGCGGCGGTAAATCGGTTTTTTTGCGAAGCATAGGTCTCTCACAATTGATGATGCAATGCGGTATGTTTGCCCCGGCAGAGTCTTTCTCTTCCACACTCTGCGATGGCCTTTTCACGCACTACAAACGGGAAGAGGACGTTAGTATGAAAAGCGGGAAGTTTGATGAAGAGCTCAGCAGAATGAGCAGTATCGTAGAGCATATGACGTCAAACGCCATATTGCTGTTCAATGAATCATTTGGCGCGACCAACGAAAGGGAAGGCTCGGAAATCGCAAGGCAGATTGTAAACGCATTATTGGACAACCACGTCAGGATTTTTTTCGTTACGCACCTATATGAATTTGCGCGCGGTTTTTTCGCGAAGAAAATGGAAGAGGTCCTTTTCCTGCGGGCTGAAAGACAAGCAGACGGAAGACGAACGTTTAAGTTACTTGAAGGGGAGCCGTTGCAAACAAGCTACGGCAAAGACTTGTATAACCGGATATTCGGAACAGACAATTGAGCCTAACATAGTGCCGTCACGACACACGTCAACGGCAAAACACCCGTCGGCAATCGATCCGAGCCAAGCAAGGCGTTCATTAAAGAAGTCTTGCCCCGGTTAAACTGACCGACCACGGCCAGATTAAATCGATCCTCAGCCAGACGCGCTAGAAGCTTCTGGCTTTCAACTTCGTGCGCATCATCATTCCTGCCCCGCGCCTTTTGCCCAATCGAAAGAATGATCGAAGCAAGTTCGAGTTTCAGTCCAAGCTGTTGAGATTAACTCTACCGCATAATTTGCGGTGGCGATATGTGTATTTCCGGCAAACGTTTCATTGTTACTTCCGCGTGAGCGTCGCCTGCCTCAACTGCGGTGTTTTGATTATAGTGAAACGATACGAGTTCCTCCATGTCCGCGCCTGAGATTTTCGCGATTATTCATTCTTGACAAATTGTCGCTCGATGAGTAACGTATTTGCAAAAGAGGGTGATGGGGTTCACCTACTCATTCTAACTATCCTGAGTCTACCCGATCAGGATTGATGACCCCTACCGGCATTGCGCGGTAGGGGTTTTTTTTATTTTGGAGCGAAGACTCAGGAGGTCATGCAAATGTTCAAGAAAATCCTGGTTGCTTACGATGGTTCCGAGGGTGCGAAACTCGCTCTCGCGAAAGCCGGAGAGATTGCACAGGTGGGTAGGGCGGAGATCCACGTGCTAACGGTTGGGAGGATTCCAGAGTAGGCGGAAACGGTAAGCAAAGCACAAAAGGCAAGAGATCAGGCTAACGCGTTCTATTCGAAGATCATTGAAGACGTAAGCTCACTGCTCAAGAAGCAAGGCCTGAAAGCCAGCACGCATGTGGAATTTGGCAAGCCCGGAGATGTGATCCTGAGAGTCGCAGAGGAACTGGAGATCGATCTGCTTGTTATGGGAACCAAGGGGCCATCAGGCTGACCGAGAGATTCCTGGGCACAACCGTGGACAAAGTTGTGGAGCGTGCCCACTGTTCCGTGCTGTTGGAAGCGACGCCGGGCTAAACACGAGTAACAGCAATGCTTGCAATCGATGTCCATGAGCCAATCTCGCATTTTAAAAGCTGGAGAAAGTCCGATGGGAAAAATTAAAGATCTCGTGCGCTGTACCAACTGCTGGGAAGGTTCGATTGGCAGCAGGCTCAGCCGGGTAACCGCGACTGTGAATGTCCCCGTTGCGAAAGAAAGGGACAGGTCATTCAAGGTGGTTTCCTCGTCTTTGCTCCAGACCGGCCGGGCAATTCGGAAGATCTAGCCTGATTAGGCACTTAAACAGGAGCGCGCGGTCACGCTGAACTTTGGAAACCCAAATTGTTGGGGCGGCCTCTCCCGCATTGAAGGCCTTGATGCTCGTCAGGTAAGTGAAGAATAAGCGGGTGGATTCGAGTTCCGATCCGGGGCGAAAGGAGCTGTTATGCGGATCGCCATCATTTCCGATGTCCATGCCAATTTAGCGGCGCTGGAATCAATCGAAGAGCCTTATGATCAACTTCTTTGCCTAGGCGATCTGGTCGACTACGGTCCCCAACCACGCGAGGCCGTTCAGTGGGTGAGCGAACGGGCGGTAAGAGTAATCAGAGGCAATCATGATCACGCATCGGCTTACGGAGTCGATTGTCGCTGTGCACCGGTGATGAGAGAAGCCTCGGTGACCACGCGCCAATGGCACTCGCGCCTTTTGTCGGCGCAGGAGAAGGAATATTTGCGCGGCCTTCCCATCACCGAACGCTTGGAGGTGGCGGGAGCCACGTTCCATTTAGCTCATGCGTCACCCGCTGGGGATCTGTACGACTACCACATAATTCCGGAAGCTCCGGATAAAGTCTTGACTGAATCGATCAAAGGGATCGAAGCCGACTTTATCCTGCTCGGTCACACGCACTTGCCCATGTTACGCACGATCGGCAGAACGACGATCGTCAATCCCGGCAGCGTAGGCCAGCCGAGACATGGAGATCCTCGGGCAAGCTATGCGATCTGGAAAGATGGAGAGGTAAAGTTCTGCCGCGGCGCCTACGATGTCAGTCGAACGACGGCTCTCCTGAAAGAGGCGCCTCTGACGCAGTCCGTCATCGTCCAACTGACCGGCATCCTCGAGAGCGGAGGCGCGAAGGGATATTAACGGGAATGCAGCCGACCGACATCTACGCTCTGGTTGCCCGGCTTAACAATCTGCACGAGATCTTTCGCGTCCAAGGAGAGATTCTTTCCTGTGGCGAAGAGATCGTCGAGCCATTGGCTGCGCTACTGCTCTCCGAGCCTTCCGCTTTTCCTGAGCCGCGCGTCGCCGCGGCAGAATGTTTGGGTACCATTGGCAGCGATAAAGCCGTGGATGCGCTTATTCGTGTGCTGGACTATTTTGAATTGGAAACTCTCGGACCGGTTCAGCGCTTCGCGGAAGAAACGGTGCGCAACGCCGCAGCGCGACGGTTAGCCCGTTTTCGCCGGGCCCGAGTCATTGACGCTCTTCTATCTTCGCTCACACGAGATCACCTTATTGGTGCAGGCCAAGCACTCGCTGAAATTGGAGAAGCGCAAGCCATTCCGTACCTGATCGAGTGCCTCGAAGATGATTACAAAAAGGAAAAAGCAATGGACGCATTGCGCCAGTTTGATCAGGCTGCGGTTCCTTGTCTTTGTGAGGCTGTTTCAAGCCCTCGCTTTGTGAAAGGCGTCGAGCCTCCATTGAGCCAGGAACGGCGTTCGCGCGCAGCCGAGCTCTTAGGCCAGCTCAAGGCGCGGGAAGCTCTTCCTTCTCTTGACTCTGGGCTTCACGATGAAAACGAAGAGGTGCGTGTTGCATGCGCGGTGGCGCTCGCCGGGATAGGAATCGCGACAGGGACAGTTTTGTGTCAGTTGATCACCGGCTTGGACGATCCGGATCTGATCATGCGAAAGAGCTGTGAGGAAGCTTTGCAAAAGTCGGGCAGCAAGGCAGTCCCCCTCATTTCAGACGCCGCCGGTGGGCATGCGATCCATATAGCTCCTCAAGTTGAGCTTTGCTTATCTCTGAGCGCTCGGTTGTTGGCAATCAAAATTCTCGGTTTGATTCCCGATGCCTCCGCCGCGCTTTGTCTGATGAACCAACTAAAAGATCCAGAGGAAATAGTGCGCTACCGAACCGTCGCCGCGCTGGGTAACTTCAAAGAAGCCCAGGTGCGAACGGCCCTTGTACAGGTGATGCGCAACGATCCGTCCAGAAGGGTCAGAATAAGAGCGAGGGAAGCGCTGCAAGCGCCCATGATGATAAACGTAGTGGAATCGATTTAAAGACTTTGGATCGACTCCCCATACTTATCGGTGATGAGCCGCTAAAGTTGGATATGGCGAACAAGAGACCCACTGACACGACCCGAGGTGCTCCATGGCAAGCAACGGATGGCTTAGCGTTGACTATCGAATTTTCGACCCGATTATTTCTATGTTAGAGGCGGATACTCTCTCTTCTCACCAGTATTTCGATAGATGGCGCGGCGCCGGCCATCTCCAGCCTGAAAGGAAACTTATGTTGGCAGTGCTACAGGAAGCGGTTGACTGCTTTCAGGAAAATGTCTTCGGGCGCGGCAGGAAACAGGAAGAATTATTCAAGGATGTTGAAGAATGGTTTTTTTGAAGACAATCAAGAATGGCCTTTCTCTTTCATCAATATCTGCGATGCCTGCGGCTTCGACCCTCAATATTTCCGCGGCGGCCTTTTGCGCTGGAAAGAGCGCGCAATTGTGAACTGGTCGGATTAATCGTCAAGCGCTTGTGCGCAAATCCCGTTTAACTGACGCAGACTGTCCTCTTCCCGCTACCGTCCGAGTCAAAGGTGAAACCTAATCGAAGAACGAAAAACAAACTTGGAGGAAAAGAAGATGCAGGATTTACACCTGGTCAGCGTTCCCAAGTCTAACAGAAAGGCCGCGCTGAAGTTCGTAGTTCTTATCGGCGTTGTCAGTTTCTTCGCGGATTTCACGTACGAGGGGGCACGGAGCGTTACCGGGCCATTCATGGCGGTGTTGGGGGCCAACGGCACGATTGTCGGTATCGTCGCAGGGCTGGGCGAATTGCTTGGTTACGGGTTACGTCTCGTTTCAGGGAAGCTGAGCGAAAAAACACAGAAGTTCTGGCCCATCACGCTGTTCGGATACCTCATCCAGATGGCAGCGGTCCCGTTACTTGCACTAGCCGGCAATTGGCAAGTAGCCGCTCTCTTTATCATCGTCGAGCGTATCGGCAAGGCGATTCGGAATCCGCCTCGCGACGTGATGCTCTCGCACGCGGCAAAGGAGATGGGCTACGGCTGGGGATTCGGCGTCCATGAAGCCCTTGACCAGTTCGGCGCGCTCTTCGGGCCCCTTGTGGTTGCCGCAGTGCTTGCGCACCAGGGCAACTACCGTACCGCATTTGCCGTCCTCATTATACCGGCCGTGATCACCTATTCCATGCTGATCGTGGCGCGCCTAATGTACCCGCGACCGGAGGATCTCGAGGCGGAGGTGCCGGACGTACATACGAAAGGGCTTCCTCGCATATTTTGGATTTACCTCTCGGGCGCGGCGCTTGTGGCCGCAGGCTTCGCCGATTTCCAACTCATCGCCTATCACTTCGAAAAAGCCGATGCCGTAAAGGAGATCTGGATTCCAATCATGTACTCGATCGCGATGGCAGTCAGCGGCACCGGATCGCTCCTTTTCGGCCGCATGTTCGATCGGCTCGGCATTGGTGTACTGATCCCACTGACACTAGTCTCGGCTGTGTTTGCTCCGTTGGTATTCCTGGGTGACTTTTGGCCGGTGATCGTGGGCTCTGCGCTGTGGGGACTCGGTATGGGTGTGCACGAATCGATTATACCGGCGGCAGTCGCCACCATGGTGCCTCCTCAGCGACGCCCGTCTGCATACGGGCTGTTCACGGCAGGATATGGCGTAGCATGGTTTATCGGCAGTGCCCTGATGGGCATGCTGTACGATATCTCTATCGCTGGCGTGGTGATCTTTTGTGTTGTACTGCAGCTTGCTGCGGTGCCCATTTTTCTAAAGGTGAGGAGTATGGCTCATCCTGGACCGAACAAACCTTCGGAGTGACTATGGACTTTCAAAGGCTGGTGATGAACAACCCCTGACAACAAAGCGTGGGTGTCTCCTCGAGAAAGACGTCATAGCCCAAAAGATAGCTTCGCAGGATTTTAACGAAACTGCGAATGCAGAGTGCTCCAACCTGCCAGGCAGACACAAAACTCAAGCGACCGACAGCAACTCGATAGCCATTCCGGCTCCTGCGCCAGCTAGCAGGAGCAGGATCGGATGCACTTTCGTCCATAGGGCAAGCGGTAGGGCTATGGCAGCAATCAAGACGCATGGCCAACCGACAAAAGCATGACGCGCGATATCCAGGGCCGTCACGGCAAGTAGTCCGACCACTGCGGGGGCAGCACCGCGGCCAAAGCCTCGCAGCCATGCATGCTGCAGGAACCGCTGAAGCTGCTGCGCCGCCGCAGCGGCCAGCGCCCAGGGCATCAGGAAGACGCCGAACGTAGCCGCGAACGCTCCTCCTAGTCCCGCCGCAGCGTAACCGACAAACGTCGCGGTGATGAGTACCGGCCCCGGTGTCACATAACCAAACGCCACCGCGGCAGCGAAATCCTGCGGACTGACCCAGCCGGTCTCGTTCACGGCAATGCGTTCAATAAGAGGAAGGGCCGCCTGCCCACCGCCAAAGGCCAGCAGGCTGATTAGCACGAAACGCGAGAACAGTTCGAACATCATCGGCTTTCCTCCTTCTTCTGTTGCTGAGCCGCTACGGAGAGCATGAAGATACCGATCACGCCTGCGCCGACAACTATCAGGGCAGCATTGATGCCAAGAAAGGCCCCACCCAGCATTGCAACGACTCCCAAAACCAACGTCAGCGGCTCCTTGATATTCGACCTTCCGAGTCGGTAAGTCGTGGCCAATAAAATCCCCACAACCGCTGCCGTGAGTCCGTTGACAGTGGGGCCAAAGATCGGCAGGGCCGCTGCGGCTATATATCCAGCGACAAGCAGGAGCATCATCAGTGCGGAGGGAAAGATGAAAGCAGCCGTGGCAAGCGCCGAGCCCGGCCAGCCACCGAGTTTGTAGCCGAGATACGAGACCACCTGGACAACGGTGGAGCCGGGCAAAAGCTTGGTATACGTAAGCGCTTCGGTCACATCCGCTTCCGTGAGCATCCCACGCTTAGTGACCAACTCACGCTCGACCAAGGCCAAGGCCGCACCAAGACCACCGAAGGCGGTCGCACCGATGCGAAAGAAAAGCCAGCCGAGCGAAATCATCGGGAGCGCCTGGGATCGCGCTTCGGTGGCTGGTTGAGCGGGTTTTGCAACCGACGTCTGCGTATTCGGTTTCTGTGTCTGCTCCATACGTTGCCCTCCTTACTATCGTTTGCTACTTGTAGCCTCCCGTTCAGTCCGTGCTCGAAGCCCAGCGTGAAGAGCCTCCGTTACAACGTTAGTTTTTTCCACTCGTTTAATGCTTTCCGGTCGTTGCTCGGCATCATGGACAGGGTGCAGCCCCGACACATGAAGCGCTTTATTCCGGCGCGGTGGCAGCATCCTAAATGTACATGCAAAAAGTGAGGATTAGGCGCGTTACTTTGCAAGCGCATGAACTAAATATCCTACGGGAAACAACGTGAGGCCAAGAACAGCACTCGATAGATCGAGGTAATGACCAAAGCTATCCTCAAGGCCCCAATGCATCCAAGGGAACAAGTGAAGTGCTTCGGATACGTGAGTAAGAGCGACGACCACCAGACATCCAGCGCCAAGGAGCTGTAGGAGGGACCAAACAGTTTTTCCCCTAAAGAACAAAACTACCGAACCAGAAAACAGCATGCACGTTGGCACCAACGCGACGAGTGCTTTAAGAATTGTGACATTCATAGCGTGACCTCTGTAATCAGGCGTGTGTACTCGGGCCGAGCTTAACGGCAGCATTATACCAAAACTCTTGGTTGGTTCCCCCCCAACTATATTTATTTCGAGACGCCTTCCGGTAGGGTCCATTTCAAGATGTAGCCGCGTTGAGTGTCAACCGGATACGCATCGAACATTGAAGTGTAGTCCACCCAAAGATCCGCTGTATCTAGCTGCAGCCGCTGTTTTAGGGAACAGAGGGCTATCTCCCGCTTTCTCATGAAGGTTCCACCTGCTCTTCGTATAGATTCAGTCTAGCGCCCAAACCTGCGTTGGCGCTGCTGGAAGGCGCGCACAGCGCGCAGGAAGTCGATTTTGCGAAATGCCGGCCAGTGAACATCCGAGAAATAAAATTCGCTGTAAGCGCTCTGCCAGAGCAGGAAACCCGAGAGACGGATTTCACCGCTCGTGCGGATGATGAGATCGGGGTCAGGTAAATCCGCTGCGTAGAGATAGCGGCCGATTTCTTTCTGCGAGATTTCCTTCATGATGTCCTGAAGCCCCTTGCCCCGTTTAGCTTTATCTTCGAGCAGCGCGCGCAGAGCGTCGGCAATCTCCTCGCGTCCGGCGTAGGCTACGGCGATTGTCAGAGTCATGGTATTGTACGTCGCAGTCGCCGTCTCTGCGGCACGGATCGCCGCGACGGTCGACTCGGGGAGAAGCTCAAGTTTACCGACAGCTCGAACGCGCACGTTCCGCCGATGGACCTCCGGCGCTTGAGCAAGCATTCTAAGCTTCTCCTCGATAGCCGCGAGGATTCCTGATACCTCCTCAGGAGGTCGGTTGAGATTCTCGGTGGAAAAGAGCCAGAGGGTCAAAGCGGGAATCCCAAGCTCGCCGCACCAGTCCAGTACGTCATCGAGCTTCTGGGCGCCAAGCCGATAAATTTCCTGAGGATCGGTGAGCCCGTGCTGTCGTGCATATCGGCGATTCCCGTCAAGAATGATGCCGACGTGGCCGGGCAACGGTCCATCTCGCCCTTCCTGCACATGACGGAGAAGCCGGCGCTCGTAAAAGTAGTAGAGGAGCGGGATAATCGGATCAATGATATTGCTCATTATCGGAAGTCACTCATTTTGCGATTCACTTGCGCTGCTGCAAAAACCGTCACGCAAAACATTTTCTGCGGACAATGCCCGTTCGAGGGCTGCTTCGCTAGAGATCACTACGTCCGCTAGCGCAAATACTATTATAACTAAACTATTTTCCCGCCTGTGGTACCGTGGTAGGGCAAATAAAAAGCTGAGAGGAATCAGATAAGGAAGGAGCGGTCCAATTTATAGACTGGGATATCTTCTTTAGAGAAGTTCGTTTCT
Organism: Binatia bacterium; assembly: GCA_036000865.1. GTDB lineage: Bacteria > Desulfobacterota > Binatia > UBA9968 > UBA9968 > DP-20. The sequence goes on along the minus strand of DASYUV010000105.1, from coordinate 28,427 downwards.
TTTGTAATCCCGTCAAATACAATGCGCTGATCGGCGCATCGATAAAATGGAATGGGTTGAGCAGATAGGGTGAATGATGTCAGTACTAGCGCGTCACGGGCTACTTTTATGGTTGCTCCAAGGCTTGCTAGCGTGGCCTCGACGGACTTGTCCTTATCTGGAGGGTTCGTGATAAAACCACTAGTCTCTAAAAATGCGATTCCAAAAAGCACGAGCCACATGGCCAACAATGAGAGCCCTACAAGCTTACGAAACATAACGTCCATTTGTCTATCTTTTAGCTAAGAGCTTGTCAATTCAACGGGGTCATCAACCAGGCAACGAATCTGTCTGACGCATCAGACGGTCCTATTCTCGGAAGCGTGCTAGCGCCCTTCGGCAAAAATCCGCTGCCAGATCTCGGCGATTGCCCTTTGAAGTTCCGGGCTAGCCTTTGCGCGCTGCTCGTTGAGATATTCCTTGGCATCCCGACCCATAACAAGTATCGCCTCTTCAGCCATCCCTCTCACGATAGGGTCAGGATCCAAAAGTTTGGTCGCTTGGCATTTCGGTCGGATGCCTCGATGAATCTGGACCGACTCGGCCACGTTTACCAGTACGCCGGCGGAGTCGAATGTGAGCGATGAGCCAATCTCCCCGGTGTTGCCTCCCTGTTGATTCACAACAGCTTTGGCGAAGACTTCGAGACCGCCACTGTCCATCGCGGTGAGTCGTATCGAATCCTCAGGAATTGAAAAATGAAAAAAACCATCCTGGTAGTATTCCTGTGCAAGCCGCAACCAGGCTTTAGCAGCGTCCCTCGCTTTGGCCTGTGCTGTAACTGGAGCAAGAGTGGCACGGAAGAAATTCTTTAACGTCTCTGTATCCACTATATGCCCGACAGAGCCATCCGGCTTAACAATGAACAGATTATTAGCTTTGAGCGGTTCAGGAGGGAGCCGCGCAACCGGGTACTTTCTGAACCGCAACGCATAGAACGAGTATCCAGAGAACTCGCGGGCCAGCGGTTCGTCCTTAACAAGAATAATCTGCCCGCGTTCGACACCCTTAAATTCGGCCAGTTTCTTTGCGAGTGAATCTGGTATCGCTTGGGCCCATACCATGTTAGCCGAGAACAATACCAGAGCAGAAAACGTTAGAATGCAAAGAGCGGGTAGAACGCCATGGGACTTAAATCTATACGAAATCTTTTGGCTGGTGCCAGTACCATTACGGAGCATGATTGGACTGTAGATTGAAAGCCAAAAGGTATCAAGAAAGAAGCGCTTCCGCGTGCTAATCACTGCTAATGGCTCAGTCGTTCCGAAATCGGCCGTTCCTTTGAAATCAGCGTACGGAGTATGTTCGTCTACTACGAAGCAGTTATCCTCTCTTCGTTTGCGCCGGTTTGTGCGTGTATCAGTCGGTCAAGGTCGTGCTGAATCAAAACCTCTTCGGCTTCCGATAATCGCTTGCCGTCACCGAGACGAATCAAGTGAGCGCGATACCTGTCCGCGTGCATATCGAAGCGCAATTGGAGTTCGGATACCACCCGGCGCGCCCACGAATCCAATATCTTGGCAAAATTATAGAAGGCTTGTGAGACGGCAGCTCCGATCTGACCGCGCAACCTTCGCTCGACCCGACTAGCCTCCAACCGACGTGACAGTTTGAAACGAAAGCTAGGCGTCAAATTGATTTCCAATGTTCCAAGATCCAGCGACGGCATCTCTTTCAGAGCGACGGTCAGATCATCCTCCTCGCATACGTCTTTAAAATCGAGATCATCCGCGGTCGTCCGTAATGTGTCGGTGAGCTCGCGCGCCAGATCTTCCAGGGCAGCTAAAATATGGCCCGCTTGCGCCGCGGCGAGCTTGCCGAGCAAGTCGCGGACAACGGCGGTTGGCGAAACGGCATCACGTTCCAGCCATTTTTCCACAAGGTGCGACGATACCATGGCCAATCCTCTTTCGGCGAAGCTTTCAACGTCATGAGTGAGGTCGGAGCAAGTTCGTCGCGCTTCCGCGAAGCGACCCACGGCGTTGCGCAGATGCGATTCGATTTCAGCGAGATGGATTTCGCGCGACGTGGATTTTCTCGCCGAACGTTCCAGGCGGCTTCTCAATGCGGTTTCTACGGCTTCGCGCAGCGCGCCGATTTTTCGTTGCAACGATTCCTGTGTCAATTGCTGATGCCGTTCGTAAAGAGGAAAAATTTCTCGCTTAAGCCAATTTTCAAGAAGTGCCTCGTGGCTTACCCTCACGCTGACAGGATAGGGTGAAAGGTTGATGCCGAGTTGGGTCGCAATCTGCCGTGCGATGTAGGAGAGCACTCGCGCCCGATCGTCGTCGGTCAGAAGATCGCTCTTGCTGAGAACCACTGAGACCGGCACACCAGCTTCATAAAGTGCCCGCATGGTCGACAGATCATCTTCAGTGAGAGAAGAGCCCGCGTCGATGAGCACAACGCCGAGATCGCAACGCGGCAGGTAAGCCCGCGTTTCTGCTGCGCCGGAAGTTGCCAGGGAACCCAAACCCGGCGTATCGACAAACATTACTCCGTCACGTAGCCGCAACGACCGCGATTCGACTACGATCTTTGTTACATGTTTGATATTGGCCGGGTTATGCTCCTCTGTGACGAATTCGGGCAGCCTAGTGTTTTCCAATCGTTCGGAATTTCTATCCGCATACCCAACCGTCATGCGTGGAATTTGTCCGTACACAAGACGCGTCGGCACGGTCGTAACCGGATTGACGCCGACCGGTAGGATTTCAGATTCGACAATAGAATTGAGCAGCGAAGATTTTCCCGAGCTCACGCGCCCGAACAAGGCGATTTCGAAATTCTTCGACTCCAAGCGATCTATGATCATGGACAGCGACGAACGAAATTCTACCAAGCCATGATCGTTAATGATGCGCTCGATGGTCTTTACCGTCGTCACATCCCCGCCGCTCCGAGCGAGCCGTTCGAGTCTGCTCTCAAGATCTTGTCCCAGGCCCTGTGCCAAATAGGAATCGAGCTTATTAATCGTACTCTCCATTTCGTCCACAATGCCGTTCAGCTCGCGCACTTTTGATTCTGGAATTTGTCCGTAACCCCGCATACGGTCCGGCGTGCAATCCTGGAAAGCGATTTTGGCAAACGTCAAGGCGGTTCGAATGGAGTGAACAGATTCTATGTCAGGTTCAGGCAGAGCAATCCCTTGGGCTTCGAGCATCCGAACTAACTGAGCGCGAATTCTCGCCAGGTAATCCTCAATGACCTTTATTTGGGCAGGCGGAAAGGAGTTCTTGTATTCGCGGAAGGGAGATTTGGATTTCGAAGCGAAGAGAACCGATTCGATGCCAGCGAACAACTTGTCGGCGTAGCGAGCGCTGCTGAGGAGATGAAGCGCCTGAGATGGATTGAGATGCGATGCGGAGCCGTCAGTTTCCATAGACACCACCTTCCAGCAGCGAGATAAGTCCCGGTAGGAGTCATCTTCCCCGGAAGGGGCAGTTAACGGCGAACTCCAACGCCTGACTTCATTATGGCTGACCGCGAGAAGCAGTCAACCTTCGCCGCCTGCAAGACATTGACATCTCATCTCCAGGGGCTATAGTTAATTATAGGTGATGGGGTTCACCTTTTAACCATCACGGCACATAGCCGAGATTAATGACCCCTACACGCTGAAGTGCGGTAGGGGTTTTTTAGTTTTAGAACCAAAGCCTCAGGCCGCCCGGCCTGGGGCTTTTTTTGTGGGCGTCGAACTTATGATTTTTTACTGTCCCAACTGCTGGAGGGAATTGCCGAGTGAGCAAGGCCTCTGTGTCCACTGCGGCCAAGAAGTTTCTGTCGGGCATGAAAAAACATTCACGGAGAAGCTCGTTCAGGCTCTTTCGCATCCGGAGCCTATGACTCAAATGCGTGCCGTCTATCTTCTCGGAGAAAAGAGAGTGGTGGAGGCGGTCGGTTCTCTGGCGCAACTTTTCAGGCGTAATAAAAATCCTTTCCTCCAGACCGAAATCATCGAAGCGATCGGTAAGATCGGCGGTGATTCTGCGTACTCCATCGTAATCGAGGCGCTCCGCCACCCGTCGTTTATCGTGCGCGGCGAGGCGGCAAAGGCTCTAGGTTCATTTCCCGGACACGATAGCGTTAAACAAGCGCTGGCACGAGCGCTCAAAGACCCAAGCTCTTATGTGCGGGAAAGAAGTCAAGAGGCCCTCGAGCGCTTAGAAGGCATAAGTACATCAATGAGAGAGTGACGTATGGATGTTGCGGAATATCTGAACATCCATATCGATGACGACCTTTTGACTCGCGCCCTGCGCGGTCGGATCTGCCCGATCTGTTTGGTCCTTCAAACCAAAACCAACGAACTGCTCTGCAGCCTTCAGCTCAATGCGGTTCGCGACGAAAACGTGCACAGGTTGGTAGTATCGACCGGGGGTTACTGTCACTTTCACTTTTGGTATTTGGAGAAGCTGGCCAGTCCGGCAACAAACGCTCGGCTCTTGGAAAAACTTCTCGATAAAATAAACCGGCAACTCTTAGAAGACACTTCCGGCGTTGCGACCAGGTCGTGTGCGGATACGCTTGGCTGCCCTGTTTGCCGTTGTTGTGGGAAATGGGAAGACAGTCTCTTATCTTGTTTTGCGAAGAAGATACGAGAGAAAGATTTTTCTTCGGAATTTCAGAGTTCGTCGGGTCTCTGTCTGCCTCATCTGTCCGAGGCTCTGAAAAAACTTGCCGAGGGAGAAGCGCGCGCCTTTCTCGTCGAGACCAGCCGTCGTCAGCTGAATTTCCTCATTGAGGACCTCGGGCGTCTCATCACGAAGTCGCAAAATATGGATCATACGCCCGGCGGAGAAGATGACTCCAGCTACCGGGCCGTCGGTAAGCTCGTCGGAGGGCGATACTATCGAGCGGGCTAACGGGTTGCGAATTGAACGGAGTCCGGCAGGAGTTTCGACTGACGGGGCAATGGATCAAAGAAGAACGTGCAGAGCCAGCCAATGAACATCTTTCGTAAGAAACAGGGCGCGGGCGAGGTGTGGAAATCTCACGTCGTCGCCAAAATGAAGGAGCCTCATTGCTGGATCTGCGAGCAAGCGGTGAGCGAAATCGACCGCGACTTTTTTTGGTTTACGAGTGAGCAATACTACGAACCGAATGTGGTCGACAACCTGCGTCTGGCGCATGGGTTTTGTCCGACGCATACTCGGCATTTTTTGCAGACGGGCGCCAATTCGGTCATCACCGCGGTTTACTCTTATCTCACCTGGTATGTGGTCAAGCAGCTCAACACGGCGGGTGACATCCTGTCGCAGAAAAAGTCTAAGCAAAGTTCACGCGATCTATGCCTTGAAGCGGCCGAGGCCTTGCGGCCGCGAAGCATTTGCCCGATGTGCGCGAGCCTCCAGAAGGGGGAAGAAATTAACGTCCACGCGCTAACCCATACTTTGGCGTTTACCGACGTGCGGGATGCTTACGAGAAATCTCCGGGTCTTTGTTTGCCTCATTTCCGCCAAGCTGCCAACCAAGCGGAGTGGGACACGGCCGTTTACCTGAACGCGGATATGCGAGGTCGTTTGCACTCGAAAGTTCCGCTACAAGGATCAACGACGGCGCTATTGGAGCAAACCGTTGGTGTAGACAGAGTCCGATCGCTTCGACGCGGCGCTCTGTCGCGGGAGTTGCGGCCGGCACTTTATCGAAAACAACATAGCTCTGAATCCTACATAGATCTCGGCAAACCAGATCCTCTCTGGTCACCGACGTTTGAGCAGCTTCTGACTCAACTGGCCGAGCCCGGCTGTCCGGTCTGCAACGCTTGCGAACGGGGAGTGGGGCAATATCTCGAATGGCTCGCACAAGAGATGGCCGCCAAGGCGCTGAGATCCGATAGTTGGGAATCGACCTATCATGTTTGCCCGTCCCATCTTTGGGCGTTGTACGCCGCCGGTTACGATCAAGCGGCGATGATGGTCGGCGAACATAACATTCAAGAATGGCTCGCGAGGCTTAATAGACTAGCCTTCGAACTTAGCTATAGGCCGTCGGAGCGCGCACTGGAGCGCCTGCGTCAGGGTTTGCTGGCGTGGTACGGCGCTTACAACCCCGATGTCGGTCGAGAATTGGAAAGACCACGAGCGCGCTGGAAAAAGGTCGAGGCGGTTCTCGAACCTCCTCAGCATCGACTCGATAGTCTTCGCGCCATCGCGTTCCGCGCGGATCTTTGCCAGGCATGCGCGGACGTCCACACCACTGGTCGACAACGGCTCGATCTCATTCTTCGCGCGCTGGAAGATCCGATGGGCCGAAAGGCCTATCACGCCGGATCGGGACTTTGTCTGCGCCACTGTGTTGAAGCCGCGAATCTGGCGGAAGTGCCGGCCGCGTTGGCTGAATTGCTCTCGGCGCAAATCGCTCGACTACGCGTACTGGAATGGGAACTCGAGGAGGCTTCACGAAAAGATAATTGGTCGGTTCGTTACGAAACCAAGGGTCCGGAAAGCGACGCGTGGCGCCGCGCGGCAAAGCAGTTTTGCGGCGTGTGATGATAGGCACTCGCGTGTTGATCGGAAGAGAAAAAGAACTCCGACTGCTCGACGACCTGATGCGGCAGAAAAGAAACGTTCTTATCCTCGGCGAAGAGGGAGTGGGAAAAAGCGTGATCGTTGAAAATGCGTTAGCGAGTGGTGTGGTGAAAAACATTCTCTATTCCAAGCGCAGCACGACCCTCAAAGAAACCTTAGTCAACATGGTCGGGGCAGCTGTAGGCAGTAAAGATCTACCACAGAAAAATATTTTGAGTCTAAAGAAGCTCTGCTACCAACTTCTGGATAAAAATCCCGAGTACGTGGTTCTCGATCAAGTCGCATGGGTGGAGCGAAAATTTTATGCCTTTCTGACGTATCTGAAAGAGCGAAAGATCCCGTTTATCATTGCGACGCGGAGACCGGGCAAGAAAAACCTCGGCCATCTGTGGATGGGTTTGTATGATTTCGAAACGTTGGAGCTTAAAAACCTTGATCAAGCGAAGGCGGGCCAGCTTATCGACCATTATGCATCTAGTCTTGACCTGAAAAACGAAGCGGCGACGTTTTTCAAGAAAGAACTTTTCAACGTCTCAAAGGGCAACCCGAAGATCATCAGAGAACTCTGCCGCCTCGCGCAGGAAGAGAAGTACAGATCCAAGGGCTATGTCGATGTAAAGCTTATGGACTTGGACCGTCGAATAGAAAGCGCGATTGGACGGCTGGGAAATCAGGCGTTCTGAGAAGAAGAACTCGGCCGAGGCAAGGTTTCTCGACAAGCACCAGGTTGCTATCAAGCAGGGCCTGCTGCTAATATTCGGTAACGGCGATGGGGTTCGCCTTTAACCGTCCGCGCGAGTGGACTGATGACCCCTACTCGATTCTTTCTTCGGGTAGGGGTTTTTTTTATGATTGCTCACCTTTTTCAAAATCGTTGGTATCGGGCTTATTTTCAACTGTTGGATTCGTTTGGTAATCGACGATGCGGCCTATGTTGGATTATGTCACAGAAAGAACGGGAGCTGATCGCCACTTTGTTGCAAGCACCGAGTCAGAGAAAGAAATCCCTTGTTTCGGTAAAGACGTTGTGCGTTTTCCACAAGAGCCGGGTTAAGAAAGGCGCAACGGAAGATAAATTACTCTTACCTCGACTTAAAGCGCTTATAGGAGAGTCACTGAGGAAACTTGCCCAACCTCCGAGGCATCCGGCTCCGAGATGGAGCCGTTGGTTCCGCCGATCGAGTGTCGGATGCGCTTGGTGTAGGCAGCTCTCATCAGAGGAGAGAATTCTGTGCCGGGCTCTAATTCAATGTCTCGACGACACGGAATTTTGGAAAGGATTCCAGAAAGCACCGCTTCTTTGCCTGGATCATTTGGAAAAATGCCTGGCCGTTGCGTACCAACGAGTCGGATTTAAAAGACTACTGAACGACCAAAGCGCAAAACTGAACGAGCTTCTTAATGATTTAATCCGATTCGAAGCGACGGGAACCCAGGGAGAATGCAAGTCGACGGCTTTGGACTGGCTGGCGGACTTTGCAGGACCGACGCCTGATGCCGGCAATGCGGATGCGTCTTTCACCGAGGCAGATGTCCCGGCGGAACTGACTTCGCAGGCGCCGCCCGATTCGCTCGCCGACGAGTCACAGAATCAAGAGCAACTTCTTTTTGAAAAGGAAAAGCTAACTAGAAAAGTCCGGGATCTTCTAGATCGACTGAACGACGTCGAAACCCGTGCCGCTTCTCTCCACTATCAAGTTGCCAGGTTGAGCGAAGACAACAAGAGACTGGAAATGGGCTATACGGGCGCCAACACGCAGGCAAACGGGTTAAAACAGTTGGTGCAAGATTTAAGAAAGGAAATTCACCAACTGAAAAACGGGGGCGCGGAACCAAGCGCAAAGGCGGTGTCCTAAACAACAGGAGAAAGAGGAGGGAAAGTGATGACAGCGAAGATTAAACTCATTCTGGCGCGTGAAGTGCTCGATTCCAGAGGTTTCCCGACGGTCCAGGCAGACGTGATTCTGGACAATGATATGGTCGGACGAGCTACGGCGCCAGCCGGCGCATCCACAGGCAAGCGCGAGGCGTCAGAGCTCAGGGACGGGGATGCGAAGCGTTATTCTGGGAAGGGCGTCTTACGTGCCGTGCGCAATGTGCGGGATGAAATCGCGCGAGAACTGATCGGCAAAGACCCGACGCAGCAGAAAGAAATCGATCGGACATTGATCGAGCTAGACGGCACGGCAAATAAGGGCCGCCTGGGCGCCAATGCAATTGTCGCCATCTCGATGGCTGTGGCAAGGGCGGGCGCTATGGCTTCCGGCGTTGCACTCTATCGTTATCTCGGCGACGACAAGGCAAATCTTCTGCCCGTGCCGCAGATGAACGTAATCAATGGCGGAAGACACGCCGAGAACAGCCTCGACATGCAGGAGTTTATGATCGTGCCGCGAGGGGCTGCTTCTTTCTCCGAGGCGTTGAGGATGGCGAGCGAGACGTTTCAAAAGCTCAAGGAAATTCTTAAGCGAAAGGGTTACTCGGTGGGAGTCGGAGACGAGGGCGGTGTGGCTCCGGATCTTCGTTCGGGCGAAGAGGCGATGAGTGTTATCACCGAAGCGATCCAACAGGCCGGCTACAGACCCGGAGATGAAATTGCGATCGCTTTGGATCCAGCGGCGAGTGAATTCTACGAAGATGGGAATTATGTGTTCAAAAAGGCCGACGCGGCCATAAAATCCTCTGAGGCAATGGTCTCACTCTACTCGACATGGGTTAACAAATTCCCCATCGTTTCCATCGAAGACGGACTCGCGGAGGATGACTGGGCGGGCTGGGAACACCTAACCAAGACCTTGGGGAATAATACCCAGATTGTCGGCGACGACATCTTCGTCACCGACCCTGAGTTGATTCGAAAAGGTATCGAGCGCGGCGTCGCAAATGCAGTTCTTATCAAGGTGAATCAGATCGGTACCGTGACCGAGACTCTGAAAGCCATTCAAACGGCTCGCAACGCCAACTATCGTGTCGTGATTTCCCATCGATCGGGTGAAACCGAAGATACGTTCATTGCTGATCTGGCCGTGGCGGTCAATGCCGGACAAATCAAAACCGGTTCGCTCTGCCGCTCCGAACGAATCGCCAAGTACAACCGGCTCCTCGTGATTGAGGAGGAGTTATCGACAAAAGCGCGATTTCTCAACCCCTTTGCCAAGGCGGCCGGAGTCTGAAACTCGAACGGCAACTATGCACGACACAACCGAGGCAGCACCTAAACTCAAGCCGATGGCGGAGCGCTCGAAGAATGGCCGGCCAGCGGAGGAACTCAAAGACCTGTTGGAGCGCGTCCGAAAGCTCTGCGAAGAGTTAGGCGAAGGATTCTCAGATTTCTGCACTCGGGTCGCCGAGCTGCAAGAACGGTTAGCTGAAGAGCGTTTCCATCTCGCGGTGCTGGGCCAGTTCAAACGCGGCAAGAGCACGCTGCTCAATGCTCTTCTCGGCGAGCCGCTTCTGCCCACGGCGGTCGTGCCGTTGACTTCGATTCCCACGTTTCTGCGCGGCGGAAAAAACCGTGCCGTACGTGTTTTCTTTCATGACGGCACACACGCCGATTTTTTCGATCTCAGCGTCGAACAAGCGAGCGACGTTCTAGCGCGTCACGTCACCGAAAAGGAAAATCCGCGTAACCAACTGGGCGTCGAACGAGTGGAGGTCGAGCATCCCTCCGCGCTATTGACTGCCGGGGTCGTGTTGATTGACACGCCCGGCATCGGTTCGACATTCCGCCACAACACGGAAGCGACGTTGAGTTTTCTGCCACAATGCGACGCGGCGTTTTTTATGGTATCCGCCGACCCGCCGATCACCGAAGTGGAGCAAGAGTTTCTCAAATCCGTGCGGCATACAGTGGCAAAGTTGTGCTTCGTCATGAACAAGGTCGATTACTTGAGCGAAAGCGAACTCGCGGACGCCATGATATTTTTCGACAAGGCGCTCAAGGAAGCCGGGGTGCGAGATAGAGAAGCAATTTTTCGCGTTTCGGCTAAGCAAGGATTTGAAGCCAGAGTTAAAGAAAATGCCGCGCTATGGCGCCAAAGCGGCCTGGAAAAGTTGCAAAACTATTTGCTTGATTTTCTTTCGCGAGAAAAGTCGCAGACGCTGCAACTGGCAATCGCGCGAAAAGCAGTCGACGTCGCGGCAGATGCGGCGATGAACGTCGAACTACAGCGCCGTTCTTTGGAACTTTCACAACAGGAATTGGAAAAGCGCATTCAGGTCTTTAACGACAAGGTGAAGGAGATCGAGCACGAGACGGTCAAGATGGCAGACCTGCTCGCCGGCGATAAGAAGCGCGCTGCGCAATTCCTCGAGGAACTCGCGGAAAGTTTGAGAGCCGAGGCGCGTCGCCATCTCGGCGAGGTGATCGAATTGCTCTTCAAAAATAATGAAAACCCCGAAGCGATCGAACGGCTAGCAAGGGATCAGCTTACCGAAGAGATCCCGCTCTTCTTCGGCGCCAAGCTCGCGTCGTTCTGCAGCGAAGTGAACCACGCGCTGCAAGAAGCGATCGCTCCCTACTACCAACGCGTGGAAGGATTGATCAGCGCGCTTCGTTCCACAGCGGCCGAGCTGTTCGATATTCCATATCGCGCTCCGATGGGTAGCGGAGCTTTCGAAACACGATACAGGCCTTACTGGGTTACGCAAAAGTGGAACACGTCCATCAGCCCGGTTCCTGAGGGATTCACGGATCATTTCTTACCCTCGGAGCTAAGAAAACATCGGAAACAGAAACGGCTTGCCGAAGAAGTGGAAGCTCTGGTCATCCGAAACGTCGAGAATATCCGCTGGGCTACGCTGCGTAACTTGGACGACGCGTGTCGTCGCGTTTCAACCACCATTGACGAACGACTCCAAGAGACTGCCGAAGCGACCCGCAACGCGATGCGCGCCGCTCACCTTAGACAAAAGCAAAATGAGAACATGGCCGAACCTGAAATTAATCGCCTTAGGCAAAAAGCCACGGAATTAGCGGAGCTGGAAAATGCGCTCGCCCATCACGCGGACTCGTAGCGGCGTTCTCATCCGATGGCGCGAACGAAAAAGATTCTCCGGTTGCAATGAATAGAAGCCGCTCTTACTTCAAACTCCTCGAAGCGCTTAAGAACTCGACTTGTCCGATCTGCGCGCTGCTTCTGGAAGACGGCCGCACGTATCTCGACTCGCTATTTTATGAATCTGTGCTCGATGTACCGACGCGCCTGAAACTTATGGAGTCCTTCGGTTTCTGCAGCCGCCATGCCCGGCAAATCCCAACCCTGCCTGCGATTTGCGCGCCTAACGTAGGATTCTCCATTTTTGCGTCCGATCTGCTAAGAAAATTTATCTACTTGGGTCGTGACCGGCTTTCGGCTCATCAGCGCAAGCGAACCTGGAAATCCTGGTTAGCGAAGAAGCCTCGGACACTTCTTTCGCTCATCAAGGAAAGGACATGCCCGGCATGCGATCATTTAAATCAGTTTGAAACGTACCATATGGAGGACCTGCTGGATGCTCTCGGAGACGTAGAATTTTTTGATGCCTATAAGGCATCGCCGGGAATTTGCTTACCCCACTTGTTTATTTTGGAGCAGAGTTATTCGTCACATCAGAATTTCCCGCTCTTGCTGGAAGTCCAAGTCGCCAAAGCCGGCGCTTTGCGGGACACGCTGCAAGAATTCATTCGCAAGCAGGATTTTCGATTCAGTGATCAGCTTACTCCCGAGGAGACGACGGCTTGGCAACGTGCATTGGACATGCTGGTTGGGAAACCGGGAACATTCGCTAACGAGATGGGCCATGACTTGCATCAAAGATCTCAGGAAAAGGCGTTATGTTACCGGACAGCCGATTTGGTTCCATCGACGTCAAATCTGCATCGCTTCGAAGAATTGGCCAGTGAACTAAAAACATCGAAACAGGTAACGCTCTACTTACGCAAATCTCCGCTTCCTACTGAACTCTTCGACGAGCTGAAATCGCGAGCCGAAGAGCAGCCGAATGGCATGGTTGAAGTAGTCACGGAAGATTTAGACGATGTCGCTTATTTACGCGCCTTGCGTTCGTCCGGCTTTGCGGTTTTTTACGGACTGGGCTTGCCTTCTCAGACGGTTATTCTCCTGGATAGAAAGAAGGGCTATCTTTTGGAGGAGGGACAACCAAATCCCAACGCGCAATGGCGCTCGCTGAAAAATTCCGAGGACGTATGTCTTAACCTGCTTTGGCACAGATTCGGGATTGCGGTCTTGCTTCGAGGATTTGTCAAAGTAAATGACGACAGGGCTGAACTGTTTTGTATCAACATCGATGGACAGAGAGAGCAGTGGTGTCGTTTTAGAACGCCTGACACGCAGGAACTTCCAGAGGTTGGCGCGAGAGTCGAGCTATTCGGTTGGGAAAAATGGCATACGCATGTCATTGAAGTTCTCGAACTTAGAGAGGTAGGAGCCACAGAAGTCGTCCGCGAATGAATCCCATTCTTCCACCGACACATCTCAGGTTCTAAATGAACTACGCAGCGCCCACATCTTGTCGCGCCGACTTGATTCTCTACTTCAATATCTCTTTCACCGGTTCCACTCGGGAAACACCGAGCTCGACTACCCGGCTTTCGGTCGAACTACGGATGACTTTGACGGACTTGTCAAAATGGCAACCCGCGAATATCAAATGTCGTTGGCGCCCATTGTTCTCCAGGCTTCGGCAACAACATCGCGCACTCCGGCCACACAACATTCCCAGCCGGCTGGAGCATTTCCACTGGGCATTCAATGAGTTGCCAGCGACGCTTGGCGTAAAACGGGACCAATTCAGGTAAGCAGAATAAGAAACCAATCTCTGCGCCCAGCTCATCAAAGATCAACCGTTCAGCTTCACGCAACGTTAGACCAGCGAACCCTTTCCCGTGGCGCTCCGGTGCAGTCATCACCGCACCCAAACCGCCGACGAGTACATCTTTTCGATCCACGCGCGCTGTACGTTCAAGAATACGTAAATGACTTACCAGCTCTTCGCCGTCATAGGCTAGAACGCGGAAGCGAACGCCCTCAATGCCGGTCCAGGTATATCGAGCGGTCAATGGGTGTGAACCGAAGAACCGATTGCTCCAAGCGCCGATCAACTGGCGCTCATGATGCGTTAAGAGTTGAGGGTCAGGAGAAAGGACTTTGACACAAATATGCCTCATTTCTTCGCCGCAGCTCATCCCGTTACCCCAGAGGTTCGATCAAGTGTTGTGCAAGCCTAGCAACAGCTCCGCACAGGAGTTTGTACACGACTTCTACGTTACGAACATCCTCCTGACAAATGTTGATATTCACTACTCGAGCCTAAGGTTTAGGATGCAACCGCACGGTCATGGTCGTTGCATAACGAGTAAAGCCTAATTTGGCTGCGATCTTCATCGACCCCGTGTTGCTGTCAAGAGTGCGGTACTGCGGGACAAGGCCTCGCTCGAGCGCGATTTCCGTCAGCCTGCTCACCGCAGCGCATCCATATCCATGCCGCCGATATCGAGGATGAGTAACGATAGAAATATGCGCGATTCGATCGCCCCAGATGTCGTAACCCGCTAAGGCGATCAACTCTGTTCCGACGAATACACCGACGGTCGGGTTCTCGCCGAACTGACGTCCACCATGGTCCCATTCAATTGGGTCACAAGCAGCCCGCGGCGACGCGACGTGGTCTGAATGCTCGTTCCGCAGAAGGGTCGTCGAACTCGTTTCAATAGGGCGAAACATCCCACTGTCAGTGTAGCCGATAAATGCCGGACCGATGATCTTGTCAACGTGAGATCCGATCAGCGAGCGAAGTTGTGCGCTATCAAAAACCTGAGAGGTCGACCACTGTCGAGCTGCAATGCCCAGAGAAGAGAATAAATCTCGCGGCAGCGAAATAATGGATGCCGAGTCGATCCGGAGAATGAAAATACCGTTCCAATCAGAATATTGATTGGGGTGATCAACCGTAATCGTCCCCTCAGAACGCAGCATTTCACACGGGCACCCAACGTCGGCAGCCCAAAATTCATCTACCGTCTGGACTATTTCTCTCGAAAGACTTGTCATTTGCAAAAACCGATCTCGTGTTTCCGTTCTTGACCTGGCTGTAGCGCCCAATGAATGCCAGCATGCACTGATTTTTTACTTCAAAATCTCTTTCATTTTGGCCACCAGCGTCGGCTCCAGTTTGAACAGCTCCCTGACTTGTTTCTCGATCTCCGTGCCATCGATCGGATCGATATCGAGTTTTGCCTTTTGCGTGTCGGCGAGAAATTCGGGATCTTTTAGCGTATCCATGAAAGCCTTGCGCAGGAGTCGCACCCGATCCTTAGGAGTGCCGGGGGGCAGCACGTAAAAGCGATTGAGCACGCCGTTGACCCGAGCCGACGTCAGAATCATTTTCTTGGCATCTTCGGTTTTCGCCAGATCGACCGCCCAGGGAACGTTGGGAACTTCCGGATGCGGCTTCAGGTTTGCTTGAACTAACAGGACAACCTCCCCTCTGTCCATTTCGGCGCGCCAGGTCGATTTGAACGATTCCCAGGAATTACACGCGCCTTGGACTTCGCCGGAGTTGAAGGCGAGGCGTACTGGTCCTGTGCCTTTATATCCAGACACGAGTTGGAGCGGCAGACCGAGAGTCGCTTTCAACACTTTCGGAATGTCGTCCGTGCCACCGCCGGGGGCAACGCCGCCGATCTTGATAACCGTGCCGGACGCCTTCCATTGCTCGATGCTGGTGATGCCCGTGGACTTCGCTACGCCGATCATGAAGTTATCCTGCGCCGGCACGCCGAGAAATTCGAACTTCGGCGCATCGAACTCAACTCCCGGTAATCCGAGAATCTGCTGAAAAGAAAGTCCACCGACGAAATTACCGATAGTCAGGCCGTCCGGCTTCGCCGCTTTGTAGACGTAATTGGCCGCAAGCAAACTCGCAGCGCCCGGCATGTTATCGACGACGGTCGTTGGATTGCCGGGAATATGCTTGCCGATGTGACGCGCGATCACGCGCGAATAGGCGTCGAAGCCGCCGCCGGGTGCCAGACCCACAATGAGCCGAATGGTTTTCCCTTTGTAGAAATTTTCTTGGGCCAATGCGGATGAAATCTGCGCAATGAGACCGATAACAAGTCCGATGCCCCACAACAGACGGCAAGTAGTTCGAAACATAATGGCCTCCCACGATTGATTGGTAGGGGCACGGCATGCCTTGCCCCTACGCCCGCGAACAGTCAGAGATGGATTCAAGGCGCCGCGATTAAAGCAAGTTTTCCTTCCCGAGACAACGGGAAAATCTAGGCGATTTAGTCTTGTGCCGTTTCATGCCACAAACGCCGCAATCACAAATTGAATCATCCTTAACGACAAAACGCGTTTCAAAGTCGAGCGGCCTCGACCTTGCAATATTTTAACTATGCCGGAGCACTTTCGTTTCGTTTTCTTGAGGGCACATGGGATAATGCAGAGAGAGATCGAGAAACACCTCCGGCTCGAGTCATTCTGATTCCGTAATTTTCCGATCATGCTTCTTTCCCCCTTGACCACGTATCCGCTTTGGCGGTCATTGCGCCATCGCAATTATCGTCTCTATCTCATCGGACAGTTGGTTTCCGTGTGTGGTACCTGGATGCAACAAGTGGCCCAGAGTTGGCTGATCTACCGTCTCACGGGATCGGCGACCCTGCTCGGACTCGTGGGTTTCGCCACACAAATTCCGGTCTTTGTGCTAGGCGCTATTGGCGGAGTCGTTAGCGACCGCTACTCATCCCATCGAGTTGCGCTGTGGACGCAAACCGCTGCGCTCTTGCAGGCCATCATCTTGGCAGCGCTGACGTTAGCAGGTTGGATCGAACCGTTGCACATTATTTTGCTTGGAGTCGTCTTGGGTGTAGTCAATGCGTTCGACATGCCAGCGCGCCAGGCGCTGGTTCATCGACTGATCGCGCCGGATGATCTGGCGAATGCCGTTGCGCTAAACTCCTCGATGATCAACGCCGCTCGGATCATCGGACCCGGTTTAGCCGGTCTCGTCGTCGCCAAACTCGGCGAAGGCGCGTGCTTTCTCGTCAACTCGGCGAGTTACCTGGCGGTTATCGTGGCGCTGTTGGGGATGAAGCTTCCGCCGCAGCGAATAATTCCGACGAGACCACTCTCGATCGTACATTCGCTCGCCGAAGGATTTCGTTACGCGCTGCGGATTACACCCATTCGTGACGTACTTTTACTGCTGGGCGTGGTCGGGGTGATGGGAATGCCTTACATCACCTTGATGCCGGTCTTCGCCGCAGACGTGCACAAAAGCGGCGCAGACGCGCTGGGATTGATGATGGGTGCCGTTGGTTTGGGTGCATTGATCGGCGCTCTTTATTTAGCGTGGCGATCATCGGTCATCGGATTGGGTCGCGTCATCGTCGTTGCAACTATCGGCTTCGGTCTAGCATTGATCGCGTTTACCGTTTCCAAGTTATATTGGCTATCGCTGTTGCTTCTCGTGGCCGTCGGAATGGGCTGGATGGTGCTGATCGCTGCCAGCAACACGGCATTACAAACCCTCGCCGACGATGTGATGCGCGGGCGTGTAATGAGCCTTTTTACCCTGATGCTGGTCGGTATGGCGCCGTTTGGAAGCCTCCTCGCGGGATGGCTCGCCGATCGAATCGGCGCCCCGTTGATTGTCGCGATCGGCGGCGCGCTTTGCGCTTTCGCCGCGCTCGTCTTCGCGCGTCAACTACCGCGCCTGAGAGCAGCGGCGCGACCGATTTTGATCGCGCGCGGGATTATCGTCGAGCCGAACACCGCGGGCGAATCGGTCGTCATCGATCCTAAATAAAAGTCAGGTTGCCGGCTTTTCCGGCACGTGTGTGATGATTAGCACTAGGTCGCGGCTGGTGAGGTGGCGCGTGTTCAAACAAATGCCTGACTGCCTCCGCGGTTATCGATAGAGGGCGTTGATGAAGCCGCTTTTTTCCAACTCCTGCAGGATGCTGTCGTCGTAAAAGCGCTTTGGGTCCTGGCCTTTAGCTTTGGGATTCACTTGGGCCAACTCGTCGATGACCGAACGAAACGCCTCAGCCGTCGGCGTCGGCACGCGCTTGAGATACTTGTTGACCGAAACCTCGTAGGTTTCCTCCATCATCTCGCGGTCATTGATCCGGAAGTATTTGCTCATCACTTCGACGGCGAAGGGCTTGTCTTTCTTGACGCGCGCGATCGCTTCCAGAATCGACTTGAAATAATTGGTCACGACATCTCGCCGCTGTGCCATGAAGCTGCGCCGAACCGTGACACCGGTGGACGCGTAGGGGACGCCGAGCGATGCGATATCCAACATTTCGCGGAAACCTTCGCGCCGCGCGCGAATGAGCGTCGGATACGATAGGATCGCCGCTTGGATACGCCCGCCGCGCAGCGCGGCGACGGCGGACGACACCGCGCCGACTTGGACGATGGTCATATCTTTCATCGGTTCGTAGCCGTAGTGATGGATCGCCATGCGCGCGGCGGTATCGATGGAGGTCCCGAAACGGCTGATGCCGACGGCTTTGCCTTTGAGATCTTCCGGTTTTTGAATGCTCGGGTTCACCATCAAACTGGTCACCAGCCGCTCGACCGTATTGCCCAGCGAAATAACGTCGGCGCCGCCGATGGCGGCGCTCGCCGTCGTGCTGCCGGCGATGGCGAGGAATTCAATCTCACCGGCGATCATCGCCGCCATGCCTTCGGTGCCGCTCGGAAAGGCCACGAGGTCGATGTCCAAACCGTATTTTTTGAAAAGTCCCGCTTCCCGGGCCGCCCAGAACGGCGTCATGTTGCCGGAAAGCGACGCGTAGCCGGCTCTGAGTTTGCGGCCGTCTTGCGCCGCAGCGATCGTGGGCAAGAGAACTAGCATGCTCAGTATGAATACGGCGAGCCGTCGGCGCCCGATCACAAGCCTGCCCTCAGCGATAAAGCCTAACATTGTTGTGATTCTACGCAGGCGAAGCAGAATCACAAGGGATCACCGATGAACTCGGCGGGCCATGAACACCGCCACGAAATCCGAAAGCCTTTTCCGAAAGTCCGTCCTCTCACGTTTTCGCGCCAGCAAACGACCCGGCACGAAAAAGCGCAACGACGCGTTCGCCAACAGACTACGGTTGAAAATCTCTTCCGCCGACGAGCACTGCTCCCGTGCATGAACTTTGCTACTAACTACTTTCAGCAATTCGAGTCGAAGTAATTTTTGGAGTGATTTGGCATTCTTCGCGATTTTACTTCCCGCGCTATTGCCTCGCCATGACGTGCTCGATCGCAATTTGTGACCTTGTGTCAACCGATTTCGTCTCTTAAGGGCAATAGTGTCTGCCGGCTGAGTTGCTGGCAATAAAATTCACCGAAAAGGTTTCATTAAAAGCGTCTATGAACTCGCAATCGTCCGCCGCCGAGAAAATTGGGGAATTATTGACACGCGAAGGGCTACTGAGTCACGATCAGCTGGCGCGCAGCATCGAAGCGCAAAGACAAGAGTATCCGTCCGTGCCGCTTGGCCGGGTTTGTGTGACGCTCGGATTTGTGTCTTCGGCCGATTTGGCCAGCGTCCTCGTCAAGCATCGGCGCCACATACATCTCGGAGAGCTTTTGGTCCATCTCGGTTTGCTTCAGATGGATGAGTTACAAGAAGCGCTCCAACACCAGCAAAGACACCATCCCCGAAAAAAACTCGGCGCTGTCTTGCTTGAAAAGGGCTTGATTGATGAACCCGCTCTCATTCGAGCCTTGTACAAACAATCGCAGCACACCAGCCCACCGGGCAAGCGTTCGGGAGGAAAATTTGCCGCGCTGATCATCTCCGGCCGCATACAGCAGCACGAATTGGATGGCATTGTCAAAAGAGCCGAGATTGAGCGACGCTCGGTGGAATCTCTCTTGATCGAGCAAAAAAAGCTGACGAAACAGGAATTGGGCGCGGCATTGAGCGCCTACTATCAGTGTCCATTCAAGGAATACGACGAGAGAGTGCTGATTGCCCCGGAATTCGTCAACGGCATCAATCCAAACTATCTTAAGACAAATTATTGGATTCCGTTACGAGTCAGCGATAGAACAGTCGATGTGCTGATCGACGATCCCCACGCTCACGATCGGATTCAAGACATCAAGCGGCTCTACCCCGGCAAAAAGATCAAATGTATGGTCGGCCTGCGTGAGGACATCCTTCAGTACGTCAACGCGGCGAGCACGTACCAGAGCGGAACATTCACCCGCGAGGCCGTTTCGACCATTCTTGGCCAACTCGAAGATGAAGACCAATCCGAAACGAAGGAAGAATTTTTCGTTAGCGAGAACGACAGCGCTATTGTCCGGCTGGTTAATCAAGTGATCGTTGACGCGTTGAAGGAGCGAGTTTCAGACATTCATATCGAGCCTGAGGGCAACCAGAGAGAAACCAGGATCCGCTTTCGTGTCGATGGCCGGTGCTTTGAATACCTGCGCGTGCCTCCCGCCTATCGACGCGCGCTCGTATCCAGATTGAAGATCATGGCCGGCCTAGACATCGCTGAACGACGGAAACCCCAGGACGGCAAGATTAAGTTTCAGCTGGCGGACCGCACAATCGAATTACGCGCAGCCACGATCCCCACGGCCGGCGCGGGCAATGAGGACGTGGTGCTGCGCATTCTTGCCGCCGACGAACCGATTCCCTTGGACCGGTTGAAGTTGACCCCACGCAATCTGCGCGAATTTCGCGAGTTGATGACGAAACCGTATGGTCTGATTCTTTGCGTGGGACCGACGGGGTCGGGAAAAACCACCACCCTTCATTCCGCGCTGGCAGCGATCAATACCGCTGACCGAAAAATTTGGACCGCGGAAGATCCCGTCGAAATCACCCAACACGGCCTCCGGCAAGTCCAAGTGAACTCGAAAATTGGTTTTAACTTTGCCGCCGCCATGCGCGCTTTTTTGCGCGCCGATCCCGACGTTATCATGGTCGGCGAGATTCGCGACCACGAGACCGCCGAAGTCGCCATCGAAGCTTCGCTCACCGGTCACCTGGTGCTAAGCACGCTTCACACCAACAGCGCCGTGGAAACGGTCGCGCGCTTGCTGGAAATGGGAATCGATCCGTTTAATTTCGCGGACTCGTTGCTGGGCGTATTGGCGCAGCGCTTGGCTCGGACGATCTGCCAAAAATGCAAAGAGCAGTATCATGCACCTAAGGAAGAATACGATGCATTGGCCTACGGCTACGGAGAAGAGGCGTTTGCCCAGCTGGATATCGCCTATACCGATGAGTTTCGTCTTTATCGCGGCAAAGGCTGCGCCGCATGCCGCGACACCGGCTACATGGGTCGCGTCGGTTTGCATGAGTTGTTAGTCGTCACCGAGGAATTCAAGAAGCTGATCCATTCCCGGGCCGTCGCGGCCGATTTGTTCGAGCTGGCCGTCGCTCAGCAAATGAGAACGCTAGTTCAAGACGGTGTCCAAAAAGTTTTGCAAGGTTGGACCGACTATGCCCAGGTCAAAGCCGTCGCGTCACGATAAAAACGACACTTCGCGAGCAAACTGCCAGCGACCACGCGGCGGCTCTCTCGAATCTTTACAAGCTAACGTCCTGCGCCGATTCCCAACTCCTGCTGCGCGCGGCGCAGGTAGCTCATGTCAAGATATTTCTCCGGCGCCGGATAGGGCCGGCTCTTGAACAGGCGTTCGCCCATCAAATCGATGAGGCGCTGAAAGCCCTCACGGTTCACGGACCCGTCGCGGCTGATGATACCCTGAGTTAAGTATTCGTCGACCGTGGCGCGCGTAAATTTGAGCGGGATTCCTGTGCGCTTGCTCACCAGCTCAGCGGCTTGCTCCCGGTTGGCATGGGCCCACTGCATCGCGCGCACCATCGCTTTGAGATAGCGCACGGTCAATTGACTGTTCGCTTCGGCCCAACGGCTGTCCACAATCAAGCTATGAAACTGCAAATTGGGAATATAATCGGAGAGGCGCGCGATCTCCAGAAAACCGAGCTCTCTGGAGCGCGGCAGATCACCGCCCAGAAGCATCGTCGCCGAAGTGCTGCAAGTTTTGAGGCTCGCCAACCGCTGCCCCGTCGGACCGTTCTGAATGATCGTATAGTCGCGATTGAGCTCCAATCCTTCCGCTTTGAGCATCTCGCGTAAGAAAATCGTGCTGCCGGAAACGAGACTCACCACGCCGATGTTCGTGCCCTTGAGTTCTTTAATGGATTTGTATTTCGGACAAGTGACCAGCGTGTAGGCGGCAATGGGCACCGTGCCGCCGATGATTTTGAGCGACGCGCCGCGCTCGACCGCGTTGATCGCCGCCGAAGGATCGACGATTGCCACGTTGATCTGCCCGGCAATGAGCGCCTGTATCAACGTATCGGTCGACCCTATCAATACCACGTCGCCCTGAATCCCCTCTTGAGCGAAGAAACCTTTGTCCGTCGCCGCATAGTTGGGCAATTGCTCCACCGTGCGCGACACGTTGCCGATTACAACGCGATCAGCCGCATGGCTCATCGAGACAATCAAACCCGCGATCAGCAGCGCTGACAAAATAGTTTGTATGCGCCAGCATAACCCGCTCTTCATGACCGCCCTCCAGCTTTACGGTTTCTGATAATAGTTGGCATAATAGTAATCGGCGATTTCCGCGCCGGTCGTCTTCCAAACTCCGTCGTGCGCGCAGATGTATTCGAGCGCTTTGTCGAGATATTTAATGCGGAACGCCAGGCCGATGACGAACGGATGCAGCGGAATCGTCATCACGCGCCCCTGTGTCGCACCCTCGGCATACAACTGGTCGAATTGGTCGCAAACCATTTGAAGCCAGTCCTTCGGCGTATGCCCGCCTTGAAAGATCACGCGAATGTCGTTGAGACCTTGTTGGTATGGAATCGCGATCATACGACCTGATTTAACGCGCATCGCGTGCGGCTGATCGTCGAAGCCCCAATCGCAAACATAATCAAACCCCTCTGCGGCTAAATGATCCAACGTGTTTGGGCTTTGATCGCCGCCGCCGGGACCGAGCCAGCCGCGCGGGGCTTTGCCCGAGGCCGCGGCAATGGCATCGCGAACCTGCCGAATCACCGAACGTTCCTCCTCGGGCGGATATTGAGTCATTCGGATGTTGTTGGTCACGCCGTGGCCGAGCCACTCCCATTGTCGTTTATTGCCTTCTTCGATGATCGCCGGATGATGCGCGCACACGTCGGCGTTAAGCAGCACCGTCGCGCGGATGCCGTGCTTGTCGAGAACCTCCATCATGCGAAATACGCCGATGCGCGACCCATAGTCGCGCAGGGCATATCCAGTTACATCCGGCAATAAAGAATTCGGCGCGCCAGGAATAACCTTATCGATGTGAAAGAACTCGATATTCGGCGCGACCATCAAAGCGACGCGCGCGGTGTTCGGCCATTTGAAAGCCTTGCGGCGAATGATCGGTGAGTAATCGTAACGGTCGGTTTGCATGGTTCAGCTCCACTACTGCTCCGTGAATGATGTGAGACGGAAACTATGATAGGGAGAGCCAAAGGGTCAAGGAGAAAATTGCCAGAGGACGAAAACGACCAACGCCGGTGAAGTTTTCATTACTCTATCAGTTCACTAGTGCGTATGTCGTCTTGCCGCGGTGCCGCCTACTTCCTGGCCTTTTCGATGAAACCGCTCGTTTTAAGTTCGTCGAGGATACTCGGCTCGAACACTCTTAGCGTCTCCGGCGTCTGCCCTTTGGCTTTTGGATTTGTCCTGGCGAGCTGGCGAATCACCAACTCGACTCCTTTGCGGTCGGGCATGCTCAGCAAACCTTCGGCATGTTTCCCTAAAAATCATCGTAACCGATGCCATACACTTCGTCGTCGGCGCGGATATATTTCTTGATCGTTTGAATCGTTAAAGCTTTATCCCTGTTAGCGAGGAACATGCCTTCGACGAGCGCCTTGACGAAGCTCGTCGCCCTGTCGCGGTTCGTTTCGAGATAGCTGCGCTTGATCATGAGACAACTCTGCGGATAGGACATCCCTGCTTCGGCCATATCCTGAAGCAGATTCATCCTGTGCTTTTTGATCGCCATGGTCGCAAAAGGTTCAGTGAACAATGATGTGATCGTGGCTCGTATTCGTCTGCGTTTACGAGCACGATCACGTTTCACGAGCATTTGAACATGAACTCACGAATTCACGATCTCTTCATAGGTCGGCGTCGGCATGCCCGCTTTCCAGCTCGCATCGCGCAGCTCGATGCGATTACCGCTCGGATCGAGAACGAAGAGTTGCCGACCGGTGAAGAACCCACCGGGCCGGTAGTCCACAGGCTCGTGGATTTTTATTCCCAGCTCGCGGAAGACTTTGCACGCCCGGTTAAACATCTCGGCACTCACGTCGAAGGCATGGTGCAGCCGGCCGTCCTGCTCCACGGTTCTAACGAGGGGATCCTTACGCTGGCAAAGAAGAATATTGTGATTGCCGAGCCTGAAGCAGGACATGGGCGAATTAGCCAGCCGCCCGACATGTTCCAATCCCAGAATCTCTCCATAAAACTTTTCCGCCTCTTCCAGATTGTTCACCGGTATCGACCAGTGAACCACAGCATCGAGTTGCAACATTCCCATATACTTTTTCCTTTCGAGATTGCCTTACCGCATTCACTCGAACCTGTCCACAAGTGAGAATGGTGACGACGAATAGAACAAAGACGGTGTTCGAACGAGAATGAAGATAGGCGGCGCTCAGTCTGTTTCTCCATTTCTTGCTGAATCGTTGACTTCCAGCCGACTTCCACCTACATTTTCACCGCCCGCACCGAGTCCTATCGGAGGAAAAGATGGCAAACCAGACAATAATCATAGGCTGCCGCGACTATGACCATACACGCGCGCTCGCCGACGGCCGGGTCAAAGTAGACGGCATCGAAGTGAAATTCGTGAATATCTCCCCTCCGTCGCAAATATTTTTGCGCATGCTCCACGATGAAGAGTTCGACGCTTCGGAAATGTCTTTGTCGAATTATATGATTGCGCTCGGCAAAGGCGATCATCGATTCGTCGCCATCCCGGTCTTTCCGTCGCGGGTTTTTCGTCACTCGTATATCTGGATCCATACCGGGGCCGCCATCGAAAAGCCGGAGGATCTCAAAGGGAAAAAAGTCGGTATTGCTGACTACTCGATGACCGCGCTACTTTTTGTCCGCGGTCTGCTGCATCACGAGTATGGCGTTTCGCCCCAAGATATTCATTGGTTTCGCCGCCGCTCGGAGCACATATCGATCGAAATACCTCCGGGCATCCGGATTGACAGCATTGGCAAAGACCAAAGCCTCGATGGTCTCATCGAAGAGGGCAAGCTCGATGCGCTTGCCGTGACCCAGCCGCCGCGCGCTTTTTTGCAAGGATCGCCGCTGGTGCGACGTCTGTTTCCCGACTGCCGAACCGTCGAGGCGGAATATTACCGCAAGACAAAAATCTTCCCGATCATGCACATGGTCGTGCTTCGACGCGCCATCTACGACCAAGAGCCGTCCATCGCAGTCCGTATGACGCAGGGCTTCGAAGCCGCCAAGCATTTGGCATTCGAGGCGTATGAAGAAGGTTTGTCATCCCTGCCGTGGACGAATCTCGATTTGGAATACGCCCGCCATGTGATCGGCAGAGACGTTTGGCCCTACGGCGTGAAAAATAATTTGCCGACGCTGGAAGCTGCTACTCTTTACTCCTATGAGCAAGGATTAACCAAGAGAAAATTCGCCGTCGACGAGCTGTTCGCTAAAGAGACGTTGGCACTACTCGGCTGATTGCTGCTGCGTAGATTATTTGATCTTCTTGCGCAGCTCCGGCAAGAACCCGCTGGATTCGAGATTACGCACGTAACTGCCGTCGATGATCTGATCGATATCCACCTGCCCAATCTTTGGATTCACTTTCGCGACGATGCGTTGGACGATCTTGAAAGCCGCTGGGTTGGGCGCAAGGTCAAGCGTCGTCATGAGCCGGAGCACTCTGTACGACGACTCGCCCTCCTCGGGTTTTGTCAGCCGAAGATGTTTCATCAGCGCTTTGACGACATCAGGCTTGTTTCCGTTATCGAGAATGAATGCAGTCCCTTCCGCTAACCCTTTGGTCAGGCGCAGAAAGAAATCCTGCCGGCTCGCTAACACTTCTTTCAACGCGCACACGCTCGGTCCTTGATACGGCGCCTTGATCTCGGCGGCATCGACCATCGATCTGAACCCCGCCTTGAGTGCCGCCTCACTGAGGGAATACGTCATCGCCGCGACATCGATATTTCCCGTGGTGAGCGCTTGCGCGATCACCGGGCCATCGCCGATCACTCGAAACTTGAGCCCATGCTTGTCGGGATCAATCCCGAGTGAGTCAAAAATGATCATGGTCTGGAGCCAAAAGCCGCCGCCGATACTCTGCACGCCGACGACCTTGCCGCGCAGATCTTCGACGTTCGTGATGTCTTTCCGAACGACTAAAAGACGCGGAATTTTATTGATCGGGCTAGCAATGCAGCCGAGCTTGACGCCGCCAAAAACCGTGCTGAGAATCGTTGATTGCGCGGGCCAGACCGTGTCGACCTCCTTGGCGACGAGGGCGGCCACGCTGAGCGCGCCGCTGCGAACTTGAATCATGGAAGCGTCGATGCCGTATTTCTTAAAGAGGCCCCTATCGATCCCAACCCACATGGGCGCCGCGGTCTCATTATAACCGCCGTAGGACACGCGAAAACTTTCCAGCGTCTGGGCAAATGCCGGGGCTGCAAAAATTTCGGTAACGATGAGCATCCGAACCAATGAAACGAAAACATTCGTGAGTCTCATGAACGAGCGTCCTCCATCAAATTTTCGCCAGTAAGCGCGTCTGAATCAGAGGTCGGAGACATCCAAAAAGCCCAGAACCGGTGCTAAAAACCGCCGAGCGCCGGCAGGATTCCTGGTTGCGACCCTAACAAAGCGTTCGAACCGGTGTCAATTAAGTTGGGTGAGATCGCGGTGACTCTGCGATTGCTCAATCAGCTTCGCTTCGGCTTTGGTGCTTTCGATCGCTCAAAAAACAAAGGCCCATGTCGTTATCCGACATAGGCCTTCTCTAAAGAAATCGGCGTATTTGATTTTTAAACAATCATGCGGCGGGCTTGGTTTGTGATACGACGAATCGCGCTCGGCGGTTCTTCGCCCAGCACTCCTCCGTCTTCTCTTTGCAAACGGGGATTTCCTCGCCGTAGCTAATCGTCGACAGTCTATTCCCTGCGATTCCGAGGGTGGCCAGATAATCCATCGCCGCCTGGGCACGCTTGGCGCCGAGCGCCATGTTGTACTCCGCCGTGCCGCGCTCATCGCAATGGCCTTCGATCTGCACCCGCGCGGCGGGATTCGACTTGAGCCAGTCTGCGTTCGCCCGCAAAATCGCTCGCGCGCTTTCGGACAGTGCCACGCTGTCAAAATCAAAGTTCACATCCTTGAGCGGACCCGCGGTAGGTGCCTCACCGCTACGCAGCTCGTCTAAGCTGGTTTTCGCCCCGGGATCAGGCTTCGCCGGCGGTTTGGCAGTCCCGGTTCCCGCTGGCGCACTCTGATTCTCCGCCGTCCACTTAGGCGCCGGTGGGTTGGCTGAAGTTCCACAAGAAATTAAAAAAATAACCGCCAATAAACTCAAACCATAGCTCAATAACGGCTTTCGCTCCCTCATCATCTAGTCTAGTCCACCTTTCCCGTCCGTACTGGACTGATTTGATTGCACAATTGTGAAGCATCACGCTTCAGGTGTCAACTATTATTATGTATATCAAAACAACATTATAGTTAATAGTTAAAAATACAGACTTGAAAAGCCTTACATGCATCAAGTTGACGGCATTGGCAAGAAATGTCCGAAATTGACACTACGCAGTGGCCATCAGACGCACGCCATAGAGTTTACTCTCGGGCAGTTCTAGCTGGCGCCAACGATTCCCTCCGTCGTGAGTGGCATAAACCGAACCATCTGTGTAAGCGACGCACAGCGTGTCGGCATCCTCGGGATGCGCTGCGAAGCCGCACGTCATATGCTCGTAGCCAGCGGGTAAACCAGCGTTTAACCGGTTCCAAGTCTTGCCGGCATCGTCGCTGCGCAAAATCTGCGTTTTCGCTCCACCGGTTTGCCCCGACACATTGCGGCTGAATTTGACCGTGTTGTACGGTCCGGCACGCACCGTGCGGTAACCCGGCCACGAGGCGGGTCCATTTTCCGCCGCGCCGAGAAATATTCGGTCCGGCACCGAAGGGTGATTGGTCATCGGAATCGCGTAAGCGCGCCCCATGCCGTACTCGCACTTGGTCCATTCTTTTCCACCGTCGTTGGTCTGATAGGTGCCAATCCCTGTGCTCGCGAAAAGGGTTTCCAGGCGCGTCGGATGGCGCATTATCCAATGCACGTCGCGATACACGCGCCCTTCCTCATGCTTGCCCATCTCATAAGGCACGATGCCGGCTGGATCATTGATTTTCGGAAATGCAGTCGAACTCGCCGGACCGCTGATATCTTCCCAAGTTGCGCCACGGTCGCGGCTGCGCGCCACGCCGCCTTCTTCTATGCCGACGATGATTTCATCCGGCACCCGCGCATCGAGCGCAATGCAGCGAGCATGCGCCACATGCGGGCCCGGCGGAAACGTCCACTTGTTATAATCGGGCAGACTGCGGAAAGCGCAAAGTTCACGGAAAGATCTCCCGCCGTTCTCACTCACGTAGATTGCCGCAGGTAATGTACCCACATAGATTTCGTCGGCCCGCGTTGGATGGACTGCCATCGCCCAGATATCGCGAAAGTCGATGCCGCCGGAAGGGAGCCATTGCCAATTTTCGCCGGCGTCTTCGCTGACGTGAATCTC
>DASYUV010000104.1:0-3844 GCA_036000865.1 Binatia bacterium | reverse complement strand
CGGCTTACGGGCCGAAAGGTCTCCGCCTCGCCCTTGCTCACATACCGCCAGCGCTCCCCGGCATCCACGCTCTGAATGACTCCGCCTTCTTCAATCGAACAGTACATCACTTCCGGATCTTCTGGATGAATGGCGATTCCTTTGATATGCGCAATATGCGGCGGGGGCGGATAGCTCCACTTATTTCGACCCGGTAGTTTCCGCACGCCCGTAAGCTCCATCCAAGTCTCGCCACCGTCATTGCTTCGGAACAGGAACGGCGGCTCGGCGCCCGCATAGACGGTCATCGGATCCGACGGATGAAAGGCCAAGGAAAACATTTTTCACTCCGCCAATCCCTTGAGTTGCCACGTGCGTCCGCCGTCGGCGCTCTTATACAGACCTTTTTCAGTGCCTGCCAGAAAAGTCTCCTCAGCGCCGGGAAGCGCCGTAACGACGATGCAGTCGGCAAGACCCGAGGAGACACTGTGCTTCTCCAGATCGACGACAAAAACTCCTGTCCCCTGCATGGCAACGAGAAGTTTCCGCGAGCCTTTCATATTACCTCCTGATATGTCCTAGTCATACCTTTGCGTTCTTGGCATCTTGGCGCGATGACAGTCGAGGCCGCAGTTCGTTCATCAAAAGTCGTATTTGCGTTCGCGCATCAAAAGCGACCAACCGCGCGACGATAGCGGTTAGGCCGGCATCGACGTAGGCTTGCAGCTTTCGCGCGATCGTCTCCGGCGTGCCAAAAAAAGGCGACAGATGACCGAGCTTAGAGCGCGGCTGGCGAAAATAACGTTCGGCCAAGCTCCAGCCTTCCTCTTCGGCATCCGCGTCGTTCGTACGGAGATGAAAAGTGGCGAAGAGGATAGAGGGTATTTTCTCGCCGTCTCGGTCATACTCTTTGGCGCACTCCTCGATCTTCCGCCGCCGCGCAAAAAATTTCTCGAAAGTAGGCGCTACCGTAAACCAGCCGTCGCCCAGGCGCGCCACGCGCCGCAGCGCGCTCTCGTTGTCTCCGGCGGCGATCCAAATGGGGATGGGCCTCTGGATCGGTTTGGGCTCGATGCCAAGCTCTTCGAAGCGATAGTATTTGCCGTCGAAGGCAAACGAAGCTTCGGTCCATAACCGTCGTAACAATTGAATCGATTCGTTCAAACGGCCCGCCCTTTGCTGGTACGGTACACCGCAAGCGTCGAATTCGCGCTCGGCGAATTGATACTGATGCACGGGGCTCACGCCGACGATGGTTCTACCACCCGAAATGACATCCAGTGTCGCCAAACTGTGCGCCGTCAGCACCGGATTTCTCAACGCCAAGATGAGCGGCACCATGCCGATTCTTATCTTGCGCGTTCTCGCGGCCAGAGCAGCCATCATCGTAATGCAATCTGCATGCGCTCTGTCCTGCATCGACAATCGCGGGCTGTCGCCGACCCAGAGATGATCGAATCCCAATTCCTCGGCAAACGCCGCGGTTTCCCAAAGCTCGCCCACTTTAGACAAACCTTCGCCTTCGCGTATCAGGTGCCGCGTGTGCAACAACAGGCCAAGCTCAAGAATCGGTGATGACATGACGAGCGTTAGTGGCGGGCCACTCGGATGCTCGAAACCGATGGCAGGCCGCCGAGAACCTGGCGAAACGATTCGCCGCCGTCTTCGCTCAACCAGATCGTGCCATCGGTCATGCCGACAAAGAACGCGTTCGGCTCTTCAGGATCGCCCGCGGTCGCCCGCGGCGCTGCCTTGAAATGATCCGGCAATCCCCCAGAGAGTCTTTGCCAAGACTCGCCCTGGTTCTCGCTGCGATAGAAGGCCGCGCCCGCGCCTTCGGGCCGGCGCCATAACGGCGGAGGAACCGCCGCGGCGGCCGAGAAGAGCACATTGGGCTGCGCCGGATGGCAAACGAGTTGCGCCATGTAGCGGCAGTCGAGCCCGTGGCTCGACTCAACGAAGCTAGCGCCGCCGTTGGTGCTCTTGAAAACTCCCTGACCGGAGGTGGCGATCACGACCTCAGGATTATCCGTCATCACCGCCACCGAGTGCGCGTCAAACTCGACGCCTTCTTTTATGTTCTTCCAGCTCTTCCCGCCGTCTTGGCTCCGCACCACCCATCCTTCTTCGATCGCCCCGAAAATAACCATGGGATCATCCGCACGAAGCGCCAGTCCCTTGACATGGCTCACATGGGGCGGGCGCGGGAAGGTCCAATCGATGGTTTCAGGTAGGTCTCTCAGCCGTTCGCAGTCAAGCCAATGATCGCCGCGGTCAGCGCTCTTAAACACAGACGATGGACCGGTGCCGACAAAAAGCTCCGCCGTCTTGGGGTGCTGGACGATACACCATGTTTCTTTATAGAAAATACCGTCATTGATCTCCCGCCAGCTCGTGCCGCTATCTTCGCTGCGCTGCACGCCGCCCCGACCGGTTGCGGCATAGATGCGCCGCGGATCGTCCCGGTCGATCAACACCGGCGACCTCAATGCGCCTTTGCCCTGAAGCGCCAACGGACGAGAGTTGTACTCTTTGCCATCGGGCTCAGCCAGATACAAACCATCTTCAGTACCGACATAGAGGACGCGAGTTGAATCGCCTATCATAAACCCTCCTTCCTGAGATCAGGAACTATCCCGAATAATTTGCCGTATCTATCCGTTCCCGTATGGTTGCGCTTGCGACCAGACATACTCATCGCTTGTCAATTTGCATCAATCGAACAGGAGTTGTTACAACTGACCAATTCATAGTATAGGCGGCACCGTGAGACAAGATTCAATTCGTCTATTTCCTGTTACCGCGCTACTTGGGTTTTTGCTGCTCCATGCCTCGCTCGCCGGAGCGCAAGTCGAGAAACTAAAAGTCGGGCTGCTCATGATCAACGCTGACGCCGGTGTCTTCCTGGCGCAGGAAAAGGGTTATTTCCGCGAGCAAGGACTCGCCGTCGAGATAACTTATTTTAGCTCCTCCGGCGGCCCGCAGATGGCCGCGTTGACTACAGGCGAGTTGGACGTGGGCAGCGGCAGTATCAGCCCGGGAATCTACAATTCAGTAGCGGCCGGCTTAAATATGAGAGTGGTTGCCAGCAAATCGCGTGTCGGTCCGCGGGGTAGCGGCAAATACATGGTGGGCCGCGCGTTGCTCGAGCCAGGCAAACCGTTCACGCTCAAAGACCTCAAGGGAAAAGTGATCGCGCTCAACAGCGTCGGTGGCTCATCGCGCCTCTACATGGACGGTTTGTTAAGAAAAGCCGGGCTTAGGGAAACCGATGTCATCGTGCGCGTCCTATCCTTCAATGACATGGTCGGCGCGCTATCCCAGGGGGCGGTCGATGTGGCGTTTCTGGTGCAACCCTTCATCACTATTGCCGATGAAAACGGCATTGGCGTGGGCATCGCCGATCTTTGGGAGCTGTTTCCCGGTCATATGACCAACAACTTGTTTTACTCCGACGCCTTCATTCGCAATCGCCCAACGGTGGCGGAAAAGTTTATGGCAGCCTTCCTCAAAGGGCAGCGATATTTCTACGACGCGGTCGTCAAGAAGAAAGAGTCCCTCGACAGCGTTGTCGACATCGTCGCCAAGTACTCACGCACCGGAGATCGAAAGGTGCTGCGACTCGGCCTCAGCGTGACGGAGCTCACCCCCAACGGTGAAATGGATCTCAAAGAAATCCAGGACGATCAAGATTGGTATTTTCAAAAAGGACTGGTCAAAACCAAGGTCGATGTCAACAAGATGGTGGATTTAAGATTCTTACATTCCGCGGTGAAGACTTTGGGAATCTACAAATAGCCGGAGCTGACGTCGTCGAGACGTCATTCCGGGGGAGCCGACGGCGATTCCGCCAGAGGCGGATCAG
>DASYUV010000103.1:0-1779 GCA_036000865.1 Binatia bacterium | reverse complement strand
GGAGTGGAACCTTCATCGGAAGATCCTGCGGCGTTCTTCGTCGGCCGCAATCCAGCTTAGAGAAATGAAACATGGCTCTGTTTCTTAACCACGAAGATGTCTGCGCCAGCGTAACCATGCTGGATGCGGTGGATGCAATGGAGGGCGCTTTCCGCGAGCAGGCCGAGGGCAGGGTCATCCAACCGCACAGACTCAATCTTAAGGCCGGCAAAGGATGGCTCCGTGTCGGACCGGCGGTTCTGGAAGGCTCAGGCTACATGGGTTTCAAGGCGATGAATTTAGCTCCGGGCCACGGAGTCCGTTACCAAGTTCATCTCTATCGGATCGCTGATGGCGAGCTTTTAGCGTTTATGGATGCGCTCCATCTCACCACTTTGCGCACCGGCGCCACCAGTGCCGTCGCCACCCGGCGCCTCGCCGGTGGTGCGGCGACGACTCTAGGCGTGATCGGGTCCGGGATCGAAGCACGGGCGCAACTCGAAGCGATGCACGCCTTGGGTCTTGTGCGCTCGGCGCGTGTCTACAGCCCGACTCAGGCGAATCGTGAGAAGTTCGCCGCCGATTACAGTCGATCTCTCGGAATAGAGGTGTTGCCGGTAGGCCGGGCAAAAGAAGCAGTGAGCGGCTGCGGCCTGGTTGTTGCCGCGGTCAAGTCAACCGAAACGGCCCTTTTGGGCGAATGGTTGGAGCCCGGAACCCATGTCAATTCGGTGGGCACGGCGCGCCCGGAGCAGCGCGAGATCGATCCGGCTACCTTCCAGCGCAGCGCCGTGATCGTGGTGGACACGCGCGAAGGAGTGTTTGGCGAAGCAGGGGATGCCATCGCTGCCAAAGACGTTGTTTCGCCTGAGCAAGTCTACGAACTGGCAGAGCTGGTCACCGGCCGCGCGCCGGCGCGGTGTGACGACCAGCAAATTACGTTATTCAAATCGGTCGGCTCGGCACACCAGGACGTGGCCATCGCCGCGCGCATCTTCGAGCGCGCCTGCGAGAAAAATCTCGGCTCTGAAATCGACGGCTTTCCGATCAAGAAAATCAGCTAAGGAGGAGTGACACATGGCGGACCCGAAAAAGCTTACCCCGTTGGAGTACCTAAGCCAGTTTTCTCCCGGCGCGACCACGGCCTTTCAGGGTCTGCGTGAGGCAGTCACAAAGTCCGGCCCTCTCGATCACAATACCTGTGAGTTGATCACCCTCGGCGCATTCGCGACTGCGAGAATTGAAGGCGGATTCAAAACTCACGCGCGCCGGCTGCTGAGCAACGGCGTACCTCCCGAGGCGCTGCGGCAAGCGGTCCTGGTCACCTTCGGGGCGACGACGACGTTGACGGTCGCGCTCGACGCTTTGCATTGGATCGACGATCTGATTGCAGAACGTTAAAAACCTCGGCTCGCGTAATTCTTTCTGAGCGCCTTCCAAGCTTCGGCGCGCAGATCCGCCCCTCTCTTCCAGCTTTCCGGCAGATCGCTAATACGATAGGGCGCTCGGCACGGACCGCCTTTGATGTAACCCGCGACGTTGGTCAAGTATTTGTTGATCTGCACGTTGTAGTAGGGAAAGCCCGCGAGATACTCGTCCGCCGGCACGACCGGCGGCGCGGTGCGAAGATCCATCCATATCTGTTCGACGCGCTTCTCGTCATCATTGAGAATAGCATCGGCCAGCGCGACGACAGGCTCGGGTCCCATGCAAGCCATTCCCGAAGACCATATCGTAGTGATCCTCGGTCGCGCCATCTTGTACGCCGCAAAGATCGCGGCTTCACCGGGCATGAAGTTG
>DASYUV010000102.1:0-7471 GCA_036000865.1 Binatia bacterium | reverse complement strand
GGCGAGAAAAGCTGGAATGGACCTCGCCAAGCAGTCTGCCGTACAGATTACTATTCATGCCGGCGAGCCGGGCGCGAGCATTCCCAGCACGAAAAATATGATTGAAGAGTCATGGGGCGCGAAGTGTTACGACCATGCGGGCGCTACCGAGGTGGGCGCCTTCGGATTCGAATGCCAATCCCAACCCGGCGGCATTCACGTCAACGAGAATGAATTCATCGTCGAAGTCATTGATCCAGTCACGGGACAGCCGGCGGAGCCGGGAACAAAGGGCGAATTGGTGATTACCAATCTCGGCAGAATAGGCAGCCCGGTCGTTCGCTATCGAACCGGGGATCTGGTTCAATTGCTGAGCCAAGCCTGTCCGTGCGGGCGGCCATTCATCCTACTCGAAGGTGGAGTGCTGGGACGGGTGGATGATATGATGGTTATCCGCGGTGTGAACGTGTTCCCCAGCGCCATCGAAAATGTCATGAGAGAATTTCCCGAGATCGAAGAATTTCGCGTGGAAATTTTTGAAAAATCGGCGATGAAAGAAATAAAGATTGTTATCGAGCCGAGTGCTCATTACGGTGCTATCGAAGGGCTCGATGAACGAGTCAGCCAGCGCATGCGCGAACGCATCGGACTACGTCCCGTGATCGAATTCGTCGCGCCGGGCACTTTGCCTAGGTTCGAGCTCAAGGCTAGACGGTTTTTTAAAGCGTGATTTTTTACGGTTTCCCCCTCCTTCATCCGCACACGCGGGGCAGGAAAGAGGTGGGGGCGCCTCGAGTTCGTGAGCGTCGTGGTGAAACACAATGAGATAGTGGCAGCCTGCCCACAGGCAAACTAAAATCCAATTTAGAGAACAGCCAGGAATGCCTCCGAGAAAAAAACAAGAAACCAATCAGACGCCGGGTAAAATTCTCTTACGCCTTCGCGTTAACGACGAAACGCACGAAGTCGCGACCGAAGTGAACAAGACCTTATTGGAGGTCTTGCGTGAAGACATGGGTCTCACCGGGACAAAACATGGCTGCGAACTGGGCGAGTGCGGCACTTGCGCTGTGCTGGTGAACGGCGAGCCGGTACTTTCCTGTCTGATGCTCGGTATCGAAGCGGTGAATACCGAGGTCACGACCGTCGAAGGAATGACGCGGCATGGCAAACCGCATCCGCTGCAAAATGCATTCGCTGACTTGGGCGCGGCGCAATGCGGTTATTGCATCCCGGGAATTCTCCTTACTGCGAAAGCACTGTTGGATGAGAATCCACACCCGAGCCGCGACGAGATCCGTCAAGCCTTGTCGGGAAATCTTTGCCGCTGTACGGGTTACACGAAAATTTTGCAAGCGGTCGAACTCGCGGCGAAGGAAGGTTAAGGGATTATTTGGAGCTTGTACTACTCTTGGAAGAAATGCGAGATTCTTCGCCTGCGGCTCAGAATGACACCCGCGCGGCTCATCATCCTGTATTCTTCGTCTGTCATCCTGAGCGACAGCGAAGGATCTCGCGTTAATCAGGTAAGCCGCATGAAGAAGCGTAATACCAAAATGACTCCGCTCCCAAAGTCAGAGGCCTCATGAAAAAGAAAACTTTCTCGGTAATCGGCAAGCCGCTGCGCAAGATCGACGCAATGGCCAAATGCGCCGGCGAAACGATTTTTGCGGACGATCTCAATTTACCGCGCACCATTTACGCCAAACTCTTGCGCAGTCCCCATCCCCATGCGCGAGTGCTCAGTGTCAGTGCGGCGCGCGCGCTCAAGCTCGACGGCGTGTTCGCGGTGATCACGGGTGAAGATTTACCGGAAAAGTTCGGCATCATGCCGTCGACTCAAGACGAAGAGGCGCTGGTGACGGACAAGGCGCGTTACGCCGGCGATCCGGTGGCGGCGGTGGCGGCGGTAAATGAGAGCGTGGCGGAAAAGGCGCTGGGCTACATAGACGTGGAATACGAAGTCCTGAAACCGATTCTCACCATCGAAGAAGCGCTGGCTTCAACCGAGGAAAGCGAGCGGATTCACACCTGGAACCGGCACGCCAATATTCAAAAGGCCGTGTCGTTGGAATTCGGCGATGTCGACGCCGGATTCGCCGGCTCGGATCATGTTTTCGAAGACACATTTTTCTACCAGGGCAATACTCATCTACCGATGGAGCAATACTCGGCGGTGGCCTTCTACGGCCCGGACGATAAGCTCACGTTGTGGTCTTCGACCCAGACGCCGCATTATGTGCATCGGGCGCTGGCCAAAGTTCTGGGGCTGCAGGCGAGCCGGATCCGCGTCGTCGCGACTCCGGTGGGCGGCGGCTTCGGCGGAAAAAGCGATCCCTTTTCGCACGAGATCTGCGCCGCAAAACTTTCCATGATCACCAGAAGGCCGGTCAAGATCACGCTCACGCGGGAAGAAACGTTTTACGTCCATCGCGGCAGACATCCGGTCAAGATGTGGGCCAAGACCGGCGTGAAGAGCGATGGCACGATTCAAGCGATGCAGTATAAAACCTATCTCGACGGCGGCGGCTATAGCAGCTACGGTTTGGCCTCGGTTTATTATACGGGCGCGCTGCAGACTGTGACTTACGAAGTGCCGGCTTACAAGTTCGAAGGGGTGCGCGTTTTTACGAACAAGCCTGCGTGCGGACCGAAGCGCGGCCATGGCACGCCGCAGCCGCGCTTCGCGATGGAAATCCAACTCGATGAAATTGCCGAGAAGCTCGGCATCGATCCCATCGATTTGCGTTTGAAGCAGTTGGTCGAGCCCAACACCGTGACCGTAAACGGCTTGCGCGTCAGCAGCACGGGATTGCGCGAATGTATCGAGCGCGTCGCCGAGCGCGCCGAGTGGAAGAAAAAATTCGGCAAGCTTCCCTTCGGCCACGGCGTCGGCTTCGCGGCGAGCTCCTATATCAGCGGCGCGGGCCTGCCGATCTACTGGAACGACATGCCCCACTCCGGCGTACAGATCAAGCTCGACCGCAGTGGTGGCGTCGCGGTATTTTGCGGTTCCATCGACATCGGCCAAGGATCGGATTCGATTCTTGCATACGCCGTGGCGGAAGAGTTCGGCATCGATCCCGCCGACATTCGAGTATTAACCGCAGATACGGATTTAACGCCGGTGGATCTCGGCAGCTACTCCAGCCGCGTCACCGTGATGACCGGCAACGCCGCCGTGCAGGCCTGTGGCAAGCTCAAACCCATGCTGCTCGAAGCTGCGAGCCAAGCGCTCGAAGTGCCGCCGGACGATCTCGAGTTCGCCGACGGCAAGATTCGTAGCGCGAGCTTTCCCGAGCGCGGCATCAGTTTCGCTGACGCGGTGTGGAAGGCGGAGGGGAAATACGGAACACTGGGCGCCACCGGCAGCTACTGGCCGCCCAAAAACCCAAGGGACTTCAAAGGCTCCGGAGTTGGTCCGACGCCGGCTTATAGTTTTACTGCTTCCATCGTCGAGCTTCACTGCGACAGCGTCACCGGCGAAATCAAAATAGATAAAGTTTGGATCGCCCACGATTGCGGCCGCGCGTTCAATCCGCTGCTCGTCGAAGGTCAAACCGAAGGCAGTGTCTACATGGCTCTCGGCGAGGCGTTGATGGAAGAGCAGATCTTCCGTAAAAACGGTCTGCACAAGATTCCGTCGATATTGGAATACAAGAGCCCAACGACGCTGGAGACTCCTGAGATCGAAACGATTCTGGTTGAAACCAACGATCCGGAAGGACCCTACGGCGCGAAAGAAGCCGGTCAGGGGCCGCTCTTGCCGGTTGTGCCGGCAGTAGCGAACGCCGTTTACGACGCGATCGGCGTGCGCATTCATGAAGTTCCGATCACGCCGGATAAAATTTTACGAGCGCTCGACGGCCGCTTGAAGCCAGTGTCCATTCCTGAATTTAAATTTCCGCCGCCGATTAAATGGCATCCGGGCGAAGGGGTTGGAGTGACACAGAAGAGTTGAAAAAATCGTGTCACAGAAATCCCTCACCCTAGCCCTCTCCCAGCTGGAGAGGGAAAAATTTCTTACCCTCGCCCTTGTAATCGAGGGAGAGGGAAGGGTGAGGGTGCGCCTGTAGAAATACAATGTTGCGACTACCAGAATTCAATTACTATCAACCGCGCTCGTTGAAACAGGCGACCAAAGCGTTGGCCGATTTGAGGGCCGATGCAATGCTCGTGGCCGGCGGTACGGATGTCTATCCGAAAATGAAGCGCGGGCAATTCACGCCGCGCCATTTAATTTCGCTAAGAGCGCTGCGCGAGCTGAAAGGAATTCGTCAGAGCAAAGAAGGACTCTGGATCGGCGCCGGGGAAAGTCTAACTGCGGTTTCACATCATCGTCTGATTGCGAAACATTTTCCCGCGCTCGCCCACGCCGCGGAATCCGTATCCACGCCACAGCTGCGCAACATGGGCACAATCGGCGGTAACGTTCTCGTCGATACTCGTTGTAATTACTACGATCAAACTTTCTTCTGGCGCCAGGCGGTGGGGTTCTGCATGAAAAAAGACGGCGACATCTGTTTGGTGGCTCCCGGCAGCGCGAAGTGCCTGGCGATCGCGTCGTCAGACACTTCCCCGGTGCTGGTGAGCTTGGAAGCTGAAGCCGTTCTGGTGAGCCGACAGGGCGAGCGGCGCGTGAAGCTGGAAGATCTATACCGCGATGATGGCATTGACTATGCGGCCAAAGCCAAAGACGAAGTGCTGAAAGGATTATTTATTCCAAGGGAAAGTTTGGGACAGCGAAATGTTTATCTCAAATTGCGCCGCCGCGGCTCCTTCGATTTTCCGATCTTGGGAGTGGCCGCAACCATGGATGTAGATGATCGGGGTGAGTGCCGTCATGCGAGCGTTGTGCTAACCGCCGTAGCATCGGCTCCAAAGGTCGTCCCCGAGGCGATGGCGTTGCTTGAGGGCAAAAAAGTTACGCTTGATTTAATCAACGCTGTTGCGGATCTTGCCGCCAAGACCGCGCATCCGTTGGACAACGCCGATTTGGATTATTGGTATCGCAAGCGCATGGCTAAGGTTTATACGCAAAGAGCCCTGGCGCAGGTGGCAGGCTTAGAACTGGCAGGTTGCTGAAAAAAAATCAGAATGCTTCGAGAGCCTCATGCTTCGACAGGCTCAGCAGAACGGAATTTTCGTCAATTATGTCAAATCCTGTCCGTTCGTCCTGAGCCCCGTCGAAGGACTCCGAAAAAGTGTTTCAGCAAGCTGTTAGCTTAGAGGATCGCGATACGGGCATGGATCTAAGGGACTTCCTGGAAAATCTGCAAGAACGGCTGCCCTATGACTTTGTCCGCGTCGAGCGACCTATCTCGCCTAAACAATTCGAAGTGACCGCTCTGCTGCAGCACCTTGAGAATCAAAAAAAATTCCCCGTGCTATTCTTTGAGAAGCCGCTCGATCTCAACGGCAAGCCATCCGCATTTCCGCTCCTGAGCAATGTCTTCGCTACCCGCCAACGTTGCGCGCTCTCCCTCGGCATGAAACCCAATGAAGGTGACCTACCGCTCAGCCTGGAGTATGCGCGCCGTGAGGACCTGTTGCTCGCTCCGGTAACGATTCCGCGCAGCGAGGCGCCGGTCAAACAGGTCGTCAAGCGCGGCGACGAGGCGAATATTTACGATCTCCCCGTTGTCCGCCATCACGCTATGGACCCGGCGCCATATATCGACATGACGCCGGTGATGAAGGACCCCGATGGAGGTTTTTACAACATCGCCTTCCAACGCAACATGGTGAAAGGTCCAAGAAAGCTCGGCCTGCACATGTCGCCACGGCACAACTGGCAAATCCACCGTAAGAACGAAGAGAAAAACCGGGCGACGCCCGTGGCCATTGTCATCAGCCATCATCCGGCATTTTATTTGGGTTCGCTGAATGTCTCGCCATTCGGCGTCGACGACTATGCCAAGGTCGGCGCCATCATGGGCACGCCTTTGAGGCTCACGCCTTCGGAAACTCTCGGTGAGAATTTCATGGTGCCGGCCGACGCCGAGATGGTAATCGAAGGGCATGTGCTTCCCAACGTGAAAGAAGTAGAAGGACCCTTCGGAGAATTTACCGGCTATTACGGCCCGCAGCGGTTGCGTAACGTCATCGAAGTGAGCGCCATCACGCACCGGCGCGACGCGATCTTCCAGCATATCTTTACCGGTCACCGTGACACTTGGGTGCTCGGCGGCATTCCCAAAGAGGGCAGCCTTTTTAATCTCATCCGCGGCGTCGTGCCGACAGTCAAAGCCGTTCATTTCCCAATGTCCGGTAGCTGCCGTTTTAACTGCTACATTTCCATCGACAAAAAAGTTGACGGCGAGACCAAGCAGGCAGCGCTGGCTGCGCTCGGCGGCTGCGATTTCGTCAAGCACGTCGTGGTCGTCGACGCCGATATCGACATTTACAACGAAGAAGAAGTCATGTGGGCCGTGGCCACGCGGGTGCAAGCGGACCAGGACGTGGACATTATCAAAAACGTTAAAGGCAACACTCTCGATCCTTCCCAG
This sequence comes from Binatia bacterium, assembly GCA_036000865.1. GTDB lineage: Bacteria > Desulfobacterota > Binatia > UBA9968 > UBA9968 > DP-20. The sequence continues at coordinate 983 of DASYUV010000102.1, read as the reverse complement.
ACCGACAACATAATGACCGCCAAGATGATTATCGACGCCACCAAACCAGTTCAGCGCCCGTACGAGGCGCGCGTGGCCGTTCCGAAAACAGCGATGGAGAAAACCCGGCTCGAAGAGTTCATTCCACGCGCGGTGCTTGACCGAGTGCCGAAAGCTTAAACGAAACTCCAAATTCGAATATCGAAATTCGAAATTCGAAACAAATTCAAATGGCTGAAAAGCACAAAATTCAAAACATATTGGATTCGGATTTAGCGTTTTGGATTTTCCGAGTTTGAGATTAGTTTGGCGTCGAGTTTGTTTCGGATTTCGATATTCGGATTTCGGGTTTTCTTTCTTTGCATCAGGAGGCGTCGTGACAAAAATTTTTTGGGTGACCTGCCCTCACTGCAAGGGCGAGTTCTATTGTCACTATCAAGAGCTCCGGCATAAGAAGATCAAGCTTCTCTGTCCCTATTGCAGTCACCAGTTTTTGGACGAGGAGAGTTCCAAGATCGTCGAGTGAGGATCAGAGTCACCTAAAATGATTTTGGATTGAGGGAAATATACATGAAGAAACTATTCCGGATTCGATTCTTTGGTTCTCAATCCGGTAATCGGAAATCTAAAATCGAAAATCGAAAATGGGCGGGGCTCATTGCAATCGTCTGCGCGCTCACGGTGTGTGGGGCTGTGGTTCAGGCGCAGCAGACGACGAAGGTCACCCCGATTGGATACCTAAGTGGTCCCTCCCTTTCCGCTAACGCGGCCCGCATCGAGGCATTCCGGCAGGGTCTGCGCGAGCTTAGCTACGTGGAGGGGAAAAACATCGTCATTGAGTGGCGATCTGCCGACGGAAAACTCGATCGCCTCCCAGCGCTCGCGGCCGAACTAGTGCGTCTCAAGGTAGCCGTCATCGTCACGAGCGGTGGGGCCCCAACCCGCCGCGCCAAGGAAGCAACTTCTACGATTCCTATTGTCATGACGAACGATCCCGATCCTGT
>DASYUV010000101.1:0-5629 GCA_036000865.1 Binatia bacterium | reverse complement strand
TTTTAAACCAATTGCCATCGGCAAGGAAAGTTGGACGCGTTTCGGCCACAGCTGCACGATGAGCCGTAAAGGCTTGAATGTTCTTACAGGGACACTGGAATTTTGCCCCATCCAACCTGCCCAAATCGGAAAATTAGTCATTGGACACCGTTCGCATTCAGTACTCTTTCGTTCTCAACAAAAAACATACGACTTCAGCTCCACGGCGACGCCGAATTGACCATTGCGCGGCTCTACCCGCACCACGCGCGCCTCGCACTGGAGGGTCTCGTGTTCGAAATTGAGGAAAAGCCGGATCGTGTCGCCAATCGAATATGCCCTCTCGGTCTCAAAGAGAATTCCCGATGTGCTGATGTCGCACGTGGTGCCGATGCCATCGTTCAATCGCACAGGTAGAGCTAGCTTATAGCGTTCTCCTTTCCGTCTCTCCTCAAAAACCCCAGCTCCTCCCACAGTGTTGCGCACGATGCCAGTGATCCCAGTTCAAAACAATTTACTGGGAGATACATTTTTCTCTGCTGTTCGATATATATCGAAAGGTAGGGACTGAAGAATGGAGTGATGGAGTGTTGGAATGCAGGGCTCGGAGATTGCGCCGCCGAGACGCCCTTCGACATCGCTTAGGACAGGCTCCGGGCGCGGAGTAAACGAGTTCTTGATTAAAAGATTCTCCGAACTCGGCGTTGAGAATTTGCGCGGCGCGCGCAAATTTTTCGGCCATCAATACCGATTGAAGATGGGGATTTTTCCCGGGTCAAGTCGCTAAGTGACAAGCCAAGGCATGTCACCCCGAGCGTCGGACTGTGTGAAAACTCTCTCGGAGCGCTTCGACGGCGCTCAGGGCGAACGCTAAAGTGCGCAATTTCAAATGAAGCGATTCCGTTCGTGGTGAGCCCCGTCGAACCATGAACGTAGTTTCACACAGTCTGTCATATGCGAGGGATCTAAAGATTTCTCCCTTCGGTCGAAATGACAATTCCTATTACCTTTGCGCCTTTGCGTCCTTGCGCGAGACATTCCGATCGAATAGAGCGGTGGAGTGTAGTACCCCGATACCTCAGGCACTTCAGCCGGCCGGCTTGCTACACGAGTCCTTTTTCCTGGGCGTAGCGGGCGAGCTTTGTGCGGCTATCGACGCCGAGCTTCTGATAGATGTTGTGGAGATGGATCTTGACCGTTCCTTCGCTGATGAAGAGTTTCTTGCCGATCTCCATATTGCGCAGTCCCGAGTAAATTTCCCTGGGGCCTACGTCCGGGTCTCCTAAGGTGAACTAAACCAGCCCTTTATTATTGCCGGCATACAAAATGAGCGCAGGCGGCTTTCTACAACCTTCTCGGCAGAAAGAATAGTGCAGTGGGCAGGTCAGGCGATGGTTAAGCAGTCCTTTTCTTGACATTACAAAACAAAGCCCCTATTTTCAGATTCCAATGATCTACGTCCAAATCCCAGAAAAACACGATGCCAAGGGTTTTCTTTTATTAGCAAAGAGTGGGGCGCCTGTTAGTTGTCTGCCTCGCAATATCTACGGAGTAACCCCGGAGCATGTAAAAATCCTTAAGCGGAAGCGGATTCCGTTTAAAAAATTGCCTGCCAAAAGCGTCCGTCTGCCTAAGTCTTCTCTCGCTGCATGAAAAAGTATGAGATTTACCTGCCATTGAAATATAACGATGGCAGGGAGATCGAAGCGGAGAAGATCAAACAAATTCGTGAAGAGTTGATCGCTGTTTTCGGCGCGCTCACCGTGAGTTCCCAATCTGCTCCCTATCAAGGGAGTTGGAAGTACGGGGGCGTGAATTTTATCGACGACATCATTAAGATTGAAATCATCGCCGGCGCCGATAGGAGGACTGAAAGGTTTTTCAGAGGATATAAAGAACATCTTAAGCGGCTTCTCAAATAGATCGATATCTTGATCACCGCGCAGAATATCCGCACGATTTGAACCAAGGGCGCAGGAGATGAAAACTAAACTGACACTTAACATCGACGAGGACCTCATTCCTCAAGTCAAGCGGTACGCCGAAGCCCGAAGGGATTCTCTGTCCGGCTTGGTGGAAAAGGCGCTGCAGGACCTTATCCAAACCCAAGAGATACCTTTTTCTAAGCGTTGGCGCGGAAAATTTAAGGCGTCTCGTCGCGCGTCAACTCGCTGCAAAGCTTTGTCCCGGCGTTATTTGTGATTGTGCTCATTGAGACCGATGTCTTGATCGACGTCGCGCTGGATCGCCGCCACTTTTCAGATCCTGCGGGACGCCTTCTGGACGTGGTGCAATGTGCCGGCGCCGTTCCCTGCCACGCTGATGTCATAGCAACCCGCAACTTTCGCGACTACCGCGTCCCCGGTTCCCGCCTGAAACCCCAGGCCGTTCTAACGGCACTGAGGGGACAAACACAAAACGTCGAGTGATAGTAGGTATCGTGAAGACCGCCACCACTAAGGACTTATCCCTTTTCTTGGATTGACTCTCGACCTCCCTCATTATGGCGCAGGTGTCCGAGGCAAGCATGAAAAGACGCCGGACCCGTTATTCTATCCGCGGATCTGTAGTTCCGTGACGGGAAGTTGTTGGACTGATTGACAACACATGCGGGGCGTTGTTACCATTTCCAGTAGTGAAAGCCGAATTGCTCCTTCGCGAACGGCACCAGCTCGATAGCAAATCATTCGTTGAGCTGCGCGTCTGGCGCGTGCCTCGATCGGTGCGGGCAAGCGGTCATGAATACAAGTATTCCCTGGCATACGTAGAAAACGGCGAATGCGTGCTACGCTACGACAATGAAGCAGGCAAGGGCGATCATAGCCACTGGGCCGATGAGGATCGGCCCTATAATTTTACCACCCCGGAACAATTGCTTGCCGACTTTTGGTCAGACGTGGATACATGGAGGTCAAAATGAAAACCGTGACGTTATCTGTCGCTTCTCGTAACGATGTAACCCGGCGCGCCCGGGCGGCTTTCAAGGGAAAGAAGCAGGGGGCACATATTTCTTTCGGCTCGGTCGAATTGCTCTGGCAGACCTTGACGAAAAAACGCTGGGAAGTGCTCAAGGCGATGACCGGGCAAGATGCCATGACCCTTCGCGAGGTAGCTCGGCGCGTCGGTCGCGACGTGAAGGGGGTCCATCGCGACGTGCATGCGCTCCTCAGTGCCGGCGTGCTCGATCGCACCGATGACGGCCGCATTCATTTTCCCTACAGCGCGGTACGCGTCGATTTCACCCTGCACAAAGAGGTAGCCTAACACTTCTCGCCTCTCGGAAAATTAACGCACTGGATCGCCGATTCGAAGGCGGTGATAAGAGGCAAAACCTTTTTGGGAGAGAGACTGGAGAATGGAGTGATGGAGTAATGGAGTGCTATACGCTCGAGGCGAAGACCGAGTTGTCGAATTGTCGAGCGGGCTTAGGCTGGAGAGGACGTCCTCATTGGCCGCGCCGCCACGCCTGCTCGAAGCTTGTTGACTGCATCTCGCGGCCATCGCCGGCTGGGACTGCTTGATAGCAAGTTCCGATTCCGGACGACTTTAACGCACCGTTGCCCGATTCCGTTGTTCGCGCTTTGGAAGGGCGGAAGCGGTGAGGCTTTTGCTCGACAGCCACTTGCTGCTCTGGGCAGCGGCCTGCGGAATTCATTACGCGACGGTGAGCCGACGACTAAAGAAGCTATAGAACAAGAAAAGCGATGTGTATGATTGCAAGACCTCTTGCACCCTGCACGCAGAGACCCCGCACCCAGACACGCTAAAGGGCTTTTGTTCCGCTATTCGGCGTACTCGTACACAGGGGTTTGAATCACTCGGTTCGGTTTGCCCGGCGTCAGAATCATCCTCTGCAGTCGTTCGACTGTGATAGGAGAGAAAAATTGTTCGCCCGTCTCCTCGTTCACTCGGGCCGGCACGTTCTCCACGATGTAGAACTTACCCTCGTGTTCCAGCGTGTACGTTACTCGCCGCTCAACTAGTTTCTCTTCTCCATTATTCATGATGTTCTCCGTATCTTAAAATCAATCCAAAGGTCCGGATCTGGTTCATAAAGCGTGATGATCTTGATAAGTGGCCGCGAGGGGTAGCTGCATTGGATATGCAGTGGTCTTCCTTCTCTAGTCTTTCCCAAGATCAAACAACTTGGTCCGTATTTATCCTCTGGATAATCTTCGATCACTTCAGCATCGCCGAAGAGTTCCTGGGTTTCTTTTACACTGATACGACGAATGATGCTTTGGTCAACAGCATGTTTGGAAAACTCGAACTGCCTGGCTTCAATTTTCTCTCGTATCTCGTCGATCAGCGCCATGCTCAATTTAGGTCCAGTGGGAACTGTAGTTTATAATAATCGCTTTGAGCTGGCTAACGTGTAGCTTCTATCTCTAAAGGCGGGAAGCAATCAAGCCTCGGAGAGATCGCCGAAGGTCCGACAGGGGATAAACCTGCCCTGAGCGGTGTCGAAGGAACGGGTTGGGCTGAAGCGCCCCGGAGCGGCGGTACAGTTGCTACTATGGGGATTGTAAAATACCGGAACGGTGCCGCCTCAGCGGTCACCCAAAACCGGCCAACGATAGCGACGCCCGGGAAGTTGACAACGGCGAGACGCCTTATAGTCTCGGTCGCCATGAGCAATGTCTTAAGCGAAGCCCTACACGAGTCCCTTTTCCTGGGCGTAGCGGGCGAGCTTGGTGCGGCTATCGACGCCGAGCTTCTGATAGATGTTGTGGAGATGGATCTTGACCGGTCCCTCGCTGATGAAGAGTTTCTTGCCGATCTCTATATTGCGCAGCCCCGCCGCCACCTGTTTGATAATTTCGATTTCTCTGGGCGACAGCATCTGAGCGGCCTCGTTTCTGGCGGTCTCGCGCTGGAGCAGTTTTTCCAGCGCGCTCGTCACCGAGCGCTTCTCCAGCCACAGTTCGCCCGCGTGCACTTTGCGGATGCACTGCACGAGAAGCTTCGGCGCCAGCTCCTTGAGCACGAGGCCGCGCACGCCGAGACGGACCGCTTCGGTCAGTCCTTCTTCGTTGAGCGTAGCCGTGAGAACCACGACCCGCGTAGGCAGTTGCTCTTTTCTCATTTCCCGAAGCACCACAAGGCCGTCTTTTCCCGGCATCTGAATGTCGAGCACCAAAATGTCCGGCTTGTGCCGGCGTATCGCCTTGAGAACCTCGTCGCCATCGAGGCAGCGGGCGACGATCCTAAAATCCTTTTCCAAGCGGAACACATTCTCCAGCGCGTCGAGGATTAATGGATGATCGTCTGCGATAACCAGGGTGATCGGCATCTCAGGCTCGAGGCGATGAAAGCGGCAAGGTCACTTCCAGCCGCGCTCCGGATTCGGAGGAGTCGATGTTAAGAGCCCCGCCGAGAGAAGCGACCCGGCTTTTAATTACGGCGGGACCGAGCCCCGTAGAGGTAAGCGCGGCGTCATCATAGTGACCGCGGAAGGGAAAGCCGCAGCCATTGTCGGCAACGGTCAGGCGCGCCTTGTGATCGTCGGCTTTGAGATCCACCTCAACTACCGAGGCGTGAGCATGGCGGGCAGCGTTGATCAGCGCCTCGCGGATGATCTGATAGATTTCGCGCGCCAGTACGGCGGGTACCTGCCCCTCAAGACCATCCATCTTTAGCTCCACGCGCA
>DASYUV010000100.1:0-107131 GCA_036000865.1 Binatia bacterium | reverse complement strand
GCCTCCTGCGCGGTTCTAATATCCTGCAACAAGCTTGACCGATTGGCATCGATCAGTGAGTGATTGGTCGGCCATCCGGTTCGATTCAAATCGATCGTCGCCTGCTCCATCACTCGAAGATGCTATAACACTTCAGCGCGATGGGCTGCGGTCTCGTCCGGCGATACCATCAGTTCCCGCAGTTCACGCGAATGATAAGCTAACCGCCACATCGCCGACCGAAGTTGTTCGTCGGTAATGTAGTGGAAGGTCGGTGGATAAGTGTATTGGCGCACCCATGCGGCAAAGTCTGCGCAGGAGGAGGCTTGCAACGCGAGCAAGCAGACACTCAGCAAGCTTATAGATTTTTTCATTGGCGCAACAAACGCGCCCGTTGTCTTTTACCTACGTCAGATGGCGGACACTGCCGTTTTTTTTAGGGAACGCTCTATTTCCGTCATTCCCGCATGCTTTAAGCGGTGGTTCGACTCGGCTCACCACAGGCGGGTTCGGAGCTGGACCCGCGATAAAAATATTCGTGGGTGACGTCTTAAACAAATCTCATCGCCGAGTTGCGCACTTAAGCACTGGTCAAGCGGGTTTCTCCGGCACCGCGAGCACTGGACAATGCACGCCCCGCAGCACGCGCTCGGTCGTGCTGCCGCGCAGGGCGTCGAGAAAATCCATGTGACCTTGGGTCGCCATGACGATTAAGTCGGGCGACCAGTCAGCCGCTTCTTTTAGGATGCGCTCCACCGGATCACCCGGCACCAAACTCTCCTCCCACTTCCAGCCCGGCCGGTGCGGCAGATACAGCGTCGGCATGCCTTTGTCCGTGCCCGCGTGCAGAAGTTTGAATACGACGCCGTGCCGATCAAAACCAGACGCCAGGAAATACGCCTCTTCGAGCGCAGCCTGGGCACTGGGCGCGTGATCGACCGGAACGAGAATGCGCCGCAAACTAACGGCGCCGTCGGCCGTCGAGATAAAGCCGCTGGTGCTTTCCGGAACGAACAGAGTCATCGCGCGCGACCGCCGCGCCAGCGGCTCAGCGACGGCTTTATGCAACCAGCGAGACAAGCCATCCCTCTGGTGCGTAGCCAGGACGAGCAAATCAGGCGGATGCTCTTCGCAATAAGCAACCATCGCTTCCAGAGGGTCGGTCTCGGAATTGAGAACCTTTTTCACACGCAGGCCCAATTTGGCAACGTCTTCCGGCTTGGCACCCGCGGGCAGGATTTTCCAACGCGCCAAAGTAGCGCGCACACCAGGAAAATCGGCCCAGTGAACGTCTTTCTGGCTGCCGATCTTGTGCCGCTGCACATGCACAAGCTCTAATTCTGCCTTGGACTGCAGAGCGATTTTTAGCGCATGGGCAAATGCCACTCGGCTGGACTTGGAAAAATCCGACGGATGAAGGATACGAATCAACGGCTCGCCGTCCGTTTTCACCTGCTCAGTCATGGGGTTCTCCTTAGGAATGGCGACGGCTATCCCTCCATCCTGGGCTTTACCGTGAGCACCGGGCAAGGCGCGTGGCGCACGACTTTTTCAGCCACATTGCCGATCACGAGGCGCTTGATCCCCGTCCGGCCGTGGGTTGCCAGCACGATGAGGTCGGTTAGAAAATCTTCAGTACCATCGAGGATATTTTCGAAGGGATCACCTCTGCGCACATGATAGCGAACTTTGACATGACTAGGGATTACCTCACGGCAGAATTGCTTGAGCAGAACTTCCGAATGCTCTTCGGTTGCGCGCAGGATTTTCGCCCGCTTCTGCGGCTCGGTCGCGTACATCTCTATGAGCGCGGGGTCGACCTCGGTAATCGCGGTCATATAGATTTCATCGAAGGGATTGTGAATGACATGCAGAATGTCGAGGGTCGCGCCACTGCTCTCAGCGATTTTGACCGCGAGCTTTAACGCATCGAGGGAGAACCCCGACAGATCCACTGGGCAAAGAATTCTTTTGAAATCCAAACTCATATTCTACCCCCTTCCGTTCGGCTCAAACGTTTTGAACCGTTTAAGCGACTTAAGATGTCCGCCGGTACGAATCCTTTCATAGCCTTACTCTATTGCCAGAGCGTCGTGCCCACCTGGATTGTGACGAGCACTCCATCAACGCTGGGATCCGCCGGCTCGAGAAGACCGCGATCCATCGCCACCTGACAGACTCCGAATCGATCGATCCAGGAGACCAGAAGCAGGTTCCCATCGATATCGTAGAACTCGATGTAGTCGACATCCCACTTGGTTCTAAGATCGTCGTAATAGATCAGGATACCCGCCCCACCTCCTTCTTCCAAGAACATTACGCTGTCCATCACAGCCATCCGACTCCGGTCCGGAGCCGAAGGCGGCAGCAAGACCTGCTGATGTCGGAGGTTCTCAGCGACTGTGAACTCCTGATTCATCGCCGTATCACTGACCAGCAGTGCCGCGACCAGAACAACGAACGCTAATGGTGTTTTCACTTACTACCCTTTCATCCTCAGTCGAGAGATAGGCAAAGGTTATGCCGAAAAGGGCTGCGTGCGCAGCCATCTATTCCGTAAGATTTCATTGAATTCTTTTTGCGAACCAGTATTAGCGAATTGTGCTTTCTCAGAGATGAAAATCAGTGAGCCCGTTTCTCTCATAGATGGAAAAGTAGCGAGTCATTCTCCCGCACTAACAACCAAAATTTTACGGCACGACACTTGCGTTCATACATCGCCAGCGAGGCTCGTTCTCTTAAATTTCATAGGGACTATTTGGATAGAGGAGAAACCTCACGTCTACGCTCCACGATGACGCGCAGCGGAGTTCTTTGTTATGGGGACTAGTGTTGGCCGGCGGCGATGGCAAACGATTGCAAGGCTATATTCGAAACACCTGCGGAAAGGATCTGCCGAAACAATACGTTAACTTTGTCGGCCGGCGCTCGATGCTCGAGCACACCTTCGATCGCGCCCAAAGGCTGATTCCATCTCGACAAATCGTCACCGTGGTGAGTAAGCAGCACTTGCGCTATGCCGCGGTCCGCGACCAGCTTTCGCGTCGCGCTCCGGAAAACGTGATCGTGCAGCCTGAGAATAAGGAAACCGGACCGGGAATCTTCCTGCCTCTGATGCACCTATACAAACGTTGCCCCGATGCTACCGTGGCGGTCTTTCCATCGGACCATTTCATCTTGGAGGAAGACCGCTTCATGGATCATGTCGCGGTTGCCGCCCAGGCGGTTGCCCACGACCCTAGCCGCATCGTGCTCCTCGCTATGGAAGCGCAATATCCCGAGGTTGAATATGGCTACGTGGTGCCGCGCGAAAATCACGGCCGCCTGAACATCTGGGGCATCCGCAACACCGCGAGGTTTATCGAGAAGCCGGATCCACCGACGGCGCGGCATTTAGTCGATACCGGCGGTCTGTGGAACACTATGATCATGGTCTTCAAAGTTCGAACTCTGTTGACGATCCTGCAAAGGCTCCACCCGACTATGCATGAGCATTTCAGCCGCATCTACGACGCCATCGGAACTTCAGCCGAAACCAGGACCATTGACGAGGTGTATCGAACCCTGGAGCCGATAAATTTCTCCAAGGGTTTTCTTGAATTGGTCGCTGCGACAAGCCCCGAGACGATCTCTATCTTGCCGGTGCTGCAGGTATTCTGGAGCGATTGGGGCTCGCCGGAGCGGTTGTTACAGGTACGAGAAATACTAGCTAACTCGGCGCACGCGGTAACCGAGAGGACGGTGGGATCGCGATCGAATCGAAGCAGGCCCGGAGCAGAGCCGCCGGTAGCGCAACGACCACTGTTGGCGTACCGGACAGACTCATCAATCGAGTGGGAGACATCTAGTGATTCCGACACAATCTAAGTCGGGTTGGACTGCGGGACTGCGGGCTCTAGTGGGTCGGAACGATCATGTTGGCAGGACCGCTCACGGCATGGCCGCAGAACGTTCGCAATCGAGAAGAAATTGTACCGATACTTACCGTTGAAAAAGTTACCGGCGTTGACGGCGTGGTTTCAGGGGAGGTCCTCAATCGATCCGCCAACACGGTCCGCGACGTGCAGCTTTTTATTTGCTACACCTGGCTTTGGGACAATGAAATGAAACCAGGGAAGGAAGACCCGGGGACATCGACCTATCACACTTTGCCAAGGACTCAATCTCAGTCCGCTTGAATCAGATAATGATCCTCGATGTGTGCTAGAATCTCCGCGCGATCGGGAGTTGCACCGGCCGGAGTCGTCCGCTCCAGCTTACGGAGTCCCTTCGCTAGCTGCTGGTCGCCGAGAACCTCGCCCACCCAGCGGGAAAAGTCACCCGCGAGCAAGTGATGGCGCAGCGATGAAAAGGGCAAGCTCTGCACTGCTTGGTAGAACTCCACCATATTATGGGCCGCAAGCGTTCCCCCCGCATACAAAAAGCGAAATGCCTTATCGTCGGGTAGTCGCGTGTCCGCATACTTGCGAGCGTGATGCGCGTGGCCAGTCACACGTTCCACTGGAGTAAACACTTGCCACGGGGTTTTCGTTGAATTGAAGATCAATAATCCGGCGCGCGGCGGTTCCAACCCGTCGAGGGCATCATGCACGGGTAACGGGAGATGGTTTTGCGCCTGTAGAATCTTCGTGACAAAGTAACGTTCTTCCTCGACTTTAGTACTGGTTATGATGTGAGCCCCTATGTCGCCATACACTTCCTTCGCCAGCAAACTGGGCCGGTAGGTCACCAAGCAAAAATTTCCAGTCGAACTCCTAAGGTATTTTGCGCATCGACTCTGCGCCTGAAAGAAGTAATGGGCCTCATCGATCACCACCCAATGCGGGCAACCCGTACTCTCACGCGTTTCCTGCAGCGCAGCCAGTAGCTGATCGACATAATTCAGCTGCTCGCCCGGAGTCAGGGACGAAAGTGTCAATATGATACTCAATGCTTCATTACTAAGCAGCCTCGCAGCTGCCGATGGGGACGGTAAATCTAGCTCATGCCCGAAGGCCACGACCTTGGGACGCTGCCCCATCTGAGCATAATCTCCTTCAGGGTCGACGACGCAGATCCGATAGCCCTCTTCCATGAGCTGCTCGGCTAGGAGACCCGCGATCCAAGATTTTCCCGAGCGCGGATCACCGCTGATGACAACGTTAGTACCCGAGTTGGGAAGTAAAACATGATGATCTCCCGAGTTCTTGCCGAGCAGGACGGTGTGGCGATGCGGGGTCGGCACGATCCCGTCATGCTCCAGTAACTTGCGAATATAGACCGCAACGCCGGCTCCGCCGGGCTGCGAGAGCCGATCATCGGCGAGAGCCGTGATTGCCTGGACTGAACCCCGCGCTGCCACGCCAACCTCCGCGTCCACCAGCATCGGGATGTCGTTTTCAGCGTCGCCGAAAGCGATCATATTCCGTTCCGACCGACCCAATTCATCGAGCGCGCGGCGAATGCCTACCGCCTTGGTAATGCCGCTGGGAAGAATCATCAAAGCTGCGCGATTGAAAACCAGTTGGCCGTCAACGCCGAAACGACGGATGAGCTCAAGAAGCTTGTTGGCGTGCTGTTCCCAAGTGCCGACGATAACGGCGCCGGTGTGAAATGGCACACCCTGAGCACGCAACTCCCCGAGAAATTGCTCGGACGGTGGGTCACCCATCTGGATGGTCCGCTTCCGACCGCAGAGATGAACGACGGCGCCATTCTCGGCGATGACCCCATCGAAAGGTGATAACTCTTCGCACGCCCGTTGGACGTCTTCCAAGACGCGCCCCGTCACCAACAACGTCACAATCCCCTGTGCCCGCGCCGCTGCTAATGCGGCATACAGCTCGGGCGCCGGGTGACCGTCAACGGCTCCGGTACCGTCGAAGTCGCAGGCAATGACGCGGCAATACATTCAGCGCTCCCCGGCTCAAACCGATTCACGCCGCTTTTTTCTTGGGTACTTCAACCAGGCAAGCGATCTCCGGTTTCACTAGCGCGACGAAATCTTTATATCTCAACCGGACCGTCTGCACATGATTACCCGCGTTAAAGTAAATGTACTCGTCTTTCTCCAGAGCAGGATCGACGAAGACATTTAGACCGAACAAGTTACCAAACGGCGGCATCGCACCAATCTCACATTCGGGAAAGCGTGCAACGAATTCATCCTCGGTCGCCATCCGAATTCGATGCGCACCTAGACTTGTCCTCGCGGCATTGAGGTTCATCTTATCATTGCCTCGGAGCACTCCCATGACCAGAGCATCGTCGACCACAAGCATTACGACTTTGGCCATTTCGTTTCCGGAGAAGTGCTGCTTCGCGGCAATCTCTTGCGCCGTATAGGCAAGCGCATGATTGTAAACTTCGTAAGGAATCTTCGCCTCATCGAGCACTTCTTTGAGTCTTTTTAGAATCGGCATAATTTCCTCCTTTGGTTCGCCCGGTTAATCTTCTGCGGCGCGTCTTTTCCCACCATTCACCGGAGCACTCGGCTTTGAACAACAGCGCCGTCACTTACGTGAGAGGCGCAAGAATTATGCCGGGGTTGGCGAGCGAAGAGCCCGTTGTTTCATGTTGTTCTGCAAGGGTCCGGAGCATTTCATGCCGCACTACAGCCATAGCCATTTTCAGGGATGATAATTCTTTCGCGCGGCTTTCCTATGCTTGCGAAGAGAGCTCGCGAAGACAAAAAAATAACCAACTAGCTCAAGCATCCTTCTTGATCCGTGAAGCGATTCGGATGGCACATCTCTTGCCCCCAGGCATAGGTGGTCCATCTGCGCAATGCCTAACGGAAGAGGAGAAATTCGAATGGAAATTCCCTTGCAGATCACTTTTCGCAACATGCCTCCGTCAGAGGCCATTGAGAAGATTATCCGTGAGAAGACCGCTAAGCTCGATTCGTTTTACGAGCGAATCACCAGTTGTCACGTCATCGTAGAAGCGCCGCACCGGCACCATCACAAGGGCAAAGCCTATGAGGCGCGCATTGACCTCACCGTGCCAGGGGGCGAGATCGTCATCAATCACGCACCCACACGCCTTGGCGCGCCGAAATTAAGTGAAGCTAGGGACTCCGAGAAGGAACTCATCGAAACTCATGAACCCAGTAAACACGCTGCCCACGCAGATGTGTATGTAGCGATTCGCGACGCGTTCAACGCCGCGGGGCGTAAGCTTCAGGACTACGCGCGGCGGCAGAGCGGAGCCGTCAAAACACATAAGGCGGTGGCGCAGGCGCGAGGATCCGGATAATTTATGATCAACGAGATCTTGATCTGCCTCGACGGCTCGCCATTGGCGGAAAAAGTCGTTCCATTGGCGCGTGGTATCGCATGTGCCACCGGTGCCATTTTCACCGGTGTGAAAGTCGTCAAGGATGCCCACGAAATGTCTCGGGCAGAAGGCTATATGCGCGAGTCCGCGCGCCGTTTCGGCGCGCAGATCAAGTTCGTCGTTTCCGGCGATCCGGCATTGGCCATCCTCGAAGAATTGGAGAAAGACCCGACGACTCTTGTCGCGATGACGACTCACGGCCGAACCGCGTGGTCTGAAGCAGTGTTAGGAAGCGTCGCCTTTCAAGTCATCAGAGGCGCCAAGCGTCCGGTGATCCTTTACTGCCCGCTTGTCAAAGACACCAATGCGCCGAAAAAAGTAACTACGTTGATGGTTGCGCTCGACGGCAGTGACTTTTCAGAAAGGATAATTCCATACGCCGCCGAAATGGCGAAGGCGCTGGCGACCCGGCTGTTATTGATTCAAGCGCTGCCACTTCGGTCTCCGATCCTAGCGGGCCCGGATCAAGAAACGGTCGTCTTGCTGGAATCGGCTTATCTTCATCGTAAAGCCGCCGCGATTAAGAGCACTCACGGGATAGATGCTGACTGGGAAGTTCTACACGGCGATCCGGCCGATGCTATCTGCCGTTATCTCAAGGGCATGCCGGATACTCTGCTAGCAATGACCACGCACGCGCGCAGCGCTGTAGAGCGGGCCGTGCTCGGCAGCGTGGCGGGTTACTGTGTGCGTCACGCGGGTGTGCCGCTACTCCTCTATTGGCCGCATTCCATCATATTTAACAAACTTGGTTCGGGGTAATCGGCTTCCCAAGCTTGCAAGGACTTTCATAGCGGCTTCTCACTACTGAGAAAGGACGTTATCGAGAGCCCATGAATCCCCCGAAGAAATCGGCCTTTCTGTGGCATACCCATTGCGTTTGTAACTTCATGAAATGTTCCGGCGTGGAATTAATCGTCGCAAGTTACCCTGGTGGGTGGACGCCATAAAGGGAGATGACCCCGATGGCAAAAAGACCAAATGACTTGATATCGTTCCCCATGCATCTGTCACACGAAGTCGAGCGCATGTTTGACGAAATGATGCATCGCCCCTGGGGATTCTGTCGAGAGGTACGCGGGTGGAATCCGTCTCTCGATCTGTACGAAACCGCTGAAGCTTTTATTCTTGAGGCGGATCTCCCCGGTGTCAGATCAGAAGACGTCAAGGTCGAGATGCAAAATGGGGATTTGGTGTTAGAGGGCTGGAGATCGTTGGAGAAAAACCACAGCGACGGCAGATTTCACGCCATGGAACGCTCTTCCGGTCAGTTTATCCGGCGAATGAAGCTTCCCGAAACAGTAGACAAGGATGCGATCCAAGCCGAGATTAAAGACGGGGTCCTGCGGGTTGTTCTACCTAAGGTTACCCGGTCTGATTTTTCAGGTCCCCACAACTAGGAATAGGCTAATTAAATACTCGCAACTCTGCGAACCTCACCACCGTTCTCGTAGGAAACACCCAAATTAATGCGGCAGAATTTTAAATTCTTGCGGGGCATGCATCTTGCTCAATAGGTGGCCAGGAGGGATCAATCATGGGGCCGATCAAAAGCGCGAAACAGATTGAGCACTTGACCAAGCGCCGAGAGCAAGTGACGGTGAGCTTACGACACGTCGAGAAGGAGCGGCACGAAGCTGAGGAGAATACCGATTGGCTCGACCGCGCTACCTATGAAAGCAGGATCACACTGCTCGACCGACTGAGCGATTGGTATACGAAGGAGATCGACGAGATCGACAAAGCCCTTGATCGGGTGAAGCAGAACAATTATGGGCTCTGCCCGGCGTGTCACAACGCCATTGAAGCAGAGCGATTGGAATTCTTCCCGGAGGCCGCATTCTGCGCTGCCTGTCAGGAAACGCGGGAAGGGTTACAAAGGGTTTGATTGACACAGGACGAGTGGACATCGAAGCGGAATTCAGCGACAGCGGGCTGCGCGTAATTATTGGCAAATCGAGTTCAGGAATACTCGAGCCGCGGGCCAGATGATGAGGACCGAGTATGGATAAAAACTATTTTCACAGGCTTCACTGCCGAAGAACCGAAGTCGAAAAGACGCTGCGTCATCTTGAGAAAGAAAGACAAACTGTCGAACGTAACACCGAATGGGCCGACCTAGCTACTTTCGAATGTAGAATTAATTTCCTCCAACGTTTGACCGATTCGTTCCGAACCGAAATAGGCCGGATCGACGACGCACTCAAGCTGCGTGACCCGGGGCGTTACGGCCTTTGCCTATCATGCCACGAGCCCATCGACCCCGAACGTTTGCAGGTTAGCCCCGAGACTCAGTTCTGTATCGACTGCCAACCTGCGGCTAAAAGCTCACAATCGGCTAAGCCTTCCATCTCGTGGCGCTTTATTCCCTGCCTCGCACTACGAAAAAAAATCCAGCCGCTCGTTTGAGAGTCTCAGAGCCCCGTCTTGAGTTTCGTAAAGGAACGAATGGCTAAGCGCCTCGTGCTGGTCCGTCAACTTTATTATTTCAGCTGCGATCGCAGAAAAATCTCGACCGCGCGTCCCAAGTCTTGTACCGGGAGTTTGGTATCGACATCAAGACGCTGTTCTGAAGAAATCTCATCTAACGGTTCGTAGGCGGTTTTCTGATTTAAGTAGATTTCCCAGCGCGCGTCCGAGACATCGCGTCCATCCGCCGCTCTCGTGGCCAGCCGTCGATGGGTTAGCTCATCGGTAGCGAAGCAGTGGATCAAAAATATCGGGACTTTGTGTTTCGCGGCGAGCTGAGCCATTTTTTCTCGCTGTGATTGTCTAGCAAACGTCGCGTCCAATATCGCTCCGTTGCCCTTCAGGATTTGCTTTTCAACTTCGCGCGCCATCTTGGCGTAGGTCCGCTCCGTCATGTCCGGGCAATAGGTTCCCTTGTTAAAAGGCACGACCCGGCGGTCCGCAGTTCCCGCCATAGACTTGCGCACGGTGTCGGAATTAATCACGGCCATCCCTAGTCGTTCGCCCAGCTCATGCGCCAGCGTCGACTTGCCGCTTCCACTCAAACCGCAGATCAGCACGAGAAAAGGTTGGAAGGGTTGCCAGGTAAGCTGCGTCGCGTAACGAAAATATCGCGACGCGTCCTCGTTCCACTTGCCAAGACGCAAAGCATTCACTTTAGCGCGCACGAGCGCGCGGTAACATTCGTAAAACGGCAGTAGGATCGGCATCTCGGAATCTTTCAATAGCTCGCGATAACCCTTGATCAACGGTTCACGTAGAGATCCTCTTCCGCGTACGGTAAGATCCATCAAGAGAAAGGCGATTTCCGAGGCAAGATCGCAGCAGCGCAAGTTTGCGCTGAACTCAATGCAGTCAAAAATCTGAATTCCTTCCGGCGCAAAGCAGATATGCTCCGCGTGAAGATCGCCGTGAACGTCACGAATCCATCCCTGCCTCGCGCGCTGGATCAATAGATCCCTGCGAACTCGCACGAACTCTGCGCCGAAACTCTTGATCGCTTTCAAAGCTTCACGGTCGGCCAAAGTCTCGAGAAATGGCGCGATATCGGTCAGGTTCCCGTTCCATCGATCTTCCAGGATCGACAAGTACGCTGTGGGATCAAGGGCGTGAGCCTTCTCGGCAGTTGCGTGGAATTTAGCGAGATGCTCACCCAAGTCCCGCATCATCGCCGGCGTGACTTGCTGGATTTCCAAGAGAAAAGGCAGCATCCGCTTCTCCGGTAACCGGCGCATCACCAACGTGTATTCCTTCGGCTCCGCCCATCCGCCGAGTCGCCAGCCGGATTCATCGCATACGATCGGCATCACGCCCAGGTAAACCGAAGGTGCTAGCTGCCGATTTAACTGCAATTCCTGCTGCAAATAATAGCGCCGCTTCGCAAGCGTCGAGTAATCGAGGAAGGAAAATCGAACTGCCTTCTTTATTTTGTAGACGAGATCGCCAGCGAAGAACAGATGCGAGATATGGGTTTCTTTGTGAGTCACTTCATCAGGCGGCTTTGGATAGAAGGCGGGCTCCATCATTGCTTCAATCAACGATTCTTGTGTCCAACGGTCACAAATCTTACGGTTCGTTAAATGAACACTCACACTTGCGCGCTCCCATTGAGGAGAGAGCGCAATAACAATGCCACTGCGGAAATGCAGCGAAAAATGCTCTGTAATTCTTAAGCAATAGAAGGAATGGTCACACGACTATCAGAAGCTGGAATTTGGCTGGAAACCCAACCATAGGAAAGGAACGGACTAGCAGCCGAGCGCTAGGAAATTTCTAACTCTTCGATTTTGCGATAGAGCGAGGAAAGGCTTATATCTAAGAGCTTGGCCGCTTCTTTTCGATCCTGCCCGGCTTGTTCGAGGGCGCGCAGGATGTGCTGCTTTTCGAATTGCCGCAGGGCATCCTTGAGGTTAAACGTAAACGCAGCGTTACCTTGGCTACTGGCCACAACCGAAGCCGGCAAGTCCTTTATCGTAATCTTCCCCCCGTCGGCGAGGATCATGGTGTGCTCGATGACGTTGTCGAGCTCGCGCACGTTACCTTTCCACGGCAAAGACATCAGGATTCGAACCGCGTCTTCTTCGATGCCCTGAAAGCTCCTTTTCAGCTCTGGGTTATGGCGCTCGATGAAATGACTGACCAGCAACGGAATATCCTCGGGACGCTCTCTTAACGGTGGGATATGGATCTCCATGATGTTCAGCCGATAGAAAAGATCTTCCCGGAAACGGCCCGCTTCGACCTCTTTATTCAGGTTTCGATTGGTCGCGGCCAGAACGCGAACGTCGATGCGTCGCGGCGTCGTGCTGCCAATAGGTAGAATCTCCTTAGCCTCTAAAGCTCTGAGCAGTTTGACTTGGAGATGCTGCGGAATCTCACCGATCTCGTCCAAGAAAATCGTGCCGCCGCTGGCCTTTTCAAATAAACCTTCCTGATTGGCGAATGCTCCGGTGAAAGAGCCTTTCATATGGCCGAAGAGCAGGCTTTCCAGCAGTGTCTCCGGCAACGCGCCGCAATTGACCGGTAAGAAAAGTTTGTCTTTTCGATCACTATGAGAATGGAGCGCCAGCGCGATCAGTTCCTTGCCCGTACCGCTGTCGCCGGTGATGAGCACCGTCGCTTGCGTGTTGGCGACTTTCTTGACCAGCTCCAAGACGTCGCGAATCGCCTTGCTCTTGCCGATGATGTTATCGAAGTGAATTTCCATGAGCTACCGGAGCGTCGGCATTCTCACCCCGCACAAACGACGAGGACCGAAAAACTACCCGTAGCGCCGTTCGGAAACATAAGGGTGGACAGGAAAAGTGTCAATACGATCGAAATGAAAGAAGTATAGTCAGAGTCGCTCCGCGGCGCGAATTAGATCTGGATTAGAACAATATCGGTGCAGCGCGATTTTAAGCTTTTGTCTTTGAACGCTAGCGGGAACACCCAGGTTCTCCATCGTCTTACCGATCTGCGGCCCGCCAAGCTGCAGCAGCTTGCTGTAAATCGCGTCGATCTCTGAGCTTTCAATCTCTAATGCAATGCGAAACGCCTCCTCCACAGCAAGGGAGGGAATTCCCTGAGCCAAAAAGGAAAGCAGTCGATCATTAAGCTCTTTAGCTTTGTCGGCGCTGATACTCGGATCGAGAGTTTCGTCATCATAATTTTCGATCAACGCCTTGCACGCAGACAGAATGGAGCCGTGTTGCTCCTCCTCCTTGGCCATTTGCCACCAGAAGTCCCTCAGCTCCGGCTGATGAAGAAAGAGGTGCGAAAAGCGGAAATAGATTTTCGCGACTAACCGTTCGATCTCCGCGAAACGCGTGAGGGGATCGAAGAACTCCTGGTTGCTCATGTCTCTTTCAAATTCTCCTTGAGAAACTCGAGCAGCTCCACATGCTTCTCAGAGTCCCGGATCATCGAATCAAGCAGGATCTTGAACAGCCCGTGGTAATAGCCGCTGCTCTCTTTGCTAAGCGTTTTGTAGTCTCTTATCCCTTCCTTTTCAATGCGAATAAACTCGACGGTAGCATTGCGAAGCTTACCGTTCATACTCGCGATATCGCTGGCGCCTTCGAGACTGCCCGGCGGTCTCGTCCAGGTCAGACTTCCCTTCAAGGTCGCGACCATTGCGTGGAGCACCGCCCGGTGCTTCTCTTCATCTGACACGATGAGCTGCATCAAGAAGCGAGTCAGAGGATTCGGCATTTGCTCGATGGCATTTCTGTAGTATTCGAGCGACTTTTCTTCCTTTGATTCGTGCGCTTCAAACTCATTGAGTAGCTTTTCGACCGGAGAGATGCCCTCCGGCGAGGTCATTAATCCAAACATCGTGTTTGCATCAGCGAAATCTTCCATGGCCTTTTCTCCTTTCTCTTCACCTCGCGGACAGGAGTGATTTCCTGGCGCGTTTCCTTGCGTTATGTAACGTTAGCCGTTCGATTTACTTCGAATAGGCGTCCAGGCTTCCAAGGGGTCCCCAGTCCCGGCAGCAACCAGCGATCGAGACCGATCCAACCGGCGTTACGCCACGCCAATACCAGCCAGGTGCCGATCGCGAAGAGCATGCCGTTAGTAGAAGCCGATCCAGCCATTATGAAGCTCCAGTTCATCACTCCACCGAAGAATGCAGCGACGCCGACGAACGCGCCAAGGATCAAACCAATCGCGATCGCCAGTTCTCCGAAAATAATGACCTTCGAGAACCAAGTGTGGGCTTCAGCATTAACCAGGTACTCAATAAAGCCACGGTACCAGTCGAAGGCGATGGCCGGCTTCGGCGTCATCTTGAGGCCGCGCTTCCAATACTCTAACAATGCCTCGCCTG
This sequence comes from Binatia bacterium, assembly GCA_036000865.1. Lineage (GTDB taxonomy): Bacteria > Desulfobacterota > Binatia > UBA9968 > UBA9968 > DP-20. The sequence continues at coordinate 93,054 of DASYUV010000100.1, read as the reverse complement.
ATCCCATCCATTTCGGATCGACAAACTTGTGCCAGCCAGCCTCAAACCACATGTACCCAAGATAGAGTCGCAGCGGCAGCCACAGCCAGCCGAATCTCGGATCGCTGAAAAGCAACCTTGCCACCCTTGGTTCCTCGATTGTTACTGTTTCCGTTTTCATAATCTCTTCCTCGCTTTCGCAGATCTTATTTCCTCGCACCACGTGGTAGCGCAACAGCCGTGCCAGTGCGCAATAGTCATAGAAATTCGCAACGTAAACACTTGGCGGGAGGGCTTTTTTCTTATTTCTAAGAGAAACTGGAAGCCGTTTCACAAGGTTGAGAACGGCATAGCAGCGAGTTACAGTAAATTCAGTGTAAGTTCTTCCGCGGCACGAAACTCGCACAGATTATTATCCGCGCCCGAATAAGCTCTACGCCCTAGAGATTTAAATTCACCACCTTAATGGTCGCAACTGGAAAGGAAATCACATGACAACCAGAATCGCGATTAGCGGCTTTGGCCGGATTGGCCGGCTGGTTTTGCGCAGCATGCTTGCGCGCCACAAAAACGGGCTGGCGGTTGTCGCCGTGAATGACATGGCAGACTTAAAAACCAATGCGCATTTGTTTCGCTACGACTCCACTTACGGAGTCTATCCAGGTAAGGTGGAGATCGGCGAAGGCGTCATCAGTATCGACGGGCACAACATCGCCGTCTTGAATGAAAAGGATCCTTCCCGTCTACCTTGGAAACGGCTCGGCGTCGATATCGTTATCGAGTCCACCGGCGTTTTTACCGACGCCGCTCACGTGCGTGCTCATTTGGAAGCCGGCGCGAAAAAAGCGATTATCACGGCGCCAGCGACGAATGAAGACATCACGTTGGTCCTGGGCGTCAACGACTCGTATTACGATCCGCGCAAGCATCACATCGTTTCGAACGCGTCGTGCACGACCAACTGTTTGGCGCCGGTAGCCAAGGTGGTACATGATAGTTTCGGTATCGAACGCGGCCTCATGACTACGACCCATGCATACACCAATGATCAACGCATCTTGGATCTGATGCACAAAGACTTGAGGCGAGCGCGCGCCGCGGCGATGAATATCGTGCCGACCAGCACCGGCGCCGCGAAGGCTATCGGTTTGGTCATGCCCGAACTCAAAGGTAAGCTCCATGGACTATCGTTGCGCGTGCCGACCTCGACCGTGTCGATCGTCGATCTCGTCGTTGATCTCAAGAAAGCCGCCACCGTCGAAGCGGTTAACGACTCGCTCAAGCAGGCTGCAGACGGCAAAATGAATGGGATCTTGGTCTATTGTGACGAGCCCTTGGTTTCCAGCGATTTTCGTGGTAATCCGGCATCCTCAATTGTTGACGGCCTTTCAACCGTCGTGCTCGAGGGCAAAATGGCCAAGATACTCAGTTGGTACGACAACGAGTGGGGCTATAGTTGTCGTGTCGGCGACGTGGCAGAATTGATGGCTGAAAAAGGTCTCTAGGAGGTATTCAACATGATCGCCAAGGAGATTATGACCCGAGACATCATTACGGTCGAACCGACGATGCCGGTAAAGAAGCTGGCAATGACGCTCATCAAGAATCAGATCAGCGGCGCGCCGGTCGTTGGCAAAAACGGTAAAATCGTCGGCATCGTCTCCGAAATGGATATCGTTGCCAAAAAGGGCAAAGATGTTAAGACGATCATGAGCAAGAAAGTGATCAGCGTCGCCGAAGACACGCCGATTGAAGAGATCGCTCAGCTCATGAGCAAAAACCGAATTCAACGCCTGCCGGTGATAAACCGCGATAAGATTGTCGGCATCGTCAGCCGCGCCGACATCGTCAACGCGATCGCGATGGGAAAACACGTGACCATATCCAGTCCAGTGTACGATTTGTGAGATTCCCGTCAGTCGTTCCAAATCTTTTTCATTCAAGCTGCTGCTCGCAGAAAATTTGATGGGCCTCTGCGCATCGCAAGAACCGCGCGCGCTCAGCGCACGATTCGCGACCGGAACGGGTTCCATCGCTTCTGGGGAGTCGGAGCGGGCTTCGTCTAAGCCATCGGTTAGCCGTCGGACGGTATCGACATGACAGGCCAGGGGAAAATAGCATCTCCCATCATTCAGGAGAACGCTTCATAGTCTTGAGCTTGTAGAACACTAACGCCGTCGCACCGGCGAGGGAACATATTTGCCGGACCCAAATCGGGCCCAAGTCCCCGATGCATCACCCATTAATCGACCTCGCCCGTAACCTTTGACTAAGCTGTGACGCAATCAGCGCACATTAACGTTGACAAACTACGACAATCAACCTACTGTGCTGACTACAAACCCTCGATAATCAATAGATAGGTCCAGCATTCATTTCCCGGAGCGGCGGCCGTTTGAGGACCGCCGGCTTGTCCTTCTAATAGTTGCTGCCAATCTAATCTCGCTGAGCGTTTCGCTTTTGCGCGCGGCCGAATGTCACTACTGACACGACAAGGTGAAAAAGATGATCGAAAATGATGCTGATGCCTCGGGAGAATTCCGAGTACTGCCGGTCGAAACGGAAAATACCTCCGAGATCGAAATATCGGCGCGCTTGCACACAAAAAGTTGGGCTATCGATACAGTTCTTGACGCGGATATCGAAGTTGACGAACGCGAGTCAGCGGAAGAAATCTCGCACATTGAGGAGCTGAACAGCGCCGCCCAAAGCGACTCGCTGCTTGGGGCACCAAATCCCATCGTCCGTTACCTCCAGGATATACGTCTGGTTCCGCTGTTGAGCCGCGCAGAAGAAATCAGGTTGGCACAACTGATCGAGGAAGGGGAGAACCAAATCGTCGAAGAAGCTCTTTCATCGCTTGTCGCGCTCCGCTGTGCGCTGAAACTTGGCAAAACGGTTGCCGCCGGACAGATGAGTATACGCGACGTCGTCAAGCTAAGGGTGGAGACTTCCGGTGAGCATTTTAGCGATGAGCGTATTCTGAAATCGCGTTTTCGAGCGGGCATAGGAAAACTCCGGCGCTTGGTAAATCATTGCGGACGGGCCCCTGCCCGGTCGGCGAAATCAGCCGCTCCTAAGCGCCGCCGCCTGCCCGACACGACGATCCTCTCACGACAGAAAAAGATCGCCACGCTGATTAAATCGTTGGACCTCAACCACCAGCAAATCGACGCGATCATCCAACAACACAGAGAAATCTACGAACAAGCCAAAAGGCTCGACGAAAAATTCCGGGGACAGCCGAAACAACGCAAAGATATCCACGCCGTAGAAGAGGCGATCGGGATGCCGATCGCGGCACTCGGGCGGAAAATCGAAACGATCCTGGGCAAAAAGGCGCAAGTCGCGGCGGCGAAGAATGATTTCGCTCAGGCAAACCTTCGGTTGGTGGCGGCGATTGCGAAGAAATATTGCGGCCACGGGCTCGCTTATCTGGATCTCATCCAGGAAGGCAATATCGGTTTGCTACGAGCCGTCGATAAGTTCGATTACCGGCTCGGATTTCGTTTTTCAACCTACGCCAGTTGGTGGATCCGCCAAGCGGTCACGCGTTCGCTGTCGGATTACGCGCACACGATCCGCATTCCGGTCCACATGGTCGAGTTGACCAATAAATTGACGCGCACGTTGGATAGCCTCGGGCGCCAGGTTGGCCGCAGGCCCACGCCGGAGGAAATCGCCGCGCACATGGCGATACCGGAAGCAAAAGTTCAAACGATTTTAAATTTAGTCAAAGAACCGATCTCGCTGGAAACGCCTTTGGGCGACGAAACCGGCAACTGTTTGGCAGACGTAATCACCGATGAGCGCGCCGCCGATCCCGAGGCGCTTCTCATGGACGCAAAATTCAAGGAAGAGATGCAAAGAATTTTGACGACTCTTACCCCCCGAGAAGAAAAAATCATCTGCATGCGGTTCGGCATCCGCGAAAAGTCGAGTTATACGCTCGAAGAAACCGGCAAGGTATTTGGCATCACACGCGAAAGAATCCGCCAAATCGAGGCGATTGCGCTCAAGAAACTGCGGCGAGCCGATCCGGCCCTGCGACAGCTCATGCCAACGACAAAGTAGACTCGCGTTAGGAATGAGCAATTTCCCGCGGGTAAAGATTCAATCCTGCCGATTGTGTTTGCTTTAGAGCCACTGAACGAGTAGCCTAACGACTATGAACATCCGCAGCCGAGAAAGTAAAAGATACACGATAAAAGAATCTTACCGTAAACAGGCCTACGTTGGGGTAGTTAGTTTAGACGTGGGGACAAACTCATGGGCATGGAAAGGCCATGTCGACTTTAATGAGGGCCTTCATTCCATGTTCACCAATCGTACTTTCACCACTGCGGTGCAGGCTGAAGACCATATGCGCCAATTCGCACATCAGTGCATTGATAACCGGCTCAACGCAGGACAACCCTACGGTTTCTAGTTTCCGGTTCCAAGGCGATTTTGGCGAAGCTGACTGAACTTCTTCCCTTTCCCAACGTTTCTCTCACAACTGTTTAGCCGAGCGCGCGTGATCTGAGATCTTCTGCCTCACGAAGCGGTAAACGCCTTTGTTAGTGAATTCCCTCGAACACTTGCGTGACGGCCTAGCAAGAGAACGCTTCGCTAACAACAAAGGAACAGGATTGGGCGGAATGAAGAAAGGGAGGATTCAAATGACCATCGGAGTCGTATCGATCGGAATGTTACTGTTGGCACTCTGGCTTATACTGACCGGTCTGTCATCTCTCATACGCCTTCCAATACCCTCTAAACCAATGGGAATCCTCGCGGTACTAGCGGGGATCCTGTTGTTGGTGGGAAGATGACTAGGATCGAAGAAGCGGCGAAGCCGGTATTAGCAACTTTTCTCAGTGTCTAAACTCCTTCTCCGAAGTTCGTCGCGATTTCGCGCAACGGTTCGCAGGCGACTTCCAGGTCTTCGACGATCTCCTACGCGAGGACCTTGGGATCGGGAAGGTTATGGGACTCGGCTTTCATGTCTGAGCCCAAAGATGTCGAGCCTGGCTGGCTTTGGTGCGGTTGAAAAAGTTCTTCGTACTCGTGCATAAGCGCCTGCAGGTTGATATGTCACGTGTTACGTTTGTTGGAGTCTATTGGGAGACAGTTCACGAGTATAAGGCGAGTAGATTTAACCAAATCGTCAATTTACGTAATTGATTGTCGAACACGGAAGGATTACTTTTGTCACTATGAAGGTATTAATTCAGATTTCTTGTTCATACCATGACCGCCTATTGAACCAGATTACCAGGGCGTCACCCTTGTATTACACGCTCATCAACGGCGCGAAAATCGCTCTCGCCGATATCGGTGGGACGTCCAAATTTATTGAATTCATTTGTGACGCGGACGAGGCCGAGATGCTCGTGGATACCGCGAAGCAATTTTGCCCTGAGGCCGTGCCTCAAATTAAAGCTGGAAGAAGACTCCCTCTACGTCAGACCATGTAAAAACTCGTTCATAGTTCGATCCTTCGGCTTCGCTCAGGACAGGCTGAACTTGCCACTAGCAGTTTAGTCGCTAAGCAACCTTTTAGCCGTTCGTCCTGAGGCTCCTGAGAGATGAACGGCGAGTTTTCACACAATCTGACATGAGCAGTGACGCTGGCGAAAGTGCGTTGTCCATCAAAGTTGCAAATGAAACAGCTCAGGCACTGTATGAATCTGAAGGGTGGCGCTTCGATCCACTGCCTTTTGTATATAACCTGCCAGCCAAGGGCTAACAGGCGCGTGGACTTCGGCGTCATTCAGAGTTCTACCGTGCTCCTGCTGCGAAGTCGCTTTCTTTAATGAACCGCCATCCAGCTAAATTGGCTGCTCCCTCGTCATCGGATGCTCCGCTTACCCCTTTCACGTTTCCGACCATGATGTAGTCGTCCGCCGGTATATAAGTCTTTAGCTGGTTCAGAAAAATGTTCTTCGACATTTCCATTGGGCCGATGAAGCTGAAAATCCGATGCCATGCGGAGACGGTTTTAACCACCGCTGCCCAGTTGCCGTTCAGTCCAACGATGTGTCCATAGGCTTTAAGATTGCCTACGTTTACAATAGTAACCGGGCCACCGGAAACTTCCAGCGTGTCATCGACGTCAAATGCATAGATCTTCATGGTGCGGTTCCGCTTTCTAAGTCTCTTTGAGTTTCACAAATTTTCTACTCAAGTCACTCGCGATTTCGCGAAATTGTTCAAGGGCGCCTTTGCTGTCTTCGACGATTTCTTGGGCCAAGACATCGGGAAGGTCATTCGGACTCGTCGATGCCTTCGTCTCTAAGTCCAAAGATATCGAAGCCCAGACAAGACTTCCGGACCCTTATGCCCTGACTACTTGTCCAGTCAAGCCTTTCGAGATCAGATCACGTGGACCGCTGCGAGGCTGAATGATGCAGAGACATCGTCTCCCTCGCGCAAACTCAGCTCCGTGAAACTAGACTTGCTCGCCAGCGCAGTTACACAACCAAACTCAGCCTGTATCGCGATCCGATAGTGAGCGACCGACGGAGAAATTCTCAGCACGTTTCCTCTGATACAATTTTTTTCATTTGGGCATTTCCGTTCTCCACGATAGTGATTAACGTCGATGTCCTCGGGGCGAATACAGAGTGTCACCTTCGCACCGGGCGAAAAATCGCCCCTCACTCTTGCGGTTCCACCGTTGAAGCGCACGGTGGTTATTCCATGCGCCGCTTGTTCAACAACACCCGGTATTCTAGTTTCCATGCCAACGATCGCCGCGACCCTTTCGTTGACCGGACGCGTAAGAATCTCTCGCTGCGACCCCAATTGTAATAATTTGCCTTGGCTCAGAACGCCGATTCGCTTCCCCAGTGCGGCCGCCTCCTGCAAGTCGTGGGTCACCATGACTGTGGTAATTCCTGTCTCGGCCAAGATCTCCTGCAAATCCAAAAGAAGCGCTTCACGTGTAGGAGCATCGAGCGCAGAAAAAGGCTCGTCCAAGAGGAGCAAATCCGGGTCCAAGACAAGTCCTCGCGCCAAACTGGTCCGCTGCGCTTCGCCACCCGAAAGAGTGCGGACTTGCCGCGAGATCAAATGGGCAATGCCGAGTCGCTCGAGCCAGGGTCGCAGTTTCTTATGGATCTGATCGCCAGGTAGTCCGCGAAGTTTCAACCCAAGAGCCGCGTTGGCGTACACCGTTCCGTTTAGTAACAGAGGTTCCTGAAACACACTCGCCATGCAGCGCCGTATTTCAAGGGAGTTTTTCGGAGTCGCCTGCTCGCCGCGAAAGTAAACGTTTCCGGAACCGGGCGGCTGAAGCAAGCCCATCACTCGAAGAAGCGTGGATTTGCCTGCTCCATTGGGTCCGATAACGGCAACGACTTCACCGGCATGAACTTCAAAATACGAAACATGGAGAGCGGAGGTGGCCCCGTGTTGAACGCGGATGTCCCGTAATGCTAGGAGAGCCTCGGCCATTTCATTTGGCCTCGTTGCTGGATATGAGTCAGCAAGAAGTTTAGCGCGAAGCACAGAGCAAGAAGAATAAGACCCAACGCAATGGCAATATCGAAGTTGCCTTTACTGGTTTCCAACACCGTCGCCGTGGTCAAAACCCGGGTTTGTGCCCGAATGTTGCCACCCACCATCATCGAAGCGCCCACCTCGGAGATGACACCACCGAATCCCGCCATAACCGCTGCCAGAAGCGGCAGCCGGGCTTCCTTGCAAAGTAGCCAGAGCGCCTGCAGCTTCGAAGCGCCGATACCGAGCAATTGAAGCGCCAGGTTCGGATCGAGACTCTGAAAGCTCGCCATCGTCAGCCCGGCCACAATCGGAAACGCGATGACCACTTGGGCGATAATCATGGCGCTCGGCGAGTAGATGAGCTCAAGAAAGCCGAGCGGCCCGCTGCGCCAGAGTAGAATCGAGATAAAGAGTCCAACAACAACGGGCGGCAGGCCCATGCCGGTGTTGACCAGCGCCACGGCTATGGCGCGGCCGGGAAAACGGCTTAACGCCAGCAGGATGCCCAGAGGTATGCCAAGCAAAAGGGAAATCAACGTCGCACTGGCGGAGATTTTGAGCGAGAGCCAGGTAATGGCCCAAACTTCGCTATCGCCGCCGAATACAAGCTCGACCGCCTTGACGATGCCTTGCCAGATCAACTCCACGCCTAAACTCCCAGCTCCTCCTCGCGCTTACCCGCGAGTGGCACGAATAGGGGCTGGCCGAATTTTTCCACGCCGAAGTTCTTAATCACCGATTGCGTTTGCGGTGCGACCATGAAATCGGCGAACGCCTTGCCGCCCGCAGTGTTGATTCTCGGGCCGTTCGCTGGATTGACTTCCATAACGGAATAGATGTTTAGGAGCGCCTTGTCCCCCTCCCCAAGAATCGGCAAGGTTATACGACTTCCGAGGGCCAAGTAGGTACCACGGTCGGTAATCGTGTAGGCGTTGCGCTCGTTGGCGATGCCGAGCGTCGCGCCCATCCCTTGACCCGCTTCGATGTACCAGGCTCCCTTCGGTTCGATCCCCGCTTCCTTCCAAAGCGTTTTCTCCAGATTATGTGTGCCGGAATTGTCCCCGCGCGACACGAAGCGAGATTTGGATTGCTCGATCAGCCTCAAGGCCGCACTCGCCGTTTTCGCGGACTTGATCTTCGCCGGATCACTTCTGGGACCGATGATGACAAAATCGTTGTACATGACGAGCCGCCGATTAGGCAACTTACCCTCGGCAACGTATTGTTTCTCTAGGCTCGGCGCGTGGACTAGGGCTACATCGGCATCTCCCTTTGCCGCCAGTGCCACCGCCTGACCGGTGCCCACTGAAATCGTTTTGACTGTGTAGCCAGTTTGTTTTTCGAAAAGCGGGACCAAAACATCAAGCAAGCCCGAGTCCTGCGTGCTCGTTGTAGTCGACAGAATTACGTTTTTGTCTTTCGGTTCGGCGCCCGGCGCTAGCTTCAAAGCGGAAAAGCCAGAGAAGGCTGCCGCAAGACATAAGACTACAATATTGAGTCTTCGCATGTGCCCCTCTGCTTCGACTCAACCTCCATTCCTTGGCCGAGTCTTCACGCTGCCGTGTTGCCGCCTCTCCGCCCACTCGGAAACATTGACTCTAGGTATTCGCCAAGTATCCGGCAAACATCGATCGCCGACAAAATTCCGGCTAATCTTCCCTGGCGTTGAACAATCACCGACCCGATGCGCCGCTTGGCCATCTCAGAGACGACTTCATTCAGCGGTGCACGAAACGGCACAATATAAGGATGGGAAATCATAATGTGGCGTGCCTGAATTGTATCCTTTTCCGCCTCCGGTGCCTCTCGTTTAACGTGGTGATGTAGGTCGCGCTCCGACACGATGCCAATAACCTTGCCCTTCTCCTGTACCGGCAGGTGACGGATGCTGTGCTCATCCATCATGCGCTCCATTTTCGCCGCTGTATCGTCGACTTCGACGAAGTATGGAAAGGATGTCATCACGGCGCCAACGATAGGCATCTTTTTGTGCTTGATCATATCGTTCACTCCCCGCTTAAACCCTACTCTTCGCTTACCCTCACCCGCCGCTACGCGGCGGGCTCCCAAAAGGGCGAGGCAAATACGGATTTGTTCACTTCAGCCACATATCGCGGCAGGTCTAAACCGACGGAAGCTTCCATCATTTCGTCGGTTACGAAATGCTCATTCATCCTGCCTTGGCGTGGCGGGCTCGATATATTCGCCGGGCAATGGGACTTCCTGCACCGAACCGTGAACCGCGCGCATCCTGTAGGCCCGCGCGCCGCGCTTGGAAGCTATGACACGGTGAATTTCACTGCCTTTGAAATGGACGCCCGTCCAATCTTCGATGGCAACGCCCGCCGAGATTTCACCGGACGTGAGAAGCCGGTGATACGACGGCCGTCGTTGCGCCTCGCCGTCGTAATGCGGGCAGCAACTTCCCGGCAGAAAGCCGAGACACTCCAGTGGCCGCAAGCCCTCGGAGAAAGAATCCGTAAGCCCTTGCTCGAACCAGCAGATCGCGCCGGCGCTCACGCCCGTGAGCACGATGCCCGCCTCCCACGCCCCCCGGAGAATTTCCGTCACACCCCAGTCACGCCATACGGCGAGCAAGCTCTTGGTATTGCCGCCACCGACATAGATTACATCCTGATTGAGTAAAAATGACCGGAGATCCGGAGTTCGTTTAAAAAAAGTTAGAACCGACGGACGGCAGCCGAGCTTCAAAAACGCCAAGTAGAAACTCGCAACATAATGATCCGGCTCGCCGTTCGCCGTCGGCACGAAAGCGACCCGCGGATTTTCCGTGCCGGTCTGCCGAATCACGTATCTCTCAAGCTCGAGATTTTCCGGGTCGCGGTAAAACCCGCCGCCGCCGATGGGAATGATTTGTTTTTCCTTGTTGGACACGAGAGTTCCTTACCCTGATTACGACCTTTAATTTGGCTATACCTGCAAGAAGTTGCTAAGGACCGATTGACTCGAATGATTCGTTCGCGCGCGCGTCTGCGGAACGCGCTTTCACGTCTGACGCTTGTTGAGCTCTTTCGACATACCGGCAAAACACGCGATCCGTGTATTCGAGCAAAAATAAAGCGCTGACCTGCCTTTTGTAGGCGCGGACCGAGATCATCAAACCGATGACAGCCGGTATAACCGAAATCAAAGTTGCCAGTTGGATGAGTGTATTCGTGTCCATACCATGAGTGTCTAACAAAAAAGTCCATCGAGAACCTCGCCCCTAGACAGCAACCAACTCGACGCCGGTCAATATGCCTCGCAAGTCCAGGCATCCCCGCCCCAATTATCGACGCCGCCAATGATCATGTCGCGCGCATCGAGCGTCAATGCGGCGCGGGCCGGCATCGAGGGCGCGCCGGGATAACTCAATACGCAAATCTCATCGTAAGGACCAGAGATTGTTTCTGCCTCGGGCAACTCGATCCAGCGGTCGCGGCTGCCGGTGCTCACCACCGCGTTCGCTTCCGGAACATAATAAAGCAACGGCGAATCCACGCCGTCCTTGCCGCCGTATTCGTAGGTCACTAACGTGGTCTTGATGCCGCGCCGCTCGCAAGCGCGTGTCGTGAGCATAACCTCGACGAAGGCGTTACCCGAGCCGAGCCACGTTACCAGCGCCGCGTCGGCTCCGACCTGCGCTGCGAGCTGAGCGGTATTGAGAGCGACGACTTCTTTACCGTGGAAACTGTCATAAGAAATCCGTTCGAGGATCACGCCGGCAAAACTCAATCGGCCTGCGGCCTGCTCGCGATATAGTTCCAACGCGAGCGGATGGTTCTGCCAATCCCACGTCGTTGGGTAATAGCCGATCCCGCGCGTCGTGTTGGTCGTCATCGCGCCGTCGAACAACTCGTTAGGATGGATCAGGGTCGCCAGTGATTCACGAATCGGCAGGCCGTAATAACTGACGCCGGAATGGGGCTGACCGCCGTTAGTGATGCAACCTTGGATCAAGACGACACGCGGGTGCCGTTCGGTTTCATTCAACTCATAGTGCTGCACTTGTTCGGACGTGAGCCCTTGAGTCACTTCGGCTAACCTTTTCGCGACTTCGAATTCGGCCTTTTGTATCGCACTGTGCGCTTCGAACTCGCCTAATCCTTCCTCGAGCCTCGTAATCAAAACAAGGTGGACAAATTGACTGAACCGCGACGCCTCGGCCCCCGGTCCCCACATGTCGAGGATGGCGCTGCGCTGCACGCCCGTACCCGCCCGAATCGTCCCTTCGTAAGCCGCGGTGGCAAGCACGGTCATGCCGGATAAGCGGTGCGTCAAGCCGTTGCCAACGCCCTCCACGGGACCGATGGTTCCTGGAAAGACTTGAGCCTCGCTACCAATCTTCACTCTCGGCTCAACGACATCGCGAATGCCGGTGATACGCACATGATCACCCGGTGAAACCACCTCGAATCTTGCCTCCCGGATGCGCGGGTCCCGCAGCACGAGTCGGCCGAGATCTTCAAGTGCTAATTCCAATCTACCGCTCTGATAGCGATAAAAACTTCCGAGACGAATCTCGCGAACCGGAAAATCTGCGATATCGAGTCTCATATTTTCCTTAGCCTAGACGACCGTTAGCTATAGCATTCACTGAAATGATGATTCGCTCACCCTGAGCGAGAGATCGTTCGAGACTTTCTGATTTTTTGCCTGGGCTCATGTTTGACCGACTTGAACCTCTTGAACGGTTTGAACGGCTGGAACCAACCTTTCAAAATCCTTCCTTCTCCAGCTTCCGTGCGATGCGATCATCGACCAGATCCTCGACCTTGAGTTTGGCGAACTTTGCATCGGTCTTGGCCAGAAGTTGCAAGGCGCTTTGTATCCCCTCTTTGGTCGGAATAATGCTGCGATCGTAAAGCACGCTTATTCTGTTGTACAGGTCTTCGCCGCTGTCCGTCGGAGCGAGCCGCAACCACTTCCTCAAACTGCGGATGACTGCCGGCTGATTGCTCTTATCTTGAATGAATCGGTTCGCTCTGATCAACGCTCTGAGAGTTTTCTCCACTGCGTCCGGCGAGCGGTCGATGAAACTTCGGGTAGCGACCAAACCGGTTCCTTGATACTTAATATTGAGCGTCGGCAGTTCCACCAAAATGCGGCCGCCCTTTTGGGTGATGACCCGGCTATAGGTATAGCCCAATACCGCCCCGTCGATAACGCCCGTCATCACGGCCTGCGCCAAGACCGAGTCGTCGCCGATGGCGCGAATCTGGATCTTGTCGCGCTCTGCATTAAGGCCCCAATGATCGAGCAAGATTTGCGTAAACATCCAGATGCCGCCGCCGATGCTTTGAACTCCGATAGTTTTCCCTTTTAAATCTTCCGGAGCGCGCACCTTCGTCGATACGGCGAAATAGCCATCCAGTCGATTGATGAACCCTGCGACAAAAACGATATCGAGGCCTCCGGCCATCGCTCCTAGCGAAGCCCCCGTTGCCGACACACTGTAGAATTGTGCTTCACCCGCCGCGACAGCGGCAATCGCGACCGGCCCGCTGCGCACCTGAACGACATCCACATCCAGGCCCTGTTCGTCGAAGAAGCGTTGATCCTTAGCGACAAATAGGAGGCCCGCTCGTTCGCTAAAATCTGCAAAAACCAGAGAGAGTTTTTTAGTGGGGGCCGCTGCTGTGGCAGAGAAACCGGGCAAATGAATTATCGCCAGCGCAATCAAAAGCGTTGCCGCGAAACTGATTAAAAGCCTTGACGACATCCGCCCTCCTTGTCGCTGGATTGAATGATCATCACCTGCATGCTCTGACAGCAAGGAACTCCCCGTTACCCACCGGCACTAAGCTAGTGACGAATTCGGGATCGGCTTTGACCACGGCAATGAACGACTCGATCTCCGCCGGATGAGAAGTGGCGTTGTCGACGACAAGTAAGCCGCCGGGCCGGAGCACGCGACGCAAATTGGGCCACCATCCGGAATATTCCGGCCGCTCCGAGTCCAGGAATATCAAGTCGAAAGCGCCGTCAGGCGAACCTTCAAGCAAATGGCCGGCGTCGTCATGAACTTGTGAAATGGAAGAGGTCAAACCCGAGCGCGCAAAATTTTGGGCTGCGAGGTCGATTTTGTATTGAGACTTTTCTACCGTGGTCACCGATCCACCGATGTCCCGTGCCGCGCTCGCGAGCCAAAGCGTCGAATAGCCATTCGACGTGCCGATCTCCAGCACTCAGCGCGCAAGCGTCGCCCTGACCAGTACGGCGAGAAACTCGCCGGTGTCCCGCGTGATATTGAGCATCTTGCGCGGCCGCTCGGCGGTCGAGTTGTCATTGTCACGCCCGAACTGCTCGAGCTCGCTTAGCAAATTTTCTAACGTATCGACCATACTCTAGGTCGAGATTCCTCGGCTTCGCCTCGGAATGACAACTCCGCTTCGCCCCAAGATCAGGGGTTCCACGCATTCCAATGCGAAACACTACGTCGCCTTGCGCAGCGAATAGGTCACTCGATCGTGGACGTAGATTTCGCGACTTCTCATAACACTGGAAGCGGCGGTCGCCCAGTCTGTTTGTAAGTGTGGAACCATCGCCCCATCAACGACCAGCACGTCCGCATCCCTGCAGCCGGCGACTAAAGCGGTACCATGCCCTTCAAAAATCCACACGGCATGTCCGATGTAAGCAAAACCGAGAAGAATTCCGAAGAAGGGTATCGTCTTTGAGATGTCCGGTCTTAAGCCGCTCAATTCGGTATAAGCAATTGCCGCAATGTTCCTTTTGACCTTGGGAGAGATCATCCCCTCTACCGTGGCTACTTGGTTCGACGCCATCGATCCAGGGGCCGGACACGGTTGAAGCATCAGCAGTCGTCCCGGTGTCACTACGATTACGTTTCGCCCTTTCCGCTCGACCGGCTGGTCTCCGGCGGCGGCCTTTCTTGCCTTGGCAAAGACCTCTTCTATATCCGGCACCGCGTCCACTTCAGGCATACGCAAAGCCTGATATTCGGCAGCATTCCCCAGCTTACCGAGACGACCCAGTAATTTTTCAAACATCAAGTGCTCTCCGGATGAAAGCGGCGCTCTTGTAAGCACTATCAGAGATCATCACAGCGAAGACATTTACCACAATTCAAGCCAATCCTGACGGTTGAATTCTTGTTCTCACAGCCATCTGATATTTCTTGCGGTGCAAAGTACGCAGGCGCACCCAACATTCCTAACTTCGCCGTCGGCTTCGGTTGACCGGGACCCGTGTAGCGCAGAACAAAAACGCCCCATTGCTTGTCGGTGATATAAATATTGCCGTGTGTGTCGACAAGCACGTCTTCGGTCTGGCAGAAAGGGTGTGCAGTTTTTGCCAAATTGCATGATTTGCTTCAATCTTCGGAATCATTATTGCCAAGAGTAATCCGATCGCGGTGGAATTTTCATTCGGAGATCTCCTCGGTCCCTGGAAACAGGTTCGCGCGAGATCTGTTTCTTTGATTCAGAGCCCATTTCAAAGCGGTAGGAAGCCGACCCGATTCACCCACTCTTCAGCCTCGGTTGCGAACCAAATCAACCGCAGATCATCTACCACGGTAGCAACCGGAAGGTGCTGGGGAACAATCAGCAATCCCGGGGAAGTAGTTCCAGCAATAAATTCCGAGAAATGCCGCGGCATGGTTTTGTAATCGTGTGTTACAAGTATCCGGCCATCGCGAGCGGCGATTTCTAATACTTCTCGATCGTCTAACGAAGTCAGGTTAGCCGCGCGTGCCGTCTGGAAATCTATGGACGGTTCACGCCGCACTGTCGCCAACACGATTATCTGGTTCAGGTCTGCATCCGCCTGAAACCGAATTTTCATGGGTGTGAGGATTGAACTGTTCGGCGTGCGTCGGCTAGTTTCACATAGAACATCGGATCGGCGTCGCGGGCGGCTTGCCGAGCGATTTCATAATCCGCTTGAGCTTGAGCGAGATAGGCATCGATATCGGCTCGGTTGGACAGATAGAAAGCGACAGCCCCGTAGACTTGTTCCAATGTGAGCGCCGGCAAAGACTGTGCGATGCTCTCAGCAGACTGGCCGCCGAGAAAAGCGTAGACGACCGAGTCGAGCGAAACACGAGTGTTGGAGATCCAATAGCTCGCGTCTCGCTTTTCAACATATTCTTTGCTCATCGTTGCACTTTTCTTCCAACCAACGCCCAATTATTGACCATGGCGCCCAACAGATCAAGTCGCCGCGTGACAGCCATACAAGTGTTACTTAATGCCCACAAAAAACACCATCTATCCCTTGGCTTGAACAGCGATCAGCTATGTTAGATTGTGACGGCAGTGAAGTTTTTCGATAACGCTCTGAAATACTATTCACGTCGATTGATCCGACCATGAAAGACTCCCTGGCATGGCTCATCTTCCTATATCTATTGACCGCCGTCAGCTCACTGCTGGTTCGAGCCCAAGATCCGCCTTCACGGCCGCCAGCGGAAACGCGAGAGAAACACCTACAGAACTTAAAGCAGCTCACCTTCGGGGGGCAGAACGCCGAAGCGTACTTTTCTTTTGACGGGGGCAAAATCATCTTCCAGTCAACAAGGCCGCCGTTCGAGTGCGATCAGATCTTCAGCATGAACATCGACGGTAGTGACGTCAAACTTTCGAATAGCGGCAAAGGCCGGACGACTTGCGGGTTCTTCTTTCCTGACGGGAAGCGGTTCATTTATGCCTCTACTCATTTAGCGGGAGACGCTTGCCCGCCGGCGCCGGATCGCAGCCAGGGCTACGTCTGGCCGATCTATCCCAGCTATGAAATCTTCAGCGCGAATGTCGACGGTTCCGGCCTGAAACGCCTAACGAAAAATCCGGGCTACGACGCGGAGGGAACCATCTCTCCTGACGGCAAAAAGATTGTCTTCACTTCGATGCGAGCCGGAGATCTCGACATCTACACGATGAACGCCGACGGTAGCGGAACGAAGAAACTGACCACTCAGAAAGGCTACGACGGCGGGCCATTTTTCTCCTGGGACGGCAAGACGATTGTCTATCGAGCGTATCATCCGAAATCGCAAGACGAATTGATGGAATATGAATCTCTGCTCAAGCAAAACTTGATCAAGCCGACGCGGGCGGAGATTTTCATGATGTCCGCCGACGGCTCGAACAAACGACAATTGACGAATAACGGCGCGGCGAACTGGGCGCCGTTTCTTCATCCGAACAATCGGCAGATCATTTTCTCGTCGAACCTGCACGATCCGGACCGAAGGAGCTTCTCTCTATACTTGATCAATGTCGATGGAACTGGCGTGGAGCGAGTAACTTACGGAGCGCGCTTCGACAGTTTCCCGATGTTCTCACGGGACGGAAAAAAGCTGGTCTTTGCTTCTACACGGACTGCCAAGGAGGCGAGGGAATTCAATATCTTCATCGCCGATTGGGTTCCGTAAAACTTTTCCTATCTCAGCAATGCCGTAGAAATCACGTCTTGGACGGTCTAAGCAATCTATAAACTAACCGATAAACTCTGACCGGCTGCCGAACCGAGCCCTCATTCGTGCAACTAATCGCAAATTTTTAACTTTTCCGAGGTCCGGAAGTTTGCCGTGAGGTATAGGAGGTATGAGGTATATTGGTGCAACCGCCTGGTAGTATCGCTTGAGGGTTGATGGTCATCTATTCACAACAAGAAACAAGACTCGCAAGCGTAAAACTATCTACGAATGCATCATCACCGTCGGTACGACCTCATGCGCTCACTGGCATGAGTTGATACACACGCGCTAGCCGGCTAGCACGTTTGAGATCGCCATCACGAAGGGCCTGTCGCACGTCATCAAGTTTT
Organism: Binatia bacterium; assembly: GCA_036000865.1. Classification (GTDB taxonomy): domain Bacteria; phylum Desulfobacterota; class Binatia; order UBA9968; family UBA9968; genus DP-20. Next base: position 75,795 of record DASYUV010000100.1, on the reverse strand, counting down.
CTGCCGTCTTCTACCGAGAGGTAGGGCGACCAGCCATCCTCTGTTTCAATCAGCTCAACGTCAACTTCAGCTGCATACTGTCCTTCATGAATCAGTTTTGTATGAGAGCGTTTTCTCATTCTTTTCTCCTTAAGAAATCGTCGCTCCAACTCGCTGGATCCGGTCTATAGGCGGTCACCAAAACCGCCGGTGTAGACGCCTCTTTGGGTATTCCCCAAACAACATGGATTGGCCTCTGATGTTGATCGCGCTGCAAAACAAGCACACAAGGTCCTTTATGATAATTAGGATAATCCTCAATGACTAAACCGCCAGTAACCCCGGCAAAAATGGCGTCGACGAAAATATCATCCATCGCGAGTTCATCGTAACCGTGCTCCGAAATTCGGATCTCTCCTCGGGCAACTAAGTCTTGTATTTGCTCGAATGTGCGACTCATCCAGTATCACGGCTGTGACCCAAATGACTTATCAAACTCCGCTGCGCTGTCAAGTCGTCTAGTCTGAGCGAGAGGTGCGACTTGCAGCCATTCTAACCGATCTACGGATTTACAAAGACCCCGATTAGAATACTGCCGTAACCACCCTTCAGCCTGATGACATCCATTCGTTTTTTCAGTAGAGTCCTCGATTAGCGGGCCATTCAGGCAGTCAGGGATAGCGAGCCTGCTCGGCTAACGTACTGGAGGTCATTCTTTTGGAAACTGCGGCGCGTGAGTTTCAGATCATGGTGAAGACGATCGGGGCGATCTGTAACCTCGACTGTCACTACTGCTACTATCTAGAGAAAGAAAATCTCTATCCGAGAGGCACGAACTTCCGGCTCAACGACGAAACTCTCGAGCGCTACATCATCCAGCACATCCAGGCAACGCCGAAAGAGATCGTCAGCTTCTCGTGGCACGGCGGCGAGCCGACGCTGCGTGGCGTCGATTTCTTCCGCAAAGCCGTCGAATTGCAGAAAAAACACCTGCCGCAGGATAAAAAGATCATCAATGGTATTCAGACCAACGGCACAACGATCGATGACGAATGGTGCGAGTTCTTAGCGAAAGAAAATTTCTACATCGGTCTCAGTCTCGATGGTCCGCGCGAACTGCACGACCACTACCGGGTGACCAAAGGTCAGAAGCCGACACATAAACAAGTCGTCCAAGCGTTCCAGATGCTCCGTAGGGCGAAGGTGCATGTCGACCTGCTCTGCGTCGTCCACGACGTCAATGTTAAATATCCCACTCAGGTTTATCGCTACTTCAAAGAGATCGGCGGGCAGTATCTGCAATTCTTACCGCTGGTCGAGAAAACCGGCGATCCAAACCATCCGGCACACCAGCGCTCTGTGCCGGCGGCGGCCTACGGGAAATTCTTAAACACAATCTTTGACGAATGGCTACGCCACGATATCGGCAAGATCTTCATTCAGCTTTTCGACGAATCGGTCCGGCCGTTTCTCGGCATGGAGCACGCGCTTTGTATTTACCGCGAGACCTGCGGCGACGTCCCGGTCGTTGAGCACAACGGCGATTTTTATTCCTGTGACCACTACGTTCAGCCGGAGTATAAGATCGGCAACATTCACGACCGTCCACTGGCTGAGATGATCGAAGATCCGAAACAACGAGAATTCGGCCAGAACAAATGGACGAGCCTGCCCAAATACTGCCGCGAGTGCGAAGTGCTGAGCATGTGCAACGGCGGCTGCCCTAAAGACCGCATCATCAAAACCTCCGACGGCGAAGCCGGACTCAACTATCTGTGCGCCGGGTTGAAGGCATTCTTCACCCACAGCAAGCCGTACTTCCAAAAATTCGCCGACCTGGTGGAAGCCGGGGAGCCGACAGAAAAGTTGATGGAGATCGTGCGTGCCGCCGATGCGAAGACTTCTATCCGCCAAGCCGGACGAAACGACCCTTGCCCTTGCGGCAGCGGCAAAAAATACAAACGGTGCTGTGGCACTGCCCGGCCAGGTGCGTAGCGGATTGGATAAACCTGAACTCACACGGTCGAAGAATCTTACTTTGCGCCCTTTGCGTTTTTTGCGGTGAAAACCCTCTGACCCCTCTTTCATTATCCCCCGGTTAACGGGGGATAAAACATTTTTTGTGACCTATGTGCCCTTTGTGGTTAAATTTTCTAAGGAGCGATTCATGACCCTATACGACGACATGATGGAGGGCACCATCGACGTTCATTGTCATATCGACTTCGAATTTTCCGCCAGAGAGCGCAAGCGCGAGCCGGAATTTCTTTGGCTGCCAAAAGCCGAGGCAATGGGGATGCGCGGCGTCGTGCTCAAGTCTCACTGGTGGCCGACGATCAATGTCGTGCCTTACATCCTCGCGTCGGTGCAGACCAAAGTCGCGCTGTGGTCGAGCGTCGCGCTCAACATCACCGCCGGCGGCCCCAACCCTTGCATCATCGAAGCCTGCGCCGAGCTCGGCGGCAAAATGGTTTTTCTGCCGACCTGGAGCGCGCGCAACGACGTCGAGCGCAAGGGCTTTAGCAGCCGGATCAAATCCTACTACAAAAGCCACGAGAGATTGGAAAATCCCAACTATTATTTTCTCGACGATAGGGGCAAGCTCATTCCGCGCGGCTACGAAATCATCGAGGCGTGCAAGGCCCGCGATCTCACTCTCGCCATGGGCCACGTTTCCTGGCAAGAATCTCTCGCCTTCATCGAGGCGGCGCGCGACATGGGATACAGTCACCGGATCGTCGTCAATCATGTGCAAAGCCATATCATCGGCATGCCCGTAGACGCCATGAAGCGCGCGGCGGAAATGGGCGCGTTCCTCGAAGCGTGCTGGAATGCGTTGGCGCCCGGTCGAATGGACTCGCCCGATCTGGTCAAACAATTCCGCGAAGTGGGTCTGCAGCAGATTATCGCTAGTACTGACTATTTCCGCCCGTATAGCCCTAATCCCGCTGAACTTTTCCGAATGTATCTGGGAATGCTACACGAAGGCGGGTTGAGCCAAGACGAAGTTAACCAGGTCGCGTCGATCAACCCGACGCGGCTGATGGGAATGGCCTAAAGAATTGAAAAACTAACTGATTCACTTCCAGCATGCAGTTGATGGGTCTTCCTCCAGTCGGCTCGAAGCCGATAAGAGACTGTGACCAGCAATTTGGACTAGTGGTCTAGTAGACAATGACCAACAATCTCTGGAACGGCAGAAATATCAAACGTCTGTGTTTATATCCTCTTCACTGCATGCGAAGTAAGGCATCTCGAAGTGGTCGAAGTATTTATCTCGTTTCATCAACCCGGCACTACTTGTCTTTCCTCCAATCCTTGGCCAAGGCGCTCACGACCAAAGGGAGGAGGAAGATGCCGATGAAATGTAAGGACTTCAGCTCAAGGTCGATCAAATAAAACTTAACCGTCAGGAGCAGAAGAACAAACGCGGACGACAATGTCACGCCGGTAGCGATGAACCTTTGCTCCCGGTCGAAAAACAAGAACAATTTGAAAGTAACGAAGCCGAGAAAGAAAGTAAGAAGCAGCGAACCCAGCAGCGCCCGTGGATAACCAAATGGATCTTCGAAACTCAACACGCCGACGGCAACGACAATCCAGACGACGACCTGAAACAGAAAATGCTTTAGGTTAAGCTCCGACATGCCCTTTTAGACGATTCCCCGTTTTTTCCCCGCGTTCAGAGCTTTTCTTCCTCCGGTACAACGTCCGTCACCAGATCCCGGATTAACGGCCGCTTCGGCAGCGGCTCGACTGTGATGACGTTCGGCGTCAGTTTGGCGATGCAGGTGTATTCCACTTCGCCGTTGACCAGCGCCATGCAGGTCTTACAGGCATTGGCGTTGATGCAGCTGTAACGGATGGCTAGTGTGCTATCGAGATGAGTGCGAATCCAGCGCAGCGCGTCGAGCACCGACATGCCTTTTTCGTAGGGAACGTCGAAGTCATCGTAATGTCGCGCCTCGCCCGGCGAGCCACGGCTGATTCGTAGACGCGCGGTTTTGCTCGTTGAGTCAAGCATGACGTGCTTGGCTGCGATTGAGCCGGACCGGCGCGACCCATCGTGCAGCGAATTCCCAGTCTTTTAGCTCCACCACTTGGTTCTTGAGCAAGTGATAATCGGCGATGGGAAAATCTTCCCGCTGATGGGCGCCACGGCTCTCGGTTCTCCCTAGAGCCGAACGAATTACGGCTTCGGCGGTCGTCAGCATCGCCCGCAATTCGAACCAATCTTGCAAATCCAGGTTGAACTGACGTTCCGCTCCGACGCAGAGATCCAGAAGTTCATGCCGCTGCATTTCTTCGATGCGCGCGAGAGCGGCGGCCAGTCTTTCTCCGCTTCGAAACGGCCCGGCATTTTCCCACATGAGCGTTTGTAGGTCGGCTTGGAGGCGGGCGGGTGGAGTTCCAACTGAAGCAGTATTGCGGCGCAACTGCTCGACTTGATTTCTCGATACCATTGTCAGTGTCTCGTCCCAGCCAAACTTCGTTTGCTTCGCCTTCTCGGCGGCGGCCGAGCCCGCCTTCGCACCGAATACGAAGGCTTCGGTGATCGCATTGCCGGATAACCGGTTGGCGCCGTTGGCGCCGCCGACCGCTTCGCCAGCGGCATAAAGCCCCTCGACTCGCGACTGCATATTCAGGTCGACACGAACGCCGCCCATGTGATAGTGCGCCATCGGTCCGACTTCTACGGGCATTTTCGTGAGGTCGATGCCGTTGGCAAGCAAGCGATCAATGACTGGACCGAAGGCACTGCGAAGTTCTGCCTCGGAAATATGGCGGAAGTCGAGATAAGCGCCGCCGTGAGGTGTGCCTCGACCGGCTTCGACTTCTTTCAAGATCGCGTAGGCCGCGATATCTCGGGTCGCATTGTATTGGCCAAAATCGCTGCTGCCGTAGCGATCGATGAATTCTTCGAACTGCCCATTGAGCAATTTGCCGCCGAGCTTGTAACGAAACGGATCCCACATGATCGGGTCCATGCCCACCAGTCTCGGCGCGAGATGGCCGATGGGGAAAAACTGCACGAACTCCATGTCGATGAGCTCCGCGCCAGCCCAGAGCGCGAGCGCGTAGGCTTCACCGCCCATATTCGCGGACGCGCTGTTGCGCGCATATATTTTTGTCAAGCCTCCGGCAGCGAGAACAATCGCTTTGGCCTGAAGGGTGACGAGATCACCGTCAACGAGATTGAGCGCGACGGCGCCCAGCGCCCGTGCATCGCGCACGAGAATGTCGATCACCGCGAGATTGCTGATCCGCCGAATCTCGGGAATCTCGCCGACTTTACGCCGCAGCGTCGCGGCCACGGCCGGACCGGTATTGAGAAAGTCGACGTAACAACAACGCTTGACGCTGTGGCCCGGCGCCATCTCTTGCTTGATGTGATCGTTTTCTCTCGCCCAACGTACCCCCCACTGATCCATCTCGAGGATGCGCGTCGGCCCTTCTTCACAAACCAGCGCGGCCAGCCCTTCGTTGCACAGACCGCGCCCCGCCCTCAGGGTGTCTTCGAGATGTAATGAAGGGGAATCAGGTTCCTCCTCGCCCAGCGCCACCGCTACGGTCATCTGCGCCATGATCGTCGCCCCGCCGCGTCCTACCTGGCCTTTGTCAACCAGGAGCACCGAAGCGCCGCTGCGCGCCGCGGTGATCGCCGCATACATGCCGGCGCCGCCGGCGCCCACGATCAGAACATCTGCGGAGAGATGGGACATGATCGGTTCGGTTACCTGTCCTTCACGGTGGCAACGAAAGTTTAGTCCCGCGAGCTTTGCGCGTCGCTCTCTTTGAGCGCGTCGAGGGCTATCTTCGCGGCTTCCTGCTCGGATTGTTTCTTACTTCTGCCCTCGCCTTTGCCCAACACCTTGCCACCGACAGCGATCTCCGTGGCAAAAAGTTTTTCATGATCCGGCCCGCTCTCGGAAACTACGCGATAAGTGGGCGGGGCATGGAAAAGCATCTGGCTAATCTCTTGCAGTCTCGTCTTATAATCGTGTTGGCCGAGCGTCTTCGTCGTCACGTCGGCGGCAAAGTAGCGCTCGACGACGGCCCGCGCCGCTTCGTAACCACCCTCGTGATAAACCCCGCCTAATAAGGCTTCAAACGCGCCGGCGAGGATCGATGGCTTGGTGCGTCCGCCGCTTCGTTCCTCGCCTTTGCCGATTCGCAACGCGGCGCCCAGTTTGAGCAGCGCGGCCTTCTCCGCGAGCACGGCAGAATTGACCAGCGCCGCCCTCATTTTGGAAAGATCGCCTTCACTCTTGTCGGGATTTCGGCGCATCAAGAGATCGCTCACCGCGAGGTCGAGGACCGCGTCGCCGAGAAATTCCAAGACTTCATTATGCCCCTCGCTTTTTTTTCCGTCGTAGGAAACGTGCGTCAAGCAACGCAGCAGAAGTGCAGGATCTTTGAATCTGTACCCCAGCTCTTTTTGCAGCAGCTTGAGTTGAGAATCGATCTTCAATCCGGCCCTATTGGAAATCGGCGGCAAAAAAATCCCCGCAAGCGGAAAAATCGACAATTGCGTTTGAAACTTTCCCGGTCAGCCAGCCGTTGCGAAAACCGTCGAGACGAACGTCAATTTCTTGGTTGGCGAGATCATGGGGAGCTGATACAGCGACGGGCAAATAGTTTCGGCTAAAGCCTCTGTGGAGGCCGGTCGTCCTATCAACCTTTGCTTCAATCAAAACCTGCGTGCGGCGCCCGACGAAGCCGTCGCAAAACTCGCTCTTCTTTTGCCCGCCCAACTCGCGCATGCGGCGCGCGCGGCTCTTTTTTAAGTTTGTCGGAACAGGGTCCGGCAAGGCTGCGGCGACCGTGCCGCGCCGGGAAGAATAGGGAAAGACATGAAAGTAGGTGAGCGGCAGCGCGGCAAAAAATTCCAGAGAACTTTCGAACTGCTCATCCGATTCGCCGGGAAAGCCGACAATGATATCACTACCCAAGGCGGCTTCGGGCAGGCGCTCGCGCACCCTGTCCAGCAAATCGAGGTAATACCTCGTGTCGTAGTTGCGTCGCATTCGTTTCAATACCTCGTCTTCTCCGGCTTGCGCGCAGATATGCAGATGCGGGCAAACGACATCGGATTCAGCGATCAAATCCAGCAACCGATCCGGCACTTCGCGAGGATCGAGGGAGCTAAGTCGAAGCCGCGAAATCAAACCGCTTTCAGCGATCATTTCCACGAGCGCCGCGAGATCCATTTTCGGACTAAGATCCTGTCCGTAGCCGCCGAGATGAATGCCGGTGAGCACGATTTCTTTGTATCCGGCGTCGGCCAGCTGGCGCACCTGCTCCATCGCTTGACGCGGCGCGACGCTGCGGCTAAGCCCACGCGCCGTCGGAATAATGCAGTAAGTGCAAGAATAATTGCAGCCCTCTTGGATTTTAAGAAAAGCGCGCGTGTGTCCCGGCAGCGCTCGCGTGCCCAGCACCGGCACGCCGCGCTCCCGTTTCACCTCGCTCACAGCGATCTGCGTCGCGAGTTCCGGCGTGGCTTCCAAGAAACGAACAAGATCGTCGAGCCGATTGAGCCCGACCACGTAATCAACCCCGGAAACGCCGGCAACCTCTTGCGGGTTCACCTGGGCGTAGCAGCCGGTGACCAGCACTTTCGCCGCGGGATTCAAACGCTTCGCCCGTCTGACGAGTTGTCGCGCTTCCCAATCCGCCCGATCCGTCACCGTGCAACTATTGATCACGTAGCAATCGACCGGCTCGCCAAAGGGCACGAACGAGTGCTTGGTTTCCAGGCGGCTTTGAATTACCGCGGAATCGTATTGGTTAATCTTGCAACCGAGTGTCGTAATCGCGATACGCATGTCTTCGCTTCGCTCAGAATTTCAAAATTCAAACAATGAACTGCCTCGCAGCTGCGGGCAGATAATATTCCCCGCAGTTGTCACCCCCGAATGTTTCAATCGGGGGTCCAGTCAGAATTTCCGCCTGGATTCCCGCTAAAAACATGCGGGAATGACGGACTTTGCTAGTACGAGGCATCGCGATCACGCAGCGAGCTCGGGGAATCGACTAAATTCACAATCTTACCTTTAACAACTCCACGTTTTTTTATTTTGAATTTTTCATTTTGCATTCTGCTTGATACTCCGCTCGATCCACCCGCCGCCGAGAACCTGATCCCCGCGATAGAAGACTGCCGCCTGGCCCGGCGTCACTGCCGGAAATGCTTCCCTGAACTGCACTTCGCATGCACCGTCGCAATTCGGCCGAATCACGCAGGGAATGGCCGGTGATCGATAGCGAATCTGTACCTCAGCTTCAATCTCCGCCTCGTCAGGGAATTCGATCCAACTGACGGACTGAACAGTCATGCCGGCGCAGCTCAATTCATCTTTCTTCCCGACGACGACCTGCTTCGTTTCGTCGTCGATCTCGACGACATAAAGCGGCTCGCCAGTCGAAATTCCCAAGCCTCTCCGCTGTCCGACAGTCACGCGATGAATCCCGCCATGCTGGCCCAACACCTTGCCCGATCGATCGGTGACCTCGCCGCTGCGGAGCTCGCTCTCGTCGGCATAGGATTCCACCAGTGCCTTGTAGTCGCCGAAACAAATATCTTGGCTTTCCGGACGTTCCGCCACCGGCAAGCCAAACTGTCTCGCACGTGCGCGGACCTCGGTCTTTTGCATTTCGCCGAGCGGAAAGAGCGCATGCGCAAGCTGATTTTGCCCAAGCGAAAACAAAAAATAGGACTGGTCCTTACCTCGATCTGCGCCGCGAAAAAGTGACGCACGAGAAGCGGAATCAACCCGCATCACGCGCGCGTAATGGCCCGTGGCAACGAAATCGGCACCTTGCTCCCTGGCCCACCGAAGTAAAGTGCCAAGCTTGAAATCGCGATTGCAAGCCACACAAGGATTGGGCGTGCGGCCGTGCAAATAATCCTGGGCAAACGGCTTCACCACAGTCTCGACAAACTGCGATCGAAGGTCGAGGAGTGTGTGAGAAATACCGAGCAGCGAGGCAATCTCTTTTGCGCCGCGGTGATCGGAACAAACCCGCGGCCCGGTCTCTCCTTCCCACATGCGCAGAGAGACACCCTGAACGTCGTGCCCCTGCTCCACGAGCAGCCCCGCGGTTACGGAACTATCGACGCCGCCGCTCATGGCAACGACGATCTTTTGCTTTCGCGTTAGCATCTTTATTGGTTCAGGCATGCGATGACGCTAGGGGCACGGCATGCCGTGCCCCTACGATTACCTACGGGCCTCATGCCTTGCTGTCAGCTTCCCGTATGCTTTAAAAGCTCTTTTACCTTGTTTAAGACTTCGTTCTCCTCGGCGGTTTTCTCCTCGAGACCGCCTTGGCGAGCGCTCAATTCGTCGACCTTTTTCTCCACTTTTTCAACATAGTCGGCGAGACTGGCGATCGCTTTCGCAATCACGTCGGGGAGGTCGGCCGAGTTGAGATCAATGATAGCTTTACCTGTCGACGTGTGCCGCGCCGCCTCGGTCTTCACGACTCTGCCCGGAATGCCGACCACCGTGGAGTGCTGCGGGACTGAGGTCACCAGCACCGAGCCGGCGCCCACCCGGCTGTGGCGACCGACGGTCACCGGGCCGAGGACGGCGGCGCCGCTGAAGAGCGTCACCGAGTCTTCGATTGTCGGGTGGCGCTTGATCGGCTCGGTCGATGTTCCGCCGAGAGTGACGCCCTGGTAGATCGTCACGTCGTTGCCGATTTCACTGGTCTCTCCAATCACGACTCCCATGCCGTGATCGATAAAACAGCGCCGCCCAATTTTCGCTCCGGGATGGATCTCGATCCCGGTGAGGAAGCGGCCGACGTGGCTCACGAACCGCGCCAACGTGGTGAGCTTTCGCTGCCAAACCCAGTGCGCCAGCCGGTGGATCAGGATCGCGTGAAAACCGGGATAAGCAATTGCCACTTCCCACGTTGACCGCGCCGCCGGGTCGCGCTCAAAAACCGCTTGGATATCTTCTTTAAGCGTTTCCCACATAAACAATCCATGTTGCATCGCGCCAAGTAACGAGCATAACGAGGCGCGAGCCCCGAGACGACTGAGGCGTACGTTGTCAGTACGCCGCAGGGAGCTCGAGGGGCGATAAACGAAGTTAAGCGAAGTTAATTGGCGCGATGCCTCGCGTCTTTGTAAAGCTTATAGTCAATGCTATCCACCAACGCTTGCCAACTCGCCTCGATCACATTGTGCGACACGCCCACCGTGCCCCAGCGCTCTTTGCCGTCGCCGGACTCGATCAACACGCGCACCACCGCGCCGGTCCCTTCTCCCGTCGAGAGAACCCGGACCTTATAATCCAACAGCTCCACTTGCTTGAGTGCCGGGTAAAATTTGGTCAATGCCCGGCGCAAGGCCTGATCGAGAGCGTTCACCGGGCCGTTGCCCATCGCCGCGGCATGTTCCATGACGCCGTCGACTTGCACCATGATGGTCGCTTCGGAAATCGGCGGCTCGCCTTCATGGCGCTTCTCGTCGATGACTCGAAACCCGACCAGACCGAAGTTTTTCTTTTTTCGCCCAAGCGCTTCTTGGATCAAGAGTTCGAAGGACGCTTCCGCGGCCTGGAATTCGTATCCCTGGCTTTCAAGCTCTTTGGTGCGGCGCAGGATTTCCTTGGCGGCGTCGGCGTGGTCTTTCAAATCGATGCCGTACTCTTTGCTTTTGTAGACGATATTGCTCCGGCCCGAGAGATCGGAGACGAGTACGCGCTGCCGATTGCCGACTAGTTCCGGATCGATGTGCTCGTAGGTCTCACGGTTTTTGATCACGCCCGAAACGTGCAGTCCACCCTTGTGCGCAAAGGCGCTGTCGCCGACGTATGCCTGTCGCTTATTCGGTTGAATATTCGCCAGCTCGTAAAACAGCTGGGAAACATCCCGCAGCTTCTTCAACTGCGCCGGCGTGACGCACTTCTTGCCCATCTTCAACTGCAAGTTGGCGATCACCGAAATCAAATTTACGTTGCCGCAGCGCTCACCGAAACCATTGATCGTGCCTTGAACCTGGGTCGCACCGGTCTCGACACCGGCGAGCGTATTGGCCACTGCCAGCTCACCGTCGTTGTGACAATGAATGCCGAGCGGGGTCTTGATCACCCGGTTCACGTGAGTGAGCGCCTCGTGAATATCGCTTGGCAAGCGCCCTCCGTTGGTTTCGCAGAGCACGACCCAATCGGCGCCGCCTTCCTGCGCCGCCTTGAGGCATTCCAGCGCATAGTCCGGATTGGCGCGAAATCCGTCGAAGAAATGCTCCGCATCGAAAATCACTTCATCGACGCGTTTCTTCATGAAGGCAATGGAATCGGCGATGATCTCCAGATTCGCTTTTTGGCTGATGCGCAAATCGTCCCGGACATGCAAATCCCAGGTCTTGCCGACCAGCGTCACCACCGGCGTATCGGCGGACAGAAGGACTTTGAGATTGATGTCCTGTGACGGTTTAGCACCGAATTTTCTGGTGGTGCCGAAGGACGCGATCTTGGCATTCTTCAACTTCAGCTTCTTCACCTGCTTGAAGAAGTCGGCGTCGCGCGCATTGGAGCCCGGGTAGCCGCCTTCGATATAGTCGATGCCCAACTCCTCGAGCTTCTCCGCGATGCGGAGTTTATCCTCGAGGGTGAATGAAACATCCTCCGCCTGACAACCGTCTCTCAAAGTCGTGTCGTAGAGTAAAACGTCCTTCATACCTTTCCCTGCTTCCCGATAAATGCATCATGCAGCACGCGCACAGCGAGCTCGGTATATTTCGCGTCGATGACGACGGAAATCTTGATTTCTGAAGTGGAGATCATTTCGATATTAATCCCCTCTTGCGCCAGCACCTGAAACATTTTCGCGGCAACGCCGGCGTGCGTGCGCATGCCGACGCCGACCACGGACACTTTGGCGATGTCGGTGTCGACCCGGATACCCTTGGCATGCAACGCGGGCAAGGCGTTTTCGACGATCGCCCGGGCCTTTTTATGATCCGCCTTGGGTACGGTGAAAGTCAAATCCGTGGTGCCTTCTTCGCTGGCATTCTGGATAATCATGTCGACGACGATATGCGCCTCCGCTATCGGACCGAAAATTTGCGCCGCCAGCCCGGGCCGATCGGGAACCCGCACCAGCGTAATCTTCGCCTCATTCTTATCGCAGGCCACGCCGGATACTAAGACATCGGTCATACTCGCCTCCTCGTCGACTAACCATGTCCCTTCGACATCCGAAAAAGTCGAACGGACATGCACCGGGACGGAAAATTTCTTGGCAAATTCAACCGACCGTATTTCCAAGACTTTGGCGCCGATGCTCGCCAGCTCGATCATCTCCTCGTAGGAAATGCGCGCAAGCTTTCGCGCATCCGGACAAATTCCCGGATCGGTGGTAAAAACACCTTCGACGTCGGTATAGATCTCGCACGCTTCGGCGTTGAGAAACGCCGCCAACGCCACCGCGCTGGTGTCCGATCCGCCCCGTCCGAGCGTCGTAATGTTGTCGTCTTCGTCCACGCCCTGAAAGCCGGCGACGACCACAACCTCGCCCGCTTTCAGCGCACGCACGATCTTCGTCGAGTCGATGCTCAAGATACGCGCCCTGCCGTAAGCGTTGTCAGTCTCGATCCGGACTTGATGTCCCAGATAAGACTTTGCCGGCTGTCCCAACTCTTTAAGAGCGAGACTTAACAAAGCCACAGAAACCTGCTCTCCGGACGCGAGCAACACGTCCTTTTCCCGCTCGTCCGGCAGTTCCGAGACCTCGTGCGCCTGCGCGAGCAAACGATTGGTCTCTCCCGCCATCGCGGAGACCACCACGACCAAATCATGCCCGGCGCGCTTTGTTGCCGCGACCTTGGCGGCGACCTGCTTGATGCGATCGATCGATCCGACCGAAGTCCCACCGTATTTTTGCACTAATAGCGCCACTTACCTAACCCTACGCCTCATCCGAGTCTCTTTCTTGACCGCTTGAACCTTGGAACGCTTGAACTTTTGAACAATCTTCTCATAGCGCTCGCCATGCCCGACAAAAGTGAGCTGGCGCTTCGATCCCCCGCCGTGAGCGATTCTTATTTCGAGAAATTCATCAGCGTCCGCCGCTGGCAGATTCTCGAACCATTCGATCAAGCTCACTCCATCCGAGTACAAATACTCGCGCAGATTGAGCCCTTCTAACTCGTGGCGTGCGCCGATCCGATAGAGATCGATATGATAAATCGGCAGGCGGGCGTGGTATTCGTTGATCAGCGTGAACGTGGGACTACGAATCCAAGCATCCTCGCCCACCTCCAACCCTTCCGCAAAGCCTCGCACGAAACAAGTCTTGCCCGTCCCCAACTCACCGACTAAGCCTATAATTTCGCCGCCCTGGACCAACTTCGCCAATTTTCGCCCCCATCCCATGGTTTGGCGGGAAGACTTCGAAACAACACTCCACGAACCCATTGGCAGAGCGGCCTCACAAGAGAAGTATTATATTTTTACGGCAAATTCGAGCCAGGCTCACTCCCGCTCAGAAGCGGCAGTTCGTCGAGACGCCGAACCGGTAATTGGCAGACCGCCGGCTAGCCACGGCTCAATGAGTCATCCTGAGCAACGGACTGCGTGCAACCTCCGTTCATGGTTCGACCGCGCTCACCACGAACGAAAGCGAGGCATCCAGAAATAAAATAATTTTGCCGTTCGCCCTGAGCCACGTCGAAGGACTCCTCGAGTTTTCACACAGTCTGGGCGTAGCCGAAGTGTCTCAGCCGGCAAAAGGCGATTCATCGTATTCACCTACGTTTCCCGGCTGCAAGGGCGCGCATGCCGGCAGGTAGCCCGTCGATAATATCCGAGGCAATGAGGCCAATTTCGCCATTTTGGGCGGCCGCGGTATCGCCAACGAACCCGTGCAGATAAACACCCAGCTTCATGGCATCTTCCGCGGAGAAACCCTGGCCCAAAAGCGCGGCCAGAATTCCCGCCAGTACGTCTCCCATGCCGCCGCTCGCCATCCCTGGATTGCCGGTCGAATTGATAAAGACTTTTCCTTCAGCCGTTGCGATCACGCTGCGCGCCCCTTTGAGCACCAGGTGACAACGATGCTCGAGCGCAAATGATCGCGCGACCGTCACTCGATCAGCGTTGACAGCCGAATTACTTTTGCCGGTGAGTCGCGCCATCTCGCCGGGATGAGGCGTCAGCACTGGGGGAATTTTCGCGTGACGCAAGCGATCCATTTGCAGCGCGAGGGCGTTGAGTCCGTCGGCATCGATCACCCACGGAATCGATAAATTCCGCAGCAACCATCGCAGTGTATTTTGTGTGGTATCGCTGACGCCGATCCCCGGTCCAAAGAGTAAAGCGCTCTTCCGCTCCAACAATCGGTGCCACTCGTCGTCGCCCAACGGTTCCATTTCCTCTGCGGCGTTATCGCGCAAAGGTTGCGTCATCACTTCCACCAGTGCGCCGGCAAAAATATTATTGAGCGAGCGGGGCGAAGCCAACGTCACCAACCCGGCGCCTGTCCGCATCGCCGCGCGACAGGCCAAAATCGCCGCGCCGGTTTTACCGCGCGAACCGGCGACCACGAGCACATGACCATAGGTACCCTTATGCGTATCACGCTCCCGCCGTGGCACCAGCCGAGCGATCATCTCGCGGTCCAACAGCTCGGTCTTCGGCGCAACTTCCAGCACAGCTTCGGCAGCGATGCCGATGTCAGCGACGACGAGATCGCCGACGTAATCCACGCCGGGATAAATCACTTCGCCGAGCTTAGGATAGCCTAACGCAACCGTCGCCTTTGCCCGGACGGCTACGCCGAGCGGCGTTCCCCGATCCGTGTCGAGTCCCGAGGGAATATCAACGGAGATAACGGGCAGGCCCGATGCGTTAATCATCGTAATCGCCTCGGCAAATAGACCGCGCACAGCGTTTTTCGTCCCAGTGCCCAACATCGCGTCGACGATCAAGGCATTCTTGCTGATGCGCCGGCTCAGCAAATCCAAGCCGTTAGCGCCAATTTCCGTCAGTTTTCCTTTGACCTTTTGATAGGCGCGGAGATTGTGACTCGCGTCGTTGGAAAGCTCATCTCTCTGCGCCAGCAGCGCCACTTCGCAGGGAAACCGCCCTTTTTTGAGCAGGCGCGCCACGACGAATCCATCGCCGCCATTATTGCCTTTCCCGGCGACCACCAATACACCCCTTTTTGCGTCGCGGCCGAAACGCTCTACGATCGTTTGAGCGATGCCTTCGCCGGCGCGCTCCATCAGCGTCAGGCTCGGCACGCCGTACTTTTGAATCGTCAACCGATCGATCTCGCGCATTTGTTCGGCGGTAACGACGATCATAGGAACCGTGATACGTGCTCGTGCGCCGTGTTCGTGAGAAACTCAATCAGTGATCGAGCAAAAACGAGCACGATCACGATTCACGAACACGGCTGAGTAGTTCTTTCATCTCGTGCACGGCTTGTTCCATGCCGACGATGACGGCGCGAGCGATGATGCTGTGACCGATATTGAGTTCGATGATCTCGGGAACCTCAGCGATCGGCGCGACGTTGGCGTAGTCCAGGCCGTGCCCGGCATGAACTTCGAGGCCCAGGGTTTGCGCCAAAGTTGCGGCTTTGGTGATCGCTCGCCGTTCCTTCTCGCGCTCTATGCCGGTGACGTTGCAATAACTACCGGTGTGGATTTCGATGGCGTAAGCGCCGACTTCGCGTGCCGCTTCAATTTGCGCGCCTTCCGGATCGATGAAAAGGCTAACGTGAATGCCGCGATCCTGAAGTCTGATGATGGCCTCCTTGATTTTCGTCTTATGCGCAACCACGTCGAGGCCGCCCTCGGTGGTTAACTCTTCGCGCTTTTCCGGAACGAAGCAGGCGTCATTCGGCTGTAGTCTTTCGGCGAACGCGACCATGGCCGGTGTGGCGGCCATTTCCAAATTGATTTTGGTCGTGGCTCGTTCGCGCAGGAGCTCGACGTCGCGTTCCTGAATATGCCGGCGGTCTTCGCGCAAGTGGACGGTTATGCCGTCGGCGCCGGCCTTTTCTGCAACTAGCGCGGCTTCAACCGGATCCGGGACCGCGGCTCGGCGCGCCTGGCGCACCGTTGCCACATGATCGACATTAACCCCTAAACGAATCATTTCTCAGGCGCCGATCTCCGTGCGGATTTCATTGGCGATGTCTTGCGCCATGGCGCGAATCTTTTTTTCGTCCTCGCCTTCCAACATCACTCGCGCCAACAACTCGGTACCGGAATAGCGCACCAGCACGCGTCCGCGTCCCGCCAACTGGTGTTCGATCGCGGCGATTTTTTGCGTCACGTTTAGCATGCTGGAAAGTTCTTTTCTTTCTTTGATATTGACGTTGAGTAACACCTGCGGCAACCGCGTCATAACACCCTTGAGCTCGCTCAAGCGTTTGCGCTTTTCCACCATCAACGCGAGCATCTGCAGACAAGTAATCGCGCCATCCCCCGTCGTATTATGGTCCAAAAACAGAATATGCCCCGACTGTTCGCCGCCGAGATTGTAATCGCCCTGCACCATCTTCTCGACTACGTAGCGGTCACCGACCTGAGTTCGAATGACTTCCAAGCCGGCCTTTTGCATCGCCAAATCCAGTCCCAAGTTACTCATCACCGTGGCAACCACGCCGGCGCCCTTGAGCATTCCTCTTTGCTGCATGTCCAACGCGCAGATCGCCATAACTTGATCGCCATCGAGAATCTCGCCGGTTTCGTCGACGAAAATAGCTCGATCGGCATCGCCGTCCAGCGACACGGCGAAATCGGCTGCCTCATGGAGTAGCACTTCTCGCGCGGTCTCCGGATGAAGCGCGCCGCAGCGCCGGTTGATGTTCTCGCCATCCGGCTGCACGCCGATTGGAAGAACTTCGGCGCCCAATTCGGACAGCACCTCCGGAATCACCCTATAGGCCGCTCCATGGCCGCAATCGACAACGATCTTCAAACCCTCAAGAGTTAAGTGGCGCGGAAAACTGTTCTTGAGAAAGACATTGTATCTGCCCACCGAGTCGGAAATTCGAAAGGCTTTGCCGATCTCCGAAGCGGTCGGCCGCGATTCCTCGGTCTCGCCGCTGAAAATCATTTCTTCCATGCGCGCTTCGACTTCGTCGGGCAGCTTAAAGCCGTCCCACGAAAAGAATTTGATACCGTTATCCTGATAAGGATTATGCGAGGCGGAGATCACCACGCCGGCATCGGCGCGCATGCTGCGCGTCAAAAACGCCACGCCGGGCGTCGGCAATGGCCCAACCAATAGCACGTCGGCGCCCATCGAGACGATGCCCGAGGCCAACGCGGTTTCCAGCATATAGCCCGACAGCCGGGTGTCCTTACCGATCAGGATCTTATAGCGATGTTGATCACCTTCGCCGTTTTTGCGCGAAAACGACGGCGGCGGCATGCGGCCCGGTGGCTGGTTCGGCTTGGACTCGTGCAACACTTTGGCGATCGCACGTCCGAGTTTTAACGCCATCTCCGATGTCATCGGTTCTTGATTGGCGACGCCCCGCACACCGTCAGTGCCGAAGAGGTGGCGTTTGGCTTTTTTCGACTGGCTCATCGCGAAAACTCCTTTAAGGTCTCATTCTGTCAACGTGGTTATGCGGACTCTAAAACGCAGCGGCCTTTGTTCGAGCACTTTAACCTCCTCCGGAAGATTGAGGACCAACGCAACGCTGTGATCGCCGACGGCCATCCCCTTTAGGTCCAAATAGACTCGGTCGGAAGGCAATTTTAGTTTCTCAATAACACTTTTAGGGCCGGATAGCCGCAAAAACACGGTCGACGGCGTCACGTTATAGATTCCTTTAAAACCCCCCGCACGGACCTCGACCCGGTCAAAATCTCGGCTTATCTGCTCCTCCTCGATGGCAATCAAAACTTCCACGTGATCGGGGACTATCGATAACGGTTTGCCCTCGGTCGATAACCTAACTCGGCGCTTGGTACCGCTACGACTTTGTTCAATGTCAACCGGCAGAGTCTCAATGGCAGTCAAACGGCGCACGTCTTCAGCGGGTCCTTCGATCGATACATTCTCCGGTTGGACACTGGTCTGGGCGACGCGGTAACCCTCGGCGGGCTTGCCGGAAATGCGTACGCTCACCGGCAATGTGCGCCTGACTACGGGTTCCAGTCGAAGGTGAATCACCGGCGGAGTGATCCTGGCGACGCTGACGCCGCGCGGGATATTAAAGTAGTCCGCGGCCAATGGATAGCTCAATGAGCCCGGTTTCGCGCCGTTCAGATCCAAAGACAATTTCATTTCGTCGGTATCGAGCGTGGAAACCAAAGTGCGCGGACCCATCAGACGCAGTACGACATAATCCACCCGATTATCCATGACCATCAAGTCCGATGGAATATTGCGAAACTCCACCGGCACTTCGATCGCGCGCTCGGTATCGCGATGGCCTGCCAGCCACAAGCCAACGGCGATGATAAGCGCCAGCGCCTTGAGACCGACGTTGCTGCCGGCCACCGTGACGATCTTTTCCCAAAACTGTTTCATCCCTTAACCAGATCCTGTAACGCGGAACTTAGCCGTTCACCGTCGATGTTTTCAGTCACGTTACCGCCGACCACGAGCGCCACGGTGCCCTCCTGTTCGGAGATCACAATCGCGACCGCATCCGTTTCTTCGGTCACACCGAGCGCGGCCCGATGACGGGTACCCCACGTCTTGCGCAAGTTCGGGTTCGTGCTGAGCGGCAACAGACAGCGTACGGCAGTGACTCGGCCTTTTTTAATCACCAGCGCGCCGTCGTGGATCGGCGAATGGGGCAGAAACACGCTCTCGACCAATTCGCGGCTTACCCGGGCGTCGAGCCGAGTGCCAATTTCCATGTATTCGTTAAGCCCCACTTCACGCTCGATCACAATCAGCCCGCCGACATGTCTTTCCGCTAGAGCCACCACCGCTTGAACGACTTCCGCAATGATATCCTCGCGCCGCTGCACCATCCGCTCGGCCGTCGCAAAGAGCGGCGCGCTGCCTACTTGGGTCAGCGCGCGGCGAATGTCGCTCTGAAAAATCACGATGATCACTAAAATGATCGATCCCAGGAAGTTGTCGAGAATCCAGTTGAGCGTGAACAGTCCCAACGCGCGCGATGAGACGTAGGCGACCAGAATCACCGCAAGTCCCATGATCATCTGCATTGCCCGGCTGCCGCGAACGATCTGCAGCGCGCGGTAGATCAGGAAGGTGATGATACCGATGTCGACGATGTCCTGCCAACGAATCTGCCGGATCAACTCCAACATCGGCACATCCTCATCACCGGGGAAATCCAAAGCGAATCGCATCCGCGATCTTGACCGCCTTACCTGTCTCGGCGACGTCGTGTACGCGCAAAATATTCGCGCCGGCTAACGCCGCGGCCACCGCCGCGGCGAGGCTTCCTTCCAACCGCTCATCGGGCGTCGCATTCAAAATTTTTCCGATGAAAGCCTTGCGCGAGACGCCCACGAGCAGTGGCTGTCCCAGCGCCGCCAACACCGGAAGCCCGCGCAGCAGCTGCAAGTTGTGCTCGATGGTCTTGCCAAAGCCGATTCCCGGATCGATGATGATCGCCTCCGGCGCAACGCCCGCATCCATCGCTTCATGAAGCTGCGTCACTAGAAAATCCCGCACCTCTCGCACCACGTCGCGGTAACGGGGTTCTTGCTGCATCGTCCGAGGCGTCCCCTGCATATGCATCAAAACCACAGGGACTTTTTCCGCAACCACCAATGCAATCATCTTGGGATCGAAGCGCAGCGCGCTGATGTCATTGATGATGTCCGCGCCACCGTCAAGCGCCGCGCGAGCGACGCTCGATTTGTAGGTGTCAATTGAAATCGGCACGGTGACTTCGCGGCGTAGGCCACGCACCACCGGCAACACTCTGGCCAACTCTTCTTCTTCTGCAACCGGCGGAGCGCCGGGCCGGGTGGACTCGCCGCCGACATCGATAATATCCGCGCCGCTCGCCGCCATCGCCGCGCCATCGGCGACTGCCTTGGTTGGATCGAGCCGCCGCCCGCCGTCGAAGAATGAATCGGGCGTCACATTGACAATACCCATGATTAACGTGCGGCCCGCGAAATCTAGCTTGCCATGACGGGTGAGCAGATATCCACGCTCCGCCGACGCAACCGGTAATAGCGGCGCCAAGGCTGCGGTCAAATCCTGCGGTTTCTGATCAGGCATCACCAACCATTACCATGAGTATTGCGAGATTGTACGGCCCGAGTGGTGGTCTCAAAATCGCGGGGCACATCTCCCGAGCCGGAAACCAGAGACTTCGGACTGGGAGAAGGGTCGTGAAATGGAACGTGGAGTTAGGGAGCCAATGGCTCCAGCAAGACGTAGCTTAGGCGACAGCCGCGGCGGCCGACGGAGTAAGCGGGGCTCCACCATTCCCGCCGAACTCTCTAACGATCGCGTCGATCTCGGAGCCGTCCAGAACCTCTTTTTCCAGTAGCGACTCGGCAACTTTATGGAGGAGTCTGAGATTCTCCTTCAGGAGGTTCTTCGCTTTGTGATAGCTCTCTTGAATGATGCGTCTGACCTCGGCATCGATCTCGATGGCGGTGCTCTCGGAGTAATCCACCTTTTGGGTAAAATCTCGTCCTAAAAAGATCTCTTCTTCTTTTTTACCGAACGTCATCGGACCGAGCTTTTCGCTCATGCCCCACTCGCAGACCATGCGACGGGCGAGATCGGTCGCCTTCTCGATGTCATTTCCTGCGCCCGTGGTCATGTGGTTGAGCACCAGCTCTTCGGCGACGCGTCCACCGAAGAGAATAACCAGATTATTGAGGAGATACTCTCTCCCATAGGTGTGTTTTTCGTCAATCGGCAGCTGCTGGGTCAAGCCCAGAGCCATGCCGCGCGGGATAATCGTCACCTTGTGAATCGGATCGGCCCCCGGCAGGAGCTTCGCCACCAGCGCATGACCCGCCTCGTGAAACGCGGTATTGCGCTTTTCATCGTCGCTGATGATCATGCTGCGCCGTTCCGCGCCCATCATGACTTTATCTTTGGCGAGCTCGAAGTCGAGCATGTCGACTTTATCTTTGTTATTGCGCGCCGCCAAGAGCGCCGCTTCGTTGACCAGGTTTTCCAGATCGGCTCCCGCGAAGCCGGGCGTCGCGCGGGCGAGCACGGCGATGTCGACATCCGCTGCAACCGGAACCTTGCGCGTATGCACCTGGAGGATTCCTTCGCGCCCCTTTACATCCGGCCGCGGCACTACCACCCGGCGGTCAAAACGGCCGGGGCGCAGTAGGGCCGGATCCAAAACATCGGGCCGATTGGTCGCGGCAATCAGAATGACGCCTTCGTTGGCTTCGAAGCCGTCCATTTCCACCAGCAACTGATTTAGCGTTTGTTCCCGCTCGTCGTGACCACCGCCGAGACCGGCGCCGCGGTGGCGCCCGACGGCATCGATTTCATCGATGAAAATGATGCAAGGCGCGTTTTTTTTACCTTGCACGAACAGGTCGCGCACGCGAGATGCGCCGACGCCGACGAACATTTCGACGAAATCCGAACCGCTGATACTGAAGAACGGGACGCCCGCCTCGCCGGCGATCGCCCGAGCCAAGAGGGTTTTCCCGGTCCCCGGAGGACCGACCAGCAGGCAGCCTTTGGGAATGCGTCCACCTAGCTTGGTAAATTTCTTGGGGTCTTTCAGGAATGCGATGATTTCCTGGAGATCGTCCTTAGCTTCATCCACCCCGGCCACGTCGCTAAACGTGACCCGGTGCTGGTTCTCGGTCAGCAACTTTGCCCGGCTTTTTCCGAAAGACATCGCTTTGCCGCCGCCAACTTGCATCTGGCGCATGAAGAAAATCCACACGCCGATCAACAAAAGCATGGGAAACCAGTTGAGCAATAGCACCATGTACCAAGGCGAATCTTCTTCCGGTTTGGCGGCGATCTTAACCTTCTTCTCACGCAACGATTTGACCAACTCCGGATCGTTGGGCGCGAAAGTGCGAAAACGCTCGCCGTTTTTGTATTCTCCCTGGATATTGTGACCTTGAATCGTGACCCGTTGTACATCACCGCGATCAACGGAGGTCATGAACTCGCTAAAGACGATTTCCGGCTCGCGTCCGTGTTGCTTATTGAACACACTGAAAATGACGAGGAAAATCAGTGCTAAAACCAACCAAAGGGCGATATGTTTCGATGACTGACTCAACCGATACTCCCTAACTATTCAGAATCGAAAAAAGTTTAACACACGTGACCGGTTCTATCAATAAGAGTATTAGCAGCTAAGCTCCGATGGGGACTGCTTTTATATGAAGAATGGACGTGGTTTTTTCGGTCAATCGAGCGGTGTCGCTCCGGCCGTAACCGGGAATCCAAAGGACCTCATCTCCCGTTGCCAAAAGCGGCAGGGTCGCCCGCACTGATAACGGCACCTTCTTGTCGATAAAGAGTCCTTTCACCTTTTTATGACCGGTCATCCCCAAGGGTTTAAACCGATCGCCTCGGCGAAAGTTCCGCACGACCAAATTTCTCGGCAAGGCTTCATGATCGAACAGCGCTTCCATGGGGTCAGTGGGAACGGTGCCAACGGAAATATCGATCTCCTGACTGCAAAGCTGCATCCCCGCTTCGGGAATCCGCAAAACTGTGCCGATACTAAACTCGTACGTATAACAAATCCGCTTTAGACTTCTAGAGGCCTTAGCCAGTTTGACCGTGTCGTATTCGCGCACCAATTCCCATCCACCGGGAATTGACAGCCGACCTTGCGGCGGCCCCTCGTTTATTAGACGCAAAAGTTCCTCAATATGAACGAATTCCAGCCCGCGCAGGTGGCCGCGTGTGAGGCCAATCCAGTGGCGGAGGATTCTTCTCTGCAATGCTTTTGGTTCGCTGAGCAGGCCAGCTCGGCTGAGTCCATTTGAATCGCGCACGCTTTCATAGCTCTTCCGCGCCAGATCGTCCAAAAAACGATCTTCGTCACGAATCATTGCCGCAAGATGGCTCAATCGCGCCGAAAAGCCCGTGCCGACTCGTTGTTGAATCTTTGGAAGCAGCTCCAAGCGAATCCAATTGCGCAGCAAGGCAGTATGCTGATTGCTCTGGTCAACTCTGTAGGCGCATTTTCTGTCTTCCAAGTATTCGAGAATCTCGGATTTCGAAACATCCAGCAGCGGACGAATCACCGTGAGCGGCATGTTCATCGAAGCGCCGGTGGCTACGCGAAGACGATGCACCGGCGACATACCGCTCAATCCTTTCGTGCCCGCGCCGCGCAAAAGCCACATCATCACGGTCTCCGCCTGATCGTCCTCAGTGTGCGCCGTCGCAACTTTATCGAGC
Source organism: Binatia bacterium (assembly GCA_036000865.1). Classification (GTDB taxonomy): domain Bacteria; phylum Desulfobacterota; class Binatia; order UBA9968; family UBA9968; genus DP-20. The sequence continues at coordinate 52,480 of DASYUV010000100.1, read as the reverse complement.
TTGGCCTCCCTTACTACCTCGGCAAAAAATCGATAGCGCTCCTCACGCGCCAGGGCTTCGAGATTCCCTTTGCCCGCATCGGATTTCATCTCTGGTAGATTAATCTCTTTGAGATGGAACGGAAGTTTTAGCTTTTCCGCCAATTCCGCCACAAACCGCGCATCTTCCCTGGCCTCTTCGCCGCGAATCCCATGCTGCAGATGCGCCACTTCCAGGTGCAGCTCGAATTCTTGCCGAAGCTCGTGAAGCAAATGCAGCAGCGCCACCGAATCCGGCCCGCCGGAGACGGCGATTAGAATGCGATCGCCGCACGTGAATAGCCGGTTTCTCTTGGCGGCCTCGCCTAATTTCTGCAACAGATTCATGGCAAAGAATTGTCGAATCAAACAGGTTGATTCACGGAAACATTTCGATTTTTTCTTGAGCTATTGAGACCAGCGAGCCCGTTGATAACGAAACCTCAATATTGATCCACGCGTGATCGAGGATTTCAAACAACTTCTCGTTGCTACAATTGCCCACCGCAACATGAAGAACTTTTGGTGGAGCGCCGAAGACCAAGGCCCGATCATAGAAGTCTACATCTTTTGAGACTATGACAAGATCGTGTCTCCGCCCACGATTCCAGATCTCTGTGTCGCTGGCGGTAAGAAGATTCAGGTCGACTAAATGCTCCGCCTCATGCCCACGATCTCTCAGCCATAGGCAGAGGTTCGGAGGAAGGTTCGCATCGACAAGAAATTTCACCTACTTAATGGGAGTTCGCGATGGGCAGCTTGACGCGCCGCGTATTCAAGGCACGCGTCTATGTCACTTCTTTCTAGGTAAGGAAAGTCTGACAGGATTTGTTCCGGTGTCATGCCTCCCGCGAGCATTTCGAGAATATGGCTCACCGTGATCCGCATGCCACGGATCGTGGGCTCGCCGCCGCAAACATCCGGTTTGATGGTGATCCGGTCGAGATGCATGCGGATATTCTATAAGAACCAGCGCCGAAAGCAATCTGAGTTTTCAGCATAATTCTATCACTTCCCGTCACCCACCAAAATAAACGGCGCCCAGAAGTAGGGGCGAGAAGTCGAGACAGAGACAGAGTCTTGCGACAGAGATTTGGCCGCTGGAGTTTCACCGAGTTTGGCGATCCCGCCGACGCCCCGTTTTGCCAAGAGATCGCTGCGCGGACTTCCCCGAATTAGATCCAACTGTGCTTGTCTCAACGACTCAACTTTAGTTTTGGTTTTTAAATTCTTATAAAAGCTGTTCATCAAATGCGCGGTTGACGCATCGTCTACCTTCCATAGACTCGCCAGAACTGAAGGCGTGCCCGCGTAGATAAATGCTCTGATGAGGCCTACAAGCTCATCTCCAGTCGAGAGTTTCCCCAAAGCCGTCTCGCAGCCGCTCAACACGACAAGGCTCGCGTTGAGATCCATGCCAAAAATCTCTCTCACTTCGAGCCGACCGTCCTCCTTGGAGTCTTTGGCCAAAATAAGGGCCGATGAAAGGGGATCGTCTTTGTTTAACTCCGCGTGTGTGGCGAAGTGGAGAACATCATGATTTGGTGCCAGACCTTTAACCTTTTCTTCGCTTGCTCCCACTTTCTCAAGGACGGTTGATCGAGGATAAAGCCGGCGGATTTCATTGGCTTCCAACTCGGACATTGGAAGATTAGCAATCGAGGCATCAAAACTCGGATTTCCCACAGCCAAAACTTTCTGACCGACTGGTTTTCTCTTCGCCGTGGTGAATTGAAGCAGGCTCGCGCTGGAAAGATAACTTACGGAATAATCTTCAACCAAATATTTGCCTCGTGAAGAATACAGAGCTTGGAATGGCAAATAATGCAGCACGCCGTGTGGAACGATGATCAGCTCTTTGCCGTTAATATGTAGCAACGTCGGACCAATAATGAGCTCGTGAATCTCACGGGCAAGCGCATGATACTCGCGCAACGGCTTTATCGAGGAGATCGAGTTCCTCAGAACCTCCACTCTCTGCTCTAAAGCCCTTTGCGAGATCGACACCGTGAGAGCACTAAAGCGATCCTTTTCGACAACCCACACAAATGTTTTCTCGGGTGCGACAAAGTACTGGATTAGCGTCTGCTCGGGATCCAGCAGCGCCTGAATCTCTTTTAGTTTCAAAGGCTCTACGTTCATGAGAGCCGCTTGTTCTTTGCGCTCCTGCCTGGCTTTTGCAACGAGGGTTTCATACTCGTTTTCGAGGCGATTCACATCACTGCGCAGGCTTTCTGCCGTTATCGTTGACTCATCGGTTTCCGCTTCAAGCCTCGCGCCGATTTCCACAAACGCTTCTTTTAGGGTTTTTTCCTTTTCCTCTAAGCCTTCTTGATTTCGCGACAACCGGACTTTGCTTCCCAGCAGGTCGAGAAATGCTCTGGATCGCGCTCTTTCGCTGTAATTAAATGCTTCGTCTTGTTCGTTGGCTACAACAAGAGTTTTCACAAGGCTTACATAGGCTTCAATTCCGCCTTCAAAAAAAGTTTGCCTGTAGTCTTCGGCCTGGAGTAACGAGCGAGCAGACTCGATCTGCTGAATCGCCTTTTTGTAATACTCGACAGCTTCTGAGGGCTGTCCGGATAAACTTAATACATTGCCAATATGAATACTTGCTAACGTGATCCTATTTGCGTCTGCCTGACTCTCGGCGAGAGCTAGAGCACTTTTGAAACTCTTCAGCGCATCGGAGAGCTGATTTTGTCGCAAATAGATCTCTCCCTTGTTTCGATGCAGATCGCCCTCGAAGGAATATCTAAAATCCCACTCCTTCATGAATCTAAAGGCGCGCTCGGTCTCATCTAGTGCCTCCTGGAGCTTGTTTGCGTGAAGATAAGCATCGCCCAGCCAGGTGAGGTGGAATAGCAGGCTTCCCCAACCGTCTTCGCGCTGAATTGAGTCATCTGGGATAGAAGTCAGAAACCTTTCATACAAGTCAACCGAGCGGGAAAGCGCTTGGATGGCGTTATCATACTCCTGGCGGCGCGCGTGCGCTCTGCCGATGTGACCATAGAAAGCTCCCTCGAAGTAAAACCTATAGCTACTACCGGCAGGTAGCGATTGCACTATCGCCATTCCCTTTTCTGTAAGTTGGCCGAGTTTAGCAAAATTTTTGATATACGTATGGGCGTAAATCATTCCGTTGATAGCCCTCAATTCGGCTATCGGTTTCCCTGTTTTCCGGGCTGTCTCCAAAGCCTTTTCGCTGTAAGTGAGCATTTTTGGGACTTGGCCACCCAGTCTCGCAGCTCTAGTTGCCTCCATATACGCTGCGAATGCGGCTTGCCAGTATTTTTGAGGTGTCGTGCTAGTGAGCGCAACCTCTTCTGCTTCACGCCCCTTCACCTCGTGATATGCCAGTGCTTCGTGGATTTTCCCCTGCTGAAGAGCTCGCCGAGTTGCAGCAACCCTAGGCTCAAATGTGGGCTGCTCGACGGCGAAGCAGTCAGCGACAATCAGCCTGGTAGCCATAAAAGCAAACAGAAAATTGTGCGGTGTGATCTTCATCTCTGTTTCAACGCCACGGAAAAGGTCTCACGAGTAAATCGGTGCGCCACCCGTCACGCAAAAGCCCTGCAGTTGCACCAAGGCCGCGTTCCGCCACATCAGTCCTGAAATCTTCTGAACGCTTTTTAATAAGATTCTCGTCAAACGATTTCTATCGATGCTCGAAGCTAATCGCCCTCACCACAGCGCCTGAGCCTACCACAACGTCTGTGACTTTTTGAATGTGGCTACCGTCACTCATCGGATAGCTAACGGTCTTCCCTTTTGTGACTCCGCCGACGCCACGCTCGACGATTCCGATTCGCTGCCTGATCTCGCCCGATAGACGCTTGCGCTCGGCTTCGCTGGCATTCGCCATTTTGCCGAGAAGGGTGCGAATGTCGGACATCGGTTCCTCCGAGGCCAGCACGTAGACCGTCTCGGTGCCCGGGTGCTGGTCGAGCCAAAACCATAGATCCTTGTCGGGGATGGGAATTCTCCGCCCACCTTCGATGAAACCGGGCTGCTCGATCTTCGGGTCCGGAAAAAGTTGGCTCGCGCGGCCGTCGCTATCGAAAAGCAAAATATAAACGTGCGAGCGCCGGTTGCTTTCGACATGGACTTGGAAATGATCGCGTGAGCGAAGCATGCTTCCCTCCTTGACGATAACTTCTGTATAGCTCCCATCCGTCTCCTTTCTTTGACCGATAATGTTCATGGCGAGACTGAGCGGGGCTTTAGTTTCCGTCGAGGGAACCGTTACGGCGACGGCTAATTGACCAGGCGACCGTTCCTGCGAAACCGCTTTTTCTTTCCACGCGCTGGATCGGTAGACGAAATAACCGCCATAGGCTGAGACTAGGAGGCAAACTACAACGAGAGAGGCTGACAGTGGTGAACTCCATACTTTTACCAACGAAGACCGCGCTCGCTTCCATAGTGGGAAATCCCGCTCACGTTCTGTCCACTTCGAAGTCTTGTCAGCGCCGCCAAAGTCGCGAACCGGATCGCCGTAGAGCATGTAGTTAGCCCAAGCAAGAGTTTCCCATTCACCGGTTCCGATCGGTGCCTGTCGGGCATCACGCAGGGACGTTCCGATACCTTTCCCTTCGGCGATGGCAGCGTAGAAGCGCTCGGCAAAATGAGAGCTTGGTGCGTCGACAGTTTTCCAGAAGGTCCCGATATAATGTTGCACGCCCGAGAGAAGAAAGGCGTTAGCAAGACCAAAGATTTGCCGCTCTTGGTCGCTAACCTTCCACTCGTCGGTCTGGCCGCTTTGGCAGGCGTTGGAGAACACCAGCGCAGGCATAGGCTGATGACCTCCCATTGCCGCAACCTCGGTGGCTTTGAGCGTGCCATCGCTCAAGAGCCAACCGCTCTCGGATGGATTCTGCGCGTCATACTGAGCATGCCCCGCGTAGTGAACGATGTCGTAGTCGCGGAGATTCTTTCTCACGAACGCGACGTCCACCGGATAGCTTTTAAAGTCGACGTGAAAAACATCTCTCCTTCGATCGAGAAAGGCTTTGACGTCTAGACCTTCGCGATAAGAAGCTTCGAGATCACCGCGCGGATCGGCGATGATCAAGACATTGAAGGGCGCGCTCGGTGCGCGAATCGACCGTGCGCTCGGCGTCTGGCGAGTGCTAGCGGTCCTGCCGATGGCGAAGCGGCGGCAAAGAAACTCCCGCCCGTCACAGAGCAACTCCCACGGTATGTGAACCAAAGTGTCCTCTAGACGGAGCGTGAGAACTGTTGCGCTTGTGTGAGCGAGTCTCGCCTTCGCCTCAGGCGGAATGAGCAGGTCGAAAAGGAGCTGGCCGGATTTTTTAAGACTATTGAAAATCTCAGAATTGAGCTTGGCGCTTCTGTTCGACCGGTTGAGGACGGTCACGATTTCGCGGCAACACCGCTCAATTTGTTGCCAATCGACCTCGTGTATTTCGTATGGGCGGAGCGCCTTGTCGTTTCCTTCGGAGAAGCTGACCTTTAGTCTTCGCTCGTCGCGGGCAAAATCAAGAGTGAGAACTTCGTCCTTCATTATGCGGGTCGCTCAACAAGAGGCGCGGAAAGATGAGGCGTGAGGTTACTTTTCCAACATCAAATTCAACCTGATCCTTCCTACTGCATTACCGCATTCCGAAACCGCGATACTATACTCACCAGGCGATATCCGGTCAAACACGACTACGCCATTGCGGGTTAGAAAGGAAGCCTGTTCGCGGTCTCCCGAGGTCAAACTCAGACGAACCCCTTCAGCCGGCTCTCCTGATTCCTCCTTGACGTTGGCAACTACTTGGCACATGCCCGCTTCACTCAAGTCCAACTCCACGGCGACCCTAAATCTCCCCACGTCCTGCTCAACCTGGAGAGCATTCTCCAGAGCTGCTTTGGGTTCGCTCCGGACGACGGGCCTCATCAGAGGCATCACCCGACCTGATGTGCGGACAAGCTCGATGGATTCCTTCACCAAGCGCGCCGCAATATCGAAAACAGATTCCTTCTCCGCAACGAGTCCCATCGCTCTGGCCACGAGTCGTTGCGGCACGCTTTCGTTGATGACCGGTGTGCCGGCTTTATATGCGGCGACCAGATCCTCCACGCAGAACGAACAGCTCGCGAGATGCACCTCAACCACGCTCCGCGCATCACCCGCTAGATCTCCACTTAGAAATATCGCCAGGGTCTCTTCGCTGGGACAACTAGTTCTGTCAGCCGTCTTGCGAGCTCCACTGCTGAGACGGTTTAAAATCTCTGCGATCCTGCCTTCATCGCCATCCATTGTGTGCCCTCCCTAGCACAAATCTCAGCCCCAAAAAAGTCCATTAAAGCCGAAGGGTGGGCGGCATCTCGCCCTCCGGCCACTTTCATCAAGACGCCTATTTTTTTGTCTCCCGTATGTCTTAATCCGGTTCGTCAAAAGCCAGTCCAAGCGCAGAGAGCCGACGGGATTTCCCCGTCGAAATCCAATCAAAAAGGGCTTGCGAGTATAAATACGTTCAGCAATCCCACAACCCAAAGGCTCGAATGAGATTGGACGTGGTTGTCTGGAATAGCGTTTTGAGCGTGTGGTTCATGCTACGGGATGACACTGTTCGTGCAGCTTGGGCCAACGCTTTGTACATGATGGGCCGCGTATCCGTTACGCAGCCCATCATGAATGCCTGTTTAGGGTTTTCGGCAATCTCTCATTTGTGAATCTGGATGTTGCCTCCAGTAAGGACACCCTCAGCTCTGTAGCTATCGGTTGTGATGCTAAAGGTGTCAACGCCAATTCCTGGCTCGCCAAGATCGTCTACGTCAATTCGGTATTTTTCTACGACACCGTTAACTTCAGCAGTGCCTAGAAACACCGCCTGTGTACCGGCAACGCCAAGGTAAGTAACGTCAATAATTTTGACCAACTTTCCTGAGCTATGATCGACTACTACGCCAGAGCCTTTCATCCCATTATCCGTACTCTGGGCATTAAAACCAAAATTAACCCCACCCCCATTGCTATTTTTGAGGATGTTCCCTCCGCCCGTTATCTTCCCGAGAGTGGGCGGCAGTATTTTGGATGTGTGAAAAACTTCAGTAAAATTCAACGATCGTAGTAAACCTGATTTATCTGTTTCAGCCTTTAAACTCAATGTTGCGTCGCCGATATCTACGTTAGAGGCGTAGGAGAGCTGAGAGGTTGCAAAGAAACTGGTTATCCCCGTACTGCTGTCAAGTCCGCACTTTGCTGCCCCATCGCGATCATTCAACTGTTTTGTCCCTTCAACTATGATATTACCCCCCCTGTCGAAAATTCGAAAAGTTATCTCTACTGACAAAATGATCCCGCGGCTGGGATCAAAGTCGATAAAGCCCTCCTCGAAGAACGTTCCGACATAAGGACCCGAGGCTGTGCCGGTGATGCTAAAGGCAATCTCTCCTAATTTCTGGTCACATCTTACACCGGATGATCGTATGTCCGTGCTGAGAAAAGTCTCGCCCTCAAGAGCTACCGCCGCGTTAGCACTAGCTGGCATTAAAACGAGAATCAAAACGAGAACTGAGACACTAACCAGGATCCTGTGCAAAGCTAGCTTGTATTTGCTAAAACATGCCTGAGTCGTAACGGTCACCGCTATCTGTGAAACATCGTACATAGGAACCCCCTTATAGTTTGGGCGCATCCAACGCGCCAAGCCGACCCCTCCAGCGGGAAGCGGAATGCTCTTTGCGCAAATAGACGGTAGGGGTCGCGATTTCTTACAACGAGCAGAACTTTTCTAGCGTTTCTCTAAGCTTGGTGAGAACGTATACACCGCTTTGACGGACATTCTCAGGCTGCCAGCGATATCTTCAGACGGGGAGACCGCGGAGAAAGCAGAGGTCGAGGAATATCCGATCTTGGGAAGAGAGAGATTTGACAGCATCGGTAAGTGCTTGCTCTTCTTCATGCGATATTAGCGACGCAGCTGGATCTCTCTCTGTAACGTATCTTGGGCTGGTTGCAGGATCAGGGGTCAGATCAGAATCCGGGCCAGCACAGCCTGACCCCAGGTCGAGACACAATAATGTCCCTTTAGTCCTTACATTCGGATTCGTGGGGATGCTTTCTCCGAAATTTGTTTAGCGTACGGCGCGAAAACCCGTTGCGTTGAACGCGCCCGTTGGAGCATTCCGCGCATCCACCGCGAAGACCCCCGCCAACAAAGGCAGACCGCCGTTGCTGAAGTTGCTGCCGCGTATCAAAGCACCAGGACCATCCTGATTACAACGCCCAGCTCGGCCCAAGAATAGACGAGGCAGGTATCGATTGTTTGCGGAAATAGACGGGACAGGTCGCGATTTCTTACAAGGGGCAGAAATTTTTTAGCGTTTCTCGAAGCTTGACGAGAATGCGGCTTTTCTGAGTGTACACCGCGTTGACTTCAGGATAGCGGCGATATCTTCGAACGGTGAAGCGCGGAGGAGGTAAAGGTCGAGAAATATTCAATCTCGGGGGAGTCGATAACCGCATGTTCTCGTTGTTGAGATATTGACGACGCTGGATTGTTATTCTGTAACGTTTGTAAGCGCGGTTCAGGATCGGGGCCAGGTCAGAATCGGGTAACTCAGTCTGGCCCCGTCTTGTGACGCTGTCTCTTCTTTTTTTCGCTGCTCCGGTCTCATTCTTCTCTAAGACGTAAAATCGCCTGCCTAACGTGCGCCACGAAAATCAATGTCTGAGCAGAGCTCGCACGCAGAGGGTTGCTTTGCGCGCCCGATCAAAAACATTGGAACCCACGGTATTGCTTAAATAGCCGCCTCCCGTCGGAAAGCGCCAGGCGACTTGGACCAGGGCTTACTAACTAAACAAAAGAATCAAAATTGCAATCTTTAAATGCTTGACTCCAAGTCCGATTGCTGACCCCAGGCTAACCCGAGCAAACGTCGACGGCCACCTGTCACCTGCTCGATGACTTTGTCACAAGTCCGGACGTGGCTCGGTCTAGCTTCAGGAAAATCGCCAGGGACGAACTAACCACGATCAAAGGCTCCTCCTTCTCGTAAGATCGCTCTTTTCGCTCGGGTTCGCAAAATGAATCGCTCCAAGAAGACATCTGGTAAAAAGAGCCACGCTTATCAAGGGGTATCCGTCAGTCAGCAAATCAATAACATTGGAAGAAACTATTTTTGCCCGCCCTGACAGAATGGTATCGGATCGGGAGATATCAGCCCTGCATCAACTTGGGCCTGATAAGCTCGGAGTGGGAGAGCGTGGGCTCCTTCTAATCCATCCTTGTCAGATGCACGTAGGGCTGCCGCTAGCTCTAATGCCGCAAGTCGATCGGCACCGCAGACACCTTGAAATTGATAGCCCACAAAGGAGGATTTTATAACGATAACCCATGTCCCATCAGAGGCGCTTTGGGCAATCCCCTTGTTCGGAAAACCGGTGACTAAGAAAAACGAAGTTATAACGGCGAACAAATACCTAAATATCATGCAAACCTCCTTTTGTGACCGTCTCAGTAGTATCTTCATAACGCTCCTTTATGCCTAAAAAGCACTTCCTCACTTCAACCCTCAGACTCGGCCCAAGGATAGGCGAGGTAGGTGGATTGTTTGCGAGAATAGACGGGAGAGATTGCGATTTCTTACGACGCGCAGATTTCTTTTCCAGAATGCGGCTTTTCTGAGTGTAGACCGCATTGACGGAGGTTTTTAGGATAGCAGCGATATCTTCAGGCGGGAGAGCGCGAACAAAACAGAGGTCGAGAAAGATCTGATCTCTGGAGGAAAGAGATTTGACAGCGTCGCCAAGCGCTCGTTCTTCTTCACGAATTATTAATGACGCAGCTGGATCGTCATTCGGTACCGTTTGTGGATTGGGTTCTGATTTACTGGAGCCTTGTTTTCTTAAAAAGTCGATGGTCATGCGTGCGGCGACAACTCTCAACCAGCTGGCCAAGCTGCAGCCAGTATCGCCTCTAAATTGGCGGAGCTTTTTGAAATCGTCGCGAACGATGGCAAGAAAGAACTCTTGAAACAGGTCGTCAACCAGATCTGATTTCGTTTCAGCGTGAAAAGTTACGAACGTCTTTCGGATCGTGTGATAAACCAGCGCGGAGTATTGAAGGACGAAAGCGTCCCAGGAAGCTTTGTCGCCGCGGATGCATCCGGCGAGGAGGTTCTTCTCTCTTTGGGTCATGCAATCTGTTAATGAAGGCCGTCGGTCCGCCCCTGTTTAGTCAAAAGCGTGGCGCTCGTCAAGATTGAAATCTCGTTCTCGTCGGATTTCCGTGAGACGTGAGCTTTTTAGGAATATCTATTCAGTCAAAGTGAAACTCTCGACCTAGCACTACCTCCGACCGGCGTTTGTCTGAGCGTTAAAGCGCAACTTGACAAACCGCAAGAAAATCAGATAATCAGATTCTATGAAAACTGACAGAAAAAAGACAACTTCTGCGCGGAAAGGTACCAAAACGAAACCGCGAGTTCGCACGACTTATTCAGTCAAAGGTAGCCGCGTCATCTCTGCGACAGAGGCGGCGCGCAGTTTCTCCGAGCTGCTTGATCGCGTTTGCTACCGCGGAGAGACTTTCGTGATCGAGCGTGGCGGGGAGCCGGTTTGTGAAATTTCTCACGTCAAGCCGATGCGGTTTACCGGCGCCGACTTTCTGACACTACTCCATTCATTGCCGAAGCCCGATCCAGCCTTTTGGAACGCGGTAGAAAAGGCAACCAGGCAAGAGCCTGCCGTGCCCGAGTCGCCGTGGGAGTGTTGATCGATTCCAGCGTGCTGATCGCTTGGGAACGCGATCAACGTGATATAGAGACCCAACTCGCTGAGCACGCTGATGAAGATGTCGCCATTTCGACAATCACTGCCTCCGAATTGCTCCACGGCGTGCATCGCGCCACGACACCGGCTCGGCGAAGTCAACGAGAAGCCTTTGTCGAAGGCCTTCTATCACGACTTCCGGTCATTTCATTTGATCTGGTGACTGCCCGTATCCACGCCCGACTGTCCGCGGAGCTTGCGCTCAAAGGAACCCCCGTAGGTCCGCATGACCTCATTATCGCGGCCACGGCGATGGCAAGAGGCCACGTCGTGGCTACGCGCGACGAACGGAGCTTTCCAAAAATCCCCGGGCTTTCACTTCACCGCTGGTGAATTTCTCAGTGCGCTATTCGCACGCGTGACAGCGATACGCGATAAGAAAGTCACGGGAGCGCTGCACGTCGTCGAGCACGAGAACCGGCGCACGGGCCACCACCGCATCGGGATCAGTATCGGCCTGCGCCCGCAGATCGAGTGTGAGGACGATCTCGAAGGGCCGGTAGCGAACGAAACAGCGTAGTTTTCCTGGTTTGCCCCCGGCGCGCGTTCGACGCTTGCCGCTGCGCCGCGCGGTAAGACAGCTGGGGGCCCGGAGATTCCGTACAAGTATGATAATCATACTTATGCAGAATGTGTACGGTGCGCCTACTCCCGGGAAATGCGCGAGGTCATGGCCGGGCGCAGGTCGTTAAATTGGCTCGGCGATCTTACATGGTGAGTTTTCCCGCATACCCGGTCAGTAGGTCACCCGGGTACTTTGGTTGGTGATTAATTCTTGATCCGGAAACACCGGATTGATTTCCAGCTCGATCTCTTTGGAGGGAATCGTCACTTTCCATTTCATCGGATAATTGGCACCGCTTTTTGGGCTCTTCCATCGATCTAGTATCTCGATGCGGAAATCCTTGAGCGCAAGACGTTGGGTGGCGCCGTCTCCTTTCACCAACGACCCGCTCGGTGGTTATTCGGCGCGATCTTAGGTCTATTTTCCTGGCCAAAGTCGGAAGGTCTGGCGACCATGAATACGATAGGAGCGAAAGTCCCGTTCATCGAGCGTAAAGATGTCACGCACCCGTCGTTCTTCAGCCAGATGAACCAAAGAAGCATCGGCCAAATCCATCGGATGATCGCGATATTTTTGCATCAAGACGCGAATGCGCTCATAGCCATCGGAACTTTGGAAAGCTATTTCGAGATCACCTTGCTGAAGAATGCTCCAAGGCGCGTCTTGTGCCCGCCAGCCCCCTGCTTCTCCGAGAAGGTACATGGCCTCCGTGAAAGCGGGCCAAGTCGTAACCATGGGGCCGGTAAGATTAGGGAGACACGCGACGCAGGCGTCGTGGTCAGGCTCTCCTTGGTCAACGAGAGCAACCAGCGGGCCGGCATCAGTGAGAATCACTTAGCCTTTTTCTCCAGCAGGGCGCGTTTGAAAGCGCGGCCGGTGTTGCGGGCTCGGCCACCTCTGGTTTTTATGCGTCCAATGAATGGTGCCAGGCTTTGAGAAAGTGGAGGTCGTAGCACCTCCCGGCACTTTTCAGCGATCGCCTCACGGATAAGTGTAGATTGAGAAACACCCAACGCCTTAGCGGCTTTTTCCAAGAGGGATTCCTGCTCATGATTGAATCGTACGCTTTTAGCCATCATTGTTCTCATGTAATACAAAGTCATATTTAGTATCACACAGTCATTTCAAATTGTAAAGATTTCTTACGGGCCTCACTGGAAAGGATTAATAATTTTGAGAGATTTAAATCGCAGGAAGTCGCGATCGGCGGAGATTAATTCCGTCACGCCGTGCTCTAAGCAAAGGGCAGCAATGTGCGCATCATGGATCAGATTCCCATAGACGCCCGCTTCCTTCGCTAATGAAGTCATCAATTCCAAATGTCTATCGGTCTCGCTCAACAACAGGATGGAAGGTGAATCCGTAATCGCCTTGAGATCCGCTACAGCGATCTCCAATGGTACCGGCGGGTGAAAGACTCGTGGATGAGTGACCACGCGCAAGAATTCGTAAATGCAGGGCCAAGGCAGCGCCCATGGCACGGCGCCCTCTGTCAGTTGCGTCAGCAACTGATGCGCCTGGCGATGATGCTGACTCGACGTGATCTCGGCGTAGACCAGGACGTTGGTGTCGATCGCCTGCAATACTTATCGCCCGTCCATCAAATCAAACAACTTATCGCGGTCCAACAGGTCAACGCCTGGCTGTTCTTTGGCGTCCCAACCGTGAAGCCGGAGGCTGAATCGCCTGCGAGAACGTTCGTGGAGTGCCTGGCGTAACAGATCGTTCGCCACATCCTGAAGCGTACGCCCCTCGGCTGCTGCCTTCTTTTTGATCTCACGCAGCAATGCATCTTCAATCATCAAAGTGGTCCGGCTCATGCATCAAAGTGTATAAGTTAATCATTTTGCTGTCAACGCTCAACAGAGACACAAAATCTTACTGTCATAGCGTCAGCTTCCCCGCATACCCCGTCATTTCGACATAACCCTTTCCCTCGACGGGTTTGCTATGAAAGTTACCACGAATCTGCGCGGCGCCTTCCCAGTAGGTCACACGGGTACTTCGGTTGGTGATTAATTCTTGATCCGGAAACGCCGGATTGATTTCCAGCTCGATCTCTTCGGAGGGAATCGTTACTTTCCATTTCATCGGATAATTGGCGCCGCTCTTTGGGCTCTTCCATCGATCCAGTATCTCGATGCGAAATTCCTTGAGCGCAAGGTGCCTGGTGGTTCCACTCGCGCTCACCAGCGTACCACTGGAATAAGGATCGGGCGATCCATCTTTGCGCCGAATTAGATAGAGCATCAATTCTGTCTGGTTCTCGAGCTGGATGCTGAACCAATCCCAGCCAACCTGATCTTCGCTCAATTGATTGCTGCCGAACTCGTGATCCATCCATGTTAGACCGCGGACTTTTTCTTTCTTGCCGTCAATCGTCAATTCACCTTCCGTTTGCATGCGGGTCAGTGAATAGTAGTACGAGGCTCTCCCCTCGCCTTCTCCCTTCTGACTCAAGCCGTTTTGGCCGTGCAGCACGGGCGGCTTCTGCGATTTCAGCGTAAGCCGCAGGTGCGTTCCGCGATCCTTAGCTTCAATTGAGTGATTTCTCGCGTCGCCCTCTACTTTCCAGTCTTCGTTCCAAACTAGATAGCGATCCGTGGCGGCGCCCGCTCTCTCTCCGTGGCCACGATTGATGCGCTCACGATAGGTAAATTTTTTTGCCGCAATATCCGATAGCGCAAAGTGCGCCATGTACAACTCGGTGAACAACGGCTGTTCCTTTATCGCGTTCTGGCGATCGCGCACGCCGAAACGAAAGAACGTGACCTGATAGCCGTACCGTTTGCCGCTTTCGGTGTCCAAGTGGCCGGTGTAGTACCACCATTCAGTCTTGAAGTCGGGATGAGAATAGTGGTCCGCGGGAAATGATAGCTTTCGCCCCGGCAGAGCGAGTTGGTAGGTGAAAGCGGAAGCGATCAGAAACACGCTGATCAGAGGGGCAATGAGAACGCGCGCGTCACCCTCACCCTTCCCTCTCCCGTCAAGGGAGAGGGTGAAAGAAAAAGCAGAGAGGCGCCTGGATAACGAGCGTGAATTTTTCTCGGTTCGAAAGGTTTGCAGTGCCATTTTGAGTAATGTTATAGGGACCCTATGAATAAAACATACACGCGCGACACACTGCTCACAACTCCGCAGGACCTACAGCAGAAATTAGGACATGCCAACCTTTGCATCATTGACGTGAGACCGGCGGAAGATTACGCAAAAGGGCATATCCCCGGCGCGACCCACTTCGACCTATTCGGACTCAGTTTAATCGACACCACTGACGCACCGCTCAGAGCCTTCATGTTCATGATCCACCACGTGCTCGAGCTGCGCGGTGTGGGTGAATCGAAAGAAGTGGTTTTCTACGAGGACAATTCCGGCATGCGCGCGGCGCGCGGCGTATGGTTTCTCGAATTTTATGGTCACCCGAACGTGAAAATGCTCGATGGCGGGTTTCAGGCCTGGAGGGCTGCGGGCGCGCCCATCACGACTGAAGCCACCCCGCCCAAAGCTGCCACGTATAAAACCAGCGAGCAGCGTGAAGTATTGGCCACCGTCGACGATGTGCTTCAATCTCTAAATAAAAAAGAAGTCGCCATCCTCGACACCCGCAGCACGGGGGAATATCTCGGCACGCATGTGCGCGCGGCGCGGGGTGGCGCGATTCCCGGCGCCATCCATATTGAATGGACCGACAATCTGGACGCCAAAGGTACGTTTAAATCGAATGCCGAATTGAAAACGATGTACGAAAAAGTTGGCATCACGCCGGACAAGGAAGTGATTTCCTACTGCCAAGGCGGCTACAGAGCCGCCCATAGCTATGTTGCGCTGCGCTTGCTCGGCTTTCCGAAGGTGCGTAATTACATCGGCTCGTGGAAAGAATGGGGCGACCGTGCGGATTTACCGATCGAGATTCCGCAAGGCAAAAAATGACGCGGTTGCGCCGCCCTTCCATTTTCCTTCTCGCGGCTCTCGTTTCTGCGTCATCTCAAGTGCTGACCGCAGCCGGCGCCGAACTGAGAAAAGTTACGTTCTCTTACTCGGCGGTGAGCATGACCTGGTTTCCAGTGAAAGTCGCGGTGGACAAAGGATTCTTCCGCAGCGAAGGTTTGGAAGCGCAGGCGATTCAGATGAACGGAAATGTCGCCACCGTGGCACTTGCGAACGGTCACATCGATTTCTCGCTGAATATTTCTCCCGTGCTCAATGGCGCGATGCAAGGTTTGCGAATGAAGCTCGCGGCGGCCCTCAATTCCCGTCCGCTGTTTTCCCTGGTCGTCAGGCCAGAGATAACATCATCCACTGATCTGAAAGGCAAAGTTTTTGCCGTGAGCTCCTTCGGCAACACTCAGGCGATTCTCACGGAAAAGCATCTGCAGCACTTGGGTCTTAAAAAGGGCGAATATCAATTATTGGCAATGGGCGCGACGCCGGCACGTATCGCGGCGATGGAGAAGAATATCGCTCAGGGCAGCTTAATGCCCCTCGCAAATGTTCAGATGGAAAACAAAGGCTACCGCCTGCTCGGCAACACTGCCGAAATAGTCACCCATCCGATCGCCGGCCTGAGCGTACACGAAGATAAAATCAAAAAAGATCCGGAGCTGATCAAAAGAGTGATTCGAGCCTCCTTGCGAAGCTTGCAACTTTTGCACGCGGTCCCGAAAGATTCGGTCAAGATTCTCATGGACTGGACCCGTGCTAGCGAACGGGACGCACTTCGCTCGCTCGATCTCGCCAAACCGGGCTTCAGCAGAAACGGCTTGCTCACCGACGACGATCTCGCCATCGAGTGGAGCTTCATTCAGCAGCAGACCAAGAAGACCAACATTCCAGTTTCGATCGCGCTCGACATGACATTGCTACGAGAAGTGCAAAAAGAGCTTGGCATCCCGTAAAACCGAAAACAAAAAAGGAGACAACTTATGCGTACATTAGATCTTTTGGCCAGCGACTCCTCCCACCTGCCGTTTCTTTATGTTTTTAAGGAATCCAAGGTGATGGAGAAATACGGTTACGAAATCGATCTGCATATCGTTGGCGGAGCCAAAGCGCCGACCATGGCGCATCGCGCTAAGCTCGCGCTCGCCGGTGAAATCGATTTCTTGAGCGGGCTGCATCATGAGACGTATCGCGAGCGGGCCAAGGGCGAGAAACGCCTCACCTATCTTGCACAGGCGCAGAACAACTGGGATGACCGGCTCGTTGCGTCCGCGGAAATCAAGAATGTGGAAGATCTAAAAGGTCGGAAGATTGTCTGCCACTCCAAGGCGCCCTGCGTGTCTGGCAATTTGCGCGCGGTGCTGGAAACTTGCGGGCTCAAGCCTGAGGAGATCAACATGGACGTGATTGACAACACTTCAGGTAAATTTTTGGATTTCGTCGATGAAATCACTTCCGGTAAAGCTGTCGCCGCGCTGGTCGACATGCCCTTCGATCTCTACGGCATCAAGAAGGGCTTGCATATCGTCGAGCTGCCGGACCGTCCGGTGATTCACAACACGACGTTGCTCGCGACCACTGATTACATCAAGGACAACGAAGAAACCGTCTACGCCTTTCTAAAAGGCTTCATCGAAGCGCTGCATTTCTTCAAAACCAAACCGGATCAAGTTGTTCCGATTTTGAAGGCAAATCTGGCTGCGCGTTACGGCCTGCAAGATGACGAGTACTACGTACACCTGCAGCGCGAGTGGGCAAAACTCTTATCGAAGAAACCCTACCCGTTGCCGGGCGCGATTCAGAACGTTTACGATCTGGACGTCGGCAAAGATCCCAAAATGCACCACATCGGTCCGATGGAGCCGTGGGATCTTCACTACCTGCGAAAAATCGACGACAGTGGTTTTATCGATCAGCTGTATGCGGCGTGAGAAATTTTCCGTGCTGGTGGCCGGCATTTGCTTGTTGGTCGTGACCATCGTTCCAACGCCTTTCGCCGCCGATACTAAAACCGGTGGCCGAGTGCAACTCACGAGCGCGGCTTTCGAGCAAGGCGCGGCGATCCCGCGCAAGCACACTTGCGATGCCGACGACGTGTCACCGCAACTAAGATGGACCAATGCACCCGCGGGCACAAAAACCTTCGCGCTCATCGCCGACGATCCTGACGCGCCGGGTGGAACTTGGGTGCATTGGGTAATTTACGATCTCCCCGGTGATGCCAAAGATCTGGCGGAGGGAACAGCAAAAACAGAAACACTCTCCAACGGCGCGAAGCACGGAGTCAACGATTTTCGCAGAGTCGGCTACGGCGGTCCGTGCCCGCCTCCGGGAGCGGCGCATCGCTATTATTTCAAACTTTACGCTCTCGATGCTCCGACAAACTTAAAACCGCGGGCGACAAAGCAGCAATTGCTGGATGCGATGAAGGGGCATGTTCTCAGCGAAACCGAGCTCATGGGACGCTATCAGCGATAGCGATAGCACCCGCGCCTCAAACCACGGTCACTACTCGACATCAATCACGAGTGGACCGCTGCGCGAGCGCTGCTGCTCCAAGATTTGACGCGAGTTGTCGCTGAATACCATCGGCTCGCTGATATCCCAAAGGTACAACTGGTGCGAATTGCCTCCCGCATCACGGTAAGATTCCGCGATTTTCGGCCGCCATTCTCCCATATCGAACGTGTAGGAAACCACGCGCGCGCCGGGCTTGAGTTGATGCATCAGTTGCGGGCGAACCGCGAGATTACCATCTTGAGATAGATACAGCGTCACCACAGAAGCCGGCGACAAGTCGGCCGTAAGGAAATCTTGTTGTCGAAACTCGACGAGTTTTTCCACGCCCTGTTTCCGCGCGTTCTCACGCGCCAGCTTGACCAAGCCCGGATCGACCTCGAAGCCGACCCCGCGGGCACCATATTTTTTCGCGGCGGTGATAAGAAACCGTCCATCACCGGATCCCAGATCATAAACCACATCGCCTTTTTTGACTGCGGCGAGAACGAGCATGCGTTCGACGACCTCTTGTGGCGTTGGGTCGAACGGCGCCAGCTGGCCGGGAAGGCGGATGCGCGCATCGTTCGGTGATTCGTCGAAGTAGCGGCGCTCGGCCTGGACGACGCCGGGCGCGACTTGTGTGATGACATTAGTGCCAACCACATAAGGTACGTCGATGAACACCAGTCCCGGATGCCGGTGAAAAAACCAGTGGCGATGCGGATGAAACGGCACATTACCCAAGATAAAAAACGGCGGCCGTGATCTAATAAACGGCGACGGCACGAATACGCCCCCTCGATGAGTTTGAATTGTCCGAGGCGGCGACGAAAAGCCCTGCCTTTGAAATCCTGGCGAGGCTTGGATCGTGGGTGGCATTGAGGGTCCCCGAAAGCCTTGCGACCGTTGGACAGGTTGACCGACGATTACTCCCGACGCCATCGGAGCTGTTGCGCTTCGCCCGGTTGCCGCCGATGGCATTGAGGTTGTGGCACCTCCGCCACCTCCCGCAGAGCCACGAAACGCTTGAGCCTGCGCCGGACTGGTACCGAACAGCAAAATGACACAAATGGAAAGCAGCGTCACAGGTTTCATAACGCCTCCTAACATCGAAAACCATCATAGAAGGCGGAGGCAGGGCGAGTCAACCAGCGCACTACCAGGCTCCAAGTTGCGAGATTCGTCCGCACTGATCGTAAGCAGTTTACCCTCGTCGATGGTCCTCGAAATGACAATCGTACTCCAGCGACTGTGTCGAGATCTCGACTTTCTAATCGACTGGAACTGCGGGATGTTTCGCTTCGCTCAACATGACACACAAGTGCTTTTGCTCATTGCGACACAATCTTGGACGCGAGGGGCGTTTTCCACACCCCCGATTGAATCCTAACTCTTCAAACTAACACCCAATCCTCGCACCATCGGCGCGCGCCACGCTACCAGGCCGGCCAACACGATCACCAACAACCCCATGTAACTCAAGCGCAGGACGGGCTCCGAGATTCTTGAAGGATCAATGGCGGGTTTTCAGCGGGCTGCTAAAGAATGAAACGAGGCGACCCGAAGAACAGCCGCTATCGCCTAATTGGCTCTACTGAGGAGCCTAGCATCATCGGAGCGGATATAGCCAGGCGGTTTTCCGTGTTTCGACCTGATTTCGAGCCACTCGCCGACGGAGCGTACAACCGTCACTTCTGTTCCTTTGCCGATTTGCGCTACCGCTCGAGCGGCATTGGACGGTTCTTCGTAAACGGTAGCGGGGCGAAGCGTTTCGTAAGTACCCGCTTCGGCCGATCGGCGGGAAGACGCGGTGGAAGGCGGCGGCAACGACTCAGCGGTTCGCCTCGCCGATCGCGGCGGAGAGGCGGCGCGGCTCGCCGCCAAACGGTCGACCTCACGATTGGCATCGGTCAACTTACGTCGCGTTGAAACCAGGTCCTTTTGACTCGCTTCGAACTTGGTTTTGAGTTCTTCGATCTGGCTGGAGCTTCCCTGGTGCTCTTGGCGCAATTGGGCAAGCTGCGCTTCGAGAGTTTGAATCTTTTGGTCCTTTTCTTGAAGCGCCTTTGCTTGGTCCGCCAACACCGGGCTCAAGTCACGCCGCTCGCGGTTTCCGCCGACGAGATAAACCCCCAGAGCGAAAACAAGCAAACCCAACGCCAGGATGACTTTCGACCCTACCGGGAGTGTTTCTTTCTCGACGATGAGGTTTTCATTCTCGGCAGCGGGGCTTCGCCACACCACGTCCTCAGACCGCCGAGGCCACTCTGGCGCGGCTGAGGGAATCAAGTCCGCTTTGCAATAGGGGCAGGTCAGAGCATCCAACGCGATGCTATTGGCACAGTGCGGGCAGAGGCGTGTCTGGATGGTTGCTTGCGCCATCAATGATTTTCCCTCTCACGGGCAAAAACTAGCCGATCACCTGAATGAAAGTGCATGTTGCTCCTTATATTGAATCCAACCGGTAGAGGCGTCAAGGTTTGTGACCTTTAGACGCCCTAATGGAAAAATTTTAATACCTTGCCCCGATATCACCCTTGAGCTATAGAACGCTGGGAGGATTTTTCAACCATGGCATTAATCGTCAGTGAACCGCAAACGAGAAAGCTCATCGATATGGTACAAGCCGTAACTCAGCTCGACAGAATGTTCCGCGACCGGGCCGCCGGCAAAATGCGCAGCGTGCCGCGCCGCCGGCTCAAAGGCAGCGAGAAGCAGCTCAACATGATGGCCGCCTGGCACCAAGACTCGGACTTAATCTGCCTGCGCGCTTACGCAGCGGATGCCAATACGATTACGCTCTACAACGGTCGTTCGGGCGGCATTCAAGCGATCATCGACATGGGCTTTTTGAGCAGCCTGCGCACGGGCGCCGCCACCGGCGTCGCTGCGAAGTATCTCGCGCCCGCCAACAGTAAAGTTCTCGGGGTGATTGGCCCGGGATGGCAAGCCACATTTCAAGTGGAGGCGATCGCTCACGCCCGTCCAGTCGAGCAAATCGTCGTTTACGGCCGCACGCCGAAACGGCGCAAAGACTTTATTAAACAGATGAGCAAAGTGGTCAAAGCCGATTGGAAAGAAGTCGCCTCGGTGGATGAAGTGGAAGCGGTGTCCGATATCCTTGTAGTGTCAACGGATTCCTCGACGCCGGTCGCCACAGGGACAAGTCTCAAAGACGAAGTTCTGGTCGCATCGATCGGCGCAAACGCTACTGTCAAACACGAAGTCTCAACTAACTTGATCCGCCGCATGGACCTCATCGTCACCGACGATATCGCCGCCGCCAAAGCCGACAGCGGCGATCTCGTCGAAGCATGCCAAACGCGAATCGCCCGCTGGGACGATATCGTGCCATTGGAAAAGATCGTTGCCGAGGGCACACCACAACCTCGACCGAAAAGGATTTTCTTTCAGTCCAACGGCATCGCCGACGAAGACTTGGCCGTCGGCAAGTATGTGCTAGATCAGGCGAAACGGAAAAAGTTAAAACTCCGGAGCGTGATGGAGATCTAAGGCGATCTCAATTCACCCCTTTCGAGATTGCATAGGGGTGACCGACCGTCACCCCTACTGAAAATTTTTGGCAGTTCCTATCGCGAGCTCACGGTTTCACAAACTTCAGCACGAAGCGATCGCTCTTGTCACGAATCTTGACCACACTGAAATCCCGCGTGTCGTCGGCGCGGCTGAGCATTTTTCCTTCTTCGGCTAGGCGAAACCCGACGCCAGTCGCTTCCTTGATCACTAATAGCTTGTCCATGCGGTGCAGCGTTTTCGCTTCGCTATCGCCGGCACCTTCTTTGGCCGAGTGGTCCACCACGCCGTAGCTGCCACCGCGTTTGAGCGCGGCAAAGATTCTTTTGTTCATCGCGCCACGCACATCGGCAGCGATTTCATGATAGTCGAGATGGAGCAGTACGAAGTCGAGCGAACCATCCTGCGGCAGCGCCAGCTTGTCGAACGGGCCGTCGAGCACGCGCACATTGCCCATGCCCGGCTGCTTCAAACGGTCATGCAGTTCCTGCCGCGGCGCGGGATTCGCTGAGTAAACTACACCGTCCGCGCCGACCAGTTGCGATAAGATCGCCGTGTAGTAACCGCGGCTGGCGAAAATATCGGCGACCCTCTGGCCGGTTTTTACTTCATAAAACGCCATCACCTCCTGCGGCTTGCGCACCGGATCAATCGCCCGTTCCGCTTCGGGTCGGCTCATGTTGGTGAGAATGGCATCGTAATTCGGTGTCGAAGTCGCGGCGCAACCGACGAAGATCGACATGGCAAGTGCCATCGGAATGAATTTAGCGTAATTGCACAGCCGAGTAGCCATCAAAAATCTCCTCTGTTGTGACTTGTAGCGGCCTCAAGGTTTCTGAAACGCCAGTACGAAGCGATCGTCTTTGTTGCGCTCTTTGTTGACGTTGAAATCGCGCTTGTCTTCGGGCTTACGCAGCATATTTCCTTCTTTAGCAAGCTTGAAACCTGCGTCGCCAACTTCCTTGATGACCTGTAACTTGTCGATGCGATGCAGCGTCTTATTCGCTTCGTTACCCGAACCGTCTTTCGCCGAGTGATCGACCACGGCGTAGACTCCGCCGCGTTTGAGCGAAGCGAGAATCCGTTTGTTCATTGGTGCGCGCGCCTCCGGCGCTACGTCATGGTAGTTGAGATGAATGATGACAAAATCGAGCGAAGCGTCCTGCGGCAGCGCGAGCTTGTCGAACGGCCCGTCGGCAACTCTGACGTTGGCAAACTTCGCCGACTTCCAGCGCTGATTGATTTCGTCGCGGGAATTTGGATTCACGGAGTATACGACCCCTTGCGGTCCGACGACCTGGGACAGGATCGCCGTGTAGTAACCCCGCCCGGCCCAAAGATCCGCGACTTTGTCGCCGCTTTTGACACCGTAAAAGGCCAGCACCTCATCGGGTTTGCGCGCCGCGTCGAGCTCGCGCTCGTTGGCCGGTCTGTCCGGATCGCTAACAACCGACTTATAATCTGGCGTCGACATAGAGCACGCCGACGCGAGCGCCATCGACAAGGCTATAATTAACGATCTCAACTTTCTCAAAGACCTTTGATTCATGGTTCTTCCTCCGTTCCGTCGGCTGGTGGCCCAACTTTAGTAATTGCGGGGAGAAATGCAAGCTCGAAACGATACGAATCTAATCCGCGGCGGGCTGTTTGCGATTTGCGGTCATCGCAAAATTCTTACGGGCGGCCATGTGCCATCGCATGTTCAACGTCGTACTTCAGCAGATTCCAAATCTTATCCATACAATTGGCAAAATCGGGGTCTTTCATGCTTTTGAAATTCCGCGGCCGCGGCACATCGACCGTGACCACGCTCTTGATGAGCCCCGGACGCGAGCTCATTACCGCGATGCGGTCGCAAAGCATGACCGCTTCGTCGAGGTTGTGCGTGACGAGGATGACGGTCTTCTTGTCGCGCTCCCAGATGCGCAGCAGCTCCTCGCGCATGAGCATCCGGGTTTGCGCGTCCAAGCTGGCGAAAGGCTCGTCCATTAAAATAACTTCCGGATCGTTGGCCAGGGCGCGCGCGATGGCAACTTTTTGTTTCATTCCTCCTGAGAGCTCGTGCGGCTGGGCGCCGGCGAAATCGAGCAAGCGCACCACTTCAAGAAAAAAATGGCTGATGCGCTTGTAAACCGACGGCTGCTCGTGGCGAAACTCGGCTCCCAAGGGAACGTTCTCCTCGACATTGCGCCACGGCATCAGCGCCGATTCTTGAAAAACCATCGACACCATCGCCTTGCCGCGCTGCTCACCGACGAACTGCACCGAACCGGTGCTGGGCGTTTCCAATCCGGCAATGATATGTAGCAACGTCGTCTTGCCGCAACCTGTCGGTCCAATGATGCCAAAGAACTCCTGGTCGCGCACCTCCAAATTTATCCCACCCAAGGCGCGGAGCGTTCCCTGGCCGGAAACAAATTCTTTGGTCACGCCGTGAACAACAACTTTCATCTTACGGATTTCGGAGTTTCAGCCGCAAAAGAACCTAGCGCGGCAGAGCCGCAACCAAAGGAACGAAGACAATTTACCGCAAAGAACGCAAACTACGCAAAACAAACAATCGAGACAAGGACACGGAACGACCCTCGGCTCCAAGGCGAGGGGTTCTGAATTTGTCGACTGGAAGTCGACTCTTGTTCCCGTCATTCCGGCGGAAGCCGGAATCCAGGCGGTTCTGGAACTTGAACCGAAAACGAACCTGGATGCCGGCGAACGCCGGCATGACGAACTTCACTTCGCCTGAAGGCGAGGGATTTCAAACATCCCCGAGAGAGACATTAAATCTCCACGAACAGCACGTTTCTTGGTGCGAGCTGTATGAAAAATCCGTTCATGGTTCGACTGAGCTCACTACGAACGGAAGCGAGGCACACAGAAATCAACTACTTATCCGTTCGCCCTGAGCGTCGTCGAAGGGCTCCTTCGAGTTTTCATCCAGCGCCCGCAGTCACGCTCGATCGAAGGTTTGCTTCTTTTCTCGATACGACCAAACGAGCAGAACGGTTCCCATTGTCGTCGAGATCCAGTAATCCACCGGCAGGCCACTCCACCAATGTTTATGCCAAGGAATGTGCGCGGATGAAAATTTGTTCCAGCCGAAAGCCGGATTGAAAGCGAACCAGAGAACGTCTTCGATAACCCAGAAGAGCATGATCATTCCGACTATGCGCGCCTCGATGCGCCAAGACCAACGGCCGCTTACGAACACGGGCACGTGAAATACCAAGGCGATGAAAGGAAACACCCAGGCGTGATAACCGGTCATGGTCCGGCCACTCCAAAACAAGTCGAGCAGCCAATGTTTTTCGACACGCCAGGTTGGCAAATTGCCCGCCCAACCGGCCGGACCTTCGATCTGAATTTCCACTTGGGCAAAGAAAAAACTCAACAGGGCGATCCAGCCGGTCAACAACCATGGACGTAACGAACGTGGAAACTTCATCCACCGTTGCCCAAGACGCGGCTCAGTACCGCATGCGCAGCATCGGGCCGGCCGAGTCCACGCATGTTCTGGCGCATATGTTTGAGCCGTTCCGGTTCCTTGACGAGTTGACCGATCTTGAATTCCAACGCCACCATGTCCTGGGCTTTTACAGCGATGCCGTGCTCCATCAGATAATCGGCGTTTCGCTCTTCTTGTCCGGGGATCGGCGAGATCAACACCATCGGTAGCCCGACCGCGAGGCACTCGGAGACCGTCAATCCGCCCGGCTTTGTGACTGCTAGATCGGCACAGGCCATCACTCTCTCAATCGTAGACGTATAAGCCAGCGCAAGCAGCCGGCCCGGATGGGCCGCGGCAAGCGAACGGTATCTACCAAGCAACTGCTGGTTCCTTCCAGCCAGGGCGACAATTTGAAAATCATCCGGCAGCCCGAGTAGTCGCTCCACCATTAAGTCGCCGCCGGCAAGTCCGGCGCCACCGGTCATGAGCAGCAGCGTTATTTTATCCGGCGCGATGCCGAGCTCTCTCGCGCATTCATCACGGTCAAATCGGCGGGAAAATATCGGCATAATCGGAATGCCGGTAACATGCACGCTGTCACTCGGTATTCCGCGTGCCACCATGCGAAAAGCAATCTCGTCGCTCGCCGCGAAGTAGCCGCGCATTCCTGACTGCACCCACATGCGGTGTAGATCGAAGTCGGTGACCTGCACCCAGACCGGCGGCGCGACTCGACCCCGTCTGATGTCATGAGCCAAAAGCTCGGCAGGCAGAAAGTGGGTGCAAATGATGTGATCGGGGGCAAACTCTCTGAGCAGATCGTGGAGCTTGCGCGTATTGAGCCGCTCGATGGCGCGGCGCGTTTTGGCGAACACCGCATCCCGCGGCATCCTGTCCGTGGCGTGGTATAAATAGGCCCACACCGACGGATGATGCTCGACGATCTTGATGTAATAGTTCGCGTACAGCGCCCGAAAGCTCTGCGGCACCAGAGTCATCAGGTCGATATGTTTCGCGTCGACCTTCGGAAAGCTCGCTTGCGCCTCGGCGCGCAGAGCTTCCGCGGCGCGGCTATGCCCCGCGCCCGCGGAAACGCTCAACAATAAGAGTCGTCTCATTGCAGATCTTACGTTGGGTCACTGAACTACCCGCGGTAAGCTGCGGGTCTCGACAGACTTTTAATAATTATCCCCAAAGTTGTCACCCCCGAATGTTTTTATCGGGGGTCCACTCAGAGTCTCGCCTGTGGTGAGCCCCGTCGAACCACCGCTAAATGCATGCGGGAATGACAAACGACAAGAGGACTCGGAATCGCCATTACACAGCATGCTGCGGAGAATTGACTCAAAGAGATAGAGAGATGTGGACAACTGGTACTAGGATCGTTTTTTGTCACCCGGCACCGCGCCGCCCCACAATTCTTTCATGAAGCCACTCTTTTCAAGATTTTCGACAAAGGTGTTGTCGAAGATCTCGCTCGGCTTTCGCCTGATCGTCGTGCCCTCTTCGCGGGCATTATCAAGCGTCTCGGCCACCAACTTTGCTGGCACGATCATGCGCCGGTTGATGAGATTCTTCGCGTATGCTTCGTAGGCTGAACGCAGGGTGTCGGGATCCTTCATTCTCAAAGTCTTGCCCACCGATGCCATCGCCAGCTCTGGATTCTTCTCGACAAAGTAGACCGACTCCGCCAGCGCTGCCACCACTTTCTGCACGACCGCAGGCCTTTCTTTCCAGGTTTTCCCGCTCGCGAAGAGCGAGCTATAAATGAACGGCAGACCGAGATCATTGAGATTGTAAATAATGTTAAATCCATCTTTTCTGCCGCGCGCATCGAGCGGCGGTTGAATCAGCGTTGCCTGAAACATATCTTGCACCAGCGCCGTGTACCGCTCCGTGGGCGTGCCGCCGACGGTGGCGAGGGTGACTTCCTTTTCGCTGAGATTGAATTTCTTAAGAAATTCTTTCGCCAGTCTGTAAGGAAAATCCCCTGGGCGAGTCACGCCGATGCTCTTGCCCTTGAGATCCGCGGGCCGCTTGATGTCCTTGCGCGCAAGCACAACGTATGGCAAACCGATCAGCGGCGAAGCGACGAGCTTGCCATCCGCGCCCGTGCCGATGCGTACGATGTTTGCGTCCGCGTTGCAGTAAAGAAAATTGATCTCATCCGATGCCAATCCCGCCATCGCGACGGCACCTCCGCGCACGACGATATGCTCCGCGTTGATGCCATACTTGTCGAAGAGACGGTTATCCAGCGCGGTGTAGAGATGAATAAATCCACCGGTGACGGCGCAGGCGCCGATGCGGACCTTCACCGCAGGCTCGCCGGGCTTGGTGAGATAAGGGTTTCCGTGAGCCACGCCATTGGCTCGGCAAACGACCGCGAGAAAAAGAGCGATAAAAAAATATGCGGGGCGACGATCACGGACCAGTGTCATATTAAAACTCCCAACGGATTTTGCAATCTCGTGTCTATATACGAAGTTTCGACGAAGCCGGTCAATGAGAATGTCAGAAAGAACGCCAGTTCAAAGGATGTCGGATAGGAGCAGATAGTTGTGTTAGCTGCAAGTGAGATTTTGAACTCCGAAAATAGGCGATGCGGCCGCACTCAGGTGCAGCGCGTGGTTAGTTGCGCTTTTCGCCGCCAAACGATTATCTCCCACTGGATCGCGCTTTGGGAAGAACGGAGAAACCAATTAAGCCACACCCTACGCCCCCGATCCCCGCGTAGAGAGTCGCTTTCCAAATCCACAGATTGTTTTCGAGATTAGCAATAGCCTCCCGCACTCGTGCAATCTCCGGCTTCTGTTCCTGTCCGTCAATCGCTTGCCGAATGGAGGATGTCGCCGTAAGGACTCCCTCCCCGAGTTGAGAACACCACGCAGTGGCCAGCACAAGTACAAAGAGGAACCGTAGAACAAATCGGATCGCCACCAGTCGCTCCTTCAATTTCCTAAGGTCTAAACGTGAAGCTCAGCCGTCGCTGTAAGCGATCGGTCTGAAGCGAATGGTTAGCCTCCGACCTTTAGCACTCTGCGGCGACATGATCGCGAAGCCAAAGCGTAAATGCTTCCCGATCCATTTCGCCGGACGCCACCTGTAATACAATTCTTTCCTGTTCATCCACTGAGGCCTGAATCTCAAAACCATTGAGAAGCAGAAAGACCTCCATGGCGGCGTGTCCGGTGCGTTTGTTGCCGTCTAAGAATGGATGGTTCTGGATAAGCGAAAAGCCAAGCGCTGCCGCCTTGTCCACAATAGATGGGTACAGCTCTCCGCCCCCAAACGTCATGCGAGGCTGAGCCAGCGCTGACTCCAAAGCGCCTAGGTTGAGGACGCCCAAGGCTCCCCCAGACTGACCGATCACTCGGCGATGCAATTCCAGCGCTTCACTCAAGGTTAGATAGCGCACTAGGCGAGACGCCGATAAAGTTCGGCGTTTTTGTGGAGGATGTAGTCGGCGGCCTGTTCGAATGACTCCTCGGGTCGCGTCAGTAGTTCCTCAATGCTGACGCGGGCCAAGTCCTCCGCTTTTATGTTGAAACGGTCGGCAATTTCTCGCAACTTGGCGAGGCGGTCGTCAGAGAGTGTGATCGTAAGCGTGCTCATAGAATCACCTCTGAGCGGAAGATTATCATCAGGACGGGCAAAATGCTAATAAACGACGATCCTTCAAAAGCACGACTGTCAGTCTAACGCTAGGTTCAGCCGTCGCTGGAAGCGGGAGCGACGCAGGAGCGTGCGCTGGAGGCGGTCGGCTGAAAACCCTCGTCAGGCTACGTTACCTGTATCCGGTCGCATCGGCTGGTTTACCGGCATCCTGCACCTCACGAACGTAGCGCCAAGCATCGGACTGAGAACCGTCAAGATCGGTGAAGCCATAGACCTGCAAGTTGGCCACTCGAAAGCGACTGACCACTCCAGCGCGCCACCTCAGGATCTCCAGCAAGGTGCGCGACGGCACGGCCGACGTATCGTGGCGTTTCGGTGATGACGAAGTCGGGTTGCTTTGCGATGGCGTCACGCCAATTTGCTTCGCTGACACCGTAGGCATCCAGCATCATCTCGGAACGCGTCCAGCCGGGAGTCAAGGCAACGGCGGTGCATTGATGGGGCCGAAGCTCTTGCGCCTGCGCCCAAGCCATGCGAATGACCGAGGTCTTGGCGAGATCGTAGAACAGCGACAACCGGTAGTTTACCTTGTTGTATTCGGCAGTGCCGTCCGTCATCTCGACGACCAGTCCGCCCGGATTCTTGATCAAGAGCGGTAGTGCGAAGTGGCTGGTGATGATATGCGTGTCGATGGCGAGCCGCAGCATGCGCAGCCCCCTTTCCAGGGAGTGCTCCCACACAGGCACGTTCCACTCGGCCAAAAAGTCCGCCCCCCACACATCGTTGACCAGGACATCCAAGCGACTTTGCTCATGCTCGATACGCGCCACCAGCGCTTGCACTTGCGCCGGGTCCAAATGATCGACTTGCACGGCGATGCCCTGGCCGCCAGCGTGCTGTACAAGCTCGGCCGTCTCTTCAATCGTTTCGGGACGGTTGTATTCGGAGCGTTGATGCCGTGTGCTTCGACCGGTGACATACACCGTGGCTCCAGCCGCGCCCAGTTCGACAGCGATGCCGCGGCCGCACCGCGCGTTGCCCCTAAGACCAACGCCACTTTGCCCTTTAAGTACTTGACTCATCATCCAACTCTCTCGCTCGTTTCCGCCTAGAATTGAAGCCCAACGCAAAGCTCAACCGGCGCTCTTAGCGAACGGTTGAAGCTGATGGTTGGGTAGTTCTAAGTCACCGTAAAAGATTGTGAATCTCATCAGCTTGTTGGTAAAACACCGCCTTTAATAAATCCTGATATTGGTTCTCTGGCGGCCTCGTAGTCCAATCCGATGACGCATTGTACAAAAGAGCAGCCCATCCTACAGCACCACCAGTTTCATAGGCGAATGTCACACTGATCTTTTTTTTGTTCTTGATAGTAACCCCACGTCTTCCGCAAAACGACGCCCAATCCGGTTACCAACTGCCAAGCAGGCATGACTAAAATGAACCACGAAAAACGAGAGTCGATCAAATACTTGAAGTAAAACAAAAAACCTATCACGCCCGTCGCTACTAAGAAGATACCGCCTGCTCGGACCGGCCTGAACTTATCGTAGTCAAGCAACATTGAGCACGACTGCTGTCGTCTAATGTTTTGAGCTGAGCGTGAGGCGAGTCGAAGGAGGAAAAGGCTCCTGAACCGTCCGTGAGAAAGTCAAAACTTCAACCACAATAACTACTAACAACCCCGACGCCGAACACGATAGGAAGGTCCAACCGTAGAATCGACGGACCATAAGAAAGATCGGGATGCTAAGAAAAACATGAAGGAAATATATTGGCATTAAAACGCGACACCGGAAATGTCTTCACGATCCGTGAATTGCAGAAAGACAGCTATCGCCGCCATATAGGTCAAGATGTAAGCAACAGGCGAAAGCAGAAAAGCCGATATTATTTTGGTGAGTGTCATACCGTAACGTTAAGCTCCGCGGCTGGCTTTAGCGGTTGACCAACTATCAGTCCAGAAAAGCCACGTTGACGGCGGCGCGTGCCTCGGCTTCCGTATTCATGAAGACCCGATGCCAACCTTTTAGAACCACCGTCTTATGATCGGAATGGCGCACTCGACCTTTGGCGTAAACCTGAGCGTCACGCATCATCCGGCTCCAGCCGAACTCCTTGCGAACAGTTTCTGAGAGCGCCAGAAACTCTTTTTCTGTGATCCCGCTGGGGGCATGGCGGTTATGCACGTAAACCAATGTGCCACCGTACCGGAACACGAAGTCAACGACGTGGGGCTTGGAGCCCCAGCCGCGACTAAGCCGTTCGTTGTGCAGCACCTCTTTGGCAGGGGGTACGAAGTCGGCTTTTACGAAGAACCACTCGCCTTGCCGTGTGAAAGCTTTGTTACGACGACGAAGTTGGCGCTTGGTCTTCACGCGCTTTTCTACAATCTGGTCTTGCACGGACTCAGGCTGGAGCGCCCGCTTGGCCGTAATAACATTGCGCACTCCGGCTCGTTCCGTCACGGCGCATACAAACCAGTGCCGCTCGTCATGACCGCACAAAAACTTGGCCTTCTCGCCCTTTGGCGTGCGAGCCATAAGGAGCAAGTGCTGGTCTTTAGGTCGAAAGTCCAGTACTTCAATAGAGCCATCTTTCGGGAACGCGATATCGAAATACTCACCCTTACGGTCGCGCAAGACATCCAGTCGTGGCCATCCCGTCAGAGTTTGCGGCAATCGCCGAGAATCGCGCGGCAGAAGTGGCCTGATCTTCACCCTCGCTCCTATCTCGTCAAATTTTCTTTCAATGTTTTCGTTCGTATCAGACTCTCTATTCATGTCCACAACATCCACCGTAAGCCAATCCTACCCGTGTGCGGCGTCATCACAAAGACTGAGACAAATCCGAAGTGCTACGGTACATTTCATGGTTCACTCCAAAGTAAGTTAGACGCTAGGCTTGAACGTCTTATTCAATTGATAATCCTCCTGCGTTTAAGTTGGCTGATACTCCGTTTCACCTTCACTAAAATCTTCAAATTGGTTTAATTTGATTTTGACGACGCGCTAATGCAAGGGTAGACTCCCGCGCCTGCGCGCCCCCGGGGAACCAAAGGGGCACCCCCAACAAATTATTGCGAAACTATGACTATATTGTTACTCATCTTTATTCTGAGTTGACACAGGACAACGTTGTTGGATACTTTCAGCAAAGATGCCTTACCGATCCGTATAGGCCGTGACCAAAGGGAGGATTCCGACATGCCAAAAATCAAAGGGATTAGCCACGTAGTGCTTTACGTCAACGACTTGGACAAGATGGTCGACTTCTACACGAACGTTGTGGGACTCATTAAATATCGCGAGAACGCACGCGGGATGGTATTCCTGACGCCCGATCCCGAGCTCGACGACCACCAGCTCGCTTTATGCAAAGGACGCGAGGGCAAGTCTAAGCTCATCGCCCATATCGCCTGGCGCGTAGAGACACCGGCGGAAATCAAAGAATACTACGAACGGTTCAAGGCTCAGGGTGTTCCCATCGATCACTGCGTCAGCCACGCCTATGAAGAAATGGGCAACACCGTGTCATGCTATTTCCTCGACCCCGAGGGCAACTGCCTGGAAGTCTATGCCCTCGTCCCCGAGCGCGATGAGAAGCGCATCAATCGTCCTCTTGATCTGGACAAGAGCGTGGGCGAGATCGTCGCTCAAGCAAGTGGGCTCGGCGCCAGTGGCACTCATTAGTTGTTGACGTATACTCTTTCGTCCGAGATTGTGTCACAGCCGTGCAACTATCTGCACGACGTTCTAACAGGTCGAGATTCTTCGCCTGCGGCTCAGAATGACATTGCGACAGCGAACTTGATAATCGGAATATTCGCTTCTCGATTTGTACGTGCTCGTCCCAGATTCTACTAGTGTCTACTTCAGCAAAAGCCCTACTTGCCGCAATACTGTCGCTTGATCCCAATAAATTCGCTCGCAGGCGAGCTTGTCGCCACGAAACTGGGCGACCACTACGATGTCGATCTCAACTCTTTTGTTTGTCGGCGATACGTTGGGCAGAAACCAATTCATCGGCTTGTTGTGTGTGAAAGTGACGTGAAGCTCATCCACTAACTGCCCGCTCCCTACGACACGGTTCACTCGAATCATCTGCAAGTCCTCGGGCCAGAAGGAATGAAAACGTCCCGGTAGAATACCCTCAATTCGTCTTTGCCGCGGCCGCCCGTGTTAACTGGCACATGATTGACGAACGCATCTTCAGTCATCGTGGCCAACGTGGCCTCTACATCTTTGTTAACGAACTCGCCGGCGAGGTGATCTTTCCAGACTTGCTCCAAATTTTCGCCTGTTGCCGCTGCTCTCTCGGTTTTGCGACTGAATCATGACTTGCTCCTTTTGACTCTTGAGTGAATAGACCTCGAGGACGGTCGGCACACGCACTGTTAAACGCGATGCCAAACGCGTAATTGCTCGATCGACCTTATTCATTCCATGCATCCGATGTCTCCTGCTCGGCGTTCAAAGAAACGATGTAGCCATCGGAATAAGAGCGCATTCAGCACAACACCGAGAGCGACGATCGCAACCATTCCGCTCAAGCCGAAATGCGAGAGAGGCTTGATCCCGAGCGCGAGACTCCACGGTAGCGCGAGAAGCACCAGCTCAATAGCCTGGAGACCAGGCATCTCCGCCGACTCGCTCAGACGCAAACCAGCCAGCGCTGTGGTAACTACGACAAGAGCGAGATAGAAAAAGAAAACTAGACGAAGTGCTAACCTGATAGCTGTCATCGCTGTCGCCCTAGCGGCACGAAAGCACAATCATAGCGCCTGACCAAAAACGGGAATCGACGCCGTGTTGGCTGCCGAGTGCCCGCCAACCGAACAATGAGGAGTGTTTACATTACGCCTTGGCGATAACGATGTCGCCGTAGGTGCTCTCGACGATCGCGCGTAGTTCAGCCCGCTCGGCCGATGGCACCTTGAATTTGTCCAGCGTCTGGTGAAAGTCGTCCATGAAGGCGTCCCATTCTTTTGGCGTGATATTCAGATGGCGATGGGAGTCGGCCATGGAGCGCCCGGTGTATTTCTGCGGCCCGCCGCTCGCCCAGCAAACCATTTCGGTGACAAGGTATTTGAAACCGGCAGGTGGGACTTTGTGGTGCGCTTCGTCGACCGCAGGGTTTGCGTTCAGCCGCGCATCGGCCATGACACGGTCGACGAGGTCGTCGACCACCACAGCGATATTGTACACCCCGCCGAGCCGCTCATAGAGCGTTGGCGGAGGTTGTTGAGTTGACATGCATGTGTCCTTTCTCGCGTCGAAGTTAGGAATAAAGACAACTTTATAGCAGGAGCTGCTTTTGCCATCAATCCCGTCTTCACTGTACACCTGTTGGCTAGCAGAAACGCTGGATTTCAACTTCCTGAGTGGTAATTACCGTCCCGTTGACGTCCGCAAGCTTATTTTTATCCGGCCCCTGACAGGCACCTAAAGCGAATACCAAAGAAACGGGCAGAATGAATGTGGAGGTGATTCTGTAGAGATCCGCAATTTGACTCTGGTGGGTCATCAATCATGCCGAATCGATCAACTTCGCGTTACATTCCTATCGCTTTCTCTCTAATCAAAGAATGCCGAAAACACTGACCCACCCTATCAGAGTCTGTCAGGTCGCAACGCTTAACATTTGCTATGATATACTTCTCCCCAATGTCCTTGTCACAATTTGGGTTTTTGTTTGAATCGGGTGGCGCGCATACATACTTAATACATACCTCCGCCCAGGACTTAATCTTATTCTCCTCAGCGGTGCATCCGGTAAAAGTCGTTTGATCCGCAACAACAGGAGTGAAGTAACACTTATTTCCGTCTGGATCAGCCAGTAGCTCAAACTCTTGCACCACCGGTGTATTTTGACCATTACTCACGCAGATGGGCGTTCCAACGCTGGCTTCCCCACCCCCTTGGCAACTAACGATGGCTTTGATGCGCTTAATAAGATCAGGTGTATTCGTTTCGTTTACCATATAAGTTGTCCATGCAGAATTATTGGGATTCGCACCACCGCTTGGAGTCTGGAAGAAAATATTTTGTACCCCAGGTGTACACTTACCCAAGGCCAAAGGAATACCAGGGATAGCCGAATAAACGGCAACCGCGCTAACGTTGATGTCAGTGGCGGCCGGGGCGGAACCGATCCCGAGCAAATTCAGCAAAGGCGTCAAAAAGTGTCCGGTATTGATCGCGCTTGCCGACGCCCCACCCGTATAGGGATTGGTCGTTTCAAGGGCCACCCGAACTCCGTTGGCATTGACGATGTCCGTCTCTGGCGTAATTGTGCCGGTCGCAGAATCATACTTGACTAACGTTACATTCTTACCACCCACCGTCCCGATTATTGGGTTACCAGACAACTTCACGTAATCGTTGATCGTCGCTTCGACGTTGTCTTTCACTGCCGTGGCGTCCCCCTTGGCAAGACCTGCG
Organism: Binatia bacterium; assembly: GCA_036000865.1. Lineage (GTDB taxonomy): Bacteria > Desulfobacterota > Binatia > UBA9968 > UBA9968 > DP-20. The sequence continues at coordinate 17,634 of DASYUV010000100.1, read as the reverse complement.
ACCCCAGAGAGCGCCGCCATATCGACAGCCCGCTGCCCCATGCTTCGCGAAAAAGTAAGCCATCCCGTGTCCAATCCCATACCGACCATAAACATCAACAACACGATCATTAACGTCACAAACACCAAGACGGAACCCGACTCTTTTCCCAGCTTTTTCATGCCATGCCCCCTGTATTACGGACACGGTACCGTATAGGTAACCGGTTGAAGTTCATATCGCGCGTTGGCAGAGCGGTTTATGGCAAGAGGCGTAGGCTTGCTCGCGCCGATTAAGGTTATTACGTTATATAAGCCATAGTTATAATTTCCACTGACGCTGACCGTGATCATCCGCCGACATTCCGCTCCGATGGTTCCCGTCAATGTCACTGTTACGTCCGGGTTATTCTCTTTCAATCGCGTGGGAAGCCTCGTGCAAACCTCCTGAACCACCGGATCAGTGCTCGTGCATTTTACTGGGCCAACTTCCGGCGCCGTTACACAGGACGGGGTGGGAGTTCCTGAAACCACTGAACAGTCCGGTAGTATTGCGCCAATTCTCGCACCTTCCCGGACAGCGTTTTGCGTCAAATGGGAAGTAAAGAGGGCAATCCCGAAATCGAAAGCTACGTATAGCGCAGCAAGCAGTAGAGGCGTAATAAGAGCTATTTCGACAATACTCTGACCCTTGCTACTCAGTAAAAGTTTATGCGCTTTCATAAGTATATAAAATTTAATTGGGCACCTTCTCTGGGTCCGATTTGTCCCATGTTAGCTCCCCACGGGGCACGTATTTTGATGCTCCCATCGCATCAGAGTCGTTTGGGTAATCGGGGCAGTCTGAGGTACGTTAGCGCCAAAAAACCTCAGGAAGCGATAGAAAGAAAAATTGTAATCGCCAACTACTTGCACTTGAACGCTTTGGTTGCAGGTAGCTCCTGCAAGAGCACTTACTGTGATCGTAGCGCCCGGCAGCAATGCACTTGAAAGTCTCTTCGCCGTTTCCTTTAGAATAGTACCATCAGCCAGCGAATAGCAGGCCGGCAAAGTGCAACTACCCACTTGAGCAGAGTAGTTAGGATCAGCGGCACCGATTCTCGCCCCTTCGCGAGACGCGTTTAACGCCAGTTGACCCGTGTAAAAAGCCAGTCCGAAATCAGCAGGGATCCAAGCGACAACTAGAAGCAACATGAAGACGAGCGTGAACTCGACGAGCGCTTGACCTTTGCTGGTCAAGCAATAGCGCAGAGGCTGTGTAATCCGTCGGGGCTTATCGGCGATATAGTCGTTCATAAACCATCTCAGTCAATCCCCCCGTGGATTGCGAAAGCTTCAATATAGAAATTGGGAAGCGAATGCAAGAGGCGGCAATCCGATGAAATCCAGGCAAGCGCCGGAGGCAAAAACGAAGTTAAGGGTAAATTTGATCATCGCTAGGTATGGTACTAATCCAAATTCTCTAATAGGATACTCAACACCATGGAATATCGGGGAATTAAAACTTCGACTTGCGCCAATAGACTTGGGACCTTAGAGGCTGGTCTCGACAGGCGGTTAATCAGGCACCCGGATGCGCCCAGCAGAAGCCTAGCTTGGGACGCAGTGAGAAATTACTTAACTACTGCTGGAGGTGAGATAGCAGTCTATTTTCCCCGTTGCGCCAGGATGTCCTTGAGAATATCGCGCGCCTTTCGGATGATCGTCTCGGTGGTCGGCCAATCTATGCAGGGATCCGTAACCGAGCAACCATATTTCAGCTTGGAAAGATCGTCGGGGATCGGTTGGTTGCCGCCTTCGATGTTGCTCTCGACCATCAGGCCGACGATCGATTGGTTGCCTTCGCGGATCTGGTGCACGCAGTCCGACATCACGAGCGCCTGCATGTTGTGATCCTTGAAGGAATTGGAGTGGGAGCAGTCAACGACGATATTGGGTGCGAACTTGGCGTCGAGCAGCGCCCTTTCAGTCATGGAAATACTGACGGTGTCGTAGTTCGGACGCTCGCCGCCACGCAGCACGATGTGGCCATAGGCATTGCCCCGCGTACGTACGATCGAGGAGCGTCCCTTCGTGTTGATGCCGAGGAAACTGTGAGGTTTTGCCGAGGACTTGACGGCGTTGATGGCCACTTCGATTTTGCCATCCGTGCCGTTCTTGAAGCCGACCGGCGTGGACAGCCCGGAAGCCATTTCGCGGTGAGTCTGGGATTCGGACGTGCGCGCGCCGATGGCGGTCCACGAAATGAGATCGCCCAAATATTGCGGCGCGATCGGATCAAGCGCCTCGGTCGCAGCCGGCAGGCCGAGCTCGGTCACCTGAAGCAAAAAGGCGCGCGCTTTTTCCATGCCTTCCTCGATGTGGAATGAATCATCCATCCGCGGGTCGTTGATGAATCCCTTCCAACCGACCGAAGTGCGCGGCTTCTCGAAATAAACCCGCATGATGAGATACAACGCGTCGCGCACCTCGTCGGCGAGTTTTTTCAAGCGCTGGGCGTAATCGTAGCCGGCAATCGGATCGTGGATAGAGCAGGGACCCACGACAATGAACAGCCGCGGATCCTTGCGATCGAGGATGTCCTTGATCGTCTCGCGCCCGTCGAAAACGGTCTTAGAAGCCTTATCGGAGATCGGCACGCGGGCGTGAATCTCCTCGGGCGACGGCATGAGATCGAGCGCCGCGATGTTCAAGTTTTCGAGAGGCTGGTGGATCCTGGTCGCAGTATTTGGTTTGTGGGCAGCTTTCATAACTTGTGATCAACTATGATAGCACGTCGCTTGATGTGTCGAAATCGCGTGTTTAATGTTCGCTAAGGTCTAACGAATAGGCGTGGAGCCGCGCCCGGCTCGCCCAGCGAAGCAGAGTGCTAACTGATGGTTATACGGGCTTGGTCCGCGAACCGGTTTTGCCACCGCTGGATTTCTTACGCTTCCAACAGATAGGGCATGGACCCGCGCCGCGATATTTGTGCCCACGGCTGCTGCTTTTTCCATCCACCGGCATCTGCTGTTCGCATGATCATCCCCAATCCCGCGCCGTAATTTCAGTTTCGTTGGAGGCGTGCAGCCAATGATAAACGCGTGGATGGATTTACTTCGATCCGCTCGATTTTTTGGCGTAGTCGACCATGCCCTGAAAATCCACAACGATTACAGGTTCGTTGCCGACAACCCACGCATCGTGTCCGGTTGGAAACAGCGAAATGTCCCCTGCCTTGCACTCAAATTCGCTGCCGTCATCCATCACGACTTTGAGAGTCCCGGAAACATGGTATTGGTAATGCGGCGCTTCGCAGCTTTTTGTCTTGACGAGAGGTTTAACGGAAGTGGACCATTTCCATCCCGGTTCGAATACCGCGCGACCGATCATCGCACCGCCAACTTTGACCAGTGCGACCTTTCCTTTCGGAAAGTCCCTGACTTCGTCGGGTTTATTGAAGCTCTTCACTTCTGCTTTTTCCGCCGTCGCCATAAATTGTCCTCCTATAAGCTTCTTTGCATGGTCTGCGCCTTTGCCGTTGATTCTCGAAATCTATCTTTACCACAGGAACTCAGAGTTCGCAGAGTTTGATATAAAAAACTTAGCTGATGGGTACGTAGCTCGTGGATGAATCTTATGCATCGCCACCGCTAAACTTATCTTTGGTCTGTTTCGAAGTCGTAAAGCACTAGCTCCGCGACAAACATCCAGATCAGTTTTGGCTGCGGCCTGAACTCATTAGAGAATAATCCAAAGATCGCCTCTGCTTCAATGGCTGCTGCTGCCGAAGTGAATGGGCGCACCGACGGAAATTCATGGAGGCGAGCGCGCGGCAAAAGGTTGGAGCGAAAAGTTCAGTTCGTCGACAATTCTAATGCCAATGCATCAAGTCTGCTCGGCTATGTTGCGACGCAGCCGCTCTTTGCTGTCGACGGACCAAACATCCTGAATCTTATAAAACGATTCGAACGACGGGACATCCTTTGGAAGATCAAACCACGGCAGTTTGCTGCTCGTAAAGATGTGAACATCCGGCTTGACCGCTCCCGGATTATCAAGCGTGCCGGCGCGAACTAACAACGTATCGCCCAGCGAAGCGTAATATCGGCTCCACAGCTACGTGCCTCATTTGGCGCAGAAAAACACCTCGTGATGTTTGCCGCTGCCTGCGGTGAGCTTGAAAGACTTCGTGGCGGCGAAGCCCGCCTCTACAAATTTTTTCTCGATCCAGATGTTAATGACAAAGGCACTACCGGTAAGACGTTGACAATCTCGGCAGTGACAGGCGTGAACAATCAGCGGATCCGCCGTTAACCTGTAGCGCAAAGCCCTGCACGCGCAGCCACCCTCTAAATCCATAAAAACTCTTTAACGCAGATCGATGTTTCGCAGAGATGGGATGCAAAGCCACAACGATTACAAGAGCCTCGCTCCGATATAACCTGATGTCCGCAGCCAATCGCAGACCTTATCACACCCACTCCGTATCCATATGGGCAAAGTGGTTTTCTAACAATTGGTCAACCTCATCGATGTTTGCAAGGCCCAAGAAGCCCACTTGAACCCAATCTTGGATTTGCCCTTTGCCGGTGTTGTGATAACGGCGTTCGCCACCAAAAACCAGGTCGCTCCGACCTTGATAGCGCCGTATCCTTCGACGCGCTCGAATTTGGCGCGCGTCAAAAGACCACAGCGTATTGTAAAGCGCCGGCAGCGCCTGCAGCCACAACAACGACCAGCCAAAGCCTTGATACACCAGAGCCCGTTGATCCGTGGCCGCGTAGATCGTCTGCAAGACTCTACTTGGATAACGCCACGGCGCCGCCAGCAGAAAGTAACCGAGCATGCCACCGACAAATAAGACTGCAGGTAGCACCGACCTTTCGAACCTCGAAAGAGGCGCGATCACCCATACGGAAATAGCAATAAAGAGAGCGATCAGGCCGAGCTGAAACACGCACGCCCGGGTTACCTCGCGGGAGAACTGCATTGGATCGGGCTGGCCGACCCAGATCAATTTCTCCTCGGACCGCAGCTGCGGCTCAATTACTCTTCGGAGCTCGCTAACAGAGCGCGAAGAACTCATGATGGGTCGTTATAGCTCCGGCATTTAATGATGGCATCATCGCCAACGCGTGTGCCCAACAAAGGTCATAACAATGCACACGGACTCAGGCAATCGCACCCAAGGCAGCCGTTGGCTGCACCGGCATTGGGCGGCATAGTAGTCTGAAAATTCCTTGCATTAATTACTGCTGATCGTCAGCTTGTTCGCCCGCGCTTGGAACCGGTCCAGTTCGAGCTTCGCAGGCGCGGCAGCACGAACCACAAGCCGACAAAGACAGCGAACAGGAATGCGGCACCCAACGGAACGATGACGCCGTCCTCGATCACGCGTCCAACCAGATAGAACTCAATGCAAATACTCAAAGCCAACGGCACCATGCTCCATAAAAGCAAACGAGTGGCGAGATGGATGAAGGTGCTGGTGACTTCCTGCGGTCCCCTCTGACGATGATACGCCGCCGGCGCCATGATCAGCGCAACCGCGATTGCCAGCAGCGCGATGGCCACTAAATGGAGACGCTGCTCAGCCATGGATCTTAAATCGAGAAAGATTCCTCGCTCTGCTCGGAATGACATTTTGGGCTATTTGTCATCCCGAACGAAGTGAGGGATCTTGGCCGAAATGAACCACCACCAGCAAACCGTCTAACGTCGGGATAAACTGTGCGAGCTTTGCGAGCGCCGGGCTCCAACGCTTGTTTTGATTTCATTCCAGCAGATTCAGAAGGCGCTCGGCTGAAGGTAAATATCCCCGCTCTGACCGCTGGCAATCCGCAAAATCTTTTGCTGCTCGGGACGTATGACGACCGCTGCTTCAGAAGCACCCCCACCACAGATACCGTTCGAAGTAGCACCGACAACGTGTTCACCAAGAGCGACAAACAGCTCGACCTTTTCCGATGGCGCGAGATCTGCGACCGGCACCGCATCAATGAAAACTCGAACCGTGCAAGCCGAACCCATCAAACCACTGTCGCGTTTAATGATGAGGCTACCGGTTTGTGGCGCTTGAGATATCAACTGCGGTGCGAGGATGCGAGCGGACGGCACGGCAGTTGCCTGATAAACAGTCACCGGCTGAGTGGCACAAGCTGTAAACGATAGAACTAGCAATAAAACAAAAAAACGCATAACGCCTCCGATCGATATTTAACCAGTGAATCAGTCGCGCACGCTCCGTGCGTTGGTTGACATTGCCTCCTTAGGTTTCTTGAGGACGACCCATGCGTAACTGGTAAAATGTGGATTGGGGTCCCTTAAAAAATAACTTGAAAGAAATTTGTGCAGTTTCTGAAGCCATGGAAGTTTTTTGTAATACCCCTCATGACCGAAGAATCCCCTGTATTCCACGATTTCATAACCTATTCCGGAAAACCGTTCTGCCATTTTCATGGTTGGTCCCCTACACCAACTATAATAGGCAGGAAATTTGGCGTGTTGATCTTTGTCGCGCGGGGCAAAAAAATCAAGTAGCGCGGCCGCAAATGTTTCGGGTAAGAGTCGGTTCAGCAAAACGGCGCCGCGTACAGCGTTGGAAAAAAGTGCACCCCAAATCCGTCGGGATTTAGCAGAGAATAAACATTTCTATGGAGCAATTCTCCATCCTTGACATGTTCAGCAAGCATCTTTCTGAAAACAAGATCGAATTTTTCGGTGATAGACAAGTCATTGGCCATTATGTCCTGTGCCAGCTTCTTATATTGATCGGGCGCTTTGCCAAGTTCGTTTTCGGATATATCGAGAATCGTATAATCCAAATTTCTGCTCGAAATAAAGTCGGTCATTAGGATCGGGTTAACTCCGCCGGCCAGATCACATAACTTTTTCAGTTCGTAGTGATCGATCAAGTTTTCCAGCAAAGATTTATAACCCTGCCAACCTTCGGCACTGACGCGCCAGGCGGGGTATCGGGATTCGGACCACACCGGTCTGCAACCCAGACGGATTCGCCGTCCTTATCGATCGCGACCGCGCTGAGCGCTCCCCACGATCGTCCCCGCGGTAGTTTTCCCCACGGCGCGATGGTTTGGTTTGGATTGGGCAGATCGTTAGTGGGCTGGACTTCGTCCTGAGTGTTCGCTCCGCCACCACACACCGTCAGCACGGCGACGGTTATGAACATCGTCAACCTCGATCGAACTGCATGTGCCATTGAAGGACTCCTCAAAAATATAATCCTTGTCGATGTTACGCGGCATTGTCAGCCGAGTAGCCTCGGCCCATCGGATGGCGATCCGATCGTACGGTGTGGTCATCGCACGGACTACCGGGCGGTTAACGAAAAGCTCAAAAGCGCGCGGCTGGTTAGACTGCCCACCTCCTCCTAATCGCTTTGTTGATACCAGACATACTTCCTACCATCCCAGAAAATGAAAGCACTGGCCGATTCGGATTTAGCAACCCAAAGGGCGTCTCCTTTGGGCGCAGGTGGTTTGTCTTCCCATGGGCTCTTGCGAACCTCGGTTTTTGGGTAAACGCTCCAGTTGTCCATCCAACTGAAATCTGTTCCGCCATTCCCGAAGGACCTCCCCGCACCGAGCACCACAGGCTTGGTTTTCCCATAAAGAAAAATGGCAATTCCGCTCCGGCCCGTACTTTTCTGCCGCACAAGCACGGCGGCGTCGAGTTTTCCGTCTGCGTCAAAATCGCCGCTTTGAAAATAAGGGTTAAGATGATGGCTCGGGTCATATTCCGCAGGAAACTTTGCTGACTGAGCGACATGCAGGACCCAATTCGGGAGATTGAAGCATGGCGCAGCGCCGCTTTCTCCATGCTTGCTAATGCGCCACTCGGCTTCCAGCGCGCCAGCCAATGTGAGTGATTGCCACGATATTAGCAGGATCGCCGCCAGTGATCGTTTCATATTCTGCGATTTAAGGTTTTGCGGCTTAAACTGTAGACGTCGGATCAACCGTCTAAAACTGCGCAGCGTCGGTCGAAGGATGAGCATTCTGCCGATCGATATGATGCCCTGTCTGGACAGCGTTGTCCTGCCGTGCCAAGCGCGATGTGAACGAGCAAGATTATATTCGTTGCTGTCATAGGGATCCTTAAACGACATCTAACCACTTGAGCTGAGCGAGCGCTGGAAAGGAAGCACCGCCGGATGATTAAATTATGGTAGACGCGCACATCTTAATGAGCGATGCGCGGTTCGAACCGTTCAAATCGTTGTTTGGAAACAAACAGATAGTTTAAGATATGATCTTTAGACCTTCGCGTCGCGCGGCAAGGGAAAGACGGGTATCAAAACAGGTAAAGGTGACAGGTCGATCTCCTTGTCTCCGCAGAGTCACCGCCGACGCGAGATGGATCGCATCATATCCTCTTAACGCATGTTTCTCAGCCAAATGGCCTGCTGTTTTCACCAAAGCATCGGAAACATCGACGAGAAAATAACTTTCCCAGTCGCGATCGAAATCCTGAACAATATTTCGATAATCTTTAGGAGTGACGCCATACTCTCGACGCTTTCGCGCAAAAGCAGCTCGCGCCTCTACGTACGCGAGGCGAGAAGAGGCGGCGACTTCCGCCGTGTCAACGAGTTGCCGAACCATACCGCTCTCCATTTCAGACACGTAAAGCTTAACCAGAGAGCTTGTGTCCAGGTAGAGGATCACCGTCGTTCTTCAAGGACAATTTTGGAAATCGGCTTGCCCTTCACTATCACGGGCCGGGACGCGCCCTTAGGTTTTCCCCCCTTCCATGAGCCAATTCCTTTTTGACTTAGTTCTCTGGCGACTTTTGCGTCGGGATGGATATCGGCAGGAATCAAGATTGCCACAGATTGCCCCCGTTCCGTGATTGTAATCGGCTTACCCTTTTTTACATCGCGAAGGTATTGGCTTAGCTTATTCTTTAGCTCTCTAACACCGACCGTGATCATGAGGCCCCTCCTTGTGGCTCCATTATAGGAAAAATGTAGCTACACAGTCAAATCGTCCGGGAACGGCTTGACGGTTTAAACGTCTGGAACGTTTGGAACTGGATTATTCAACTGAGCCCGTGAGCCTGAGCGGCTTCTCTACGTTATCGTCCTTTAAAGGATGGAGTGCTCTTCTCTAAAAACGACTTGGTTCCCTCTCGGAAATCTTCCGTGGCGGCCACCAAACCGAAATAATCTGCGCCAAGAAGTGTTGATTCGTCCAACGTCAGATTCATGCCACGATGAATGGCTTCCCAGGTCATTCGTACCGCGACGGCCGACTGCGAAAGAATTTCAAGGACAAGATTTTCTGCCGCAGAGAGCAAGTTCTCAGGCTCAACGATCCTGGTAACGAGCCCTATCTGTAGAGCTTCTTGCGCGGTGACGAGTCTTCCCGTAACAAGAAGCTCTGTAGCGCGGCCTTTCCCGATCAATCTGGGAAGTCTCGTTGTACCGCCAAAACCAGCAATCGCTCCGATGCGAACCTCAGGATGTCCTAATCTGGCATCTGGAACAGCCATGCGGAGCATGCAAGCCTCCGCTAACTCCAGGCCACCGCCAAGGGCATAGCCATTTATGGCAGCAACGGCGACTTTTCCCAGCGTTTCAATCTTGTGATTGACTGACACAGCCATCTGAGCGAATTCCCTTACCTCGAGAGGCAAGGCCTGATTGAGGAACTTAATGTCAGCTCCAGCCGAAAACGCCTCCCCTGTTCCGGTAATGATTACGGCTTTCACCGCATCATTTACTCTCATTTTGTCGAGCAGGGACGCCAGTTGTTGAAGCACGTCCTTGGTCATGGCATTGAGGGCTCCCGGTCTATTAAAAGTAATCCGGGCAATTCCCTTTTCTTCGCGATACAGAAGTGGTTCCTTTTCTGACACGTTTGTTCCTCCCTTCAACGCGGAAATCAGTGATCAGCTCGTTGCCCCCCGTACTGCCCAAGCGCGAGCTATCAATCGGATTGTCCCATCTTCGGAAAATGGCAAGGTCGCTCGGATCCGCTCGCGGAGCACCACCCGGTCCCCTTCACTTAACGACATTGCGTAATCGGGTGCCGGAAATTGCCCACCGAGAAACGGTGACCAGTAGTCATCAAAATCGCGAAAATGCGTGGGCACGTCGATGGCGCGCACTTCAACCTCGTGCAGGCCTCCTTCCAAAAAAAGTTTGCGCAGTGGATCTGGTTGACAGATGGGAAATCGCCGTCCTTCGTCGCGCTCACGTGCCTCTGGTTTGAGGGCAACGACGGCATCCCAAAAGTAGCGCATCAGTTCCATCTTGCCCGCATAGTCCCAGACATACGCTGCAACCGTCCCGCCGAGCTTAGTGACACGGACCATCTCGCCGATGCCGGCATTGAGGTCCGGAATAAAGTTCAGCACCAAGCCGGACACTGTGACATCATAAGTTGCGCTCGTTATGGGCAGCTGCCGAGCATCAGCTCTCTCAAAACTGACACGCGGATCGCGCACTTGTTGCCGCGCCAAAGCCAGATAGCCTTCCGAGGGGTCGATGCCATGCACCTCCTCTGGAGAAGCCTGCGCGAGGATCGTCTGGCTCAAGGCTCCGGTCCCACACCCGACATCTAACCACCGGGCCGAAGGAGAAATGGCGAGCCAGATCAGAAATTCTCGTGCGACGAGGCGACTCCAGCGCCCCACATAGGGCTCATAGGCAGTGCCGCTCCCCCATACGCTCCTACGGGATTCGGTCATACTCCTCTCCTGCAATATTGCATGTCAGCGCCTAACGCTCCGATTGCGCCTCGTGAGTTTTACCAGCGTTGAGATCCAACCGGATTGGTAAGCACGCATGTCAATTGTATCGATAATTGGACTTATTCCCTTTTTCCGAAATGGCCCTGACAACGTTTACTCCGGCAGGCTTGGCCGCTAGGACGGATAGCTTACCTCCAGGTTCTGATAAATCGCTCTCCTCTCGCAATCGAGCAAAGCGTTTTTTCATAAGGTCAATCTGGCTGAGATACCGGCGCAGGCTATGAGTCCCGCAACGTTCGCCCGGCGTTACCCGGAAGCCGTGCGCGGCGAAGGTCCCCCCTCCCTTCAATCCACACAAGTGAATCACGGCAGCCAGTTTTTGTTTTTGTGCCAGGCTGACCCCTGCACTGCGACGAGCATCCAGTGTATCCACCACGCTCTTGTGGAGGTACGCTGCAGTCATTTCGCTCGAATGGCTCGGTAGAGTCCGAGTATAGAAGCTGTTGAACCAGCATGACCGTAGGTCGTACCACCGACCATCGGTCACAACGTTATGATCTCGGATACAATACTTTCGCGCTTCAGCGAACGTTCCGTCGGTGATCTGGAACATGCCGAGCGCGCTCGAAGCGGGACGATAAACTTCGAATGGGTTCCATGACCACTGCCAGCGCCAGTACGTGCGAGCGACTGGATTCCCGGCGCCTTCGATTTGAGCGAGGGCAGCGAGAAATTCGGGTGAAAGAATACTTGTAGAATGCTTCTCAAAAAATGGCCCGTAGCTCTGCCATGTGAACTCGGGGCTCTTCGATAAGGAGGAGCTAATCGGGGCGAGCAGCTCGCCGGGCTTTCGAACAACCTGATAGATCCAGTTGACGACGAAGAACCCGCCGATCGCGAGAATGCAGTACCACACAATCGCTAGCTTCCAACGGAGCGGCTTGACGCCTCTGGATCTTTGCTTGAAATATCGAAGCGCGCCGCTATAGACCGTCGCCGTCATCAGTGTAACCTCGTAACATCGTCAAGGTCTCTCGGCCCAATTTTTCGCACCTCTGGTGACGAGAACCACTTATTTTTGAGTTTGATAACGCGTCGCTTCAGCGACGCGTATGAAACTCTGATGATCAGTGGGTTGTTACTAGTGTTAGTCACCGTCACTCTCATCATCAGACATGTCGAAGAGATGCTTGAAGTACCGCTCCGGGGCGTTGAGGAAATCCCGGGTCACCAGGTAGTGCTCCGTTTCCCTGTAAGGGACCTCTCGTATCGTATCTCCGTCTAGGTTGAAGAGGACAGCGCCTGGGTAGCTGAGGATGATGGGCGAGTGGGTGGAGATAAGGAACTGAGCATGGCCGGGCTTCTCGAGATCGTGGATGATCTTGAGAAAGGTCAGTTGCCGTTGCGGCGAGAGCGCTGCCTCCGGCTCGTCGAGTATGTAGATGCCCTGTTCGAAACGGTTGACGAAGAGCGACAAGAAAGACTCACCATGGGATTGCTCGTGGAGCGACTTGCCACCGTACGCCCGCAGGCTCGAAACCTGCTCGATGTAGGTGGCGAAGTTATAGAAACTCTCGGCGCGCAAGAAGAAACCTTCTGTCACCTTCGGCATCCACGAGAGCCGAAGAGCCTTTCCCAGGTCAGAGCGATCGCCGAAGGTCGCGAAGTAATGATCACGGTTTCCGCCCTCGGGATTGAATCCACAGCACTCTGCGATTGCCTCAAGAAGCGTTGACTTCCCGCTTCCGTTCTCGCCAACGAAAAAGGTAACGTTGCTGCGGAACTCGATGTCGACCCCGCGAGAGAAGGCTCTGATGTTGAAGGGGTATCGAGACGGATCCATTTTGTCAGGAAGACTCGTGACACGTCGGAGAAAAGGCGGCGACGGACTTGATAAACTGGCGCTTGCCTTTCGCTTCGGCTTCATTCGCCGATTATATCCTGCGGCTGGTCACCTGACGATACCTAACGCTTCGCATTAACCGGCGCTCACTACAGCGTCCGAGTTGAACTCGCTGTTAAGTGATTTTGCGCAGCCAATCGATGACTTTATCCGCATTCTTGTCCGGCGGAAATACAGGATAGAAAACGTGCTCGACGAATCCATCCCGGATAACGAGCGTCAACCGCCTGATCAATGTCAGACCTTCAACCTCAAAGGTCGGAAGGTTTAAAGCTTTGGTGAAAATCAGTTTTTCATCGCTTAGTAATGGAAAGGGAAGGTGAAGTCTTGCAACCGCCTCCTTTTGGTAATCGCTATCCTGAGTGCTGAGTCCGAAGACTTCTGCTCCAAGCATCCGTAGCTCTTGATAGTGGTCGCGAAAGGCGCAGGATTGAGGCGTGCATCCTCGAGCGCCTGGAATCTCATTCCATCCTTGAGGAGGATCTTTGTCTGGCGTACCCGTGCGCGGATAACAATAAACGACCGTGCGACCCGAAATCTTTGCCAAATCTACCGCTCGCCCCGTGGTCGACATCAGAAGCACCGATGGAAGCTGCATAGCAGAAAGATGGTTACACGCTCCGTCGTCGATCGGTATCGGAAGATCTTTCGGTAATTGGTAAATGTTGTCTTGCCTTGCCATTAGTTAACCTTCAATTGAGGCTGTGATCCAAAATACTCACGTCAGCCGGAGAGTTATCGACTTCTGCCCCTTTTGCGCGTTTTTCTGCCACTTCTCTTAATGGGTCTCTTCGTTGCTCGTTTTGCGACTTTCTTCGACGATTTCGGACCCATGCCCGCCGGCCGCGCGTGCCGCGGCTGATAGACGCCAAGCGTTCCGCCGCCCGGCAGCGTCACACGCGTGAGCAAACCCCAGCCTTCATCCTGGACCGGGGTGCAGCCGATATCGCGCTGCTTCATCTCAGCGATAAGTGCCTCGACGTTATCGCACATCAAATAGAGCTCGTGCCCATCGTTTTTGTCGGCCGGATGTACGGCAACTTCCGCGGGAGGTAATCCGAAGATCAGGTATCCACCGCCGGCCTCGACGTTCGGCAATTTGAGCCCGGTCCGCTTCCGCATTAGTGCTGTAGATGACCGAATGTGCGCCGATAAGCATGGGTCTCTCCTTCCCTTGATACGGATTTCGCCGCGAGAATGCGCTTATGTTGCGCGGCCTAACTCGATAAATTCCGCAGCTAGCTTCGGACCGATGCCCTCATCCTCGTGCTTAAAAAATATGTACGCATGATCCCATTGCTGCGAGAGAATGCGTTCTTTCCAATTCACTAGATCAACGCGGCTGTATTCAGCGCGCCGGAGCCGGACATAGCCCCAGGTAGCGGTGGCGATCAGATTGGAACTTTCGGTCTCATCCATCTCGGCCGTGCAAAGCGAGCAATTGTGTTCCCGTAGGCAGGCGAACACCTCGTCGTCGAACCAGGAGGGATGGCGAAACTCAAAAGCCACCGCGCTGTCGTCAGGTACAAGTAACAAGAAGTTTTTTAGTCGCTCGATATCTTTTCGCAGATGCGGCGGAAGCTGGAAGAGTATGGCGCCTGCATTTGAACCCAACGCCCTTCCTACGCGAAATAGATACTCGACTTCCGCTCCGGCGTCTTTGAGCCGTTTCACATGAGTAATTTTCTGCGGTGCCTTGAGCACAAAGCGGAACTCTGTCGGCGCCTGTTCCGCCCAGGATAGAAGCACACTTTCTTTGGGCAAGCGATAAAAAGTGTTATTGATCTCGACGGCCGGCAAACGCGAAGCGTAAAAGCGCAGCATCTCCTTTGCCGCGAGACGCTCCGGATAAAAATTTCCCAGCCAGGCTTTGTAGCTATAACCGCTGGTTCCGACCCATAGCTTCACGGCCTTGCCCGCCTCTTATTAAACATTCAACGACCAAGCCCAGCCTTTATGGCTGAATCATACCATTTGCGGTTATCTCGATCATAGTCGGTGCCGACTGCCGAGTATCGCTGTTCCTCAATCGATATAGTCACTCATTGCGGCCTAACGCTTTGCGTAACCCGCGCGGACAAGCAAAATTACCATAAAACTAATGCGCATTGATCCGCGTCGAGTTGATGCAGTCGTTATGTATGCATTTTCATGCGTCTCATACGCATTGCTAAGAGTATCCCAGAAGAATGATTTCGTGTTTGATAACTTGTAGAAACGCCTTTTGATAGGTTGAAATTTTCCATACTCATTTAGCATATGGGAACTATAGCAACAACAAGGAAGACGTTGATTGCTACCAGCAATATTCCATTGTTTAGTGAATTCTGAGCGTAAAGACTGACCGTAGCAATCTGAAAACCCACCAAAAGCAGTAATATGATGTCAAATGCGAATTGTTCTTGTTTACTCCAGTACATAACTTTATGCGTAAGCGGCGTCTTTACCGACGGTTCGGAAAACGGTAACCCCTGTTGCTGTCCGCTCCACGCTAGCGTTATACGCCCCAATCTTAATCGAGCCGGCTTCCATACACATACTTGATGGGAATGGATGATAGATCGACACCTTCGAGACAACGAACATTCACACCCCACAGTTGTGGAGCTGTACGCGGACGACGGAAAGACAAGATTCCGCAGGTAGGGCAGAAATAGTCTTTGGCAGTCCTAGTATGCCACTGATATAAAGACAGCTCTTCGATTGGTGTTAGCAGACGAAAACATTTTTCTTCGACCCGATGGATCAGGGCACCTCGTCGACGACATATTGAACAGTCGCAAACGCGGACGTGATCGAGATCGGTGTCGACTTCGAACTGAACTTTACCGCAGTGACACGAACCTTTGTATGTCTGTTTCATGCGTATAACGTTTAAGCTCAGCGACCGCCGCCGGGGACGCGCTCCGGCTGCAACAGACGCCCGTTTAAGTAGACTTATTACTTTTTCTTCAAAGATCTTGCTTGTGGTTTCGTTCTCGAATTGTCGAGTCAACGCTGGATTTTGGGTAAATGTCGGATCGCTTCCTGACCAAGCCAGCATGTATCGTTCCGAGTCCCATAAGCTGACCCCCCTCCTTTTGAGCCTAGGTAATTACCCTCTCGACAAAAAACGATTTAGCACTGCATTCATCCTTAAAGGCCACGACGGTCCCTCGTTTCAGCTAACGCCCGAATTCCGCCGCTGGGAAGCAACTACGGCAGCGACAAGTTCACGATGAGAGACTTGTTGACTCCGGTTCGGCTGGAATGAGTTGTTGGGCGATCCCGGTGATGGTTCCTCCCCATCCCTCTGCATTTCGTTCATAGTCAACGCTTCTTGCAATCGCCTCCTGATCTCTCTGAATCTCCCTTCGACTTCGTCAGGCTTCTGGCCTGTAACGAAGGTTTGCAAAATGACCGCGTCCTCAAGAAGCCCTGTGGATATACTCACGAGGCCTTTCGTCATGCTAGCCGTGCTACCGGCCAGATCCGTCTCTCGGGCGCGGTAAAGTTCGGTTAGTTTCGTTGGTAGTTTCGCAATGCGGTGGCGGACATCCGCTGGAACAGAGCGGCTCTCCCCTCCGACTACGCTGAAAGCATCCAGAAGAAGCACAAGGAGGATCACTGCTGATCGCATTGCTAACATGGGTCTAACCGTTTTGGGTGAGAGGCGCGGTCTGCCGCGACCGCCTCAACCCAATGGTTAGCTGTTTTCATTCCAACGGCGCAATTTTCTGGAGCTCCTCCCGCGCGCGTGCCCTATCCCAGTCGGCGAGAAGCTCCTGCTGATGAAGCGTCGCCCACTCGATCACAAGACCCGTTACGCGAGGTGGCAGCCGTCCGGAAAACACGGCCAGAGTCCGAATATCGATTAACGCAACGTCACCCCCATACTCCGCATGAAAGTGCGGCGGGTTGTGATCGTCAAAGAACATCTTGATGACAATGCCGAAGAAACGGCTGATCTCAGGCATGGGTGAGCAGGTTGCGCAGCGCGGGGAAAATGTCTTCCGGTTTCTTGCCGGTTACCTTGAGGTAGAGCGCATCCGGGCATAGATCAACCTGTTCGCCCCAAACTAGCTCGCCGGCTGAACCGATAGCAACCTGTTCAAAGACGAGCGGGTCGCGCCACGGGGCGAACACACCTTTGCCGACCGCTTCAGAGAGGTCAACAGTTCCGGATACGCCGTCGTCAAATTCCAGCTCTAGCCGATACCCTGGCAAGACCTTGACCTTACAAATTCTTCTCATAGTTCAATAATACCAGGAATGAAGTTACCCGAAAACTCCATGCGACAGAGGCTAACGCCGACGGCTGAGTTGCGCGACGCGAGGAGCGGCAATCTCTAGCCGCTGGTTAGGCATCGTTTCAAATTACGTGACGAAGTGGCTCAAGCCGAGCGATTGCTGCGGCTTTCTTACTCCGCAAGGCATGCCACAGCTCCCAATCCTGCTGCAATCCAAGCCAAAAGTCTGCCGACATCCCTAGGACGTGCGCCAGTCGCAGCGCTGTATCAGATGTGACACCGCGCTTACCCCGAATAATTTCATTTAGGCGGGGAAAGGAGATCCCAAGGCGCACCGCAAAGGCAGACTGGCTTATTCCGAGGGGCTTGAGAAACTCTTCGAGCAGCATCTCTCCGGGATGCGTCGGGGGCCTCTTGGTAGGCAGCCGCCGCACCACAGGAAACTGTGACGATTTGCCACGTTGTGGACGCCGCTCAGTGGTAGTCCGCGATTTCGACTTGATCCGCATATCCATTCTCCCAGTGAAAGCACACACGATACTGCTCATTGATTCGAATACTGTGTTGGCCGACTCGATTTCCCCGTAGCCGCTCAAGCCGATTTCCAGGCGGAACCGCAAGCTCCAGAAGGTCGCGCGCACGGTTGAGTTGGTCAAGCCTCCGCCGTGCGCTCGGCCACAGGGATTTCGGACACGTCCTGCGTGCCGCTCGCGTATCGGCACCATTGAATATGTCCTCAGTTCCACTGTCGGCGAAGGAACGTATCACGGGTCATATTATAACGGTCTCCATAATAGTTCGCCAGTCGCCAAAGATGCCTAACGCT